>NZ_JBVHLD010000003.1:172238-267969 GCF_055559175.1 Streptomyces sp. NPDC024632
GGGGTCTTTCCCCCTTTTTTTTTCCCCCCCCCCCTTTCGTGTTGTTGTTGGTTGGTTCTTTGGGGTTGGTGTGTCCTTTGCCCCCAAAGGGTCTTCCCCCCCCCCCCCTCCCCCCCCCCCCGCCGCGATCAGACGTTGACGCCGAAGTCCTGGGCGATGCCGCGCAGTCCCGAGGCGTAGCCCTGGCCGATGGCGCGGAACTTCCACTCCGCGCCGTGCCGGTACAGCTCGCCGAAGACCATGGCGGTCTCGGTCGAGGCGTCCTCGGTCAGGTCGTAGCGGGCCAGCTCGCGCTGGTCCGCCGCGTTGAGCACCCGGATGTAGGCGTTGCGCACCTGGCCGAAGCTCTGCTGGCGGCTCTCGGCCTCGTAGATGGAGACGGGGAAGACGATCTTCGCGACATCGGCCGGGACACCGGCCAGATTCACGTTGATGACCTCGTCGTCGCCCTCGCCCTCACCGGTGAGGTTGTCACCGGTGTGCACCACGGAGCCGTCGGGGCTGGTGAGGTTGTTGAAGAAGACGAAGTGCGCGTCGGAGAGCACCTTGCCCTGGTCGCTGGTGAGCAGCGCGCTCGCGTCGAGGTCGAAGTCGTTGCCGGTGGTGGTGCGGGCGTCCCAGCCCAGACCGACGACGACGGCCGTGAGATTCGGCGCCTCCTTGGTCAGCGAGACGTTGCCACCCTTGCTGAGGCTGACTCCCACGAGTCCTCCCAAATCGGTTCGTGCGTGCTGTGTGCGTGGCGTACGCGTGCACAGATCCTGCGCTGGTGCCGGATCAACGTGCCGAGCTTAGTGACGGGTTCCCGAGGTCTACAGCGATTCGAGCGCCTTTGCGTAGTCGTGAAGATCGCGGGCGTCCGGCAGCCCGTTGACGACGGTCCAGCGCACGGTGCCCTCCTTGTCGATGACGAAGGTGCCGCGCAGGGCGCAGCCCTTGTCCTCGGCGAAGACGCCGTAGGCGCGGGAGACCGCGCCGTGCGGCCAGAAGTCGGACAGCAGCGGGTAGTCCAGGCCCTCCTGGTCGGCGAAGACCCGCAGCGAGTGCATCGAGTCGCAGGAGACGGCGAGCAGTTGCACGTCCGCGTTCTGGAACGCGGGCAGCTCGTCGCGCAGCGCGCACAGCTCGCCGGTGCACACGCCGGTGAAGGCGAAGGGGTAGAAGAGCAGCACGACGTTCTTCCGGCCGCGGAAGTCGGCCAGGCGCACGGTACGGCCGTGCTGGTCGGGCAGGGCGAAGTCGGGTGCCGGGGCGCCGACCGCGGGGATCTCGTGGGCTGCGCTGATCTCGCTCATCGCGCGGGCGTCCCTTCTCGGGGAGGCGCGGGACCCGGCGCGGCCGTCGCGACCGCCGCAGGGCCGCGACACAGGGTGGGCCAAGCGCGCGGTTCCCCGCTCCCCCGAGGGGGCGCGGGGAACCGCGCGGCCAGCGTGTGACGGGCGGCGGACGGCCGCGGGGCGCAACCCCTGCGGCGGGCCGCCGGTGCCGGGAAAGCTACCGCTTCCCCGCGCGGGCCGTCTTGGGTGTCACGAGACGGCTGCCGGTCCAGTCCTTGGCGGCGTTGACGCTGCTGGTCTGGGCGAGGCCCGCGGTCTGCGCGGCCTCTCCGATCTCGCTGGGCTCGACGTGGCCGTCACGCCCGGTCTTCGGGGTCATGAGCCAGATCGGGGCGCCGGGGTCGACCGTCGACGTGGCGTCGACGAGTGCGTCGGTGAGGTCGCCGTCGTCCTCGCGGAACCACAGCAGGACGGCGTCGGGCACGTCGTCGTACTCCTCATCGGCGAGCTCCTCGCCCGTGAGCTCCTCGATACCCTCTCGAAGCTCCTGGTCGCAATCCTCGTCGTACCCGAGCTCCTGGACCACCTGTCCGGGCTCGAAACCAAGCCGGCTCGCCGGGTTGGTCCGCTCCTCCGCGTGGTCCGCGGTCGCGCTCACGCTTTGCCTCCTGTCATGGGGAAAATCTGCCCGCGCCTGTGCGGGTTATTGGCGGTAGTCCACACGGGCTGGGCGGATCGCGCAAGTACCCGGCGTACGAGACCGTCGAAACGGTGACGATTCGACCGTGTCACCGCAACCCGCACACTCAATGGTGACGCACATCACGGCGGTTTGCCGGTGTTGTGCGTGATTGGAGCCGCGAGTCGGTCGTACGAGCGACTGGGCGTAGAGTTCAGGTTTGGCCTCCCCCAACCTCAGGCCGGGAGGCTCCCGGCCGACCACCGGCCCTGGGGCCGCGCGGCTCATGAGCTGCGGTTACCGCTCGGTAGAGATGACGTATCGAACGACGCGGTACACGATGGAGGCGGCGCGACCCAGCAGAGCTCCACCTAGCAGCGAAGGAACAGCGTGGCTTCCGGATCCGATCGCAACCCGATCATCATTGGCGGCCTTCCCAGCCAGGTCCCGGATTTCGATCCCGAGGAGACGGCGGAATGGCTCGACTCGCTCGATGCGGCCATCGACGAGCGCGGCCGTGAGCGGGCCCGCTATCTGATGCTCCGCCTCATCGAGCGCGCGCGCGAGAAGCGCGTCGCGGTGCCCGAGATGCGCAGCACCGACTACGTGAACACCATCGCCACCAAGGACGAGCCGTTCTTCCCGGGCAACGAGGAGATCGAGCGCAAGATCCTCAACGCCACCCGGTGGAACGCGGCGGTCATGGTCTCCCGCGCCCAGCGTCCCGGGATCGGCGTCGGCGGCCACATCGCCACCTTCGCCTCCTCCGCCTCGCTCTACGACGTGGGCTTCAACCACTTCTTCCGCGGCAAGGACGACGGCCTCGGCGGCGACCAGATCTTCTTCCAGGGCCACGCCTCCCCCGGCATCTACGCCCGCGCCTTCCTGCTCGACCGGTTGAGCGAGGCGCAGCTCGACGCCTTCCGCCAGGAGAAGTCGAAGGCGCCGAACGGCCTTTCCAGCTACCCGCACCCGCGGCTGATGCCGGACTTCTGGGAGTTCCCGACCGTCTCGATGGGCCTCGGCCCGCTGGGCGCGATCTACCAGGCCCGGATGAACCGCTACATGGAGGCGCGCGGCATCGCCGACACCTCCACGTCGCACGTGTGGGCGTTCCTCGGCGACGGCGAGATGGACGAGCCGGAGTCGCTCGGCCAGCTCTCGATCGCCGCCCGCGAGGGCCTGGACAACCTGACCTTCGTCGTCAACTGCAACCTCCAGCGCCTCGACGGCCCGGTGCGCGGCAACGGCAAGATCATCCAGGAGCTGGAGTCGCAGTTCCGCGGCGCCGGCTGGAACGTCATCAAGCTGATCTGGGACCGCTCCTGGGACCCGCTGCTGGCCCAGGACCGCGACGGTCTGCTGGTCAACAAGATGAACACCACCCCGGACGGCCAGTTCCAGACGTACGCGACCGAGACCGGTTCGTACATCCGTGAGCACTTCTTCGGCGACGACCAGCGGCTGCGCAAGATGGTCGAAGGCATGTCCGACGAGCAGATCCTGCACCTCGGGCGCGGCGGCCACGACCACCGCAAGGTCTTCGCGGCCTACACGGCGGCCAAGGAGCACAAGGGCCAGCCGACGGTGATCCTCGCGCAGACCATCAAGGGCTGGACGCTGGGTCCGAACTTCGAGGGCCGCAACGCGACGCACCAGATGAAGAAGCTGACGGTCGACGACCTCAAGCGCTTCCGCGACCGGCTGCACCTGCCGATCACCGACCAGCGGCTCGACGAGGGCTACCCGCCGTACTACCACCCCGGCCGGGACTCCGAAGAGATCCAGTACATGCACGACCACCGCAAGGCGTGCGGCGGTTACGTGCCCACGCGCGTGGTGCGGGCCAAGCCGCTGCCGCTGCCGCCGGAGAAGACGTACGCGACCGCGAAGAAGGGCTCGGGCCAGCAGTCGATCGCCACCACCATGGCGTTCGTCCGCGTCCTGAAGGACCTGATGCGGGACAAGGAGATCGGCAAGCGCTTCGTGCTGATCGCCCCCGACGAGTACCGCACCTTCGGCATGGACGCGTTCTTCCCGAGCGCGAAGATCTACAACCCGATGGGTCAGCAGTACGAGTCGGTCGACCGCGAGCTGCTGCTGGCGTACAAGGAGTCGCCGACCGGGCAGATGCTGCACGACGGCATCTCCGAGGCGGGCTGTACGGCGTCGCTGATCGCGGCGGGCTCGGCGTACGCCACGCACGGCGAGCCGCTGATCCCGGTCTACGTCTTCTACTCGATGTTCGGGTTCCAGCGGACCGGCGACCAGTTCTGGCAGATGGCCGACCAGCTCTCGCGCGGCTTCGTGCTGGGCGCGACCGCGGGCCGCACCACGCTGACCGGTGAGGGCCTCCAGCACGCGGACGGCCACTCGCAGCTCCTGGCCTCCACCAACCCCGGCTGCGTCGCGTACGACCCCGCCTTCGGCTACGAGATCGCGCACATCGTGCAGGACGGTCTGCGCCGGATGTACGGCGAGACCGCGGACGGCAAGCCGGGCGAGGACGTCTTCTACTACCTCACCGTCTACAACGAGCCGATCCAGCACCCGGCCGAGCCCGCGGACGTCGACGTGGACGGCATCCTCAAGGGCATCTACCGCTTCAAGACCGGCGAGGCCGGTACGATCCCCGCGCAGATCATGGCGTCGGGTGTCGCGGTGCCGTGGGCGGTCGAGGCGCAGCGCATCCTCGCCGAGGACTGGAACGTACGGGCCGACGTATGGTCCGCGACGTCCTGGAACGAGCTGCGGCGCGAGGCCGTCGCGATCGAGGAGCACAATCTGCTGCACCCGGAGGAGGAGCAGCGCGTGCCGTACGTGACGCGCAAGCTGTCCGGGGCCGAGGGGCCGTTCGTGGCCGTCTCGGACTGGATGCGGGCGGTGCCCGACCAGATCTCGCGCTGGGTGCCCGGCACGTACTCCTCGCTGGGCGCGGACGGCTTCGGCTTCGCGGACACCCGTGGCGCGGCCCGTCGCTTCTTCCACATCGACGCGCAGTCGGTGGTCCTGGCGGTCCTCACCGAGCTGGCCCGCGACGGCAAGGTCGACCGGTCCGTGCTGAAGCAGGCCGTCGACCGCTACCAGCTCCTGGACGTGGCCTCGGCCGACCCGGGCGCGGCGGGCGGCGACGCGTAGTTCGGCTCCGCCTCGGGTTCGCCCGGGCTCCGCACGACAACGGCCTCCGGGCCGAGAGGGCTCTCCCTCTCGGCCCGGAGGCCGTTCGTACGCCCGCGCGGCGCGGGCGGGGCTACTGGGCTACTGGGCTACTGGGCTACGTAGAGCAGCGCGATGAGTGTGTCGAGCGCGCCGAGGAACAGCGCGATCAGGGCCAGCAGGGGTTTGCGGCCGCTCCAGCGGCGGCCCATCGCGAGCCAGCCGCAGACGACCGCCACGGGGCCGAACACGATGCCCAGGACGAAGAAGCCCACGACCGCGCTGATGACTCCGATGATGCCGAGCCTGCCGCCGGTGCGCTCCACTTCGACTCGGGTGCCGCGGGAGCGTTCGGTCGTGGCGAAACGTCGAGCCATGGTTCCCTCCTCGGGGTCCCGTCCTCGGGTCCTGCCGGTTCGATTGCCCGCTGCGGGCACCGCTATGCCGCGCGGAGGCCGCCTACCGGCCGCGTATCGCCTTGTGAGTGCCTTCCGGCGGGAGGCGGTCACCGGGGGGTGCGTCCGACTGGCGGCAGCCGCGTAACCTCCGGTCAGATCATTCCGTTTCCAAACGTGATCTGACTCACCCTTGACCCGGCCACCCGTCCGGGTCTTCTACGCTGGACCGCGGAGCCGCGCCCAGGGACGCCGTTGTCCGCACGTACTGCCCCACAGCACCTGACGCCCCACCTCCCGCCCCCATATCCCCGCCGCCCGGTTGAACCCGGGACGAATCCGCGAGGCATCTGCGAGTGAGCCTTCTCGAAGCGCGACTGAGCCCCATGTCGATCCGCGCCCTGCTGGCCCTGTCGGTCGTCTTCATCATGCTGGCGACCACCGGCTGGACGGCGCTGCGCCCCGGCGGGGCCGGCGACCCGCGGGCCGCCGCCCTGTCGTCCTGGCGGCACGGCACCATCGCCTCGCACAAGCTGCCGGACCCCGACAGCGGCGCCCGGACGATCGCGCGCTTCTTCGCGTCGCTCACCGGCGGCCAGCGGCTCGCGCTCACCGAGCGGTACCCGCTGATCGTCGGCAATCTCAACGGCGCGCCGCTCACCTTGCGCTACCGGGCCAACCACGCGGCCATCGAGCAGGCCCGCACCGCGGAGACCGCGCGCTCGCACAGCGACCAGTTCACCGTGGCGGGCCGGATCGACGCGGCGCGGCGGGCCGCGCGCTACACCTCGCTGCTCAGCGGCCACCGGCAGATCCTCTCCTTCGACCCGACGGGCTCCGGCCGGGTCGCGGAGGTCTTCGGCGACCTGAAGGCCGCCAAGCGGGTCTCCGTCGTCGTCCCCGGCGTCGACACCAACCTGCTCACGTTCGAGCGCGCCACCAAGTCGTACGCGGCCCCGGTCGGCATGGCGACGGCGCTGTACGACGCGGAGCGCGCCGCCGACCCCGGCGTGCGGACGGCCGTGATCGCGTGGGCGGACTACACCACGCCGACGGGGCTCGGCCTGGACGCCTCGACGGGCAACATGGCCGAGCGCGGCGCCACCCGATTGAACGCGCTGCTCAGCGCCTTGCCGCAGCACGCCGAGGTGTCGCTCTTCTGCCACTCCTACGGCTCGGTGCTGTGCGGGGTGGCCGCCCCCGACCTGCCGGGCCGCTCGGTCTCCGACATCACGGTCTTCGGCAGTCCCGGCATGCGCGTGCAGCGCGCCTCGCAGCTCCACACGTCGGCGCACGTGTGGGCGGCGCGGGACAGCTCCGACTGGATCAGCGATGTGCCGCACCTGGAGATCGCCGGGCTCGGCCACGGCGCCGACCCGGTCAACGACTCCTTCGGCGCCCGGGTGATCAGCGCCGCCGGAGCCAGCGGGCACCCCGGCTACTTCGCGCCCGGCACCACCAGCCTGGCCAACTTCACGCAGATCGCCCTGGGCAACTACGCGGCGGTCGCCTGTCAGGACGCGGACGAGGGGTGCACCTCGGGGCTCGCCTGAGGGACGGGCCGGGCCTCGGCCCGGCCGGGGGCGGGCTGCGGGGGCGGGCTGTCACAGGGCCGCCCTACGCTGGCCGCATGGCCACCTTCGAGGAGTTCGCGGACAGCGCCCTGGCGCTGCCGCGGGCGCACCGGCAGATCACCTGGGGCAGCGAGCACACCTTCCGGGTCGGCGAGAAGATCTTCGCCATGGGCAACCCCGACGGCGCCCATGTGTCGCTGAAGGCGTCCAAGGAGGATCAGACCGAGCTGATCGCCGCCGACCCCGGCACCTTCTCGCCCGCCCCCTACGTCGGCCGCTTCGGCTGGGTGCGCGCCGCCCTGGACTCCGTCGACCCGGACGAGCTCGCGGAACTCCTCACCGAGGCCTGGCGCCGCACGGCTCCGCGCCGCCTGGTCAAGGAGTTCGACGAGGCCGCGGGACGCGCGTAGTTCCTGACGGGGTACCGCCAAGCGGGAGGCCGCTTACGATGGCCCGTATGGGTGATGTGCTGGCCGGAAACAACGCTGAATGGGAGTTCGAACCAGAAGCGGTGGTGATCCGGTACAGCAGAGGCGTACGGGGCGTGAGGTTTCTCCAGGCCCTCGGGGAACGCCGGATTCCGCATGAGGCGCTGGACGGGATCGAACTGCTGGACGGGCGGCGCGGCACCGTCGTCCTGCGGGCGCTGCCCAGGCCCGGCGCCGATCCGGTGATCGAGGCGGCCGGCGGCCAGCTCAAGGAGAGCGCGGACCCGTACCGTCTGGTGCTGCCCGCGCAGTCGCGCACGCTCGCGGAGTACTACCGGGACGAGCTGCGCCCCCTGCTCGGCCCCCAGGTGCGGCACAGCCTCGACGACGGCCCGGCGGAACGTTTCCTCGTGGCCCCACCTGCGGCGCCGCGCTCCTTCAAGGCGTACGACGCGAAGGCGCTGTTCGACGGCCGCACCGTCAGTTTCCGCTGGTTCTGGACGGGCGCGTCGTCCGCGAAGTGGAAAGCGGGCGACCAGAGCTTCCCGGTGGAACAGCTCAGCGGCCTCGACTGGCGCTCGCCCGAACTCCTCCACGGCCATCTGCGGCTGCTGCGCCGCGACGCCGACCGGCAGGAGCAGCCCGGCGAGGCCGACCAGGACCCGGCCGCCGTCGTCTTCGGCCTCGGCTACGGGCCCGTGCACGAGTCGCTGCCCTTCGCCGCGGCGGTGCTCGCCGCGATCAAGTCCGCCCGCGTACGGCCGCAGCCGTAGGGCGCGGTCGTACACGGGCGGGTGGCGCCGTGTAGCGCCGTGTGTGGCTGAATCCGTACGGCTACTCGCGCGCCGCCGACGTACTGCTCATGTCCGGGTAGCGGTCGCCCGCCACCTGCGCGGCGATCGGTTCGAGCAGCTCCAGCTCGGCCGGGGTGAGCGTGATCCGGGTGGCCGCGGTGTTCTCCAGCACGCGGGCGGACTTGCGGGTGCCGGGGATCGGCACCACCGGCAGGCCGTGCACGGCGGCGCGCTGCTGCACCCAGGCCAGCGCGATCTGGCCGAGGGTCGCGCCGTGCGCCTCGGCGACGGCGCGGACCGGGGCCAGCAGGTCCGCGTTGCGCCGGGCGTTCTCGCCGGTGAAGCGCGGCTGGCTCTGCCGGAAGTCGCCGCTGCCCAGCTCGGTGGCCGCGTCGGTGAACGAACCGGTCAGGAAGCCGCGGCCGAGCGGCGAGTACGGCACGAAGGCGATGCCCAGTTCGGCCGCCGCGCCGACCGCGGACTGCTCCACGTCCCGGCTGAACAGCGACCACTCCGACTGGATCGCGCTGATCGGGTGCACCGCGTGCGCCTCGCGCAGCTCCGCGCCGGTCACCTCGGACAGCCCCAGCCAGCGGACCTTGCCCTCCGTGACCAGCTCGCCCATCGCGCCGACCGACTCGCTCAGCGGGACCGCCGGGTCGCGCCGGTGCATGTAGTACAGGTCGATGACGTCCGTGCCGAGGCGGCGCAGGCTGCCCTCGACGGCCTGCCGGATGTACGGCGGGTCGTTGCGGATCGCCCGGTACGAGGAGTCGTCGCGCTTGCGCTCGTTGGCGAACTTCGTCGCCAGGACGATCTCGTCGCGGTGCGCCTTGACGAAGGGGGCCAGGAACTCCTCGTTGTCGCCGATCCCGTACATGTCGGCGGTGTCGTAGAGGGTGACGCCGACGCCCAGCGCCGTCTCCAGCGTCTCGCGGGCCGCGGCCTCGTCGGTGTCGCCGTAGAACTCGCTCATGCCCATGCAGCCCAGACCCTGGACACCGACCGCGGGTCCTCCGGTGCCGAGGGTCGTGGTGGCGATACGTGAGGTGTCGTCGCTCATCAGGCGCCTGTCCTTTCCTGCACTGCGGGGTGCCGCACGGCGGGGGTCCGCGGCGCGGGGTCCTGCACGGTGGAGCACGCGTACGTGCTGATCTTGAAGTCGAGGACCGTCAGGGTGTCCTGGAGCTCGGCGATCCGCTGGAGCACGTCCAGCCGGGTGGACTCCAGCAGCGCCTGCCGGTCGGGGAACGTGTGGTCGCCGCTGCGCACCAGCTCGGCGTACCGGACCATGTCGGCGACCGGCATCCCGGTCAGCCGCAGCTTGCCGACGAAAGCCAGCCAGTCCAGATCGCGGTTGGTGAACCGGCGCTGGCCGGTGTGCGAGCGGTCCACGTGCGGCATCAAGCCGATCCGCTCGTACCAGCGCAGGGTGTGCGCGCTGAGGCCGGTGAAGGCGGCCACCTCGCTGATCGTGTACTGGTCCTGGCCGTCGGGCCGCAGGTGCCCGTCGTCATCCGCGCAGCTCGTCGTATTACTCGGTTTGCTCTTCGCCACCTGCACGACCGTCATACCCTCCACGCTAAGACCTTGGAGTGCACTCCAAGCAAGTGGGCTCCGCGCGCCGGGCCCGCTCTGATCCCGCCCCGGCCTCGCTCCGGCCTCGCTCCGGTCCCGCCCCGAAGCGCGGCACGGACACGCTTTAAGCTCGCACGCATGGAGAGCTTGCGCCTGATCGAGCAGTGGCCGGTGACGAACGCGGCGGCGGCCGTGGTGCGGCAGGACGGGACGGTGGCCGGGTCGCACGGGCCGACGGGACAGCGGTTCCGGCTCGCCTCGGTCACCAAGCCGCTGACCGCGTACGCGGCGCTGGTGGCGTACGAGGAGGGCGTCTTCGAACTGGACGACCCGGCGGGTCCCGAGGGCTCCACTGTGCGGCACCTGCTCGCGCACGCGTCCGGGCTCGCCTTCGACGAGGACCGGGTGACGGCGCCGCCCGGCACCCGGCGGCTGTACTCCAACGCGGGCTTCGACGTGCTAGGCGAGCACCTGGCCAAGGCCGCGGGCATCCCCTTCGCGGAGTATCTGCGGCAGGCCGTGCTCGAACCGCTGGGCATGACCGCCACCGGCCTGTCCGGCGCGGGCTCCCCCGCCGCCGACGGTGTCTCCACGGTCGACGACCTCGTCCGTTTCGCCGCCGAGCTCCAGGCCCCGCGGCTGCTGCACCCCTCCACCGTGGCCACCGCCACCTCGGTGGTCTTCCCCGGCCTCAAGGGCGTCCTGCCGGGCTACGGCCACCAGAATCCCAACGACTGGGGCCTGGGCTACGAGATCCGCGCCGCCAAGTCCCCGCACTGGACCGGAGCCCTCTCCTCCCCCGCGACCTTCGGCCACTTCGGCCAGTCCGGCACCTTCCTGTGGGTCGACCCGGTCGCCGGAACCGCCTGCGTCGCGCTCACCGACCGCGACTTCGGGGAGTGGGCGGTGCCGCTGTGGCCGCGCTTCACCGACGCCGTCCTCACCGAGCTGCGCTAGGGCTTTCGGGGAGGGCGGTCAGCCGTACGACGGCTCGGCGTGCATCTCCCACACCAGGTACTCCGCCGGGCCCTCGCACCGCGCCGTGAGCGCGTCCGCGCCGGTGATCCGGGCCGCGTCCCCCGCCGTCAGCAGCTCGTCACCGAGCCGCACACCGCCGCGGACGACATGCACATAGCGGTACGGGGCCGACGGCAGCGGCGCGCTGTCCGCCGTCACCGGGCGGCCCACGTACAGCGCGGCGGCGCGCTGCCGCAGCCGCAGCGCCCGCGGGGGCGCGTCCGGGGCGCCCGTGGCCAGCAGCGTCAGACCGGGGCCCGGCGGGGCCGGGTCGCTCACGCTCGCGTAGGCCGGGGCTTCCCCGAACGTGTCGGGGTGCAGCCACATCTGAACGAACGTCAGCCGCGTCCCGCCCGCGTTGCGTTCGACATGGCGTACGCCGCCGCCCGCGCTCAGCCGCTGGAGCCCGCCGGGGCCGAGGCGGTGCGGCGCGCCGCCCTCGTCCCGGTGCTCCAACTCGCCTTCCACCACCCAGGTGACGATCTCCGTGTCCCGGTGCGGGTGTTCCCCGAACCCCGCGGGTGGTTCCAGGCTCTCCTCATTGCACGCCAGCAGCAGGCCGAACCGGACGTTCTCGGGGTCGTAGTGACCCCCGAACGAGAACGCGTGCCGCGTCACGATGCCCTTCTGCGGCACCGATCGCATCCTGCTCGCGGCCCGCCGCACGTCGATCACCGCCCCACGATACCCAGACCCCACCCCGCCGGGCCGTGGGCCTGCCCGTGCGGCTGCCGCCGCGTGGGCCCGCTGTCCGCACGACCTGTGCCCCGTCTGGGGCGCTGGTGGCACCCCCGGCCGGTTGGGGGAGGAACTGCGCGGCCAGCCGCCGCGCTCCCGCAGGTCACCACCCGCCCCGGCGGGGCAGTTCGGATGTCTCCGGACCACCCGCCGGTGGGGGCTTGTCGCGCAGTTCCCCGCGCCCCTAAAAGCCACGTCCTGCGCAAGGTGGACGTACGGGACCGGGGCCGGGTCGAGGAGGGTGGGGGTGATCACCGTACCCGTGGAGCGCGCCCCGCAGGGGATAAGGCAGGCTTGTCCTCGTGCCCGAGCCCTCGCAAAGCCCGCAACCTCCCGCAGAGACAGGCCGCGGCAGCCATGCCGCCACGCTCCGGCGGCTGGAGAAATCCGCCGGAAGGCTCGCCGCGAACGCCATCGCGCGGATGGACGCGCAGTTGCCGTGGTACCGGGCGATGCCACCGGAGAACCGGTCGTGGATCGGCCTGGTGGCCCAGGCCGGCATCGCCGCGTTCACGGAGTGGTTCCGGCACCCCGAGGCGCCGCAGGCGATCAGCACCGACGTGTTCGGCACGGCGCCGCGCGAGCTGACCCGGGCGATCTCGCTGCGGCAGACCGTGGAGATGGTGCGGACCACCATCGAGGTGATGGAGGCGGCGATCGACGAGGTCGCCGCCCCGGGCGACGAGGGCGTACTGCGCGAGGCGTTGCTGGTGTACGCGCGGGAGATCGCCTTCGCGACGGCGCAGGTGTACGCGCAGGCCGCGGAGGCGCGCGGCGCGTGGGACGCGCGGCTGGAGTCGCTGGTGGTCAACGCGGTGCTGTCGGGCGAGGCGGACGAGGGCGTGCTGTCCAGGGCCGCCGCGCTGGGCTGGAATTCGCCGGACAAGATCGTGGTGGTGCTCGGCACCGCGCCCACCGGGGACAGCGAGTTGACGGTCGAGGCCATCCGGCGGGCCTCCCGGCACGCGAAGCTCCAGGTGCTGACCGGGGTGCTCGGCGAGCGCCTGGTCGTGGTCGCCGGCGGCGACGACGACCCGATCCGGGTGGCGAAGGCGCTGATCGGCCCGTTCGCGGCGGGCCCGGTCGTCGCGGGCCCGGTCGTCGGCGACCTGCTGACGGCGACGCGTTCCGCGCAGGCGGCGGCGGCCGGACTCAAGGCGTGCGCGGCGTGGCCGGACGCGCCGCGCCCGGTGCTCTCGGACGACCTGCTGCCGGAGCGGGCGATGGCGGGCGACCGCTACGCTCGTGAACAGTTGGTGGAGGAGATCTACAGACCGCTGGAGGAAGCGGGCTCGGCGCTGCTGGAGACGCTGAGTGTCTATCTGGAGCAGGCGTCGTCCCTCGAAGGTGCGGCCCGCATGCTCTTCGTGCACCCCAATACCGTTCGCTACCGGCTCCGACGTGTGACCGATGTCACCGGCTGGTCACCCTCCGATGTACGCTCCGCGTTCACCCTGCGCATCGCGCTCATCCTGGGGCGACTGTCCGACGCCGACCGGACGCACTGAGCTTTTGTTGGACACATACAAATCGCCTGACAGTTCTTGGTCCCTGTCCCCACGGGCGGTCATCCCCGTCCGCGAGAGAGAGTGTGAAGGTGCTCGTACTCGTCGCTCCCGGCCAGGGCGCGCAGACGCCCGGCTTCCTGGCCCCCTGGCTCGAACTCCCCGGTGCCGCCGACCGCCTGTCCGGCTGGTCCGCCGCGGCGAACCTCGACCTCGCCCACTACGGCACGAAGGCGGACGCGGACGAGATCCGCGACACCAAGGTGGCACAGCCGCTGCTGGTCGCCGCGGGTCTGCTGTCCGCGGGCGAACTGACCGGCGGGGCCTCCCCGCTGACCCCGGACGCGGTGGCGGGTCACAGCGTCGGTGAGATCACCGCGGCCGTACTGGCCGGGGTGCTGTCCGCCGAGGACGCGATGACCTTCGTCGCGGCCCGCGGCCGGGCCATGGCGGACGCCGCCGCGGTCACCGAGACGGGCATGTCCGCGGTGCTCGGCGGCGACCCGGACACGGTCCTCGCCCACCTCGCCGGTCTCGGTCTGACCCCGGCGAACATCAACGGCGCCGGCCAGATCGTGGCGGCCGGCACCATGCCACAGCTCGCGGCGCTGGCCGCGGACAAGCCGGAGAAGGCCCGCGTCATCGCGCTGAAGGTGGCGGGCGCCTTCCACACCGAGCACATGGCCCCGGCCGTGGCGACCCTGGAGGCGCTCGCGCCCTCGCTGGCCGTCACGGACCCGGCGCTGCCCTATGTGTCGAACGCCGACGGCCGGTTCGTGGCGTCCGGCGCGGACATCGTACGGCGGCTCGTCGCGCAGGTGTCCAACCCGGTTCGGTGGGATCTGTGCATGGAGACCTTCAAGGAACGCGGCGTCACTGCGATGATCGAGGTATCGCCCGGTGGCACGCTCGTCGGCCTCGCCAAGCGGGCGCTGCCCGGGGTGCGAACCCTCGCGCTGAAGACGCCGGACGATCTGGAAGCGGCCCGCGCCCTCGTCGCCGAATACGGCACCCCCGCCGAAGCCGTAGACGCAGCCGAATAGGAGCCGTGCAGAGATGACAGCGAAGATCAGGCCGAGCAAGGGCGCGCCGTACGCGCGGATCCTCGGTGTCGGCGGCTACCGGCCGACCCGCGTGGTGCCCAACGAGGTCATTCTGGAGCACATCGACTCGACGGACGAGTGGATCAGGTCCCGGTCCGGGATCGCCACCCGGCACTGGGCGGGTCCGGACGAGACCGTCGCCGAGATGTCGCTGGCCGCGGGCGGCAAGGCCATCGCGGACGCCGGGATCAGCGCGTCCGACATCGACGGCGTGATCGTCGCCACCGTCTCGCACTTCAAGCAGACCCCCGCCATCGCGACCGAGATCGCCCACCGGATCGGCGCGGGCATGCCGCCCGCCTTCGACATCTCGGCGGGCTGCGCGGGCTTCACCTACGGCCTGACGCTGGCCAAGGGCATGGTCACCGACGGCACCGCCAAGCACGTCCTGGTGATCGGCGTGGAGCGGCTCAGCGACCTCACCGACAAGGAGGACCGTGCCACGGCCTTCCTGTTCGGCGACGGCGCGGGCGCGGTCATCGTCGGCCCTTCGGACGTACCCGCCATAGGCCCCACGGTGTGGGGTTCCGACGGCGAGAAGTCCGAGACGATCAAGCAGACCGTCTCCTGGGAGGTCTACCGGGACACGCCCGCCGGGGAAGTCCGTTTTCCGGCGATCACACAGGAGGGCCAGTCGGTCTTCCGGTGGGCCGTGTTCGAGATGGCCAAGGTCGCCCAGGAGGCGCTGGACGCCGCCGGGATCACCGCCGACCAGCTCGACGCGTTCATCCCGCACCAGGCGAACATGCGGATCATCGACTCGATGATCAAGGCTCTGAAGCTGCCGGACCACGTCGCGGTCGCCCGTGACGTGGAGACCACGGGCAACACCTCGGCCGCCTCGATCCCGCTCGCGATGGAACGGCTGCTCGCCACGGGCAAGTCCAAGAGCGGCGACACCGCGCTGGTCATCGGCTTCGGGGCGGGTCTGGTCTACGCGGCAACTGTGGTTACTCTCCCTTAGTCACACACACCCTCGCGGCGCCGCAGTCCCGCACGCCGCTCACCCAGCAACACATCAAGGAGCGCCGTCAATGGCAGCCACCAAGGAAGAGATCGTCAGCGGTCTCGCCGACATCGTCAACGAGATCGCCGGTATCCCGCAGGAGGACGTCCAGCTCGACAAGTCCTTCACCGACGACCTGGACGTCGACTCGCTGTCCATGGTCGAGGTCGTCGTGGCGGCCGAGGAGCAGTTCGGTGTGAAGATCCCGGACGACGACGTCAAGAACCTCAAGACCGTCGGCAACGCCGTCGACTACATCCTGGCCGCCCAGGTCTGACCGGGCCCCGCCCGCCAGAAAGCCCTACCGGGACGACGCGACTGTCGCCCGCCCTTCTAGACGTGGAGAGACAATTCCTGTGAGTCCGACCAATCGCACCGTGGTCGTCACCGGTATCGGAGCAACCACACCGCTGGGTGGCGACAGCGCGTCGACCTGGGAGGCGTTGCTGGCCGGCCGGTCCGGCGTCCGCACGCTCGACCAGGACTGGGCGGCGGATCTGCCGGTGCGGATCGCCGCGCAGATCGCCGTCGAACCGGGTGAGGTGCTGCCCCGCCCGCTGGCCCGCAAGCTGGACCGCAGCGCGCAGTTCGCGCTGATCGCGGCCCGTGAGGCGTGGGCGGACGCGGGCTTCACCGCGAAGGCGGGCGAGGACCCGGCGGTCGACCCCGACCGGCTCGGTACGGTCGTCGCCTCCGGCATCGGCGGCGTGACCACGCTCCTCGGCCAGTACGACGTGCTCAAGGAGCAGGGCGTCCGCAAGGTCTCCCCGCACACCGTGCCGATGCTCATGCCGAACAGCCCGTCGGCGAACGTCGGCATCGAGGTCAACGCGCGGGCCGGTGTGCACACCCCGGTCAGCGCCTGCGCCTCGGGCGCGGAGGCCATCGGTTACGCCATCGAGATGATCCGCACCGGCCGCGCCGACGTGGTCGTCGCGGGCGGTACCGAGGCGGCCATCCACCCGCTGCCCATCGTCGCCTTCGGCAACATGATGGCGATGTCCAAGAACAACGACGACCCGCAGGGCGCGTCGCGGCCGTACGACTCCGGGCGGGACGGCTTCGTCCTCGGTGAGGGCGCGGGCGTGATCATCCTGGAGTCCGAGGAGCACGCCACCGCGCGCGGCGCCCGGGTGTACTGCGAGGCGGTCGGCCAGGGCATCTCGGCCGACGCGCACCACATCACCCAGCCGGAGCCGTCGGGCCGTGGCATCGCCGCCGCGCTGACCAATCTGCTGCACAACTCCGACCTGAAGCCGGCCGAGATCGTGCACGTCAACGCGCACGCGACCTCGACCCCGCAGGGTGACGTCGCGGAGATCAAGGCGCTGCGCCAGGTCTTCGGCGACGACGTGGACCACATGGCGATCTCCGCCACCAAGTCCATGACCGGTCACCTGCTGGGCGGCGCGGGCGGTATCGAGACGGTCGCGACCGTTCTCGCGCTGTACCACCGCATCGCCCCGCCGACGATCAACCTCAACGACCCGGACCCGGAGGCCGACGCCGACATCGTCCGCGCCGAGGCCCGCCCGCTGCCCGAGGGCACCATCGCCGCCCTCAACGACTCCTTCGGCTTCGGCGGCCACAACGTGGTGCTGGCGCTCCGCTCCTGGAACCGCTGAGGCGCTGCCCGCTGAGCTGTGACACGTGTGCCCCTGCCGGTCGGTCCGGCAGGGGCACACGTGTGAGGTCGGACCGCCGGGCGCACTGGCGCGGCGGGGTTCGCCGGTAACCGGCGAGCCAAAGGGCGCGGCGGGGTTCGCCGGCGAGCAAAGGGCGGATCCAAGCGCCCGGAGGCGAGACGGCGGCAAAAATAGAGGGGCGCTACTTCGCTTCGGGGTCGGGGAAGCTCGCGAAGTACGAGGCGGCCATGTCCTCGTCGCCGTGGCCCTGGGCGGAGGCGCGGTGGAAGCGGTCGGCCCCGGCGGCGGTGAGGTCGAGGCGGATGCCGTGCCGGTCGGCGGCGCCGAGGATGAGTCCGGCGTCCTTGGCGGCGGCGTCCACGGTGAAGTTGGGGGCGAAGTCGCCGCTGAGGATGACGGCGGACTTGGCGCGGAGGTAGGGCAGGTCGAGGGGGCCGCCCCCGATGGCTTCGAGGATGTGGTCGCGGTCGACGCCGAGCCCCTTGGCAAGCGCCATGACTTCGGCGGTGCCATGGGTGACGGCCAGCACCCAGGTGTTGAGGACGAGCTTGAGGCTGCTGGCGGCCCCGGCCGTACCGTCGTCGCCGAGCCAGATGGTGGTGCGGCCGACCGCGTCGAAGACCCGTTCCGCGACCGGGCGGGCGGCGGCGGGGCCCGCGGCCAGTACGGTCAGCTCCCCGGCTTCGGCGACCGGCCGGGTGCCGAGGACGGGCGCGTCGAGGAAGTGCGCCCCGGTCTCGGCCGCCAGCGCGCCCAGTTCGGCCAGCGCGTCGGGCCCCACGGTGCTGCTCTGGACCCAGACGACGCCCGCGCGCAGGGCGGGCGCGGCGGCGCGCATCACCTCCAGGACGGAGGGCCCGTCGAAGAGCATGGTGATCACGGCGTCGGCGTCGCGTACGGCGTCGGCCGGGTCGTCGGTGACGCGGATGCCGTCGGCTTCGAGCGGCTGGGCGCGGGAGCGGGTGCGGTTCCAGGCACGGACCTCGTGCCCGGCGGCGGACAGATTGCGGGCCATCCCGGCGCCCATGATTCCGGTGCCGAGGACCGCGACGGTGAGAGTGTCGGACATACCGGCAGGCTATGCCGCGCGGCCCCGCTCGGGGCGCCGACGTACCGCCGACGGGATTAGACCACTTGGTGGAGCCAGCGGACGGGGGCGCCCTCGCCCGCGTAGCGGAAGGGCTCCAACTCGTCGTCCCAGGGCTTGCCGAGCAGCCCGGACAGCTCGCTCTCCAGGTCGGCCTCGCCCATGCGGGCGCGCTGCATCGCGGCGCGCAGCCGGTCCTCGGGGATCAGGATGTCGCCGTGCATGCCGATGACGGCGTGGAAGATGCCCAGCTCGGGGGTGGCGCTGTAGCGCTCGCCCTCGGCGGTCGCGCAGGGCTCCGCCGTGACCTCGAAGCGCAGTTGGTGCCAGCCGCGCAGCGCGGACGCCAGTTTGGACGCGGTGCCGGGCTCTCCCTGCCAGGAGAATTCGGCGCGCCAGGTACCCGGCGAGGCGGGCTGCCGGATCCAGTCCAGTGTGACGCGCACGCCTAGGACGCCCGCGACGGCCCATTCGACGTGTGGGCAGAGCGCGCGCGGTGCGGCGTGCACGTACAGAACTCCACGTGTCGTCACCGGTACCTCCAGTGTGGGACGAGGTTCGCCTTCCCCAGCGGCCTCACACCCGAACTGGCTGCTCTCGGGGCAACATTAGACATTCTGCACTATTCACCACAATCAGGACAACAATCTACGTTTGACGCCCGGCAGTCGCCGATCTCCCGTCTTTTCGCCCAGGTGTCAGGGAAAAAGCTACCGTGCGGCGTCCTTGAGGGAGTCACGTACCGTCGTGCTGGTACGAGATGTCACCCACTCGTCGGAGGGGAGCACCGGATGCGACCGATGCTGCGCCGTGGCCTCGCACTGGCCGTAGGGGCCGTTCTCCTGGGCGGATGCACCGTCAGCGGGTCTCCGCCCGACGGCGGTCGGGGTGAACCCTCCGCACACACCTCGCATTCCGCTTCGGGGCCGCGCGACCCGTCCCCGAAGCCGTCGCCGACCCGCCCCTGGAACGTCCGTCCGCCGTCGGTGGCCGCGCTCGGTGACTCCATCACCCGCGGTTTCGACGCCTGTTCGCCGCTGTCGGACTGCCCCGACGTGTCGTGGTCCACCGGCGACCGCGACAAGGTCGACAGCGTGACGCACCGGCTGGCCGCGACCGTGCCCGCCACCAGGAGCTGGAATCTCGCCCAGTCCGGCGCCCTGGTCGCGGACCTGCCCGCCCAGGCCGAGGCCGCGGCGGCCCACCGGCCCGCCATGGTCACCGTGCTGATCGGCGCGAACGACGCGTGCACCGCCACCGCCGCCGCGATGACCTCGATCGCCGACTTCCGGGCCGACTTCGCCCGCGCGCTGTCGTATCTGCACCGCGTCCTGCCCGGAACGCAGGTGCTGGTGGCCAGCATCCCCGACCTCAAACGGCTGTGGTCGGTCGGGCGGACCAACGTCCTGGGCAAGCAGGTCTGGAAGCTCGGCCTGTGCCCCTCGATGCTGCGCGACGCGGACTCGCACAGCGCGGCGGCCGAACAGCGGCGGGACACCGTACGGGACCGCGTGATCGCGTACAACAAGGTGCTCGGGCAGGTCTGCGGACAGTACGAGCGCTGCCGCTACGACGGCGGCGCGGTCTTCGCGTACCCGTTCGGCACGGACGACCTGAGCCGCTGGGACTGGTTCCACCCCAACGAGCGGGGGCAGGCCCAACTGGCCAGGATTCTGGCCCGAGTCGCCTTCGGCGCGAGTCCGGCGTAGGGGCGGAACCGGTCATTTCGCGGAGGGATCCGGCCTTTTCGGCGGCGGGGGGCCGGGGGCGGTGCGGGGGCGGCCCTCAGTCGTCGGGCCGGCCCTCCTCGGCGGGCTCGCCCGGCGGCAGCACTTCCCTGGCCAGCAGCGTCGCGCCCGCGACGGCGCCGGGCATCAGGAAGACCGCCACCAGCGGCACGAGGAAGGCCAGGACGAGCGGCACCCCGAAGCCGAGCACCAGCGGCAGCCGGGCCCGCAGCACGCGGATGCGTTCGCGCAGCGGTACGTCGCGGCGCTGCATCGCGACCGCGGCGAGTTCCAGGGTGAGGAAGAAGCCGGAGACGCAGAAGCCGACGGCGGGCACCACGGTCTGGCCGAGGACCGGCACGAAGCCGAGCGCGAACAGCACGATCCCGAAGGCCGCGACGCGCACCAGGACCCGGACGCTGTCCACCGTCGAGACCCACAACTCCCGCCACAGCCCCAGCTCGGGCCCCTCGGGCGCCCCGCCCTCGGCCCGGTCCACGCGCGCCGCGACCGTCTCGTAGAACGGCTGCCCGACCAGCAGCGTCACCGCCGTGAACGAGATCACCGCCAGCAGCAGCCCGCCCCCGACCACGACCGCGTCCAACAGCCCCCGGAACGCCCCGGACCACGGCGACGCCCAGTGATCCGCGAAGGGCGTCGCCCACGCGACCAGGTCGTCCGTCCACACCAGGAGCGCCACGAGCGCCGCCGCGTACCCGACCAACGTGATCAGCGCGGGCACCATCCCCAGCCGCCACTCCCGCCCGTGGCCTGCGGCCCACTTCTGGCCCAGATACAGCAGCCGCACTCCACCCCAGATCTCCCGCATGCGCGGAGCTTAGAGGACAAGCACGTCGGCCGCCGCCGAGAGGCATACAAGCGCGACGCGGCACCCGCCGCCGCCGGGTCAGCCTTCGGCCCAACCCGCCCGCCAGCCACCACGCGCAGCGCACAACTCGCGTTCGCCGAAGGCGAGATCCCCTGCGGGGTGGCCAACCGCGCCGGTACCCGAACCGCACGGCGCGCGGTCGCCGGACGCGAGATCCCTGCGAGACGGCCAACCGCCGGTTCTCGGACCGCACGGCGCGCGGTCGCCAACAACGAGAGCCCCTGCGGGGCTGCCGTTAGCCGTAGCCCGAACCACACGGACCGCCGTCGCCGGACGCGAGAGCCCCGCGGGACGGTCAACCACCGAATCTCGGACCGCACGGGCCGCGGTCGCCAACAACGAGAGCCCCTGCGGGGCGGCCGTTGGCCGGTACCCGAACCGCACGGCGCGCGGTCGCCGGACGCGAGATCCGTGCGGGACGGCCATCCGCCGAACCTCGGATCGCACGGCGCGCGGTCGGCGACGGTGGGGACCCCCGCCGGGAGGCCGGCAGCCGAATTGCCCGCCTGCACGGGTGGGGGTCCCCCCGCCGAAGCCGGGGGAAACGGGGGCGGGGTCAGGGGGCGGGGACGGAGAGCGGGGCCGTGAGGCGGGGCGAGGCGATGGAGCGGCCGGCGACCACGGCGTAGGCGCCGGGCACGAGCCGCCACGCGGCGGCGTCCTCGTCCCAGACCTCGGCGGCCCGCCGGGGCACCCGGACGGTCACCTCGACGGCCTCCCCCGCCTCGGCGGCGACGGAAGCGAATCCGGCCAGCCACCGCCCGGGCCGCGCGACGTCCGAGGTCGCCCCCTCGGACGACGCCCCGTCGAGGTAGAGCTGGACGACCTCACGTCCGGCCCGCGCCCCGGCGTTCCGCACCCGCACGGTCGCGGTGACCAGCACGTCCGGCTCCGAACTCTCGGCGACGACCAGCGACTCGTACTCCCAGTCGGTGTACCCGAGCCCGTGCCCGAAGGGATAGGCGGGCGCGACGGCCTGCCGCTCCCACGCGCGGTACCCGATGAACACCCCTTCGTCGTAGGCGAGTACGCCGTCCTGCGGCGTGACCCGGCTGACGGGCGCGTCGGCGAGCCGTACCGGCCAGGTCGTGGGCAGCCGCCCGCCCGGCTCCTCCACGCCGAGCAGGACGTCGGCGAGGGCGGCCCCGGCCTCCTGCCCGGGGAACCAGCCGAGGAGCACGGCGGCCACGTCCTCCCGCCACGGAAGCTCCACCGGGGAGCCGGAGTTGACCACGACCACGGTCCGCGGATTGACGGCGGCGACGCGGGCGACGAGTTCGTCCTGGCGGCCGGGCAGCCGCAGATCGCGCCGGTCGAAGCCCTCGGACTCGACGCGTTCCGTGGTGGCGACCACGACGACGGCGGTGTGCGCGGCCCGCGCGGTCTCGACGGCCTCGGCCAGCAACTCCTCCGGATCGCGGGCCGGTTCGCCGTGCAGCAGGGCGAACCCGACGGCGAGGATGGGGAGTTCGACACTCTTGGGCACGGCGTGCACGAGGCTGATCTCGACCCGCTCCCCCGCCGCCAGTTCGACGGTCCCGTGCTCGGCGGGCGTGCCGAGGAACGCCTCGAACGGGTCCTCGTGCTCGCTGCCCTCGACGCCGTCGAACAGCACGTGTCCGCCGACGGTCAGGGTGAAGCCGCCGGTGCCGCGGGTGCCGAAGCGGTGCGCGCCGCTGACCCGCGGGGTGAACCAGCCGCGGGTCTCGACGGTGTGCAGCGCCTCGTACGCGACGCCTTCCGGCAGTTCGCCGAGCCACTGGAGCTGGCCGTTGGGCAGCTCCTCCGAGCCCAGTTCGGCTCCGTGTTCGTCGCGGGCGACGGCGGTGAGGGCGAATCCGGGCCCGGCGACGGGCAGTTCCTCGGTGGGGTCGGCGCCGACACTGTGGCTGAGGGCGACGCCCGCGTGCAGCGCGGCCCGCAGCCCGTCGAGCGGCGAGACGACGTGGTCGGGGAAGACCTGCGCGGAGCCGCCGCCCAGGACGCGCGGGTCGCGGGCGGCGGCGCCGATGAGGGCGATGCCGCCGCCGAGCGGGGTCGGCGCGAGCGGCAGCACGGGCGCGTTGCCGCGTACCTCGTTGCGTACGAGCACGAAGCCGCGGCGGGCGATCTCGCGGGCCAGCGCGTCGCCGTCGGCCGGGGCGGGCCGGTCGGCCACGGCGACGGCGGGCGGCGCGCCCTCCAGCAGGCCGGTGCGGGCGGCGAGCAGCAGGACCCGGCGGGCGGCGGTGTCGACGGCCGCCTCCTCGACGGCCCCCGCGCGTACGGCGGCGGCCAGCGCCTCGCCGTAGACGGTGACCGGTCCCGGCATGGCGATGTCGAGGCCGCCCAGGAGCGCGCCGACGGTGTCGCGGGCGGCCAGCCAGTCGGAGACGACGACGCCGTCGAAGCCCCACTCGCCGCGCAGCACGCCGTTGACCAGGGGGTCGTGCTCGGTCATCGTCGTGCCGTTGACGGCGTTGTAGGCGGCCATGACGCCCCAGGGGCGGGCGCCCGCGACGATCGC
Source organism: Streptomyces sp. NPDC024632 (assembly GCF_055559175.1). Lineage (NCBI taxonomy): Bacteria > Bacillati > Actinomycetota > Actinomycetes > Kitasatosporales > Streptomycetaceae > Streptomyces > Streptomyces sp. NPDC024632. The sequence continues at coordinate 195,344 of NZ_JBVHLD010000003.1, forward strand.
CTCGAAGGGCGCGAGGTACAGCTCGCGCAGCGGCCGGGGCGCGATCCGGTTGTCGACGGTGAAGCGCTCGGTCTCCGCGTCGTTGCCGACGAAGTGCTTGACGGTGACGCCGACTCCGCCGTCCTGGACGCCGCGCACATAACCGGTGCCGATGGCGCCGGTGAGATACGGGTCCTCGCTGTATGCCTCGAAGTGCCGTCCGCCCAGCGGCGACCTGTGCAGGTTGACGGTCGGCGCGAGCAGGACGTGGACGCCCTTGCGATGCGCCTCCTGGGCGAGCAACCGGCCTGCGCGGCGGGCCAGTTCGGGGTCCCAGGACGCGGCGAGCGCGGTGGGGCTGGGCAGCGCGGTCGACGGGTCGCCCGCCGTCCAGCGCTTGCCGCGCACGCCGATCGGGCCGTCGGACATCACCAGCGAGCCGAGGCCGATCTGCGGCAGCGCGGGCAGCGTCCACATGTCCTGGCCCGCCAGCAGCCGCGCCTTGGCGTCGAGGTCGAGCTTGCCGAGCGCCGCGTCGACCGCCCGCTCGCGCTCCGCGTCCCCGCGCGCGTCCGCGCGTACGCCCTCGTCCCCTGCTCCGGCCGCCGCCCCGCTGATCGCCGTCATCTTCCGTCCCCTTCCGCCTGTCCCGTACCGCTCCCGTCCCACCGCGCCCACGCTACCTGTCGTACGGTAGGGATAGATGCCATTTCGTAATCTTGTAGGCTCCCGAGCGGCAAAGGCTCCCGAGCGGCAGGGGAAGGGGGCGGGGTGGCGTGGCGGGAACCAGGAGTGAACGGCGGGGCGACCGGCGGGCGGAGATCATCCAGGCCGCGACGGAGGTGATCGCCGAGCGCGGCTACCGGGGCGCGACATTGGTGGCGGTGGCCGAGCGGGTGGGGCTGACGCAGCAGGGGCTGATGCACTACTTCCCCACCAAGGACGCCCTGTTGGTGTCCGTGCTGGAGGCGCGCGACCAGTGGGACATGGCGTCGGCGGCGCTGCACGGCCGGTCGTGGCCGCTGGAGGTGGTGGCGGAGCTGGTCGAGTACAACGCGACCAGGCCCGGCATCGTCCAGGCGTTCACCGTGCTGGTCGGCGACAGCGTCACCGAGGGGCACCCGGCGCAGGAGTATTTCCGCGAGCGCTACGCGCGGGTCCGCGAGGGCGGCGCGCAGGCGCTGCGCGCCGAGTACGGCGACCGGCTGCCGGGCGGCCTCACCCCCGAGCGGGCGGCCACCTTGCTGGCGGCGGTGATGGACGGCCTCCAGGTGCAGTGGCTCCTCGACCCCGGCGCGGTCGACATGTCGGCGGCCTTCCGCGACTTCCTGGCGCTGCTGGCCCCGCCGTCGGAGCCGGGGACGGCCGGACAGCCGTCGCCGTCCGAGCCGGGGACGGCCGGACAGCCGTAAGGACCGCGCTCCTGGGAGCGCGGTCCTTACCGGGGCCGACCGGGTGAGCGGCGGAGAACTCAGACGACGCTCAGGTCCACCGTGATGTTGCCGCGCGTGGCGTTGGAGTACGGGCACACCTGGTGCGCCTTCTCCACCAGGTCCTTGGCGGTGACGTCGTCCACGTTGGGGATGGAGACGGCCAGTTCGACGGTGAGGCCGAAGCCGCCGGAGGCGATTTTGCCGATGCCGACCTTGGCGGTCACGCGGGAGCCGCTGATGTCGGCCTTGGCCTGGCGGGCGACGACGCCCAGCGCGCCCTGGAAGCAGGCGCTGTACCCGGCGGCGAAGAGCTGCTCGGGGTTGGTGCCGTTGCCCGCGCCGCCCATCTCGGTCGGCGGGTTCACGATGACGTCGAGCTTGCCGTCGTCAGTGGCGACGCGGCCGTCACGGCCGTTCTCCGCGGTGGCGACGGCGGTGTACAGGACGTCTACGGGCTGGATGCTCATGAAAGTGTCCTCCTGAGGGGCGGGCGGCCCGCAAGGCACGCGAGCACGCCTGCAACATTTTGTTGAATTTTCGGCCGGGTGTCGAGCCCGGCCGGTCGGTCGGCGGCCGGACGGCGGGTCACTCCGCCGGAAGAGAGACGATCATCTTTCCGGTGTTGTCACCGCGCAGCACGCCCAAGAACGCTTCCAGATTGTTCTCGATTCCCTCCACCACCGTCTCGCGGTACCGCAGCCGGCCGTCACGCAGCCAGCCGGCGGCCTCGCGGACGAACTCGGGGCGAAGGTCCTCGTGGTCGGTGACGAGGAAGCCGCGCAGGGTGAGCCGCCTGCCGACCATCAGGCCGAGATTGCGCGGCCCCGCCACCGGCTCCGTCGCGTTGTACTGCGCGATGGCCCCGCACAGGGCGGCCCTGCCGTGCACCCGCATCGCGCCGACCGCGGCCTCCAGGTGCTCCCCGCCGACGTTGTCGAAGTACACGTCGATGCCATCGGGCGCGGCGGCCTTCAACTGCCCGGCCACCGGGCCGTCCTTGTAGTTGAAGGCGGCGTCGAAGCCGTACTCCTCCACCAGCATCCGGACCTTCTCCGCGGAGCCCGCGCTGCCGATGACCCGCGAGGCGCCCTTGAGCCGGGCGATCTGCCCGGCCTGGCCGCCGACGGCGCCCGCCGCGCCCGAGACGAAGACGACCTCGCCCGGCGCGAATTCGGCGACCCTCAGCAGACCCGCGTAGGCGGTGAGCCCGGTCATGCCGAGGACTCCGAGATACGCGGTGAGCGGCGCCTGGTCCGGGTCGACCCGGACGGCGCGCGCGGCGTCCACCAGGGCGTACTCCCGCCAGGCGAGGCCGTGCAGCACATGGTCGCCGACCGCGAAGTCCTCGGCCCGCGAGGCCACGACCCGGCCGACGGCGCCGCCGTGCATCGGCTGGTTCAGCTCGTACGGCGGCGCGTACGACTTCGCCTCGTTCATCCGGCCGCGCATGTACGGGTCGACCGACAGGTGCAGATTGCGGACCAGGATCTGGCCGGGGCCCGGCTCGGGGACGTCGGTCTCGACCAGCGCGAAGTCTTCCGGCACCGGCCAGCCCTGGGGGCGGGCGACCAGGTGCCATTCACGGCTCTTCGGCATGGGGGAAGTCCTCCTTCGGCGACGGTTCGACCACTGGTCGGCGTCGATCACTGATCAACCGCTGATCAACCATGGAAATGATTCAGGTGCTGAACTAACCATGGACCTTGATGTTTCATGATGTCAAACATTTGGGTAAACTGTTGGTCATGACACGTCGCCGAAGCGATCCCCTGACCGTCGAGGTCGTCGGCCTGATCGGCACCGTCGCCGCCCGCTACCACCAGGAGTACGAGTCGGCCGCCGCCCGCCACCGGCTGACCGGCGCGCAGGCCAAGGTGCTCGCGCTGCTCAATTCGGGGCCGCTGCCCATGCGGCGGATCGCCCGCTGGCTGAAGTGCGAGCCGTCCAATGTGACCGGCATCATCGACCGGCTGGAGGTCAGGGGGCTGGCCGAGCGCCGTACCGACCCGGCCGACCGCCGGATCAAGCTGGCCGCGGCCACCGCCGAGGGCCACGCCGTCGCCGACAAACTCCGCGACTCCCTGGACTTCGCCCGTGAACCGCTCGCCGGGCTCTCCGAACAGGAACGCACCATGCTGCGCGACCTGTTGCGGCAGATGCTGGGCGACGACCCGGCGGACGGCGCGCACCGCGACCACAGTCTCGGTGACGCCCCGGGCACGGGCCGCGAGCCGGGCGACGGCGACGGCTGAGGCCCGCTGATCCGTCCCCGCGGGGACCCTACTGGCACCACCAGAGCACATGCGTGCACGTCGGCGACGGTGTCGCGGGCGAGGACGGCGGCGCGGTCGTGGTCGGCGGCGCGGCGGTCGTCCTCGACGGCGACGCGCTCGCGGTGTGCGAGGGCTTCCCCGCCGGGCTGGACGCGGGCGCGCTCTCGGAACGCGAGGCCGACGCCGACGGCGAGCCGGACGCCTTGTCGGACGCCGAGGGCGACGCGCTGCCGCTGGTCCGGCCGCCGCCCTTCGGGACGCCGGGGGTGCCGCTCGCGCCGGTGGACGGCCGGGGCGCGTCGGGCGAGGGGGAGACCGCGGAGACGCCGGGGCCGGGATCGGTGGACGGGCTCGGCGAGCCGCCGGAGAAGGCCGCGACGCCGAACATCGTCAGCGAGCCGACGACCGCGACCGCGCCGACGCCGAGGATCGCCGCCCGCTGGTGACGGCCGCGGCGGCGCCTGGCGGTCCCGCGCAGGTCGTGGTCCTCGCGGTAGTCGCCGCCACCGGCTCCGAGCAGGCTGTCGGCCAGGGCAGTGGGGGCGTCCCGTCGCGGGGCTTCGCCGTACGCGGGGACGTACGGGTCGGCGTACGGGGAGGTGTACGTCCCGCCGTACGCGCTGTCGTCGCCCGCCGTGCCGGGGTCCGTGTCCGGGCCCTCGCCGACGCCGGGGCCGACTCCGACGGCACTGCCGGTGCCCGTGCCCGCGCCGCCGGGCTCGGGCTCGGCGGCGGCCGGGGCGGGAGCGGCCGGGACGGCGGCGGGGCCCGCGTCCGGGCCGAGGCCCGAGTCCCTGAGGAGGTCGTCCACGAGGGAGCCCTCGACGGGGGCCACCGGTGTCGCCGCGCTCGCGGGCGGCGCCGGGTCGGCGCCGTCCCCTGCGGCGGCCTCCTCGGTGACCGGCGGCAGTTGCGCCGTGTCGGCCTCGTCGGGCAGCCCCGACCGGTCCGCGATCGCGCCGCATCCGGGGCAGGAGAAGGCGCCGTTGAGGTGTCGTCGGCACGTGTGGCAGTAGTTCATGGCGGATGGACTGTAGGGGACCGTCGCGGTGCGGCGGAACCCCGGAGTTCCGCTTGTCCCGGCTTCGCCAGGAAACTCCCCTGCGGACAAGTCGCCGCAGCTCAGGCCAGGTCGGGGCGGTCTGTACAGCGTCGGGCCGATGCCCGGCGGCGGCTCAGCCGGGCCAGACGAGACTCTGCGTCTCGCTGTAGGCGTGCAGCGCGTACGACCCCACGTCCCGGCCGACGCCGCTGCGCTTGAAGCCGCCGAAGGGCGCCTCCATGTTGCGGCCCACGGTGTTGATCCCGACGCCGCCCGCGCGCAGCCGCCGCGCGACCCGGAAGGCGCGGGGCACGTCGGCGGACCACACGTAGTCGATCAGGCCGTAGTCGCTGTCGTTGGCGAGCGCGACGCCCTCGTCCTCGTCGTCGAACGGCAGCACCACGACGACGGGCCCGAAGATCTCCTCGCGGACCACCCGCATGTCGGGCGCGCAGTCGGCCAGCAGTGTGGGGGCGACGTAGAACCCCCTTTCCAGCGGCGGGCGTTCACCGCCCGCCAGCAGGGTGGCGCCCTCCTTGCGGCCGAGCGCGACATACGCCTCGACGCGGTCGCGGTGGGCGGCGGAGATGACCGGGCCGACGACGGTGGCGGGTTGGGCGGGGTCGCCGACGACGAGCCGTCGCGCGTACCCGGCCAGTCGCTCCACCAGCCGTGGGTAGACCGCGCGTTGGGCCAGTACGCGGGTGGGGGCGGTGCAGATCTGGCCGCTGTAGAAGCTGAAGGTGGTGCCGATCCCGGCGACGGCCGAGTCGAGGTCGGCGTCGTCGAAGACCAGCGCGGCGCCCTTGCCGCCGAGTTCCATCAACTGCCGTTTCATACCGCGACCGCAGGTCTCCGCGATGCGCTGCCCGACGGCCGTGGAGCCGGTGAAGCTCACCATGTCGGTGTCGGGCGACCCGACGACCGCCTCGCCGACGTCGGCGCCCGAGCCGGTCACCACGTTGAGCACACCCGGCGGCAGCCCGGCCTCGGTCAGCGCCTCCGCCATCCGGTAGACCGACAGCGGGTCCTGCGGGGCGGGTTTGACCACGACGGTGTTGCCCATCGCGAGCGCGGGCGCGACCTTGCCCGCCGGATTCGCCCAGGGGTTGTTGTAGGACGTGACGCAGGCGACGACGCCGACCGGCTGCCGGACCGCCAGCGCGCCGAAGACGCCGCCCGCGCCCATCGCGGACGCCTCGTTGAGCTGCGGGAGCAGCGCGGTCTCGGTGGGTTCGAGCGCGCCGCGCGCGTATCGCAGGAAGCGGGCGGCGGCCACGCCGACCTGCATGCCGCGGGCGGTCGCGGCGGTGGCGCCGCTCTCGGCGCCCGCCAGGGCCGCGTACGGCTTCAGTTCGCGCAGGATGATCCGCCCGGCGCGCTCCAGTATCCGGCCGCGCTCCTCCGGGCGGGTGCGCGACCAGCCGTCGAGCGCCTGCCGGGCGGCGGCGGTGGCCGCGAGCGCCTGTTCCGGGCTCGCTTCCGGCGCCCGCCCGACCACGCGCTCGGTGGCCGGGTTCAGGACGTCGTAGTGCCCGCGCTCCGGGGCGGTCCACCGCCCGCCGATGAACAGCGCGTCCTCGATCGCCGTCCCGTCCGTACCTGTTGACGTATCCGTCGGCCCGTCCGCCGCCCTGTCCACCGCCATGCCCGCCTCCTCGGCCGCCGGTCCCACCGGAATCCGGCACGGGCACAGCATGCCTGACGGACCGTCAGATGAGGAGAGGCGGACGGCACCTGATCCGCCCGGCCCGACGGCGTGCTGACGGAATGTCAGGCGGAGGGTCGGGCGGAGGCTCAGGCGGAGAGCAGGCCGCGGCCGAGCCAGTCCTTGGTGTCGCGGACGCCGGGCAGCACGAAGAAGTAGCCGCCGCCGACCGGGGAGATGTAGTCGACCAGCGGCTCGTCGATCAGCCGGGTTTGGGTGGCCTCGAACTGCCGCTGTACGTCCTGCTGGTAGCAGCAGAAGACCAGCCCCATGTCGAGGTTGCCGACCGCGTCCACGCCCCGGTCGTAGTTGTAACCGCGGCGCAGGATGCGGGAGTCGTCTGTCCTGGCGGTGCGCGGGTTGGCCATCCTGATGTGCGCGTCCAGCGGGATCGCGTTGCCCTGCGGGTCCTTGGCGTAGAGCGGGGTGTCGGTCTCCTTCGCGCCGTCCAGCGGCGCGCCGGTGTCCTTGCGGCGGCCGAACATCAACTCCTGCTCGGTGAGCGAGACCCGGTCCCAGAACTCCACCAGCATCCGGATGATCCGGATCGCCTGGTAGCTGCCGCCCGCCGCCCACGCGGGCTCACCGAGCGCGTCCGTCACCCACACCAGGCGGTCCATCTCCCGGCCGGAGCGCACGTCCGGGTTGGCGATGCCGTCCTTGAAACCGAGCAGATTGCGCTGCGCGCCGGTCGGCCGGGGCGCGTTCTGGAAGCCGTCCACGCGCCACTTGATCTGCATGCCGCCGCGGGTGTGCCGGGCGATGTCGCGCAGCGCGTGCAGGACGGTGTCCGTGCTGCCCGCGCAGATCTGCAACGACAGGTCGCCGTGGCACTGCGCGGCCTGGAGGTTGTCGTTGGGGAAGGTCCGCATCGGGGTGAGGCGGCGCGGCTTGGCGCCCGCGAGGCCGTAGCGGTCGTCGAAGAGCGAGGAGCCGACGCCGACGGTGACGGTGAGCGCGTCGGCGGGGACGGTCGGGCCGAGGATGCCGTTGTCGGACGGCGGCGCGCCGACGCCCAGGTCGTCGGGGGTGCCGCCCGCGGTGAGGAAGCGGGCCCGCTCGGTGATCGTCCTGAACAGGTCGGCGAGTTCGGCCCTGGTGTCCGCGATGACGTTCAGCGAGACGAAGGTCGCCGCGGCGGGCTGCGGGGTGATGACGCCCGCCTGGTGCGCGCCGTGGAAGTCCACCGCCGCGGCCTGGCCGCGCTGACCCGCGTCGGCCGCCTGGGCGCTGCTGCCGCCGGCCGCCGTGCTCAGCGCGAGACCGCCGCCCGCGAGCGCCGCCGCGCCCGCGCCCGCGCCGAGCGCGGTCTTCACGAAGGACCTGCGACCCGCGCCCATCGGGCAGGTGCCGCCGCCCGCCGCGTCACCGCCGTAGCCCTCGTGGCCTTCGGGTCGGGTGGAGTCGGCGGGCATCTGCTGCTTCCCTTCGGGGAGTTGTTCGGGTCCTGGCGCCGTACGGTCCTCGCGCCTCATGCGGACTTCCGGATTTCGAGCAGGTCGGGGACGGGCGCGAGGTCTTCCAGGAGCTGACCGGTCGCGCCGTCGATCGTCGCGCGGGCCGCCGCGTCGAGCGAGCCGACCGGGGTCCAGGCGGCGCCCTTGTGCGCGCCGTCGAGCAGCCTCTGGAGGCGGGCGATATCCGCGTCGATCAGGGCCAGTTGCCGCGGGTCCCGCCGGGTGATCAGCGGCCGCAGCACCGCCAACAGCTCTTTCGTACCGGCCAGGTTGGCGTTCGCGGTCGCCAGATTCGTCCCGCTGCCCTCGTCGGTGTCGCCGGTCAGCTCGAACTGGAGGGTGTTCTCCAGGATCTCGTGGCTGCGCAGCGGCAGGTCGGACGGGTCGAAGTCCTGCGTGGGGAACGCCTTGCGCAGGCCCGCCACGTCGGCGCCGAGCCGGACGGCGAGCGGCCTGAGCGAGGCCGCGGACTCGCCGTGCCACAGCCCGTACTCGATGCGGTGGAAGCCGGTGAAGGACGGGTCCTTCTCGCCGCCGGGCAGCCCGTCCTTGCGGCCGTTGATCCTCGCGTCGAAGTCGGCGAAGGTCCCGTAGGCGGCGCCGAGCGCGGAGTACGTGTCGTGCGCGGTGAGCCAGTCGGCGCGCGCCGCGGTGAGGTCGCCCGCCGCGAGGTCGGCCGTCAGTGTGCCGGTCTGGCCGACCAGCGTGCCGAGCCCGGTGTTCACATAGGCGCGGTACGACGCGAGCGGCGGCTGGAGTTCGGACGCGGCCAGCGGCAGGACGGCCTTGGTGGTGCTGCCGCCGGAGACCCGTACGGACGTCGAGGTGACCGCCTTGCCGCTGGTCGGCACGCAGCGCCAGGCGTATTCGCCGCTGCCGACGGTGGCGACCAGGTCGCGGGTGGTGCCGGGGGCCAGGCCCTCGATCTCGCCGTAGACGGCGTTGGTGGCGGGGTTGATCAGATAGACCTCGGACGCCTTGTCGCCGGTGTTGCGCATCGAGAAGGTCCGGCGGCCGGGCTTGGGGGCACTGAAGCCCTTGCCGCACTCGGTCGGCGAGACGGCGACGGTCTGCGCTCCCGCGGGCTTGCCGTCGCCGAAGGCCACGACCAGGCCGCCGATCACGGCGGGGATCGCGACGACGGCGGCCGGGAGCAGCCATACGGGACGGGAGCGGGTGCGGGCGGGCGCCGCCGTGACACCGGGCACAGGGGCCGGGTCCGGTGCGGCGGCGGGGGCCGGTGCGGAAGCGGGCGCCGTCTCCGCCGCGGTCGGCTCGGACGCCGGTGCCTCGGCCGTCGGTGCCTCGGCCGCCTTCTTGGATACGGGCGCGGACGCGGGCTTGCGCAGGCCGCGTACGAACAGCGTCATGACGATCGCGAGGTAGCCGACGTAGGCGGCGACCTGGAGCCAGGTCATGGCCGGGGTGAGGTTGAGGACGCCCTGGAGGAGGGCGGCGTACCAGGAACCGGCGTCGATGTGCGCGCTGAGGTCGAAGGCGTACGCCGTCTTCCCGGCGATCACGCCGCCCTCCTGGAGGTCGCGCAGGCCGTAGCCGAGGACGCCCGAGGCGATGACGATCAGGACGGCGCCGGTCGCGGTGAAGAAGCGGCTCAGATTGATCTTGAGCACCCGCCGGTACAGGCCCCAGCAGAGCCCCGCGGCCAGCACCAGGCCGATCGCGGCGCCGGCCAGCGGGCCGCCGGACTCCCCCGCGGCGCGGGCGGTGGTCCACAGGAAGAGCGCGGTCTCCAGGCCCTCGCGGCCGACCGCGAGGAAGGAGGTGAGGATCAGCATGCCGCCGCCCATGGCGAGCGCGGCCGTCACCTTCTCCCGGATCTCACCGGACAGATTGCGGGCCGAGCGGCGCATCCAGAAGACCATCGCGGTGACGAAGGCGACGGCCACGACGCTGAGCGTGCCGCCGAACGCCTCCTGCGCGGTCGCCGACAGATTCGCGGCGGTGAAGGTGAGGACCGCCCCGAAGCTCATCGACAGGGCGATGGCGGCCAGGACGCCCGTCCACACCTGCGGGAGCCGGGACTTGGCGTCGCCGCGCACCAGGGTGGCCACCAGGATCGAGACGATCAGCCCGGCTTCGAGACCTTCCCTGAGTCCGATCAGGAAGCTCGGAAACGCGTCGTCCCACATCGATGTTCGTCCTCCCGGACCCGTGCTTAGGTGTGCCTGGCCTGACTTAGGCATACCTATCCTGCGGATCGGGGCCCGCGAAGTCTCTATGCTCCGGTTCCGTATTGGGTAAAAAGGACACCAGGTGACACCAGGTGACACCGAATGTGCGCGGGCCGCGCGGGCCGCTCCCCGCTCAAGGTGGGATCGGCGATCCCTGGACAAGTGGGGCCTTCATCCGGCCGTCGCCGCCGCCCACGCTGGAGTCATGACCACGCACACGGACACGACCACCGGCACGACCACGGACAGCACCGCACCGGCCAGGATCGCGATCGTCACCGGCGCCAACCGCGGGCTCGGCCGCGCCACCGCGCTGCGGCTCGCCGCGGACGGCGTCGATCCGATCATCACCTTCCGGTCGCACGAGGACGAGGCGGCTGCCGTGGTCGCCGAGGCGAGGGCGCTCGGCCGCACCGCGTACGCGCTCCGCCTGGACACCGCGCGGACCGCCGGATTCGCGGACTTCGCCGACGAGGTGCGGCGGCTGCTCAAGGAGGGCTGGGGGCGGTCGGACTTCGACTACCTCGTCAACAACGCGGGCTCCGCCGTGACGGAACCCTTCCTCGAAGCCACCGAGGAGGGCTTCGACACGATGCTGAACGTCCACTTCAAGGGCGTCTACTTCCTCACCCAGCGGCTGGTCCCGCTGCTCGCCGACGGCGGCCGGATCGTCAACCTCTCCACCGGGCTGACCCGCTTCACCAGCGAGGGCCTGTCGGCGTACGCGTCGATGAAGGGCGCCGTGGAGGTTTTCACCCGCTATCTGGCCAAGGAGCTGGGTCCGCGCGGCATCACCGCGAACGCCGTCGCGCCCGGCCCCACCGGCACCGACTTCGGCGGGGGCTTCATGCGGGACGACGAAGGCGTCAGGGCCGCGCTCTCCGGCCAGGCCGCGCTCGGCCGGGTCGGGACCGCCGAGGACATCGGCGGGGTGATCGCCGCGGTGCTGTCCGACGGGACCGGGTGGATCACGGGACAGCGGATCGAGGCGTCGGGCGGGTTCCTGCTCTGACCCGACGGGTTCCCGCTCCGACCCGGCGGGTTCCCGCTCCAGCCGGGCGGGTTGCTCCTCCGACCTGGCGGTTCCCTCGCCCGCCGCACGGGATACGTATCCGCACGCCGTCCCTCTGTGTTCCTCCCCACCCCTCCCCCCTCCGCTGGAAAGCGCTCGCCCGCCCCCGCGAATGCGGCATCGCCCGCCCCCACTCACCGTCAGGAGCGAACCGTCATGACACGTAAGAACGCACTGGACACCGCCGTGCCCGATCTCAGCGGAAAACTCGCCGTCGTCACGGGCGGGAGCGACGGGATCGGGCGGGGGCTCGGCGGGCGGCTGGCGCGGGCGGGCGCGGAGGTCGTGCTGCCGGTGCGGAACGCGGCGAAGGGCGCGGCGGCCGTGGAACGGATCCGGGCCGAGGTGCCCGGCGCGCGGGTGTCCACGCGGGAGCTGGACCTGGCGTCGTTGGAGTCGGTCGCCGCGCTCGGCCGGACGCTGGTCGCCGAGGGCAGGCCGGTCGACATCCTCGTCAACAACGCGGCGGTGATGACCCCGGCGACCCGGCAGACCTCCGCGGACGGCCTGGAGTTGCAGTTCGCGACGAATCACCTCGGGCACTTCGCGCTGACCGCGCGTCTGCTCCCGCTGCTGCGCGCCGCGGGCGGCGCCCGGGTGGCGACCCAGTCGAGCATCGGCGCCCGCCAGGGGGCGCTGGCCTGGGACGACCTCCAGGCGGAGCGCGGCTACGCGCCGATGAAGGTCTACAGCCAGTCGAAGCTGGCGGTGCTGATGTTCGGCCTGGAACTGCACCGGCGCAGCGTCGCGGGCGGCTGGGGCATCACCAGCACCCTCGCGCATCCGGGCCTGACCTCGACCAATCTCCAGACGGCCGGGCCGAATCTGGGCCGCGCGAAGCGGACGACCTGGATGGACCGCGCCTTCCGCTGGCAGTCCAGGCTCGGGCTGTTCGTGCAGACCGTGGACGACGGGCTGCGGCCGGTGCTGTACGCGGCGACCGCGCCGGGGGCGGTCGGCGGCGCCTTCTACGGTCCCGGCGGCCTCGGGCATCTGACCGGCCCCGTGGTGGAGCAGCCGCTGTACCGGTCGGCGCGGAGCGAGGAGGAGGCGCGGCGGGTCTGGCAGGTGTCGGAGGAGCTGGCCGGGGTGCGCTTCCCGGACGGCGTGGCCGCCGAGAGCTGAGCCGGGGACGTGCGGGGGGGAAGCCGTGGCCGTGCGGGGGGGAAGCCGTGGCCGTGCGGGCGGGAGGGCGCGGACGTACAGGCGGGAGACCGCGACTGGACAGGCGGAAGGGCGCGGACGTACAGGCGGAAGACCGCGACCGGACAGGCGGGAGACTGGGGTCATGGACCGAGAACAGCTGGCGGACTTCCTGCGCACCCGGCGTGAGGCGCTGCAACCCGAGGACGTGGGGCTGCCGCGCGGGCCGCGGCGGCGTACGCGGGGGCTGCGGCGCGAGGAGGTCGCCGCGCTGTCCGGCATGTCGACCGACTACTACAGCCGGATCGAGCAGGCCCGCGGCCCGCAGCCGTCCGCGCCGATGCTGGGCGCCATCGCGCGCGGCCTGCATCTCTCGCTCGACGAGCGCGACCACCTCTTCCGGATGGCGGGGCACAGCGCCCCGGAGCGCGGATCGGGCAGCGACCACGTCAGCCCCGGTCTGATGCGGATTCTCGGGCGTCTGGACGACACTCCCGCGCAGGTCATGACGGATCTCGGCGAGACGCTGACGCAGACCCGGATGGCGCTCGCCCTGCTGGGCGACGAGACCAGGCACAACGGGATGGCCCGCAGCTTCGGCTACCGCTGGTTCACCGACCCCGTCACCCGCCGCATCTACCCCGAGGCCGACCACCCCACGCACAGCCGGATCTTCACCGCCGGGCTGCGCGAGACGCTTTCCCGCCAGGGCCCCGGCTCGCGGGCCGCCGCCCTCGTCGACGCCCTGCTCGCCGTGAGCCCCGAATTCGCCACCCTCTGGAGCGCCCACGAGATCGGCGTCCGCCACCCCGACGACCTCAAACGGATCCGTCACCCCGAGGTCGGCATCCTCCACCTGCACTGCCAGGTCCTCCAGGACCCCGCCCAGTCCCAGACCCTCCTGGTCTTCACCGCCACCCCCGGCACCGACTCCTACGAGAAGCTCCAGCTGCTGTCGTCGCTGGGCGAGCGCGGCGCGACGGCGTAGTCAGGGAGTCACGTACGGGTACGTCACGTACGGGTACGGGTACGGGTCCGGCCCCGTACCGCCGCGGTCCGGGGTCAGACCTGTTCCGACTCGCCTTCCACCGCGAGCTGCCACTCCGCCTGGAGGCGGGCCAGTTCCGTCAGCTCGTCCGGGGTCCACGAGGTGCGACCCGCGCTGAGCCGACGTATCCGGGCATTGAGCTCGGCCGCGTCGGCGAACGCGGAATCGGGAGCCGGAGGCGTGCTGGGCATGGGCGCAAACATATCCACGATCCGATAAACGCCCGGTATACGCCGAGCCCATCCCCCGGACCCCCCGGGTGTAATCCATCCCACTCCGGGGCAGACGCGCGGCCGGCCCCTCCGCGCCCCCGGTAAGCGCCTTTCAGCGCCGGTCAGCCCTCGGTCGGCGTTCGGTCAGCGCCGGTCAGAGTTCGGGGCAGAGCGTGTAGCGCAGCGTGAGAGCCGCCGGGGGCTGCTGCGCGCGGGGGCGGGCCTCACGGCCGCCGGGGCGCTCGGCGCGGCCGGAGTCCTCGCCGCCGCGGGACCGGGCGCCGCCGACCTGCCGGTCACCGCGCCCTTCTCGCTGGAGGGCGGCGGGGACCAGGTGTTGTGGCGCAAGCGGCTGCACGAGACGTCCTGGGCCATGCAGTCCTTCGCCTACGACAACGTCAACGGCCACATCTACTTCGCCCAGCACCGCCCCGGGGACAACGAGAACGACTCCGACGACGGGGACCCGTCAAAGGCGCACATCCACTACGGCGACATCTGGATCGTCCGCACCGACCTGGCGGGCAACGTGCTCGGCACCATGGCCCTGCACCAGTTCGGCCACGGCTCCTCGATGGCCGTCGAACCCACCGGCGCCGGTTCCGCGCCGTACCTGTGGATCGAGGGCGACAACTACAACGTCGCCAAGGGGGCGTACGAGGACAGCGGCTACCGGCTCACCCGGTTCCGTTACACCGAGGGCATCACCCTCACCTACGGCAACCCGTCGGTGATCCCGATCCAGGACCGTACGCCCACCATCACCACCTACGCGGGCCTGCCCCGCCCCGCGATCGACCCCGTCAACAACATGCTGCTGGTCCGCTACGCCACCCAGTCCACCTCGCCCAACCCCTGGCGGCTGGTGGTCTTCCCGCTGGCGGACGCGGTGGCGGGACGGCTCTCCCAGGACGACAGGAAGGCCGAACGCGCGCTGCCCACCAACGCCCAACTGAAGATCCCGGACGACGCCGCCTTCCAGGGCGTCACCCTGTACGGCGAGTACGCCTACCTCCTCTACGGCAGGTCGGGCGGCCCGTCCTACCTCGCCGCCGTGAGCATGAACGACGCCGGGGGCGGGCACGGCGAGGTCTTCCGCCCCACCGCGGGGGCGACGATCCCGGGCCGCGAGCCGCAGGGCTGCGCAATCTGGGTGGCCGACGGCCAGCCCCGCCTCACCTTCGGCTTCTCCGGCAAGACCGGCACCACGACCGATCCCAGCTTCGACGCGAGCCTCTTCTACAAGAACACCTTCGCCTGAGGGTGCCCGCGCCTTCCCCGTACGTCCCCCGCCCGAGCCGAACCGATGTGCCCGGCACGCGGCCGCCTGCCGAAGCGCGTGTGCGCCCGTCCGGCCCGGGTAGCCGGGCGCGTAGGAGACGGAAGGACCGGTGAGTGGTGATGGATCCCGTCGGAACTCGGGCGGCAGGGGACGGCTCCGGAGCGGCGGACGGCTCGGGCGAGCCGTCGGTCGGTGAGCTGGTGTCGCGCGCGACACAGCAGATGTCGCAGCTCGTGCGCGAGGAAATGCGGCTCGCCCAGGCCGAGATGGCCCAGAAGGGCAAACGGTTCGGCATGGGCGGCGGGCTGTTCGGCGGTGCGGGGCTGCTGGCCTTCATCGGTCTGGAGGCGCTGGCCGCCACGGCGGTCGCGGCGCTCGCCCTCACGTTCTCGGTGTGGCTGTCGGCGCTGATCGTCGCGGTGGCGCTGCTGGCGCTCGCCGCCACGCTGGCGCTGGCGGGGAAGAAGGAAGTGAGCCGCGCGACGCCGCCGGCTCCCGAGCAGGCGATCGCCGGTGTCAAGGCCGATGTCGCCACCATCAAGGAAAAGACGAAGCGATGACCATCGACCCGCATGACGAGAAGGACCCGTCCACCCCCGAGGAACTGCGCGCCCAGGTGGAGAGCACCCGTGAGCAGCTCGGCGAGACGGTGGAGGAACTGGCCGCCAAGGCCGACGTAAAGGCCCGCGCCAAGGACAAGGCCGCCGACATCAAGGACGAGGTCGGCGACAAGGCCGCCCAGGCGAAGGACAAGGCCACCGAGGTCAAGGACAAGGTCGGCGACAAGGCCGCCGAGGTCAAGGACAAGGTCCAGAGCAAGGTCACCGAGCTGAAGGACCGCGCCCAGACCACGAAGGACGAGGCCCAGGACACCGCTCAGGACACGGCGGCCGACGCGTCGGCCTCGGCCCGGGCGAAGGCGGCCGAAGTCGGCGCGCTGGTCCGTGACAAGACGCCGGAACCGGTGCGGGAGAAGGCCGCCGCCGCCTCGGCCAAGATCGCTGAGGGCACCGCGGCAGTGGCCGCCAAGGTCAGCGAGAAGACCCCCGAGCCCCTGGCCGAGAAGACCCAGCAGGCCGCCGACGCCGTCAAGCGCCGCCCCGGCGCGGCCGTCGCCGCGGCGATCGGCGCCGCCGTGGTGTTCTTCACCGTCCGCTGGAAGAGGGGCCGCAAGTGAACGCCGCGAAGATCGTCTACCGCCCGGTCGGTCTCCTGCTCAGCGTGGCCAGTGGCGCGTTGGCCGGAGCCGCCTTCAAGCAGATGTGGAAGGTGGTCGGGCACGACGACGACACCCCGGACGCGCTGGACGAGGAGCGCGCCTGGAAGGAGGTCCTGATCGCGGCCGCGCTGCACGGGCTGATCTTCGCCGTCGTGAAGGCGGCGGTCAGCCGGAGCGGCGCCACCGCCACCCGGCGGCTCACCGGCACCTGGCCGGCCTGACCCGCGCCCCGCGCCCCGCGCACGCGGAAAGCGGGGCCGCGCCGCGCGGTCTCACGCCGATCAGCCCTGACCCCCGCCGAGTTGTGCCACGAGGCCGCCACGGGCGACCGCACCCGGCCCCGTCAAGGACGTGCCGCGGACGCCACTCGGACGGATGCTCGCGCGGGGGGTGTCGGCGCCATGATCGCCGCCCCCGGAGACCGTCCGCGAAGTGCCGGCTTCGCGGCACGGCGCAGGGTGGGGCGGGTGGGACTCGAACCCACGACCGACGGATTATGAGTCCGCTGCTCTAACCGGCTGAGCTACCGCCCCGTACGGTGCGCCTCGCGCGCCGTCTGCCGCAGCATAGCTGCTCATACGATCTGTCGCCCTCGCGGGTCACAGACGCGTCATTGGGTGGACTCGCGGGGGCGGGGAGTTGGTTCCCCGGGACATGAAAAAGGACCCCAACGGGGTCCTGATCCGGCGCTCCCCCGACTGGACTCGAACCAGTAACCTGCCGGTTAACAGCCGGCTGCTCTGCCAATTGAGCTACAGGGGACCGAGCTCCCCCGACTGGACTCGAACCAGTAACCTGCCGGTTAACAGCCGGCTGCTCTGCCAATTGAGCTACAGGGGATCGCTCTGCGTGCACCGAATGCACTCGTCAGGGTGTCCCCGGACGGCGCGCGTTCGCTGCGACACATACATTAGCGCAAGTGAGGGGGTGCTCCGCCAACCAGTTGCGCCAGGGTTGTCACCCGGCTGCACAGGGTAGGCGCGCAGCACACGGCACCTTGGCCCGACTTGTCCTATGCCTGACGTGTCCGACGGAAAGAGGGTGGAGCCCATGCGCTACCGGCTGACGTTCATCAGTGGAGCCGTCGTCGGCTATGTGCTCGGCGCGCGCGCCGGGCGCGAGCGGTACGAGCAGTTGCGCAAGAGCGCGCAGCGCGTCGCGCAGAACCCGGCGGTGCGCAACGCGGCGGAGAGCGCCGCGCAGACCGGCAGGAACGCCGCGGTGAAGGCCGCGGACACGGTGACGGCGAAGGTCGGCGACCGGCTGCCGGAGTCGGTGACCGAGCGGGTGAAGGCACTGCGCGACCGCAGCGCGCCGCCCGAGGACGACTGGGGCACCTCCAACACCTGAGGAAGGGCATCCCCGCCCGCATCCCGCCGCATCCCGCCCGTTTCTCGAACACCTGACGCAACCTGATGCACAGCTGTCACCCCGTACCCGCCCCCCGTGGGGCATCATCTCGTCCATGGGGAAAGTCGCGGGCATAGACAGCTCCACCACCGGTACGACCGTCGTCGTGTGCGACAGCGAGACCGGGGCGGTACTCAGGCAGGGCCATGCGCCGCACCCTCTGGACGACGGCGAGAAGCCGACCGAGATCGACCCGCAGGCGTGGCTGCTGTCGCTGGGCGAGGCGGCCAAGGACGGCGTCCTCGAAGGGGTGCAGGCGATAGGCATCTCCGGGCAGCAGCACGGGCTGCTGGCCCTGGACGCGGGCGGGGTGGCCGTACGCCCAGCCCTGTTGCGCGGCGACAAGCGGGCGCAGGCGCAGGCCGTGGACCTCACCGACGAGCTGGGCGGGGCGGCCGGGTGGGCCGAGGCGGTCGGCTCGGTGCCGCAGGCCGCGTATCCGGTGGCGAAGCTGCGCTGGATCGCGCAGCACGAACCGCAGACGGCCACGCGCATAGCGCAGGTGATGCTCCCGCACGACTGGCTGGTGTGGCAGTTGCTGGGGCGGCCCGCGCGCCGTACGACCGACCGCGGCGACGCCTCGGGCACCGGCTACTGGTCGGCGGCCACCGGCGAGTACCGCACGGATCTGGTCGAGCGGGCGCTCGGCCACCAGGTGGCGCTCCCCGACGTACTGGCCCCCGCCGAACCCGCGGGACAGACCCCCGAGGGCCTGCTGATCTCCGCGGGCACCGGCGACAACATGGCCGCCGCCCTGGGCCTGGGCCTCGGCCCCGGCGACGCGGTGGTCTCCCTGGGCGCGGCGGGCACCGTCTTCGCCGTCCACCACGAGGCGCTGAAGGACCCGACGGGTACGGTCACCGCCTTCGCCGACGCGACCGGCCGCCATCTGCCGGTGGTGCAGGTGCGCAACGCCGTCCGTACGCTGCGCGGCACCGCCGATCTGCTGGGCACCGACCTGGCCGGGCTGTCCGAGTTGGCGCTCCAGTCCACGCCCGGCGCGTACGGACTGGTGCTGCTGCCGTATCTGGAGGGCGAGCGGACGCCCGATCTGCCGCACACCGCGGGGACCCTGGCCGGGCTGCGGCGCGACTCGATGAAGCCGGAGCACCTGGCGCGGGCCGCCTTCGAGGGCATGCTGTGCGGGCTGACGGACGCGCTGGACGTGCTGCGCAACAAGGGCGTCGAGGTGCGCCGGGTGTTCCTGCTGGGCGCGGCGGGCGAGCTGCCCGCGGTGCGCGCCATCGCGCCCGCGCTGTTCGGCACACAGGTCGTCGTACCGCCGACCGCCGAGTACGCGGCGCTGGGCGCCGCGCGGCAGGCCGCCTGGTCGCTGGGCGCGGTGCTCGGCTCGCAGTCGCAGACCGAGCCGCCGCCGTGGGCCGAGGCGGCCACGCAACTGCTGGAGCCGGGCGACGACTCGGCCGTGGGGTCAGCGGTGCGTCAGCAGTACGTCGCGGTGCGCGAGCAGACTCACCCGGGGGCCTTTGCCTCGCTTTAATCCCATGCGGCCCGGCGGTGTCGGAAGATAAGATCCTCCGCCGATCAAGACGGGCAAAGGGCGGGCAAAGCTCGGCGGGCCGGGGCAACGTCCCCTCCCCCGCGCTGCGTCTCCGTACGCGCCTTCCGCCGCCTGCGTACGTCCCGCCGGGTACGCGGCGCCCGTACCGCCGACACCGAGGTTTCAGTGTGCTGATCAGACTCCTGCGGGCCCACCTGGGCCCGTACAAGCGACCCATCGGTCTCTTGGTACTGCTCCAACTCGTCCAGACCATAGCCACGCTCTACCTGCCCACGCTCAACGCCGACATCATCGACAACGGGGTGGTGAAGGGCGACACCGGCTACATCGTGGGGCTGGGCGGCGTCATGATCGGGGTGACCGTCGTCCAGGTCTGCTGCGCGATCGGCGCGGTCTTCTTCGGCGCCCGGACCTCGATGGCGGTCGGCCGTGACATCCGCGCGTCGGTCTTCGACCGGGTGCAGAGCTTCTCCGCCCGCGAGGTCGGGCAGTTCGGGGCGCCGTCGCTGATCACCCGCACCACCAATGACGTGCAGCAGGTGCAGATGCTGGTGCTGCTGACGTTCACGCTGATGGTGTCCGCGCCGATCATGTGCGTCGGCGGCATCATCATGGCGCTCGGCCAGGACGTGCCGCTGTCGTCGCTGCTGCTGGCCGTGGTGCCGCTGCTCGGCATCGTGATCAGCCTGATCATCCGCAGGATGCGCCCGCTGTTCCGCACGATGCAGACCCGCGTGGACACCGTGAACCGGGTGCTGCGCGAGCAGATCACCGGCATCCGCGTGATCCGCGCCTTCGTCAAGGACGACTACGAGCAGCGCCGCTTCGCCGAGGCCAACGACAGTCTGACCGATGTGTCGCTGGCCACCGGAAAGCTGATGGCGCTGATGTTCCCGCTGGTGATGGGCGTGGTGAACATCTCCAGCGTCGCCGTGCTGTGGTTCGGCGCGCACCGCATCGACAGCGGCGGGATGCAGATCGGCGCCCTGACGGCGTTCCTGAGCTATCTGATGCAGATCCTGATGTCGGTCATGATGGCCACCTTCATGTTCATGATGGTGCCGCGCGCCGAGGTCTGCGCCGAGCGCATCGAGGAGGTGCTGGGCACCGAGTCCAGCGTCATCCCGCCGACCGCGCCCGTGCTGACCCTGCGCCGCCACGGCGACCTGGAGCTGACCGGCGTGGAGTTCGCCTACCCCGGCGCGGAGGCGGCCGTCCTGCGCGGGGTCGACCTGGTCGCCAGGCCCGGTGAGGTGACCGCGATCATCGGCTCCACCGGCAGCGGCAAGTCGACGCTGCTCGGCCTGATCCCGCGGCTGTACGACGCGACGGGCGGCCGGGTGCTGGTCGACGGCGAGGACGTCGCGGAGCTGGCCCCCGCGCTGCTGGCCGAGACCGTCGGCCTCGTACCGCAGAAGCCGTATCTGTTCTCCGGCACCGTCGCGACCAACCTGCGGTACGGCAAACCGGACGCCACCGACGAGGAGCTGTGGCACGCGCTGGAGGTGGCGCAGGCCAAGGACTTCGTGGAGCGGCTCGACGGCGGGCTCGACGCGCCCATCGCGCAGGGCGGCAGCAATGTCTCCGGCGGGCAGCGGCAGCGCCTGGCCATCGCGCGGGTCCTGGTCCGCAAGCCGGAGATCTACCTCTTCGACGACTCCTTCTCGGCGCTGGACTACGCGACGGACGCGGCGCTGCGCCGCGCGCTGCTGCACGAGACCGCCGCCGCGACCGTGCTGATCGTCGCCCAGCGGGTGTCCACCATCCGTGACGCGGACCGGATCGTCGTCCTGGACGAGGGCCGGGTCGTCGGCACCGGCACGCACACCGAGCTGATGACCGACAACGAGACCTACCGGGAGATCGTCCTGTCCCAGCTCACGGAAGCCGAGGCCGCCTGATGAGCGACGACGAGCACAAGCCCGCCGCCGCGCAGCGCCCGCCGCGGCCGATGGGCGGGCCCGCGCGCTTCATGAGCGGCGGCCCGGTCGAGAAGCCGATGGACTTCGGCGGGTCGCTGAAGCGGCTGCTGGGTCTGATGCGTCCCGACCGTTTCCTGCTCTGCCTGGTGCTGGTCCTCGGCACGGCGAGCGTCGCGCTCGCGGTGACCGGGCCGCGCATCCTCGGTCACGCCACCGACCTGATCTTCGCCGGGGTGATCGGACGGCGGTTCCCCGGCGGCACCAAGCAGCAGGCGCTCGACGCGCTGCGCGCGCACGGTGACGGCCGGGTCGCCGACATGCTCAAGGGCATCGGTTTCACGCCGGGCCAGGGCATGGACTTCGACGCCATCGGCAAGGTGCTGCTGGTGGTCCTCGCGGTGTACGTGGCCGCGGCCGTCTTCAGCGTCTTCCAGATGCGCACCGCGACCAAGGTGATCAACCGGGCGATGTTCCGGATGCGCTCCGACGTCGAGGACAAGCTGGCGAAGCTGCCGCTGTCGTACTTCGACCGGCAGCCGCGCGGCGAGGTGCTGAGCCGGGCCACCAACGACATCGACAACATCGGCCAGACGATGCAGCAGACCATGGGCCAGCTGGTGAACTCGCTGCTGACCATCGTGGGCGTGCTGGCCATGATGTTCTGGATCTCCTGGCTGCTGGCGCTGATCGCGCTGGTCACCGTGCCGGTGACGCTGCTGGTGGCCACGCGGGTGGGCAAGCGCGCGCAGCCGCAGTTCATCCAGCAGTGGAAGACCACCGGCAAGCTCAACGCGCACATCGAGGAGATGTACACCGGCCACTCGCTGGTGAAGGTCTTCGGGCGCGCGGAGGAGTCGGCGGCGGCCTTCGAGGAGCAGAACGAGGCGCTGTACCGCTCGGGCTTCAAGGCGCAGTTCATCTCCGGCACGATCCAGCCGATGATGATGTTCATCGGCAATCTGAACTACGTGCTGGTGGCCGTCGTCGGTGGCCTGCGGGTCGCGTCGGGCGCGCTGTCCATCGGTGACGTCCAGGCGTTCGTGCAGTACTCGCGGCAGTTCAGCCAGCCGCTGACGCAGGTGGCGAGCATGTCGAACCTGATCCAGTCCGGCATCGCGTCGGCCGAGCGGGTCTTCGAACTCCTCGACGCCGAGGAGCAGTCGGCGGAGCCGGCGAAGCGGGACGTCCCCCGGGTGCCGGTGCCGGGCCGGGTAGCGTTGGAGGACGTGAGCTTCCGCTACGACCCGGACAAGCCGCTGATCGACCATCTGTCGCTGAAGGTGGAGCCGGGCCACACCGTCGCGATCGTCGGCCCGACCGGCGCGGGCAAGACCACGCTGGTCAATCTGCTGATGCGGTTCTACGAGGTGTCCGGCGGCCGGATCACCCTGGACGGCACCGATGTGGCCACGCTCTCCCGCGAGGAGCTGCGCTCCTCGATCGGCATGGTCCTCCAGGACACCTGGCTGTTCGGCGGCACGATCGCGGAGAACATCGGCTACGGCAGCGAGGGGGCGACCGCCGAGCAGATCGAGGAGGCGGCGCGCGCCGCGCACGCGGACCGCTTCATCCGCACGCTGCCCGAGGGCTACGACACGGTGATCGACGACGAGGGCGCGGGGGTCAGCGCGGGTGAGAAACAACTCATCACCATCGCGCGGGCGTTCCTGTCCGATCCGACGATCCTGGTACTGGACGAGGCGACCAGCTCCGTCGACACCCGTACCGAGGTGCTGATCCAGCGGGCGATGGCCAAGCTCAGCCACGGCCGTACCAGCTTCGTGATCGCGCACCGGCTGTCCACCATCCGCGACGCCGACGTCATCTTGGTGATGGAGTCCGGCGCGATCGTCGAACAGGGCACGCACGAGGAGCTGTTGGCGGCCAAGGGCGCGTACGCGCGGCTGTACGCGGCGCAGTTCGCGCAGGCCGTGGCGGAGGTCGACTGAGGTACGAGGGCCGGCCGGGACGGGTGTTCCGTCCCGGCCGACCGGCCGGAGCGGGGGGCCGGAAAACCCGAGGAGCCAGCGGGTACGGCGGCGCGCGGCGTTGGTAGCCTGTGCCGCCGTACCTCCGGAAGGGCAGAAGTGATGAGCAGCGCCACCACCGCGGCGTCGGTCGCGGGTACCGGCACGCGGGCGGGTACGAGTACCCGTATGGGTACGAGCACGGATTCGGGTACGGGTACGAGTACCGGCGAGGGGCCGCGGCAGGGGCGACCGGGCGGTTCCGACCCGGTGCGCTGCCCCGCGCGGCGCGAGACCTCGACGCTGGCGCGGCGCAGCGCGCGGGTGCCGATCTGGTACCTGCGGGTGATCGGCGTCGTCGATCTGCTGTCCGCCGTCTCCCTGACGATCCGTCAGGAGATGTCGAACCACAACACCGGTGAGCTGTTCACGCCGTTCATGCTCTTCGCGGGCTTCGGCTCGGCCGCCGCGACGCTCTTCATGGCCATGATGCTGGCCCGCCACAAGCGCGTGGCCTGGATCGTCTTCATGGCGCTGTGCGGCGGCTACGCGGCCCTGTCGGTGTGGGCGCTGTGCTACGACGACCTGCGGCGGCACCCGTTCAACTGGGTCTCCACCGCGCTCACTTTGACCGTGCTGTGCTTCGGCGCGCTCGGCCGCCGCGAATTCCACGGCAAGGGCGACCGCACCAACCCGCAGCTCGCGCTCGCCGTCCTCGGCGTCGGCGCGCTGCTGTCGGTCCTGGTCGGCACCACCCTGGTCACGGCCGTCGGCCCGGAGCGCGCCAGCGTCGGCGACCGCGTCTGGTACGTGGCGCTGCGGCTGACGACGCTGAGCCGCGACTCCGACATCGAGCCGAATCTGCACATCAGCCCGTGGGTCAGCAGCGGCCTCAACCTGGCGGGCCTCGGCCTGCTGCTCGCCGTGCTCTACGCGCTCTTCCGCTCCCCGCGCGGCCGGGACCTCCAGAGCCGCGACGACGAGGACCGGCTGCGCGAACTGCTCGCCCGGCACGGCGCCCGCGACTCGCTCGGCTACTTCGCGCTGCGCCGCGACAAGTCCGTCATCTTCTCGCCCAGCGGCAAGGCCGCCGTCGCCTACCGCGTGGTCGGCGGTGTGGCCCTGGCCTCCGGCGACCCGATCGGCGACGTCGAGGCATGGCCGGGCGCCATCGACGCCTGGCTGGTGGAGACCCGCGACCACGCCTGGATCCCCGCCGTGATGGGCGCCAGCGAGGAGGGCGGCACCGTCTACGCCCGGCACGGCCTGGACGCGCTGGAACTGGGCGACGAAGCCATCGTGGAGACCGACGAGTTCACCCTGGACGGCCGGGCGATGCGCGGCGTGCGGCAGGCGTACAACCGGGTGCGGCGCGCCGGTTACACCACCCGTATCCGGCGGCACCGCGACATCCCGGCCGACGAGACGGCCGCGCTGATCGAGGCGGCGGACCGCTGGCGGGACGGCGCCACCGAGCGCGGCTTCTCGATGGCGCTGGGCAGGCTCGGCGACCCGGCCGACGGCGACTGCGTGATGATCGAATGCCTCGACGGCGAGGGCGAGTTGAAGGCGCTGCTCAGCTTCGTGCCGTGGGGCCCGAAGGGGCTGTCGCTGGACTTGATGCGGCGCGACCGGGACAGCGAGAACGGCCTGGTCGAGTTCATGGTCCTCGACCTGATCGAACGCGCCGCCGACGTCGGCGTGGAGCGGGTGTCGCTCAACTTCGCGATGTTCCGGTCGGTGTTCGAGGACGGCGCCCGGCTGGGCGCGGGCCCGGTGCTGCGGCTGTGGCGCTCGGCCCTGATGTTCTTCTCCCGCTGGTGGCAACTGGAGTCGCTGTACCGCGCGAACGCCAAGTACCGGCCTATCTGGGAGCCGCGCTTCCTGCTCTTCGCCAAGAGCGCGCATCTGCCGCGGATCGGGCTGGCGAGCGCGCGCGCCGAGGGGTTCGTGGTGGCGCCGAGGCCGCTGGCGCGGCTGCGCAGGGACGGCTAGGGCCCGGGGGGCTCCGGGGGGTCTCAGTCGAGGTAGCCGCGGAGCTGGTCGGCGAAGGCGTGGTCGCGGAGCTTGTTGAGGGTCTTGGACTCGATCTGGCGGATGCGTTCGCGGGTCACGCCGAAGATGCGGCCGATCTCCTCCAGGGTGCGGGGGCGGCCGTCGGCGAGGCCGTAGCGGAGCTGGACGACCTTGCGCTCGCGCTCGCCGAGCGTGGACAGCACCGCTTCCAGGTGCTCGCGCAGCAGCAGGAAGGCCGCGGACTCCACGGGCGAGGCGGCGTCGCCGTCCTCGATGAGGTCGCCGAGCGCGACGTCCTCCTCCTCGCCGACCGGCGCGTGCAGCGACACCGGCTCCTGGGCCAGCCGCAGCACCTCGCTGACCCGCTCCTCCGGCAGGTCGAGCTGGGCGGCGACCTCCTCGGTGCTCGGCTCGTAGCCGCGCTCCTGGAGCAGCCGCCGCTGCACCCGCACCACCCGGTTGATCAGCTCCACCACGTGCACGGGGACCCGTATCGTCCTGGCCTGGTCGGCCAGCGCCCGCGACATCGCCTGGCGGATCCACCAGGTCGCGTACGTCGAGAACTTGTAGCCGCGCGCGTAGTCGAACTTCTCCACCGCCCGGATCAGCCCGAGATTGCCCTCCTGGACCAGGTCGAGCATGGTCAGGCCGCGGCCGATGTACCGCTTGGCGACCGAGACGACCAGCCGCAGATTGGCCTCGATGAGGCGGCGCTTGGCCATCCGGCCGAGCACCACCAGGCGGTCGAGGTCGACGGCGAGCTGCGAGTCCAGGTCGGGGAAGGCGCCGAGCTTCTCCTCGGCGAAGAGTCCGGCCTCCACCCGGCGGGCCAGGTCCACCTCTTCGGCCGCCGTGAGCAGCGGGATACGGCCGATCTCGCGCAGATACTGCCGGAAGAGGTCGGCGGACGGGCCCGCGGACTCCTCGCGCGGCGGCCGTACCGGCACCGCGTCCTCGTCGTCCCGCTCGTCGGTGACCACGCGTTGCTCCGGCACCCGCGACCCCGTGAGGTTCCCTGGCGGTTCCGCCTGGGGCTCCATCGCCACCACCTCGGCCGCGGTCGTGAGGGTCTGGATCTGGGTGTGGGTCTGGGTCTGGGTCTGCACGGAAGCGACCTCCAGAAGTGAGCGCGTCCTCGGGCTCGCAGCGCGTCTTGCCGGACAGGCCCTGGGCGCCGTCACCCAGTGTGGCCCACGACGCGGCTCCGCTACGAGGGGCGTGCGCTCCCTTTTTCACACAAGGTCACCGCTCAGGTCCGTGCGGTGACGCAAGGCATATGCCCGGGCGTACGCCCGCGGCGGTTACAGCCCCGCCGCGCCCTGTTCGCGCAGCCGCTGGCCGTACTGCTGGAGCGCCCACAGCTCGCCCAGCGACGCGGTGACCTCGGGCGAGTCCTGCGGGACGCCCTGGGCGGCGAACCGCGCCTGCGTGGCGTGCACCTGGGCCACGCGCCGCTCCACCGCGTTGATCCGCACCCGGACCAGCACCTCGCCCGCGTAGAACTCGGGCGACTTGTGCATCACCGGCTCGACGGCCAGTTCGGTGACCATCATCCGTACGGTGTCGTCGGGCGCGGCCTCGCGGACCCGTACGAGATAGTCGCCGTCGGCCGCCTCGACGCCGCCCGCCTCGGCGATCACCCGGCGCACGGCGGCGTAGGGCGGTCCGGTGAACTCGTCCTCGCCGTACGCGTCGAAGGCCGGGGAGACCAGCTTCGGGTACTGGAGGGCGAGCTTGAGCAGCTCGCGCTCGACGCGGTGGGCGGGGCTGCGCAGGTCCAGGCGGGGGCCGCGCGGCGCGTTCTGCGCGGGGACGCCGGAGGACTGCCGGTCGCCGCCCGCGTACGGACCGCCCTGGCCCTGGCGGCCGTACTGCGGGCGGTTGTCGGTGCTGCCGCCGCCCGCCGCGCGGGCCCTGGCCATCGCGCGGACCCGGCGGATGATCGACTGTTCCTCGGACTGCGTGCCGATCCCGGCCATGCCGACCAGCCGGATCGCGTAACGGTCCCGCAGCGCCTGGTTCTTGATCGCGGCGACCACGGCGACCCCCGCGTCCACGGCCGCCACCCGGCCCTCGTCGGTGTCCAGGTTGTAGCGGGACACGATGGAGCGCAGCGCGAAGGCGAACAGCGGGGTGCGGCCGTCGATCAGCCGCTGGATGGCCGCGTCGCCCTCGGCGAGCCGCAGTTCGCACGGGTCCATCCCGCCGGGCGTGATCGCGATCGACGTCTCGGCGGCGAATTTCTGGTCGTCCTCGAACGCCCGCAGCGCGGCCTTCTGGCCCGCCTCGTCGCCGTCGAAGGTGAAGACCACCTCGGCGGTCGAATTGTCCATCAGCAGCCGGCGCAGGATCTTGATGTGGTCGCCGCCGAAGGAGGTGCCGCAGGTGGCGATGGCCGTGGTGACCCCGGCGAGATGGCAGGCCATCACGTCGGTGTACCCCTCGACGACCACCGCCCGCCCGGTCTTGGCGATCTCCTTCTTGGCCAGGTCGATGCCGTACAGCACCTGGGACTTCTTGTAGAGCGGCGTCTCGGAGGTGTTCAGGTACTTCGGCCCCTGGTCGTCCTCGCGCAGCTTGCGCGCGCCGAAGCCGATCACCTCGCCGGTGATGTCCCGGATCGGCCAGATCAGTCGCCCCCTGAAGCGGTCGATCGCCCCGCCCCTGCGGCTCTCGGAGGCCAGCCCCGCGGTGATCAGCTCCTTGTCGGTGAAGCCCTTCCCCCGCAGATACCGCACCAGGTGGTCCCACCCGGCGGGCGCGTACCCCACCCCGAAGTGCTCCGCCGCCGCCTGGTCGAAGCCGCGCTCGGCCAGGAACCTCCGGCCGATCTCCGCCTCCGCCCCGCCCAGTTGCTCCACATAGAACTGCGCGGCGGCCTTGTGCGCCTCGACCAGCCGGATCCGCTCGCCCTGCTGCCGCCCGGGGACATGGCTGCCCTCCTCGTACCGCAGCGTGATCCCGGCCTGCCCGGCCAAGCGCTCGACGGCCTCGGTGAACGACAGATGGTCGAGCTTCATGACGAACGCGAGGGTGTCCCCGCCTTCCCCGCAGCCGAAGCAGTGGTAGAGGCCCTTGGAGGGGCTGACCTGGAAGGAGGGGGATTTCTCGTCGTGGAAGGGGCACAGGCCCTTGAGATTGCCGCCGCCGGCGTTCTTGAGCTGGAGGTATTCGGAGACGACGGCGTCGATCGGGACCGCGTCCCGTACCGCCTTCACGTCTTCGTCTCTGATCCTGCCCGCCACTCGCGCAAGTCTACGGCGCTGGTGGGACAGCGGAGCGCCGGGCGGTGGGTGGCGACGAAGGTCTTGACCCGGGCGGGGGTGAGGACTAGCTTCGCCAATCGTTAGGAACCTTTCCTATTGGGGTTCCGAAGTCGTGGGGAGACACAGCCGCATGCCCGAGCTTCGCAGAAGGCCGCTCCGCAGATGGACCACCGCCGCGGCGACGGCTGTCACCGCGACCGCCGTGCTGGCGGCGCTGTCGCTGGCGGGCGGCGCGGACACCGCCCAGGCCGCGACCACCGGCGAGGTCCGGGTGAACCAGGTCGGCTACGCGGGAAGCGGCGCCAAAGAAGCGTTCCTGCTGGCCAAGAGCGCGGTCGGCGAGGCGTCGTGGAAGCTGGTCGGGCGTGGCGGCCGGGTCGTCGCGCACGGCAGCACGGGGGCGAGCCTGGGCCGCTGGAACAGCGCGTATCCGGCCGTCTACCTGATCGACTTCAGCGCGGTGCGCACGCCCGGCACCTACCGGCTGGTGGTCGGCGGCACCGCCACCGCCTCCTCCCCCGCCTTCACCATCGGCTCGGCGAAGGCCGTCTTCGGCCGTCCCGCCGCCGACGCCACCGCCTTCTTCCAGGCCCAGCGCGACGGCGCGAGGACGATCCCCGGGCAGCTGCGGCGCAAGCCGTCGCATCTCAACGACGCGCACGCCGCCGTCTACGCGTGGCCGTCGTTCACCGACCCCGACGGCGACACGATCAAGGCCGCCCCGAAGAAGATCGCGGGCGCGGCCCCGGTGGACGTCTCCGGCGGCTGGTTCGACGCGGGCGACTACCTGAAGTTCACCGAGACCACCTCGTACGCCGTCGCCGCGCTCCAGATAGCCGCCCGGCAGACCGGCGCGGGCCCCGCGTCGGCCCTCGGCGGCGAGGCGCAGCACGGCCTGGACTGGCTCGACAAGATGTGGGACGGCACAACGAAGACGCTGTACATCCAGGTCGGCCTCGGCTCCGGTACGGACAGCGGCAGCGTCGTCGGCGACCACGACGTGTGGCGGCTGCCGGAGAAGGACGACAAGGACTCCGCGCACCCGTTCCTGAAGAACCGCCCGGTGTTCAGGGCGGGCGCCCCCGGCGCGAAGCTCAGCCCCAACCAGGCGGGCCGGCTCGCCGCCGACTTCGCGCTCGCCGCCCAGCGGTACGCGGCCACCGCGCCCGCCAAGGCCCGCGCGTATCTGAACACCGCCGCGCAGATCTACGGCCTGGCCGACACGCGCCCTGGCACGCTCGTCACCACCGTGCCGTACGGCTACTACCCCGAGACGAGCTGGAAGGACGATCTGGCCTTCGGCGGGGCCGAGTTGGCGCTGGCGGCGCAGCGGCTGCACGACCGGCGCGGCGCGGACTGGCTGAAGCAGGCGGCGAGTTGGGCGAAGGCGCACCAGAGCGAGGCGGGCGCCGACACGCTGAACATGTACGACACCAGCGCGCTCGCCGACCTCGACCTGGCGCGGGCGATCAGGGCGGCCGGGCACCCGCGCGGCCTCGCGGTGACGTACGCCGACCTGGTCGGTTACGTGAAGGGCCAGATCGCCGCCGGGCAACGGCGGGCGGCGGCTGACCCGTTCCACGCGGGCGCGGTCTACGACGACTTCGACGCGGACTCGCACACGCTGGGTCTCGCGGCCACCACGCGGCTGTACCGCTCGGTGACCGGCGACACCTCGTTCGACCGCTTCGCGGTGCAGCAACTCGACTGGCTGCTGGGGGCGAACGCCTGGGGCACGTCCTTCATGGTCGGCCAGGGGCAGACCTTCCCGCGCTGCACGGCGGGCGAGTTGGGCAACCTCGCCGGGAGCCTGACCGGTTCACGACCGCTGGAGGTGGGCGCGATCGTCAACGGGCCCAACGGCGCGGAGCAGTTCAGCGACGGCCTCGGCGACTACCTGGACGGCATGCGGCCGTGCCCGCCCGGCGGCGCGGACCCGTACAGCGCCTTCAACGGGCGCGGCAGCCGGTACGTGGACGACGTGCGGTCGTGGCAGAGCTCGGAGCCGGCGCTGGACATGGACGCGTCGGGGCTGCTGGCCTTCTACCTGTCGAAGTAGCGTTCGGGGACAGGCGGAGAGGCTGACGGCCTACGCGGGACGCCGCGCGAGGTCCTTGGTGACGAACACGTAGTGCGGGCCGATCGGTTCCACGACGAATTCCTCGCCGATCGCCGTGAAGCCGAAGTGCTCGTAGAAACCGGCGGCGGACGTACGGCCGTTGCACCAGGCCAGTTCGGCGCCGCGGGCCGCGGCCTCGCGCAGTCCCGCGATCAGGGCCGCGCCGCCAAACCCCTGGCCGCGGACCTCGGGCGCGCTGCCCATCCCGCGGAAGCGGTACGCGGACGCCCCGGCCGTATCCGCGTCCGCGAGGGCGTCGTCCCCCGACAGCGGCTCGGGGAAGAAGGTGGCGCAGCCCCGTACCACGCCTTCCTCGTCGTAGGCGGCGATGTGGAACGTGCCGTCGCGCGAGTCCTCCGGATAGACGGCGGTCTCGCGCGGCAGGCCGGTCCGCAGCACCGCCCAGCGCAGGGCGAAGATCTCCTCGACGGGCACGACGGCGGTACGGGTGACGGGCACGGCGGGGTGTCCCTTCCTGGTCGGTCCGGCCGGTCCAGGAAGGAAGCTCCTGGTCAGTCCAGGAACGAGGTTAGTGGCACCGCCGGGTCGGACAGCCGCTCGGGGTCGACCGCGCGGCCGGAGCGGATGAGCTGCTGGATCGGCTCGGTGACGTCCCACACATTGACGTTCATCCCCGCCAGCACCCGCCCCTCGTTCAGCCAGAAGGCGATGAACTGCCGCTTGCCCACATCGCCGCGGCACACCACCTGGTCGTACGAGCCGGGCGCCGCGTTCCCCGAGACCTCCATGCCCAGGTCGTACTGGTCGGAGAAGAAGTACGGAACCCGGTCGTACGACACCGGGCGGCCGAGCATGGCTCGGGCCGCGGCGGGGCCGCCGTTCAGCGCGTTCGCCCAGTGCTCGACGCGCAACCGGCCGCCGAGCAGCGGGTGTTCGGCGTTGGCGACGTCGCCCGCGGCGAAGATGTCGGGGTTCGAGGTGCGCAGCGAGGCGTCCACGGCGATGCCGCCGCCCTCGGCCGGGTCGACCAGGTCGAGTCCCGCGCTCTCGGCCAGCGCGGTGCGCGGGGCGGCGCCGATCGCGGCGAGCACGTCGTGCGCCGGGTGCTCCTCGCCGTCGTCGGTGAGGGCGGCGAGCACCATGCCGTCCTGGCCGGTGATCTCGGTGAGCCGGGCGCCGAAGTGGAAGCGGACGCCGTGCTCGGCGTGCAGGTCGGTGAAGACCGCGCCCAGTTCGGGGCCGAGCACCGAGTGCAGCGGGGTCGGCGCGGACTCCACGACGGTGACCTCGGCGCCGTAGCCGCGGGCCGCGGCGGCGACCTCCAGGCCGATCCAGCCCGCGCCCGCCACCACCAGGTGGCCGTTCTCCCGGCCGAGGCTGGTCAGCACGTGCTTGAGCCGGTCGGCGTGCGCGAGCCTGCGCAGGTGGTGCACCCCGGCCAGGTCGGTGCCCGGGATGTCCAGGCGGCGCGGCTCGGAGCCGGTGGCGAGCAGCAGCTTGTCGTACATCAGGGTCGTGCCGTCGCCGAGGCGGACGAATTTGGCGGCCGGGTCCAGGTGCACGACCGGCTGGCCCAGGTGCAGCTCGATGTCGTGCTCGGCGTACCAGGAGGTGTTCTGCACGAAGACCGAGTCGCGCTCGTCGGCGCCGGTCAGATAGCCCTTGGACAGGGGCGGGCGTTCATAGGGGTGGTCGCGCTCGTCGCCGATCAGTATCACCCGGCCGGTGAAACCCTCGGCCCGGAGCGTTTCGGCCGCCTTCGCCCCGGCGAGCCCTGCTCCGACGATCACGAAGGTTTCGTGTGCGTCCACCACGGTGGCCCTCCAGGCGGGTCGGCGATCGGTACGTGTGCGAGCGTACGTGTACGTGTCGTGCGGTGCTGCGTGCGTGGTGCTTGTGCGTTCTGTTCGTGCGTCGTGCGGTGCGTCTGAGGGCGCGTCGTGCTCGTGCGTCCTGCTTGTGCGTACATACGAGCGTCCCGCACGTCAGGGCCGTCCGGAAGAGCGCCGCGCCGTCCATCCCCTCGTGCTTCTTCTGCCCAGTGGGCATCCGGCCATATGCCGGGCGGGTATCCCGGCGTACCGGACGCCCCGTTTCCGGCGGTTACGCGTGCAGCCGGGCGTGCAGGGCGGTGGCCGCCGCGTCGGTGAGGGAGGCGATCTGGTCGACGACGGCGCGGCGGCGGGCGCGGTCGTCGGGGGCGGCGTCGAAGATCCCGCGGAACTGCGGGTCAAGGCCCTCGGGGGCCCGCTCCAGCAGCCGCTGCGCCAGCTCGCCGATCACCACGCGCTGCTCGGCCCGGCGCTTGGCCTGCGCGGCGCGCTGCATGACGTACCGGTCGGCGACCGCCTTGAGAACGGCGCATTCGAGCCGCTGCTCGCGCGGCACGACGAGCTCCGCGCGGTAGCGGGTGAGGCGGCCGGTGCCGTAGCGCTCGCGGGTGGCGCTCTCGGCCGCCAGGCAGAAGCGGCCGATGAGCTGGGAGGCGGCGTCCTTGAGCCGCGCCTGGGCGAGGGCGGTGCCGTCGTAGCCGTGCGGCCACCAGGGCTGGTCGAGCAGCCGGTCGAGGGCCGCGGCCAGCTCGGCCGGGTCGGTGCCGGGCGGCACATAGCGGGCGGCGGCGCAGCCGAACACCTCGGCGCGCTCGGGGGCGGAGGTCAGCGCGCCGGGGTCGATGTGCCCGGCCTGGAGGCCGTCCTCCACGTCGTGCACCGAATACGCGACGTCGTCGGCCCAGTCCATGACCTGCGCCTCGAAGCACTGGCGGCCGTCGGGCGCGTCCTTCCGGAGCCAGCCGAAGACCGGCAGGTCGTCCTCGTACGCGCCGAATTTGGGGCTGCCGGGCGTGGTGGGGTGGCCGCCGCGCGCCCACGGGTACTTGGTCGCCGCGTCCAGCGCGGCGCGGGTGAGATTGAGGCCGACGCTGACCAGCGCGTCGCCGCCCGCCGGGTCCGGCACGAATTTCTTCGGCTCGATCCGGGTCAGCAGCCGCAGGCTCTGCGCGTTGCCCTCGAACCCGCCGCAGTCCTCGGCGAATTCGGCCAGGACCAGCTCGCCGTTGTGCCCGAACGGCGGGTGCCCGAGGTCGTGCGCCAGACACGCCGTCTCCACCAGGTCGGGGTCGCAGCCGAGCGCCGCGCCCAGTTCCCTGCCGACCTGCGCGCACTCCAGCGAGTGCGTCAGCCGGGTGCGCGGGCTGGTGTCGATCGCCGCCGCGCTGTTGACGCCCGGGTCCACGACCTGCGTCTTTCCCGCCAGCCTGCGCAGCGCCGCCGAGTGCAGCACCCGCGCCCGGTCGCGCTGGAACGCCGTACGGCCCGGCCTCTTGTCCGGTTCCGCGACATACCGCTCCATATCGGCCTCGCCGTAGGGCCCGTACCGCTCGTACGGGCCCAGGTGCGCGGATGCCGCCCGCTGTGACCGGTCCTTCTCTTCCATACCCGTGACGGTAACCGGCCCCGGTGACCGGCGGCGTACGCGCGGGTGGCGGACCGGGCGCGCGACCGGCGGCCGGGCCGCTGGGGCCCGCGCTGACCTGCCCCGACGGCGTGCGTCGGCGCCCAGGAGCGTTCCGTCGTAGCGGAGGGCTTCGTCGTAGCGGAGGGCTTCGTCGTACCGGCGCAGTACGAGTTCGGCCATCGCGTCGTGCGCGCCGAGCGAGGCCGCGGAGATCCAGGGCGCGGCGGCCGAGGTCTGCGCGGCGAAGCGGCCGGGTGCGGTGAAGTATGAGGCGAGCGCCGGATTGCCTCGTCGTTCGCGCGGGCGCGACAGCCGGTTTCGGTGCTCTCACCCGGCCGCGGGTCCGCTGTGCGGCCACCGGCCGCCGGAGACCCGCTCGCCGGAGAGCAGCAGCTCACGGGCGGTGCGGTCGGCCGCGAAGTACACCCAGGCGGGGGTCGGTCCGCCCGCCGTGCGCACGTACGTACGGCGGCGCTCGTAGAGGTTGGCGGGGGCGCCCGGCGCGTACTCCTCCAGCCGGTCGAGGTCGGCGAGGACGTCCGCGTACACCTCGGGGCCGACCGCCGCCAGCGCCCCGTGGACGACGCCCTCGCCCGCCGGGTCGGGGACGGCGTACGGGTAGCCGGGGCCGTGGAAGAGCAGCGCGCCGGGCAGTTCGGCCGGTGTCCAGGTCAGGGCCCGGCCGCGCAGCACGCCGTGGTTGCGCCCGCCGGGCAGCAGCGTGCCGTAGAGGAAGAAGGGGAGGCGGGGGTCGGTCACGCGGGCGCTCCGGGGGCGTTGTCAGTGGTGGGTCCTACTGTGATCCATGACGCAACCGGGCGGGGGTGTCCGGCGTCGGTCACGGAGGGGGCACGGGTCGGCGAGGGGCGGGGGCGATGGCGGGTCAGGGGGTGGACGGTATGACGTGGGCGCGGACGTGGGGGGCGCGGGTCCGGGGGTGGAAGCCGTCATGGGCGCGGTTGCCGCGCACGCGGCGGGGGTGGCGGCGGCTGCTGCGGTGGAGCGTGGCCGTGTGCGTGCTGGCGCTGCTGCCCGCGACGTGGCTGCGGCTGGCCGACGGCGGGCGCGTCCGCACGCTTGCCGACGTGCCGAAGGAGCCGGTAGCCGTGGTCTTCGGCGCCGGGCTCTGGGACGGGAAACCGTCGCCGTATCTGGCGCACCGGCTGGACGCGGCGGCGACGCTGTACCGGACGGGCCGGATACGCGTGGTGCTGGTCACCGGCGACAACAGCCGTACGTCGTACAACGAGCCGGGTGCCATGCGCACCTACCTGGCCGCGCACGGCGTGCCCGCCGACAAGGTCGTCCTGGACTACGCGGGCTTCGACACCTGGGACTCGTGCAGCCGCGCCAAGCGCGTCTTCGGGGTCGACCGGGCCGTCCTGGTCAGCCAGGACTTCCACATACGCAGGGCCCTGGCGCTCTGCGAGGCCGCCGGGATCGACGCCTACGGGATCGCCGTCGACGAGCCGCACGACGCCACCTGGTACGCGGGCGGCGTACGGGAGTTGCTGGCCGCGGGCAAGGCGGCGGCGGACGTGGTGATTCGCCCGAACCCGCACTTCCTGGGGCCGCGCGAGCCCGGGGTCGCACACGCCCTCACAGCGGGCGGGGCCGTGCGCTGAGGCGGACGGGCCGGAGGTGGTGGAGCGGACGGCGTTCCCGGTGAACCGGGGAGGGCCGCGCCTCGACCGGGGGGGCGTTGTGCCGCAAGGGCCGCGCCTCGACCGAGGTGCTGTCCACGGCGGTGCGGCTGACCGGGCCGCTGGTACGGGGCGCGGACGGCGAGTCGGCGCCCGCGAGCTGGGAGGAGGCGCTGGACCGGGTCGCGGCGGGGCCGCTGCGGGTCCGGGCGGAGGAGTACACCCCGGCCTTCTGCATGCATTGCATGCAATGCATGCAGAAGCTAGCCTCGGCCGTGTGCAGCAGACCGATGCCGCCCGCGCGCGGCTGCGTGACCTGATCCTGGACGGCGCTTACGCGCCGGGCCAGCGGCTCACCGAGACCGAGGTCGCGCTGTCGCTGGAGATGAGCAGGACGCCGGTGCGCGAGGCGTTCCGCGCGCTGGTCGCCGACGGGCTGGTCCACTCGGCGGGGCGCGGTGTGCGGGTGGTCGCGCTGGACGCGGAGGCGCTGCGCCACGCCTACCAGGTGCGGGCCGCCCTGGAGGCGCTCACCGCCGAGCTGGCCGCCGGGCGCCAGGCCGAGGGCCGGATCGCCCCCGCCGACCTGGCCGAGCTGGTCCGCGAGGCGGACCGTACGGAAGAGGCCACGCTGGCCGGGCGCCTCGCCGAGGCCGTCGCCCACAACCGCCGCTTCCACGGCCGGATCGCCGTACTCGCCGCGAACCCCGTGGCGCTCGCCTCGCTCGACCGGCTGTGGGACCAGATCCTCGTCTCCACCCGCGCCTCCCTCGACCCGCCCCACCGGCCCGCCCAGGTCAACGCCCAGCACCGGGAGCTGCTGGCCGCGATCACCGGGGGCCGGGCGCGCGAGGCGGCCGAGGCGGCCCGCCGCCATGTCCTGGACACCTGCGGCGCCCGATTCACCGACTGAGCGACCCGAAGGGACGTCGAGCCATGCCGTCAGCCCGTCAGCACTCCTACGAGACCGAGGTCGTCTGGACCGGCAACCGCGGCACGGGCACCAGCTCCTACCGCGACTACGACCGTACGCACGAGGTCACCGCGGCCGGACTCCCCGCCATCTCCGGCTCCGCCGACCGCGCCTTCCGCGGTGACGCCGACCGCTGGAACCCCGAGCAGCTGCTCCTCGCCGCGCTCTCCCAGTGCCACCTGCTGTCGTACCTCCACGTCTGCGCCGTCAACGGCGTGGTCGTCACCGGCTACACCGACCACGCGACCGGCACGATGCGAGAGACCGGCGACGGCGGCGGCCACTTCACCGAAGCCGTGCTCCGGCCCGCCGTCGAGGTCGCCTCCCCCGCGATGGCCGCCGCCGCCCAGGCCCTCCACGAGGAGGCCCAACGGCTGTGCTTCATCGCCAACTCGGTGAACTTCCCGGTGCGGCACGAGCCGTCGGTGACGGTCTCGGCCCCATGAGCGTCCGGTTACGCGCCCGGTGCGGTGCCGGGTGCGGCCTCGGGGTCGTCGTCCCCGTCCCCGTCCCCGTCCGCTTCGGCGTCGCCGACCGTCAGCGTCCTCGTCACGTAGCTGTAGCCGTCCTCGTCCTCGGGGTCCTCGTCCTGCGGCCACAGGCGGACCGCCCGGCCGCCCGCCGCCCGGATCGCCGCGCCGTCCAGTTCCACCGACGCTTCACGCACCCCGGCGTCGAGCCACGAGGTGAAGACGGTCACCGGGCCGTCCGGCGGCAGCGGATACGTCCAGAAGCTCGCCTCCCATGTCAGACCGCTGCCGCCGCCGCCCTGGCTGATCAGGCGGATCGCCTCCGTGTCGTCGTCGCCCGGCCAGGGCACCGGCATCCCGCCCTGCGTCGCGACGCGTCGGCCGTCCGCGTACCGCAGGCCGAGCCGCAGATTGCTCTGCGGCTCGGGCGGACGCAGCGGGTTGGACCGGCCGTCGAGGGGATTGCCCAGCCAGGCGCCGTTGGCCGGGGTCCTTCGCAGGACCGCGCGCAGGTGGAACACGAAGCCGTTGGGGTACGCCCGCAGCCCGCCGATCCAGACCGCCGCCCGGTCCGAGCGCAGCAGCACCACGTCACCCGGCACCGACGCGGGAAGCACGTAGACGGACCGTTCCCACGGGGGACGCGGCCGGGGCTCCGGCTCCGGCGCGGTCGGCGGTTCTGGCACGTCCTGGAA
The DNA here is from genome assembly GCF_055559175.1 of Streptomyces sp. NPDC024632. Classification (NCBI taxonomy): domain Bacteria; kingdom Bacillati; phylum Actinomycetota; class Actinomycetes; order Kitasatosporales; family Streptomycetaceae; genus Streptomyces; species Streptomyces sp. NPDC024632. Next base: position 232,827 of record NZ_JBVHLD010000003.1, read on the forward strand.
GAAGCTCATCCCGTCACCGTCGCACCCTCCCTCCCCCTGCCGCCCGCCCGGAATCGGCCATGCCACCCCCGTTTCCGGCCGCGCGGCGTCACGGCTGGCCGTGCGGCTCCCCCGCGCCCCGAGGGGCACAGGCAAGCGGTAAGGGACGACACGGAGAATGATTCGAGTCGGTTACCGATTGTTGCCGGGGAAACAGGGGGCACCCCGGGGTCGGACGGATGGGGCGGCGGCGGGCTACGATCGCAGGCATGAGCGCCGCAGACGTACCGTCCAGGACAGCCGACCAGCCCGACACGCCGTCGAACGGCGCGGCGGGAGCGGCGGGCCGCGCGAGCGCGGGCGGAAACGCGGGCGGCAGCGCCGGCGCGGCCACCCTCGCCGAGATCGCCCGGGCCGCGGGCGTCTCGGCTCCGACTGTTTCGAAGGTGCTCAACGGCCGCGGCGATGTCGCGCCCGCCACGCGGAGCAGGGTGGAGGAGCTGCTGCGCCTCCACGGCTACCAGCGGCGGCGCGGCAACGCGCAGCCCGCGCCGCTGCTCGACCTGGTCTTCCACGAGCTGGAGAGCGCGTGGGCGATGGAGGTCATCCGGGGCGTGGAGAACGTGGCGCGGGTCGAGGGCCTGAGCGTGGTGCTCTCGGAGTCGGCGGGCCGCCTGAGCCCCGGTCAGACGTGGGTGGACGGGGTGCTGGCCCGGCGTCCGACCGGCGTCATCCTCGTACTGTCCGGGCTCGACCCGGCCCAGCGGGCGCAGCTCACCAGCCGGGACATCCCGTTCGTGGTGATGGACCCGGCGGGCGACCCCGGCGAGGACGTGCCCGCGATCGGGGCGACCAACTGGCAGGGCGGGGTGGCCGCCACCCGGCACCTGCTGGAGCTGGGGCACCGGCGGATCGGTGTGATCGGCGGCCCGGCGGGGATGATGTGCAGCCGGGCGAGGATCGACGGGTACCGCGCCGCGCTGGAGACCGCGGGGGTCGCCTTCGACCCGGCGCTGGTCAGGGCGGGCGACTTCCACCACGAGGCCGGTTACACCGCGGGACTCGAACTGCTGCGGCTGCCGGAGCGGCCCACCGCCGTCTTCACCGGCAACGACCTCCAGGCGCTCGGACTGTACGAGGCGGCGCGCGAGCTGGGGCTGAGCATTCCGGGCGACGTGAGCGTGATCGGCTTCGACGACCTGCCGCTGTCGCGCTGGATCAGCCCGCCGCTGACCACGGTCAGGCAGCCGCTGACCGAGATGGCGGAGGCCGCCGCCCGGCTGGTGCTCGACCTGAGCCGCGGCAAGCAGCCGAGCACCCTGCGGGTGGATCTGGCGACCCGGCTGGTGGAGCGCAGCAGCACGCGGTCCCCCGCCTAGGCGTCCTCGCGCCCCCGCGCGCTCACCCACCCGCACACTCGCACGCCCGCACGCCCGCCGAGGCGTACGCGCACCGCCCCCGTCCGAAGTGCGGTGATTGCCGGGGGTGTTGACGGCCGGGTGGGGTGCCCGTAGGGTCTGCGCCGCAGTCGGAATTCGTATCGAAACATTCGATGCGTTCCTCCCTCGTCCCACGCGCATCGCTCGCAACCACGCGTACCGAACTGCCTGCTCCAATCCCCCACTTGGAAGAGGTATTCACACATGTTCTCCAAGCGAGCCCTCAGATCCGCCATCGGCGGATCCGGCGCGGCGCTGCTGGCGGCGACGGCGGCGCTGATCGCCGTCACCGTGCCGTCGGCACACGCCGCGGACCCGCCGCTGCGCGACCTGGCCGCGGCCAAGGGCATCTACATGGGCACCGCCCTGACCGCGAGCGAGGCCACGGGTGCCAGCGGGCCCATCGCGGGCGCCCAGTTCGGCATGGTCACTCCCGGCAACGAGATGAAGTGGGACACCGTCGAGCCGAGCCGCGGCACGTACAACTGGGCGCCGGGCGACTCGATCGTCAACTTCGCGCAGGCGCACAACATGCAGGTCCGCGGCCACAATCTGGTGTGGCACAGCCAGCTCCCCAACTGGCTGACCTCCGGCAGCTTCAGCAACACCGAGCTGCACAACATCCTGATCAAGCACGTCACCGACGAGGCCACGCACTACAAGGGCAAGGTCGTCCACTGGGACGTGGTCAACGAGCCGTTCAACGAGGACGGCACCTTCCGCCAGGACCTCTGGTACAACCAGCTCGGCTCGTCGTACATCGCGGACGCGTTCACGGCCGCCCGCGCCGCCGACCCGGGCGCCAAGCTCTACCTCAACGACTACAACGTCGAGGGCACGGGCCCCAAGAGCGACGGCATGTACAACCTGGTCAAGTCGCTGAAGCAGCAGGGCGTTCCGATCGACGGCGTCGGCTTCCAGGCGCACCTGATCCTCGGCCAGGTGCCGTCGACCCTCAAGGCCAACCTCCAGCGCTTCGCCGACCTCGGCGTGGACGTGGCCATCACCGAGCTGGACATCCGGATGCAGACCCCGTCGGACGCCGCCAGGCTCCAGCAGCAGGCCAATGACTACACCTCGGTGGTCAACGCCTGCCTGGGCGTGTCGCGTTGTGTGGGCATCACGGTGTGGGGCGTCTCCGACGCGACCTCGTGGATCCCGGGTGTCTTCCCCGGCCAGGGCGCGGCTCTGCTGTACGACGACAACTACCAGCCCAAGCCCGCCTACACCGCGGTCCGTACGGCGCTCGGCGGCAGCACGACCACCACACCGCCGACCACACCGCCCACCACGCCCCCGACCACTCCGCCCACCACACCGCCCGGCGGTGGCGGCTGCGCGGTGTCATACGGGGTCAACCAGTGGAACACCGGCTTCACCGCGAATCTGACGGTGAAGAACAACGGCTCCGCGCCGGTCAACGGCTGGACGCTGAAGTGGACTTTCGCGCCGGGCCAGACGGTCACGCAGGCGTGGAACGCGACGGTCACCCAGAGCGGCACCGCGGCGACGGCCACGAATCTGTCCTACAACGGGACGATCGCGGCAGGCGGCACGGTGGACTTCGGCTTCAACGCCAACTGGTCGGGCAGTAACCCGAAGCCGACCGGCTTCACTCTCAACGGCGCCGCCTGCACGGTGAGTTGAGAGCCGGGCGAGCGGGCGGCTACTCCTCGACGACCGGATGCACCGGCACCGCCACCGCGTCGTCGTCGAGACACCGCCCGCTCGCCGAACGCGGCGATGTCGAGGGGCTGGGCGGCGTCGGGCGGTCCGCGGGCGAGTCCGACGCGGGGGCGTACCTCGGTGCCCCGCCGCGTGACCGGATCGTTCCGCAGCGGGGCATGATCGGGTCTACCCGCGGGCCCGCGCCGGAGGCACGATCGAGTCATGGCTGACAACACGAACCCCGCGAGCGCGACCGCGCTCATCGTCATCGACGTCCAGGAGTCCTTCCGGCAGCGGGAGAGCTGGCAGGCCGCGTCCGACCCCGACGTGGCCACGCGGGTGGCGCGGCTGGTCGACTACGCCCGCGAGCAGGGGCACCCGGTGATCTGGGTGCTGCACTCCGAGCCGGGCTCGAACACGGTCTTCGACCCGGAGAGCGGCCACGTACGGCTGATCGACGGGCTGACCCGCGCCGAGGGCGAGCCGCTGCTCGTCAAGACCGCGCACAACGCCTTCACGACCACGAATCTCCAGCAGATCCTCACCGCGCGCGGCATCCGCTCGCTGATCACCTGCGGCATCCGCACCGAGCAGTGCGTGGAGACCACGACGCGGCTGGCCTCCGACCTCGGCTACGACGTCACCTTCGTGGTGGACGCGACCGCCACCGAGCCGATCGAGCACCGCGACGCGCCGGCGGGCCGCCCGCTCGCCGAGGTGCTGGCCGACCCGCGCACGCTGCTCCCGGCGGACATCATCGCGCGCACCGAGTACGCTCTCGCGGGCCGCTTCGCCACCGTCTCGACCGTCAAGGAGCTGACCGGATCGTGACCCGGGTCGTCTTCCTGCTCGTACCCCACCTGCATCTGCTCGACCTCGCGGGCCCCGCGCAGGTGTTCTCGACGGCCGCCGACTACGGCCTCGGGTACCGGCTGGACTACGTCGCCGAGCGGGAAGACATCCCCACCGCCCAAGGGGTCGCGCTGCGCGCGGCCACCGAACCGCCCGCGCTGACGGCCGACGACCTGATCGTCGTACCGGGCTGGCGGGCCCACACGCTGCACGAGAACGGCGCGCTCACGCCCGCGACCCTGGAGTGGCTGCGCGCGCACCACGCGGGCGGCGGCACCGTCGCCAGCGTGTGCGCGGGGGCGGACGCGCTCGGCCGGGCCGGGCTGCTCGACGGCCGCCGCTGCACCACCCACCACGACGTGCAGGACGAGCTCGCCCGCGACTATCCGCGGGCCACCGTCGTACGCGACGTCCTCTACGTCGTGGACGACCGCGTCGTCAGCTCCGCCGGGATCGCCAGCGGCATCGACCTCGCGCTGCACCTGGTCGCCGTCCGCCACGGGCCGGGCGCCGCTGCCCGCGTCGCCCGGCAGATGGTCGTCTACGCCCGGCGCAACGGCGACGAGCTCCAGACCAGCGCCATGCTCCGGCACCGCGGGCACCTCAGCGACGCCGTGCACCGGGCCCAGGATCTGATCGACGCCCGCTTCGCCCACCACCTCGCCCTCGCCGACCTCGCCGCCTCCACCGGGCTCAGCGAGCGCACCCTCACGCGGCGCTTCACCGCCTCCACCGGGCTCACGCCGCTCCGCTACCAACAGGAGCTGCGCATCGAGCGCGCCGAGCATCTCATCGGGCAGGGGGCCACGCTCGAAGCCGCGGCCCGCGCCGTTGGTTTCCAGGACGCCCGCATGCTCCGGCGCCTCCGCGCCCGTCGGCGCCCGGACCTCGCCTCCGCGTGAGGCGGTGGCCCCTTTCGCGCTCACCTTGCGCACGGCTCGTGCCCCGTCGGAGCGCGGGGAACTGCGCGGCCCTCCCCCACCGGCCGGTGGTCCAGGACCAACCGAACTGCCCCGCCGGGGCAGGTGGTGACCTGCGGGAGCGCGGTGGTTGGTCGCGCAGTTCCCCGCGCCCCTAAAGACCGGCCCACCGCCCGCCGCAGAGGAACCGTCCCGGGGCCGCGCCCCCGGAAAGACCGGCGCGCCGCCCAGCGCAGAGGAACCGCCCGAGGCCGCGCCCCTGAAGACCGGCCCACCGCCCGCCGCGAAAGAACCGTCCAGGACGGGACCCTACGGGGGCACCGTACGCCGCGAAGGGCCCTACCCTGACGGGTAGTCAGGTGTGAGGGAGGGGGACGTCATGAGCTGGACGGCGGAAAGCGTTCCGGACCAGTCCGGAAGGACGGCCGTGGTGACGGGCGCGAACACCGGCATCGGTTACTGCACGGCCAGGGAACTGGCCCGCCGCGGCGCCCGCGTGACGCTGGCGTGCCGGGACGCGGAGCGCGCGACGGCGGCGCTGAAGCGCCTCCAGGCCGAAGTGCCCAACGCCCAGGCCGTGTTCAGGCCGCTGGACCTGGCCGACCTGGGAAGCGTGCGGGCGTTCGCGGAGGCGTACGAGGAGCCGTCGCTGGACCTGCTGGTCAACAACGCCGGGGTGATGGCACTACCGTACGGCCTGACGTACGACGGTTTCGAGAAGCAGTTCGGGGTGAACCACCTGGGGCACTTCGCGCTGACGGGCCTGCTGCTGCCACGACTGCGGGCGGCGGACCGCGGGGCCCGGATCGTCGTGGTGTCGAGCGTGGCGCACGTGCTGGCCGGGGTGCGTCTCGGCGACCTCAACGCGACCCGCGGGTACCGCCGTTGGACGGCGTACGGCCAGTCGAAGAGCGCGAATCTGCTCTTCGTGCACGAGCTGTCGCGGCGGCTCGCGGCGGCCGGTTCGGGGATCGTGGCCGCGGCGGCGCACCCCGGTTACGCGGCGACGGACCTGCACACGCGCGGGGCGCTGATGGAGGGCCGCAGGGGCGTGGAGCGCGTCTACGTCTTCGGCAACCGGCTGCTGGCGCAGTCGGCCGAGCGCGGGGCGCTGCCCACGCTCTACGCGGCGACGGCGCCCGGTGTCGCCCCCGACTCCTTCACCGGCCCGCGCGCGCCGGGCCTGCGCGGCGCGCCCGCCCGCGCCTGGCGGCTGCCCAGGACCCGTGACGACGTGACCGGCGAGCTGCTGTGGGAGGCGTCGGAGCGGCTGACGGGGGTCACGTACGCCCTGTGAGCCGCCGGGCGCGACCCCGGACCGGCCGTACCAACTCACCTATGTCGAGCGCACGTTCGGCTCATGGAATCGCCGAGCGCGGGTACCCGGCACTTCAGGAGGTGACGCGGTCATGGCGATCAGTGGTGCTGCGGGACGTATGCCCTGGTGGGCGCGGACAGCTATCGGAGTGGTCGTACTCGCGCTGCTGTTCCTGTTGCTCGGCAAGGCCAATCTGCTGCCCGGTATACCGAATCCGTTCGCGGAGAAGGACAAGGACCGCAGCGGTCCCGTCCTGTTGAAGTCCATCCAGGACATGAACCGCTTCGAGGGCGCGAGCGGCAACTTCGAGGTCGTCGTCGACCTGGAGAAGGACGCCAAATTCCTGCCGTCCGCGGTGCGCGGCAAGCGCACGCTGTACGTCGGCGCGGGCAGCGTTGACGCGTACGTCGATCTCGGTTCCGTCGGCAACGACGCGGTGAAGGTCTCCGCCGACCGCAAGTCCGCGACGATCCGCCTGCCGCACGCGGCACTTGAGCGGACCTCGCTGGACACCAAGCATTCCTACGTCGTCTCGCAGCAGCGCGGCTTCTTCGACCGGATCGGCGACTTCTTCGGCGACAACCCGGGCAACGCCCAGCAGCTCAACGAGCTGGCCGCGCAGAAGATCCAGGACGCCGCCAAGCAGACCGAGTTGGGCGCGCGGGCCGAGACCAACACCAAATTCATGCTGGAGCACCTGCTGACCTCGCTCGGCTTCGAGCACGTGAACGTCGTCTTCGGCCCGCCCCCGAAGACCGCCCCGACGCCCAGCGGCAGCGCGACTCCCACCACGGCCAGCCCCACGTCCTCCTGACCCCGTCTCAAACGGTCGCCAGGTCCGCACCGCTACGGTGCGGCCCAGGCGACCTTCTTTGTGCTCATCGCGGGTGCGCGCCTCGGATCGTGGGCGTGGGACGCCGCAGCGCCGGCATGGCCGGGCCGTGCCCCGGCGTACGTGAAAGCGCCGGGGGCGGCGCTTCCGCACGAAGCGTCGCCCCCGGCGGGGTGGGGTCGGGAACGGGTCGCCGGTCGGTGAGGGTGCCCCCAGGGCAAGGGGCGTCCGGCGGCGGTCCGGGCCCGGCCCGGTCAGGTGGTCGGCGTGGGGGGACGGGCGGCGGCGCGGCCGGCCTCCAGGCGGGCGACGGGGATGCGGAAGGGCGAGCAGGAGACGTAGTCGAGCCCGACGTCGTGGAAGAAGTGGACGGACTCGGGGTCGCCGCCGTGCTCGCCGCAGATGCCGAGCTTGAGGCCGGGGCGGGTGGCGCGGCCGGCCTCGCAGGCGGAGCGGACCAGTGCGCCGACGCCGTCGCGGTCGATGGTCTCGAACGGGGAGACGCCGAAGATGCCCTTCTCCAGGTAGGCGGTGAAGAAGGACGCCTCGACGTCGTCGCGGGAGAAGCCCCACACGGTCTGGGTGAGGTCGTTGGTGCCGAAGGAGAAGAACTCGGCGGCCTCCGCGATCTGACCGGCCGTCAGCGCGGCGCGCGGCAGCTCGATCATCGTGCCGATGGCCATGCCGAGCGAGGCGCCGGTGGCCGCCTCGACCTCGGCGATGACGCGGTCGGCCTCCTCGCGGACGATCTCCAGTTCCTGCACGGTGCCGACCAGCGGGATCATCACCTCGGGGCGCGGGTCGCCCTTGACGGACTTGCGGTGCGCCGCCGCCTCCGCGATGGCCCGTACCTGCATGGCGAACAGGCCGGGGATGACCAGGCCGAGGCGTACGCCGCGCAGGCCCAGCATCGGGTTCTGCTCATGGAGCTTGTGGACGGCCTGGAGCAGCCGCAGGTCGTTCTCGTTGGCGTCCCTGCGGGACTCGGCGAGCGCGACCCGTACCGACAACTCCGTGATGTCGGGCAGGAATTCGTGCAGCGGCGGGTCCAGCAGCCGTACGGTCACCGGCAGTCCGTCCATCGACTCGAACAACTCGATGAAGTCGGCCTTTTGCAGCGGCAGCAGCGCGCCGAGCGCCTCTTCCCGCTCGGTGTCGGTGTCGGCGAGGACCAGTCGCTCGACCAGCTCGCGGCGCTCGCCGAGGAACATGTGCTCGGTACGGCACAGGCCGATGCCCTGCGCGCCGAAGCGGCGGGCGCGGTTGGCGTCCTCGGCGTTGTCGGCGTTGGCGCGTACTTGCAGCCGGCGGACCCGGTCGGCATACGCCATGATCCGGTGCACCGCCTGGACGAGTCCGTCGGCCTCGTCGGCCCCCGCGTGCATGCGGCCCTCGAAGTACTCGACCACCGGGGACGGTACGACGGGCACCTCGCCGACGTACACCTTGCCCGAGGAGCCGTCGATCGAGATGAGGTCGCCCTCCTCTATCACCACGCCCCCCGGCGCGGTCAGCCGTCGCCGCTTGGTGTCGACCTCCAGCTCCTCTGCGCCGCACACGCAGGTCTTGCCCATCCCGCGGGCGACGACGGCGGCGTGCGAGGTCTTGCCGCCGCGGCTGGTGAGGATGCCCTCGGCGGCGATCATGCCGTTGAGGTCGTCGGGGTTGGTCTCGCGGCGGATCAGGATGACCTTCTCGCCGGACCGCGACCACTTGACGGCGGTGTACGAGTCGAAGACCGCCTTGCCGACGGCGGCGCCGGGCGAGGCCGCGATGCCCCAGCCGATCCGGCGTACGTTCCCGCTGTCGGCGACCGTGTCGTCGAAGCGCGGGAACATGAGCTGCGCCAACTGCGCGCCGTTGACCCGTTGCAGCGCCTCCGCCTCGCTGATCAGGCCCTGGTCGACGAGCTGGGTGGCGATCCTGAAGGCCGCCGCCGCGGTCCGCTTGCCGACCCGGGTCTGGAGCATCCACAGCTTGCCGCGCTCGATGGTGAACTCGATGTCGCACAGGTCGCGGTAGTGCGTCTCCAGCGTCTCCATGATCGAGATGAGCTGGTCGTACGACGCCTTGTCGATGCCTTCGAGGTCGGCGAGCGGCACGGTGTTGCGGATACCGGCGACGACGTCCTCGCCCTGGGCGTTCTGCAAATAGTCGCCGTACGTCCCCTGGTGGCCGCTGGCCGGGTCGCGGGTGAAGGCGACGCCGGTGCCGGAGTCAGGGCCGAGGTTGCCGAAGACCATCGAGCAGACGGTGACGGCGGTGCCCAGGTCGCCGGGGATACGTTCCTGGCGGCGGTAGAGCTTGGCGCGCTCGGTGTTCCAGGAGTCGAAGACCGCGCGCACGGCGAGGTCCATCTGCTCGCGCGGCTCCTGCGGGAAGTCCCGGCCGGCCTCCTTGGCGACGATCGCCTTGAAGTCGTCCACGAGCTGTCGCAGATCGGCCGCGTCCAGACCGAGGTCGCTGTCCGCGCCCTTGTGCCGCTTGGCCTCGTCCAGCGCGTCCTCGAAGAGGTCGCCGTCCACACCGAGCACGGTCTTGCCGAACATCTGCACAAGACGCCGGTAGGAGTCCCACGCGAAGCGCTCGTTGCCCGCCTGCTGGGCGAGCCCGGCGACCGACGCGTCGGACAGGCCGATGTTGAGGACGGTGTCCATCATGCCGGGCATGGAGAACTTCGCGCCCGAGCGGACCGAGACCAGCAGCGGGTCGTCCGGCTGGCCGAGCTTCTTGCCCATCCGCTGTTCCAGCGCGTCGAGGTGCGCACTCACCTCGTCGCGCAGCGCGGAGGGTTCCGCGCCGGTTTCCAGATAGACCCTGCACGCCTCGGTGGTGATGGTGAAACCCGGAGGGACGGGCAGGCCGAGGTTGGTCATCTCGGCGAGGTTCGCTCCCTTGCCGCCGAGCAGGTCCTTGAGGTCTTTGTTGCCCTCAGTGAAGTCGTAGACGAACTTCTGCTTCTTCTGTCGTGCCGACACGGGACTCGACTCCTCGCGACCGGGATGCCCTGACGGCGGGGAGCGTACCCAGGTCGAAGGCGCCGCAGTGCGTCCATGACCTCGACACACGGCGGTAACCGCCCGTCTGCCGGTGTCTCCCGTGCGGGGGGCTCGCCGACCGGTGTTCGCGCTCCGTTCACGAGTCGAACGGACGGTTTCACTCCGGTGGTCGCTTCGGCGACTCGGTCTACGGAGCGTCACGTGGCGCCGTGCCGCGTGGACACAGCGGGGGTGGCACCGCGTGCCATGCTTTCGGAAGGTGCGACACCCCTCTTCGCGCTCGTTTGAGCGCAAGCCCTATCAACCGTGGCGCGAATCACGCCTCGCGTCTCACATGCTGGACGGCGGCCAGGGCCCGCTCCGGCCGTGCGCGGCCGGCGTTCCCGGACGGTTAGCCGCCCGAGGTGTCGGATTCGGCGTCCTCCGTGAGCACGGCGCAGTCGTACGGGTCGTTGAGCCAGCCGTCCGGGAGGACGACCCGCTTGCCGGGGGCGGTACGGCCGCGCGGGCCGTCGGCGTGCGCGGGCCAGGACTGGGTGAGGTCGAGGCCGCCGAGGTGCTCGTCCATCTCGGCCAGCGACGAGGCCGTGGCCAGCGCCCGGCGCGCGTCCGAGCCGACCGAGAAGCCCTTGGTGTACCAGGGCACGTGCTTGCGGAAGTCGACGACACCGCGTGCCTCGTCCCCGATCCACTCCCCCAGCAGCTCCGCGTGCCGCCGCATCACCCGCGCGACCTGCCCGAAGTCGGGGGTGGCGGGCGCGGCGCCGCCCTCGAAGGCGGCGACCAGGTCGCCGAAGAGCCAGGGCCGCCCGAGGCACCCCCGGCCGACCACGACGCCGTCGCAGCCGGTCTCCCGCATCATCCGTACCGCGTCGTCCGCGCACCAGATGTCGCCGTTGCCGAGCACCGGGATCTCGGGCACGTGCTCCTTGAGCCGCGCGATGGCGTCCCAGTCGGCGGTGCCGCCGTAGTGCTGGGCGGCGGTGCGGCCGTGCAGCGCGACCGCCGTCACGCCCTCCTCCACCGCGATCCGGCCCGCGTCGAGATACGTGAGGTGGTCGTCGTCGATGCCCTTGCGCATCTTGATGGTGACCGGCAGGTCGCCCGCGTTGCCGACCGCCTCGCGCAGGATCGCCCGCAGCAGATTGCGCTTGAACGGCAGCGCGGACCCGCCGCCCTTGCGGGTCACCTTCGGCACCGGGCAGCCGAAGTTGAGGTCGATGTGGTCGGCCAGGTCCTCGTCCACGATCATCCGCACGGCCTTGCCGACGGTCGCCGGGTCGACACCGTAGAGCTGGATGGAGCGCGGTGTCTCCGAGGCGTCGAAGTGGATGAGGTGCATGGTCTTCTCATTGCGCTCGACCAGCGCGCGCGTCGTGATCATCTCGCTGACGAACAGCCCCTTTCCGCCGCTGAACTCGCGGCAGAGCGTGCGGAAGGGCGCGTTGGTGATGCCCGCCATCGGGGCGAGCACGACCGGCGGCCACACGGCGTGCGGGCCGATCCGGAGGGTTTCCGGGCGGGTGAGCGTGGCGGCGTCAGCGGTCATGCCGTCCATTGTCGCGTACTCGCGCACGGCCCTCGGCCGAGATTGGTTGTACGATCAAAATGATTCTGGTCGTACAATCGTTGGTGTCAGCACCTATGACGCCGCCCCGTACCGGCGACGAGCGCCAAGAACCGACAAGAGGAGCCCGGACGCATGCCTGAGCTGACGCACCGGCGTCGGATGCTCATCCTGGGGATCTGCTGCATGAGCCTGCTGATCGTCAGCCTGGACAACACGATCCTGAACGTGGCGCTGCCGTCGATGAGGCGGGACTTCCACGCCTCCGTCTCCGGCCTCCAGTGGACGATCGACGCGTATCTGGTGGTGATCGCCTCACTGCTGCTGCTCTCCGGCTCCACGGCCGACCGACTCGGCCGGAAGAAGATCTTCCGGATCGGGCTGGTCTTCTTCACGCTCGGTTCGCTGCTGTGCAGCCTCGCGCCCGGTCTCGGCTGGCTGATCGCCTTCCGGATGATCCAGGCGGTCGGCGGCTCGATGCTCAACCCGGTGGCGATGTCGATCATCACCAACACCTTCACCGACGCCCGCGAACGGGCCCGCGCCATCGGCGTGTGGGGCGGTGTCGTCGGGATCACCATGGCGGCCGGACCGATCGTCGGCGGCGCGCTGGTGGAGACCGTCGGCTGGCGGTCGATCTTCTGGATCAACCTGCCGGTGGGCGTGCTCGCCCTGATCCTCACCTCGCGCTACATCCCCGAGTCCCGCGCGCCCCGGCCGCGCCGCGTCGACCCGGTCGGCCAGGTGCTGGTCATCGCGCTGCTGGGCTCGCTCACCTACGGCATCATCGAGGGCTCGGGCGCGGGCTGGACCTCCCCGCTGATCGTCGGCTGCTTCGTCGTCACGGTGCTCGCGCTGCTCGGCCTGACGCGGTACGAGAAGCGGCGCACCGACCCGCTGATCGACGTGCGCTTCTTCCGCAGCGCGCCCTTCAGCGGCGCGACCCTCATCGCGGTCAGCGGCTTCGCCGCGCTCGGCGGCTTCCTCTTCCTCAACACCCTCTACCTCCAGGACGACCGGGGCCTGTCCGCCCTCGACGCCGGGCTCTACATGCTGCCGATGGCCGTGATGTGCCTGGTCTTCGCGCCGCTGTCCGGGCGGCTGGTCGCCTCGCGCGGCCCGCGCCTGCCGCTGATGCTCGCCGGTCTCACCATGACGGCCAGCGGCGTGATCTTCGCGGTGCTGGACGCCGAGTCGTCCAACGCCCTGCTGTTCACCTCCTACGTCCTGTTCGGCATCGGCTTCGGCCTGGTCAACGCCCCGATCACCAACACCGCCGTGTCCGGCATGCCCCGCGCCCAGGCCGGGGTCGCGGCGGCCGTGGCGTCCACCAGCCGCCAGATCGGCCAGTCGCTGGGCGTCGCCGTGATCGGCGCCGCGCTGGCCGCCGGAATGCCGACCACCGCCTGGTGGATCATCTCGGGCTGCGGCGCCTCCGTCCTGCTCATCGGTACGCTCACCACCGGACGCTGGGCCCGCGGTACGGCCGAACGCGCGGCCGACCTGCTCGTGCCCGAAGAAGACGACACCCCCCGAATCCCGGTGAGCACCTCATGACGACGACGCCAGAAGCCACGAGTTCCGTCGGTACGGTCTCCGGTCCTACGGTCTCCGCCGGTCGTACGGCCTCCGCCGACGCTGTCTCCGTTGACGCTGTCACCGTTGACGCTGTCACCGGCGGCGGGGAAACCTGCCGCACGGACGCGACCGGCCCGGCGGACGCCGCCGATGCCACCGCGGAGCGGATCTGGCGCAATCTGCGCACCTACGTACTGGAGCGCAACGAGCGCCGCAAGGAGACCTCGGAAGCGCTGGGCATGAGCTTCTTCCGGGTCAAGGTGCTGCGCCGGGTCGCCGCTTCTCCCGCCCGGCTCAGCGAGTTGGCGGCCGAGCTCTCCTCCGACCGCCCGTACACGACGCTGGTGGTGGACGACCTCGCCAAGCGCGGTCTGGTCGAGCGGCACGAACACCCCGCGGACCGGCGCTCCAAGATCGTGACGGCCACCGCCGAGGGCCACGCCGCCGCGGATCGCGCCAACGCCATCATGGGCGCCCCGCCGGAGTCGCTGAGCGCTCTGTCGGCCGCCGATCTGACGGCGCTCGACCGCATCGTGGCGGCCCTGGCGGCCCAGGACTGAGCCCGCCTCGACCACCGCTTCGACCGCGGCTTCAGCCGCCGCCGCGGCCACCGTTTCAGCCGCCGCCTCGACCGGCCGACTGTCCCTGTCCCCGAGGGGGTGATGGTCTAAGGTCTGGACGGTGACGCCAGAAGCCGATGACCGCGCTGCCGAGGAGGCCAGGCCCGCGTTCCCCACCGAGCGCCGACGGGCCCTGGTGGAGCTGCTCAGGGAGCGGCGCAGGCTGACCGTCGTCGAGATCTCGGAGCGGTTCCAGGTCACCGCGGAGACGGTGCGCAGGGACCTGGTGGAGCTGGAGCAGACCGGCGCGCTGCGCCGGGTGCACGGCGGCGCGATCCTGCTGGACAACGAGCACGGCATCCCCGGTCTCGCCCAGCGCACCCGGATCATGGCCGAGGAGAAGACGGCGATCGGCGCGGCGGCGCTCGCGCACATGCCGACCGGCGGCGCGGTGCTCATCGACGCGGGCAGCACCACCGGACGGCTCGCCGATCTCTACGCAGGCGGGCCGCAGTTGGTGGTGATGACCAACTCACTGCCCATCGCCGTCACGATGACCGGCAAGCCGGGCGCGGCCGTCTACACGACCGGCGGGCGCGTCCGCAACGACACGCTCGCCGAGGTCGAGATGCTGACGCTGCGGGCGCTGGACGAGGTCAAGGTCGACGTCGCGTTCCTGGGCACCTCGGGGATAACGGTGGACCACGGCTTCTCCACCTCGGACGTCTCCGAGAGCGCCGTCAAGCGGACGATGATGGCCTCCGCCCGGCGGGTCGTGGTGCTGTGCGACCACTCGAAGATCGGCACCGCGCTGTTCTCCCGTTTCGCGCCCGTGGACGGCCCCGACCTGCTGATCACCGACTCGGGAATTAGCGCCACGCAGCTCGCGGAACTGCGCGGCGCCGGCCTTGAGGTGCAGGTGGCCGAGCCGGTCTGACGTCGTCACGGCGTGGCCCGCACAGCCGTCGCCCGCCGAACCGTCGCCCGCTCAACCGTCGCCCGCTCAACCGTCGCCCTCCTGACCGTCCCCCCTTAACTGTCTTAACCGTCGTCGCCGTCCTTCACCGCCCGGCCGTCGGACGCGTCGAGCGCGGACGCGAGCAGTTGGGCCAGGTGGACCGCTCCGGCGCCGGCCGCGAGGTCGTCGATCTGGGTGCGGCAGGAGAATCCGTCGGCCAGCACCGGGCCGGTGCGCTCCGCCGTCTCCAGCGCGGGCAGCAGCGCGGTCCGCGCGACGGCCACCGAGACGTCGTAATGGCCGCGCTCCACACCGAAGTTGCCCGCGAGCCCGCAGCAGCCGCCGACCGCCGTGACGTCGGCGCCCGCCGTGCGCAGCAGTTCCTCGTCCGCCCGCCAGCCCATCACCGCCCGCTGGTGGCAGTGCGGTTGGGCGACGGTCCGGACGCCCGACAGGTCCGGGGGGCTCCAGCCGGGCGTACGGCTGAGCAACTCGGCCAGGGTGACGGTGAGATCGGCCACCCGCCGCGCCCTGGGGTCGTCGGGCAACAGCTCGACGCCGTCCCGGCGCAGCACGGACGTGCACGACGGTTCGAGGCCGACGATGGGCACACCGTCGGCGACGGCCGGCTCAAGTGCCGTGTACGTACGGCGCAGTTGTCGGCGCGCGCCGTCGAGCTGGCCGGTGGAGATCCAGGTCAGCCCGCAGCAGACCTGACGGCCGGTCAACTCGACGGCGTATCCGGCCTGTTCCAGTACGCGAACGGCCGCCGTGCCGACCTCGGGCGAGAACGACTGGGTGAAGCTGTCCACCCACAGCAGCACGCGGGGGCGGGACGTGCGCGGGCCTCGGGCGTCGCGGGCGTCGCGGAAGGACGCCCGGAAGGTGCGGCGGGCGAAGCGGGGCAGCCCGCGCCGTCCGTCGATTCCGCCGAGCCGCTTGACCAGCGCGCCGACCCACCGGTTGCCGAGCAGCGCGTTGCTGACACCGGCCAGCCGGGTGGCGAGCCCGGCGGTGCGCGGCAGCCAGCCCAGCGAGTAGTGCGTCACCGGGCGGAGCCTGCGCCGGTAGCGCTGGTGCAGCACCTCCGCCTTGTACGTGGCCATGTCGACGCCCGCCGGGCAGTCGCTCGAACACGCCTTGCACGACAGGCACAGGTCCAGTGCCTCGTGCACCGCCGGGTCGGCCCAGCCGCCGTCCACCAGGTCGCCCCTGATCATCTCCTGGAGCAGCCGGGCCCGGCCGCGGGTGGAGTGCCGCTCCTCCCCCGTCGCGAGGTACGACGGGCACATCGCGCCGCCCGAGGTCGTGAGGTCGGCGCGGCACTTGCCGACCCCGACGCAGCGGTGGACGGCGCGGGTGAGGTCGCCGGAGTCGTGCGGGTAGGCGAACGCGCCGGTGACGACGGGCAGTTGCGGCCGGACCCGCAGGTCGGCGTCGAGCGGCGCCGGGTCGACCAGCACACCGGGGTTGAGCAGGGCGCCGGGGTCCCAGACCGCCTTGACCGCGGCGGCGGCGCCCAGCGCGGCGGGCGAGTACATCCGGGCGAGCAGTTCGCCGCGGGCGCGGCCGTCGCCGTGCTCGCCCGACATCGAGCCGCCGTGCGCGGCCACCAGGTCGGCGGCGTCCTCGAGGAACGCCCGCATCCGGGCCGCGCCGCCCTCGTCCCGCAGACCGAAGTCGAAGCGGCCGTGCACACAGCCGTCGCCGAAGTGCCCGTACAGCAGGCCGTCGTAGTGGTGCTGCCCGAGCAGCGCGTCCAGGTCCCGCAGGTAGGCCCCGAGCCGTTCCGGCGGTACGGCGGCGTCCTCCCAGCCGGGCCAGGCGTCGGCCCCGCCGGGCGTGCGGCCCGCCAGGCCCACCCCGTCGGTACGAATCCGCCACAGCGCGGCGATCCGGCCCGGGTCGGTCACCACCTGGCCGTCCACCGCGCCGGACGCGGCCAGTACGGCGCGGGCCGCGTGCTCCGCCTCCGCGAGGCTCGCGCCGCCGGTCTCCACCAGCAGCCAGCCCGCGCCGCGCGGCAGCGCGGGCACGGCGGCGGCCCCCTTACGGCGGACCACGACCTCGACCAGCCGCCGGTCCATGCCCTCGACGGCCAGCGGGCCCAGGGCCACCAGCGCCGGGGTCGCGTCGGCGGCGGAGGGCATGTCGGGGAAGCCGAGCACCGCGAGCGCGCGGGCCGCGGGCGCGGGCACCAGCCGTACGGTGGCGTCGAGCACCAGCGCCAGGGTGCCTTCCGAGCCGACGAGCGAACTCATCACGTCGAAGCCGCGCTCGGGCAGCAGCGCGTCCAGCGCGTAGCCGGACGCCTGGCGCGGGAAGCGGCCGTACTCGGTCCGCAGGACGGCCAGGTGCGCGTCGGCCGTCTGCCGCAGCCGGGTGTTCAACTCCGCGTCCGACGTGCCGTGCTGATCGGCCGTCACCTGGCGGCCGTCGGCCAGCAGCAGCCGGGCGGACACCACATTGTCACGGGTGTTGCCCCAGGCCACGGCGTGCGCGCCGCAGGCGTTGTTGCCGATCATCCCGCCGATGGTGCAGCGGTCCGCGGTCGACGGGTCGGGTCCGAGCAGCAGGCCGTGCGGCGCGGCCTCGCGCTGGAGGCGGGCCTGGACGGTACCGGCGCCCACGGTCGCGGTACGGCGCTCGGGGTCGATCTCGGCGACCGCGTCGAGCGCGGTGAGGTCGAGGACGACGCCGGGGCCGATCGCGTTGCCCGCGACCGAGGTTCCGGCGCCGCGTGCCACCACGGACAGCCCGAGCCGGTGGCAGTGGGCGACGGTGTCGACGGCGTGCGCCGCCGACTCCGCGCGCACCACGGCGACCGGGGGCACCCGGTAGTTGGACGCGTCGGAGGAGTACAGCGCACGGGTGCCCGCGTCCAACCGCACGCTGGGGCCGAGCAGTTCACGCAGGCGGCGGGCGCCGCCCGCCGCGTCGCCCGGCCCGTGGGGTGCGTTCGGCTTGTCCATCGCGTTCGTTCCGTTCCTGTCGTCGCTTCCCCGCCGCGTCCGGACGGCGGGGCCACGAGGTCGTCGCCGCGAGGTCGTGTCCCGCCGCCGTCACCACGACGGCGGCACCCCGCGGCCGGCGGGGCGTCGGTACCGGTCCCGCCCACCTCTCCGGCGCCGCCCGCTGCCCCGTCACGCGGCGGAGTCCCGGTCGGCGGCGAGGTGCCCGCGCCGGTCGTCGGGCGGGCCGTCCTCGTAGTAGACCGCCTCGGCCGGGCAGACCGGCTCCCACGCGCCGCGGTCCACCCGCTCGTCCGGGTGGATGTACGGCGCCCGCGCGCCGTCGCCTGCGCGGTCGGCCGGGCGTTTTCGCCGGTGCGCGCCGTGTCGGGCGCGGCGGCGCACGCGCGTCCGGTCACTCGTCGGCCAGGACATTCGTCGGCCAGGACACTCGTTGGCCAGGTCGTTCGTCGGCCAGGTCGTTCGTCGGCCAGGACATTGGGCCGACCGGCCGCTCCCCCCTTGGTGCGGCCGGTCGGCCTCCCCCGGGCCCGCGGACGTGGCGGCTTCCCCTCCGCGCCCGCCCGCGGGCCGGTCATGACGCGCTGCCGGGCGCTGACGCCTGGTACACGCTCTTGGTCCAGGTGAAGAAGTCCACGGCGGTCTGTCCCTGCTCGCGGTAGGTGTTGGTGGAGGAGTCGCCGACCCCGCCGAAGGGGACGTTCAGCTCGACCCCGCTGGTCGGCCGGTTCACCTTGATCACTCCGGCCCGCACCTCGGCGCTGAACCGGTGCACGGTGTCCAGGTCGTTGGTGACCACACCGGCCGTCAGGCCGAAGCGGGAGTCGTTGACCAGGTCGATGGCCTGGTCGAGGCCCGTGGCGTCGAGCACCGCGACCACCGGGCCGAAGACCTCCTCCTGGGCGACGGTGTCGGCGGGCCGCACGCCGGTCAGCACCGTGGGGCCGAACAGCAGGCCGTCCGGGTCCGCGCCGCCGACCACGGTCCTGGCCCCCTCGGCCAGGGCCTTGTCCACGTAGCCCAGATCGGTGGCGAGTTGGGCGCCGCTGACCACAGGGCCCATCCGTACGCCGTCGGTCAGTCCGTCGCCGGGCCGGTAGGCCGCGGCCTCCTCCCGCAGGGCGTCGAGGAAGGCGTCCTTGACGCCCGGCAGGCAGATCACCCGGCTGGTCGCGGTGCACGCCTGGCCGGTGAGGCCGAAGCCGCCCGCGGCGACGATGCGCGGCCACCGCGGCGTCGGCGTCGTCGCAGACCACGACGGCGTTCTTGCCGCCGAGTTCGAGCTGCACCCGGATGCGGCGCGGCGCGGCGGCGGTGTAGATGCCCGCGCCGACGCCCACCGAGCCGGTGAAGGTGACCGCGTCGATCCGCGGCGACGCGACGAGTTGGGCACCGATCCGGGCGCCGGAGCCGGTCAGCAGGGTGAACACCCCGTCGGGCAGGCCGGCTTCCTGGAGCACCCTGGCCAGGTGCCAGGCGCCCGCGGGGGCTATCTGGGCGGGTTTGAGCACCACCGCGTTGCCGCTGACCAGGGCGGGCGCGGACTTCCAGGCGGGGATGGCGATCGGGAAGTTCCAGGGGGTGATGACCGCGACCGCGCCCAGCGGTTCGCGTCGGCTGTAGACCAGGTCGGTGCCCGCGGCCGAGGGGTACGTCGTGCCGCCGATCCGCCAGCCCTCGCTGCCGTGGAAGCGCAGGATGTCGGCGGCCCGCGCGACCTCGCCGCGCGCCTCCGCGAGGGTCTTGCCCTCCTCGCGGGTGATGTCCCGGGCGGCCTCGTCCGCGCGGTCGTCGAGGAGCGCGGCGGCCCGCTCCAGAATCCGGCCGCGGGCGGGGGCCGGGGTGCGTCCCCAGTCGCGGGCGGCGGCGTGGGCGGCGTCCAGCGCGCGCTCCACGGTGGCGGCGTCGAGGTCCGCGCTGAGGCTGACCCGCTGACCGGGGACGGCCGGATTGTCCCGTACCGCCGTCGGGGCGCCGGTCCATCGCCCGCCCACCAGGGACTGAATCTCCAGGACGTCCATGCTGTCGGTCATCTCCTGTGGTTCTCAAGGCCGTTGGGGCCGTCGGAAGTCGTCGGTGGCATCGGGTCCTCGGTGGCGTCGGATCGTCGGTGGCGTCGGGTCCTCGGTGGCCCCGGTGGCCCCGGCGCCGTCAGCTCCTTCGGGTCGTACGGGTCCCCGCGTCACTTCAGCGCGAGGGCGTTGGCGGTGGAGCCCGCCGCGCCGGTGAGGTGGAGCGGGGCCGCGGTGAACAGCCCCTCGTGGACGCCGTCCTGGGCGCAGTCCTCTGCCAGGGCGGCGAGGTCGAACAATTCGCCCACCGCGAGGCCCAGTTCGGCGATCAGCGTGTGGTGCAGGAAGGTCTCGGGCCCGCTCATGTCGAACGGCATGGCCTCCACCGCGGGGCAGTCGGCCGCGACCGCGGACAGCTCCAGGCCGCGCAGCCACCGTCTGGTCTCCTGATCGACGGCCAGGCCCGGCGAGGCGAAGAAGCCCTCCGCCGCCAGCGCCTCGCGCGCCGCCCGGTCCAGCCCCTCGTACCACCGGGTCCAGCCGAAGTGCAGCAACAGGACGTCGCCGGGCCGCGGTTGAGTGCCCTGCGCGGCGAGCGCGGCCGTCACGTCGGCCGCGGTGTAGGCGACCCGGCGGGAGCAGTCGCCGCCGTGCCGCCCATGTCCGACCAGGTCGGCCAGGACGAAGCGGCCCGCGATGCCGCGCCGCGCCCAGTGCTCGATGCCCAGCGGCCCCGCCGCCGCCGCCGCGATGTCGGCGGCCCGGTGGCCGCCGTAATAGGTGCCGTCGGGGCCGCGCACGTGCGCCAGCCCGTCCCACTGCGAGGACCCCTGCGGGTAGAAGGAGTCGAGGCGGTCGTCGAAGCCGTTGCCGAGGTCGATACGGGTGTGCGTGTGGCGGCCCCTGCCGAGGATCGGCGGGTCGGGCAGGGCCAGGTCCCAGTTGAGCGAGAAGACCCGGCCCCGGGTCACCAGCGCGGCAGCGTCCCTGACCCGCTCGGGCGTCTGCCGCGCCACGGCGCCCAGTTCGCCGACGACGGCCTCGGCGGTGCCGGTGGTGCCGGTGGTGCCAGTGAGGGCCGACGCACCCGAAGCCGAGTCGTGCACGGCCGACGTACCCGAAGCCGAGTCGTACGCATCCGACGTACCCGAAACCCCGGCCGTCGAAGCCGAGGCCGCACCGGATGTCCCGTCCGCCCGGCCCCCGTCGGGCTCCTCGCCCCGCGTGCCGGTCATGACGCGTCCACCGAGATCATGGCCTTCATGGCCACCCTGCCCGCCGCCGCGTCGGCCAGCGCCTTCGGCCCCTCCTCCAGCGCGTAGTGGTCGGAGACCAGGTCGTCGACCTCGACCGCGCCGCTGGAGACCAGCTCGATGGCGCGCGGCCAGGTGTGGGCGTAGCGGTGGACGGTGGTGAGGGTGAGTTCGCGGTAGCGGATCAGGGTGGACGACAGCGTGATCGTCGGCGCGGCGGGCACTCCGACCAGTACGGCCCGGCCGCGCGGCCGCAGCCGTGTCATCCCGTCGTCCAGCGCGGTGGGCGCGCCCGAGCACTCCAGGTAGCAGTCGAGGTCGGCGGCCACGTCCTGGAAGGCGGTGCCGGGGTCGGCGCCGACGTGAGCGGTCTCCACGCCGGGCGTGGAGTGCGCGAGCCGGGCCAGTCGGCGCTCGTCGACATCCGCGACGATCACCCGGCCCGCCTTCTCGGCCAGGGCCACCCGCGCCACCAGGGTGCCGATCGGGCCCGCGCCCGCGATGAGCACCTGCTCGCCGGGGAGTACGGCGGCCCGGCCGACGGCCCATACGGCCACCGACAGCGGTTCGAGCAGGGCCGCCCGCGTGGCGGTCATCGCGGCGGGGACGGCGTGCACCGCGCGGCGCGGCAGCACCACCCGCTCGCGCGCCAGCCCGGCGTGCGGCGGCATCCCGAGGAAGCGCATCCGCGCGCAGAGGTTGTACGTACCGGCCAGGCACTCGCGGCACCGGCCGCACCACAGGCCGGGTTCGACGGCGACCAGGTCGCCGGGGGCGAGGTCGGTCACCCGGTCACCGGTCTCCAGGACGGTGCCGGACGCCTCGTGGCCGAGCACGTGCGGCCCGGTGAGCCGGAAGGCGCCGATCCGCCCGTGCGCGTAGAAGTGGGTGTCCGAGCCGCAGAGGCCGACCCGCGCGACCGCGACGCGTACGTCGTCGGCGCCGAGCGCTTCCTCGTCGGTCTCGCCGAGCGCCGCGTCATGGGCGCCCCGCAGGGTGAGAGCACGCATCACGCCACCTCCGCGGCATCGCTCGCGTGCGCGAGCGGATCGGTGAGGTCCGGCGGATCGGGTTCGCCGGAGGGTTCGAGGGTCGGTTCGAGGCCGAGGAAGTCCGCGGTCGGCCCGAGTTGGTGGAGGAGCATGTGGACGCCGGGCACGACCGTGCATCCCGCGCGCCGCGCGTGGTCGAGCAGCCGGGTCCTGGCGGGCTTCATGATGATGTCGCTGACGGCCGTGGCGGGGCTGAGCGCGGCGAGGTCGACGGGCAGCGGATCGGCGGCGCGCATGCCGACCGAGGTGGTGTTGACCAGGACGTCGACGTCGGCGACGGAGTCCCGCTCGCGCACCTCGCAGCGCACGGCCGGGTAGTGGCGGCCGACCTGCTCGGCCAGGGCGACGGCGCGGGCGGTGGTCCGGTTGCGGACGGCCAGGTGCGAGACGCCCGCGGCG
This sequence comes from Streptomyces sp. NPDC024632, assembly GCF_055559175.1. Lineage (NCBI taxonomy): Bacteria > Bacillati > Actinomycetota > Actinomycetes > Kitasatosporales > Streptomycetaceae > Streptomyces > Streptomyces sp. NPDC024632. Next base: position 255,185 of record NZ_JBVHLD010000003.1, read on the forward strand.
GCCAGCGCCATGGCGACGGCGCGCGCGCTGCCGCCCGCGCCGAGCAGCAGCACCCGCGCGCCCTCCAGCCGCACCCCGTGCGCGCGCAGCCCCGCGACCAGGCCGGGGCCGTCGTACTGCCCGCCGAGCAGCCGCCCGTCGGGCAGCCTGCGGATGACGTTGCTCGCCCCGGCCCTGACGGCGTCCTCGGTGAGGTCGTCGAGGAGCCCGGCGATGTGCTCCTTGTGCGGCATGGTGACCCCGATGCCCGCCAGGTTCTTCCAGGCGCGCGCCGCGGCGACCGCCTGCGCCAGGTCCTCGACCCCGACCTGGTACGGCACCACGGCCGCGTCGATGCCGCGCTGGCGGAAGAAGCGGTTCATCACCTCGGGCGTGCGCACATGGGCCACCGGGTCGGCGAAGTGCGCGTAGATCCGGGTGTGCCCGGTGATGGGGTGGGACGTCATGATGCGGTGAACTCCGTCCAGTCGTCGATCCAGGTGCCGAGGTCGGGGATGAGTCCGCAGGCCAGCGCCGCCATCCGGGCGGCGCCGCAGGCGCCGGCCTCGGCGCCGACGGGCAGCCGGACCGAGCCGAGCACGCGGGCGCGGACGGCCCTGATGTAGCCGGACGTGTACCAGCCGCCCGCGGCGATCAGCGCGTTGCCGGGGCCGCCGAGCGCGTCGAGCAGGCCGATCGCGTCGCGGCAGCGCCAGGAGGTCAGTTCGACCAGGACGGCCCACGCCTCGGCGTCCGGCAGTCCGTGGAGGGCGGCCACCACGGCGGCCGGGTCGAGCGGGGCCATCGGCCGGGCCGCGCTGCCGAGGGTGACGGCGAATTCGGCCGCGCGGCCGGTCGCGGGCAGGCGGGCCGCGGCCCTGCCGAGCGCGTCGACGTCGGCGAGGGTCCGTTCGGCACCGAGCCGGTCGTCGAGCAGGGCACGCAGCAGGCGTCCGGTGCCGAGGACGCCGAAGAGGTAGTCGCGGCCGGGGACGATGTGCGGGCCGCGCTCGAATCCGGCGGCCACCGCCCGGGTCAGCGGGCCGGGGTCCTTGGCGGCGGGCCGGGAGCGGATCAGCGCCTCCCCGGTGCCGAGGCTGTCGAAGCAGTCGTCGGGGTGTACGGCCCCGGCGCCGATCGCGCCCGCCAGGTGGTCGTGGCCCGCGACGGTGACGACCGCGCCGCCGACCAGCGGCAGACCGGCCCGCGCGGTGCCGGTGGGCGACCCGGCGGGCAGCAGTTCCGGCATCGCGGCGGGGTCGAGCCCCGCCCGGTGCACGCCGTGCTTCCACCACTCGCGGGCGGTGACGTCCATGAAGCCGCTGCGCGCGGCGAGCGACCACTCGGCGGTGGCCCGGCCGCCCGCCCAATGGGCGGCCCACTCCGGTACGTTCAGCCAGCTCACGGCCTTGCCGGTCGGGCCGGACCTCGTACCGGAAGCGGTGGACGTAACCGTCCGGGGCCCGGCGGACGACGCCGACCGTCCGTCCAGTCGGGGCAGCAGCCACGCCACCTTGACGGCCGAGGCGCGGGTGGTGGGCCGCAGGCCGGTGGTGGCGGTGAAGCCGTCGCCCTGTTCGGCGAGGAGAGCGGCCAGTTCGTCCGCCCCGCTGGTGTCGAACCAGGCCACGGCCGGTGCGACGGGTGTGCCGTCGGCGGCGAGCGCGTACCCCGCCTCGGCCATGCCCGCGAAGCCGACGGCGAGCGCGTGGCGGCCGGGCAGGCGGTCGGCGAGCTGCCGGAAGAGGCCGTCCAGCGCGCCGGACAGGTCCTCGTGCCCGAGCACCGTCGTCCCGGCGGCGAGCCGCCACGGGGTGTCGGCCCTGACCACCGCCAGCTCGTGGCCGCGCTCGTCGGTGGCGCACACCTTCACCGTGGTGGTGCCGATGTCCACGCCGACGACGCATGCCGTCCTTGCCATCACAGCCTCCTCAGCCGAAGATCCGGAATCCGCCGCTTTGTCCTGTCTACCGGTCGCGCGCCCGTCCGTACGGCCACGGCACGGTCCGGTCAGCGCGCCGCGCTCGGCACGTCCTCTCCGAGCGAGTACGCGGTGACCAGCCGTCGCAGCCGGCCGGCGATCGAGGCGACCACCTGCTCCTCGTCGAGGTCCCCGCGGAGATAGCCGTCGAAGGCGTCGATCCACAGGCTGCGGCCGATGGCGAAGCCGATGTAGCCGTCCACCCCGCGGATCTGCCGCACCCACTCCGCGACCGCGTCCATGTCCGCGCCGCCGCCGAGCAGCACCAGGGAGGTCGGGTACGGCGCCCCGGCCCGGCAGTGGTCGGCGACCACCGCGTAGTCGGCCTCGGCGGCCAGCGGCTCCAGCTTCCACACGTGCGGCCACACGCCCGCGTCCTGGTACTCCGAGACCGTCCGCAGCAGCAGTTCCGTGTGGTGCGCGCGCTGCCAGCGCTCCTTGTCGCCGCCTTCCGCGGCGAGTTGCGCGTCGGTCGGCGGGACCAGCATCTCCAGCATGAAGGGCCGCCGGTTGGCCTGGCACCAGTCGAGCACCTGGCGGGCGCGGGCGGTCTGCCGGGCCCTGCGCCCGGCGGGCAGTTCGGGGTTGTGCACGATGAGCGCCTTGACCATGTCCGGGCCGAGCGCGTCCAGGCGGGCGGCGAAGTCGTCGCCGCCGGTGAGGACGAACTCGCCGGTGTTGATGTCGAAGACCGGGGACCGGCTCTCCTCGACGGGCAGCACCAGGCAGCAACCGGCCTCCCGCACGCGGGGGATGGTCCGTTCGCCGTACTCCTCGTCTATCAGCACCCCGAGGTTGGCCGGGTCGGTGCCGCCTTCGGCGATCGTGCGGACCAGCGCGTCGAAGGCCAGGTCCTTCACCCGGCCGAACGCCTCCCGGCGTTCGGCGGCCGGCACCGCGTCACCGAACAGCCCGCGCATCACCGCCCGGTGGTCCATGGCCAGGACCAGGAGCGGATGGGGGACGTCAGTCATCGTGTGTCCTTTCGAGAGGGGGTGGGGCAGCGGCCGACCGGACGGGCGGGTCATGCCGGACCCCGGCGTTCACCGGTCCTGCGGCGGGCGACGAAGCGCGCGGCGAGGACGGCGACCAGCAGGGCGAGGCCGTTGAAGAGCGGCTGCACCCAGAACGGGACGCCGAGCAGGCTCAAGCCGTTGAAACCGACGGCGAGCAGCAGGATCGCGACGATCACACCGGGCACGTTGTAGAAGCCCGGACGGTACGTGGTGACGCCCAGGAACGCGGCGGCATAGGCGGGCAGCAGCAGGTCGGGGCCGAGACTGGGGGTCACGGAACCGGCCTGGCCGAGCTGGAGCACGGCGGCCAGCGAGACCAGCCCGCCGGCGCAGCCGAAGGCGAGGATCTTGTACCGGCCGGTGCGCACACCGGCCAGGAACGCCACGCGCTCGGAGCCGCCGATCGCGTACAGCCGGGCGCCGACCGGGGTGTGCTGGAGCAGGTAGAAGCAGATGACGGCCACGATCGCGACGATCCACACCGCCCAGGCGACCTGCACCGCGTAGCCGCGGCCGAGGGTCTTGGCCAGGCCGGGAACGGTCGTGAGGATGGCGCCGTTGCTGAGCATCAGGGTCATCGCGGAGAGCACGATTCCCATGCCCAGGGTCGCGATGAACGAGTTGATGCCGAACACCACGTTGAGCACACCGTTCCAGGCACCGGCCACCACCCCGCAGCCGGCCATCGCGAGGAACACCGCGGTCACCGGCCAGCCCTGGCCGGTCAGATAGGCGCCGAGCATCGCGCAGAAGCCGAGCAGATAGCCGACCGACAGGTCGAACTCGCCGACGATCAGCGGGAAGAGCACCGCCAGCGTCATCAGCGCGATCACGGACTGGCTGACCAGCAGCGAGGTCCAGTTCTGCCGGGTGGCGAAGTTGGGGGTGGCCATGCTGAACACCACGATCAGCACCACCAGCAGCACGATCTGGGCGTAGCGCTGGATGAGGGCTTCGCCGATCGTACGCAGGAGGCCGGCGCCGTGGGACCGCCCGGCGGTCGGTTGCCGGTCGGCGGCCGGTTGCCGGTCGGCGGCCGGTTGCCGGTCGGCGGTCACGGCGCCCCCGGTCAGCGCGTCGGGCTTCGCTGTGTCGAGATCTTCTCTGCTCATCTCGGACCGTCCTCCTGTGGACTCGCCACGATCCTGGCCAGCTTGACGGGGTTGTCGGGGACGGGGATCTCCTGCGCCCCGGCGCCGGGGCGCAGCACCACCATCCGGTCGCAGTACGCGGTGAGCTGCTCGAACTCCGAGGAGAACAGGACCGCGCCCATGCCCTGGTCCACGCGTTTCCTGACCGCTTCGAACATCAGGAGCCGCGCGCCCGGGTCGACGCCGTTGGTCGGTTCGTCGAGCACCAGGACCTTCGGGTCGGTCGACAGCCACTTGCCGAGCAGCACCTTCTGCTGGTTGCCGCCGCTGAGGCTGCCGAGGGAGGCGGAGGGGTCGCGCGGCCGTACGTCGAGTTCTCGGATCACCCGGCCGATCGCCTCCCGCAGCGCCGACCTGCGGTGCCAGAACCGGCGCAGCGAGGGGAGCGCGATGTTGTCGGCGACGCTCAGGACGGCGACGCCGCCGTGCGAGAGCCGGTCCCTGGGCAGCAGCGCCACGCCCTGCCTGCGGGCGGTGGAAGCGGTCCAGGCGCGGGTGGGTTCGAACCCCCGCAAGCGGACGGTGCCCGAGCGGGGCGGCACGCCGCCCGCGAGGAGATACGGCAGTTCGTCCACGCCGGAGTCGGGCAGGCCGGTGACGCCGACGATCTCGCCCGCGCGGATGTCGAGGTCCAGCGGGTCGAGCCGGTGGCCGGTCAGCCCGCGGATCTCCATCAGAGTCCGGTCCGCGCCGTCCACGGGCGGCGCCCCCGCGCCGTACGCCTCGCGGGAGCCGGGGGCGGCGGGCTCCTTGCGGTGCCCGGCCCCGGCCGCCTGCTCGGCGGCCAGCCGCTGCTCAGGGAGCATGTACTCGATGATCCGGGCCGCGCTGACCTCGGCGGACGGTCCCTCGTACTGCGTACGACCGGCCGCCAGCACGGTGAGGCGGTCGGCGTACTGGGTGATCTCGCCGATCCGGTGGGTGACCATGAGGACCGCCGTGCCCCGGTCGGCGAGCCTGCGGACCAGGCCGAGGACCTGTTCCGCGTCGTCCTGCCGCAGCGAGGCGGTGACCTCGTCGAGGATGAGGATGCGGCTGCCCTGTCCGGTGGCGACGGCGAGGGACACCATCGCCCGGTCGGCGGGGCCGAGTTCGGCGCAGGTGGTACGGGCGTCGACCGGCACCTCGTGCTCGTCGAGCAGCCGCTGCGCGCGCCGTACCAGCGCCCGGTGGCTGAGCCCGAGGGCGGGGACGCCCTCGAAGCCGCCGAGCAGCGCGACGCAGTCCGCGACCCTGAGCGTGTCGACCAGCGGCGCCTCCTGGTGGACGACGCCGACGCCCGCCGCGCGGGAGTCCATCGGCGACGACCACTCCTGCGGGGCGCCGTCCACCAGCAGGTGGCCGCTGTCCGGGCCGAACACCCCGCTCATGATCTTGATCAGGGTGGACTTGCCCGAGCCGTTCGCCCCGGCCAGCGCGTGCACCGCGCCGGGGACCAGGCCGAGTGAGACGTCCCACAGGGCCTGGGTGGCACCGAAGGTCTTGCACAGCGAGCGCGCCGCCATGACCTCATCGGTTGCCCGGGTGGTCACTTCGTGCCCCAGAGCTTGTGGTATTCGGCGGCGACGTCGAACGGCAGCTTCCACTGGTCGTTGTTGCCGATCATGTTGTCCTTGGTGAGCAGGACCGTGATCGCGCCCTCGTTGGCCGGTTCGACGGCGGGCTGCTTCTGCACCGTGCGGATCATCTGGTCGACGGTCGCGTAGCCGTACAGCGAGGGGATCTCGATGACGGTCGCGCCCTGGATGTCGCCCTCGCGGATGAACTGCCGGTTGATCGGGTCGCCGACCGCGCTGACCAGCTTGACCTTGGCGCCGAGACCGGCCTGCCTGATCGCGTTGACCTCCGCCGCGGCGGCGGCGTCGAAGCCGGTGTAGACGTAGGTGGCGTTCGCGTGCTGCTGGAGGGTCGAGACGGTACGGGTGCCCAGGGCGCCCGAGGCGATCTCGTCGGTGGTGAAGTTGACCGGCTTGAGCACCTTGCACGCCGCGCACTTCTTCATCTCGGCGACGAAGGCGTTGTACGTGACCGTGTTGGACAGGTACTCGCTGGTGATGACCGGCTGGACCACGGCGGTGCCCTTGGAGTCGGCGATCACCCAGTCCGCCTGCATCCGGCCGTTGGCGCCGTAGTCGGGTGCCACGTCGAGGTCGAAGTCGATCTGGCCGGGCTCCAGTTCGGGCTTGGGGTTGGGGGAGCCGGTGCCGTTGTTCATCGAGATCACCGGAATCCCGGCCTTCTTGGCTGCCTCCAGGCCCTGCTGGACGAGCTTGGAGTCGATGGAGACCGTGGCGATCACATCGGCCCGGTTGGAGACGGCGTTGAGGATCATGTTGTTCTGGGTACGGGCGTTGGACTGGCCGTCGTAGATCGTGGGCTTCCAGCCGAGGGTCTTCACGATGCCCTTGACCGCTTCGGCGGGGGTGTTGCAGCCGCCGATGGCGACACCGCACGGGATGATCGCGACCTTGATGTCCTTGGGCACGGTGACCGGCTTGTCGGTCGGTCCCGCGAAGGACTCGGGACCCTTCTGCGCGGCCCGCACCGCGGTGACGAACTGGCTGACGTCCTGGCTCTGCCCGGAGTCGGCCGCGCCGCTGTCACCGCCGGAGCCGTCGTTGGAGGGCGCGCACGCGGTGGCGAGCCCGAGCCCGATGCACGCGGCAGCGATGACCGCTGCCCTCGCCCTTGACGTGAGGACTGTGGAAGGCATACCTCGCTCCTTTGCGGTGGTACACGTCGCCGTGGCGGCGGTGTCTGCGGGATCGCTTGTCATGGGACCGGAACCACTTCGATCGCCAGCCCGGAGGACTCCAGGGCCCGCAGCAGTTCCGGTGGGGCGTCGGCGTCGGTGATCAGGAGATCGGGCTGGGAGGTGTCGGCGAACCGGGCGAAGTGGTCCTTGCCGATCTTGCTGCTGTCGCAGAGGACGACGGTCCGCTTGGCGGCGCGGATCATCGCCTCCTTGACCGCGGCCTCGGCCGGGTCGGGGGTGGAGAAGCCGTGCCGGGGCGAGACCCCGTAGGTGCCGATGAAGGCGACGTCGACGTGGACGCGCGCGATGGCGCCGAGCGCGGGGGCGTCGACCTCGGCCAGGGTGTTGGCCCGGACGCGGCCGCCGAGGGTGTGGACGCTGAGTCCTTGTTTGCCCGCGAGCGCGATCGCCGCCTGGAGGCTGTTGGTCATGACGACCAGCGAGGGACCGCCGGGAAATATCTCGGCCATCCGGCCGGTGGTGGTCCCGGCGTCGATGATCACCGCGCCCTCGTCGGGCATGTGCTGGACCGCGGCGTGGGCGATCAGGTCCTTCGCCACCGCCATCAGCCGCCTGCGCGACTGGAGGTCGGGGACGAGGTGCTCACGGTCGAGGAGGATCGCTCCGCCGTGCACCCGCTGGACGAGACCGCGGCGCTCCAGCAGCACCAGATCGCGGCGGATCGTCTCCGACGTCACCTCCAGCCGGTCGGCCGCGGCGACGACTTCGAGCCGCCCGTTGGCCTTGAGCTGGTCGAGCAGCGCTCGCCGACGTTCCTCCGCGAAGTGCGCGGATGTGCCGTTAACGCTCATCGCGGGCCCTTCCGTGCCAACCTCACTTTTGCTTCGTGTGGAATTCATACCTGTATCCACTCAATGCCACAAGAGGCTGCGCGAGGAAGAGTGTCCGAATGAGACATTCCGTGGCCGATGAGCGACCAAATATGACCACAGAGTGACGTGTTGATCACCTAGAGGAGCAGGAAGCGGGCATTCCCTCCCATAGGCTCCCTATGGAAACGCCACACCTGTCATGGGTCTGTGTGGATATTCCAAATCCGCAGACGCGTCCGGCCCCCCGTGCCGAGGAGGCACGGGGGGCCGGAAGGGGGGCCGGAGGGGGGCCGGAGGGGGCCGGAAGGGGGGTCCGCCGACGGCCGGAAGGCCGGGGCTCGCTCGCGGATCAGCCCGCGATCGGCTGCCGCTCCCGCGCGGAGACCAGCGCGTGCAGCCGGTTGAGGCGCTCGCGGGTGAGGTCGTCGGCCGGGGTGTACGTGGTCAGGCGGGGGCCCTGCTGCGGGCCGAGCCACAGGTGGGTGAAGTCGAAGGAGAGCAGGCCGACTTCGGGGTTCAGATAGCGCTTGATGTGGCCGTCGGGCTGGAGCACCTCGTGCCGTTCCCACATCTCGCGGAAGTCGGGCGAGTTCTGCTGGAGCCGCTTGAGCAGCTCGCGCCAGGCGGGCTCCGCCAGGTGCTGGGCCATCGAGACGCGGAATTTGGCGGCCATCAGCCGGATGCTCTCCTCGCGGTCGACCATCCGCTCGCGCCACAGCGGGTCGGTGAACGACAGCCACATGACGTTGCGGTCCTCGACGGGCAGCGCGTCCAGGTCGCTGACCAGCCTGCCGTAAGTGCGGTTGTACGCGATCACGTCGTACCGGCTGTTGACGACCGCGGCGGGCAGCGGCGCGAGCTGGTCGACCATGGCGAGCAGCGCGGGTGACATGCCGGGGCATTCCAGGTGCGGGTGCGGGTCGGCGGTCCCGGCGAGGGTGAACAGGTGCTTGCGCTCGTTGTGGTCGAGCATCAGGGCGCGCGCGATGGCGTCGGCGACCTGCCCGGAGACCTGGATCTCCCGCGCCTGCTCCAGCCACGTGTACCAGGTGACCCCGACGGCGGCGAGCTGTGCGACCTCCTCGCGGCGCAGTCCGGGCGTCCGGCGCCGACGGCCGGGCGGCAGCCCGACCTGGTCCGGCGAGATTCGCTCCCGGCGGCTGCGCAGAAAGGACGCCAGCTCCTGGCGGCGGCTCTCCGCGGCGGCGGCCTCGGGCACATCGGCCCCGGAGACGTCCAGCGAGACGTTCCCCTGACCCAGCGGGGCGGCGGCCGAGTCCGGCGACACGGTCCCCGTCCCCGCGGGAACGGGGACCGAATCCGGGGAAACGGCGCCCGAATCCGGGGCGACAGTGCCCGGGCCCGGGGTCACGGTGCTCGGCGGGAAAGCGCTGGCGTCTGCGGTCATATTCCCAGAGTGCCCGATCCGGCAGCCGGTTGCCAGGTGGTGCGTATACCTGGATAAACGCTCTCTGGTACCACCCTGAGAACGGGTCCAGTGTGGACCATGTGACCGACCGAATGGAACCCACCATGACCTCCCGGGCTCAGGTGCTCCCCCGCGTGACCCGCATCGGGGCGCCCGCCCGGAACTCTTCCGTCCCCACCCGCTCGCACTCCCCCGCCCCGGCCCCCGGCCTGAGCTCCCTCGGCCTGCTGACCGTGCTGCTCGGCGCGGCGCTGCCGATGGTGGACTTCTTCATCGTCAACGTGGCCCTGCCCACCATCGACCGCGACCTGCACGCCGGACCCGCGGTCCTGGAGATGGTCGTCGCGGGCTACGGCGTCGCCTACGCGGTGCTGCTCGTGCTCGGCGGGCGGCTCGGCGACATGTTCGGCCGCCGCAATCTCTTCCTGTGGGGCCTCGGCCTGTTCGCCGTCACCTCGCTGGCCTGCGGTGTCGCCCCCTCCGCCTGGACCCTGGTGGCGGCCCGCGTCGCCCAGGGCGCCGCCTCCGCGCTGCTGCTCCCGCAGGCGCTGGCCACCATCCAGTCCGCGACCTCCGGCGGCGCCCGCGGCAAGGCGCTGAGCTACTACGGCGCGACCGCGGGCATCGCCAGCGTCGTGGGCCAGGTGCTCGGCGGTGTGCTGGTCTCCGCGGACATCGCGGGCAGCGGCTGGCGGGCGATCTTCCTGGTCAACGTGCCGGTGGCGGCCGTCGCGCTGGCGCTGGCGCTGAAGTCGGTGCCGGAGACGCGGTCCGCGCACCCGGCCCGTATCGACAAGCCCGGCACCGCACTGCTCGCGGTCACGCTGATCACCCTGCTGCTGCCGCTCACCGAGGGCCGGGCGGCCGGCTGGCCGCTGTGGTCGTGGGTGCTGCTCGCGGTCTTCCCGCTCGCCGCGGCGGCCTTCGTGGCGGTCGAGCGGCGCGGTGAGCGCGACGGCGGCAATCCGCTGATCCCGCCGTCGCTGCTGCGCGTCCACAGCGTGCGCAGCGGTCTGCTGCTCATCGTGCCCTTCTGCCTCGGCTTCGGCGGCTTCATGTTCGTCGTGGCGGTGGCCATGCAGGACGGGCTGCGCTTCGGGGCGCTGGAGGCGGGGGCCGCGCTGGCCCCGCTGTGCGCCGCCTTCTTCGCCGCCTCGCTGCTCGGTCCGCGGATGGTGGCCCGCTTCGGCCGCCGTGTGGTGACCGCGGGCTCGCTGGTCCAGGGCGTCGGCCTGGTGGCGCTGGCCGCGACCTTCCACTACGGCGGCACGGGTCTGAGCATCGCGGAGCTGGCGCCGAGCATGGCCGTGATCGGCTTCGGCCAGGGCTTCGTCCTGCCGGTGGTGCTCCGGATCGTGCTCAGCGAGGTGCCGGCCGCGCAGGCCGGGGTCGGCAGCGGCGCGATGGCGACCACCCAGCAGTCCAGCCTCGCGCTGGGCGTGGCCACTCTCGGCACCCTGTTCCTGACCCTGTCCGGTTCGATCGGCGTACGGGACGCCCTGGTCTGGGCGCTGGTCGCGCAGCTCGCGGCGGTGGTCGCGACGGTCGCGCTGAGCACCCGGCTGCCGCGCAGAATCGTCTAGCGACGGGCACACCGGCCCGAACGGGGGCGCCGGGCCCCGCGCCCCCGAGAGGACCGGCCCACCGCCCCGGGCCGAGGACGGCCCCCCGGGGGCACGGTCGCACGACATGTGGACTGACAGATGTTGATATCTGTCAGTCCACATGTGACGGTGGGAACGCACACCCGTCCCGCCGACGACCCCGAAGGGGACCCCCACCGATGCGCACCCGCACCCTCGGCACCACAGGACCCGTCGTCTCCGCCCTCGGCCTCGGCTGCATGGGCATGTCCGGCGCGTACGGCGCCTCCGACGACGCCGAGTCCGTCGCCACCATCCACGCCGCGCTGGACGCGGGCGTGACCCTGCTCGACACCGGCGACTTCTACGGCATGGGCCTGAACGAACTGCTGATCCGCGACGCCCTGCGGGCCCGCCCCGGCAGCCGCGACCAGGCCGTCATCAGCGTCAAATTCGGCGCGCTGCGCGATGTCGAGGGCGGCTTCGGCGGCTACGACGGCCGCCCGGTCGCGATCCGCAACTTCCTCGCGTACTCCCTGAACCGGCTCGGCACCGACCACATCGACATCTACCGGATCGCCCGCGTCGACCCGGACGTGCCGATCGAGGAGACCGTCGGCGCGATCGCCGAGCTGGTCCAGGCCGGGCACGTCCGGCACATCGGGCTGTCCGAGGTCGGCGCGGAGACGCTGCGCAGGGCCGCCTCCGTCGCCCCGATCGCCGACCTCCAGATCGAGTACAGCCTCTTCTCGCGCGGCATCGAGGACCGGATCCTGCCCACCGCCCGCGACCTCGGCATCGGCGTGACGGCGTACGGCGTGCTCTCGCGCGGGCTGCTCAGCGGCCACTGGACCCGGGGCAGCGGCACGGAGGCGGGCGACTTCCGCAGCTACAACCCGCGCTTTTCCGGGGAGAATCTGGAGCGCAACCTCGGCCTGGTCGAGGCGCTGCGCGAGGTCGCGGACGGCAAGGGCGTCACGGTCGCGCAGGCCGCCATCGCCTGGGTGCTGTCCCGCGGCGACGACATCGTGCCGCTGATCGGCGCCCGCCGCAGGGACCGGCTCACCGAGGCGCTCTCCGCGCTCGACCTGACACTGGACGCCGCGGACATCGCCGACATCGAGCGGGCCGTCCCGGCCGCGGAGGTCGCGGGCACCCGCTACGACCCCCGGCAGATGAACCATCTGGACAGCGAGCGCTGAGCCGGCGGCGCCCTGCCGCACACTGGACGGCGACGGCCCCGGCGATCACGGCGGCCGTCGCCGTCGCAGAAGCCGTGTCCCGACCCGCCGAAAGGCCGCCTCTCCCATGCCGCCGGAGCCCCTGACCCGTGACCGCGTCCTCGAAGCCACCGAGGACGTGCTGCGCCGCTACGGCCCCGCGAAGGCCACGGTGGTCGATGTGGCGCGGGCGCTCGGGGTCAGCCACGGCAGCGTCTACCGGCACTTCCGCAGCAAGGCGGAGCTGCGCGAGGCGGTCACCCAGAAGTGGCTGGCCGAGGCGCACGCGGCGCTCGCGGACATCGCCGCGGAGGACGGGCCGGCGCCCGAGCGGCTGCCGCGCTGGCTCGCCGAACTCTTCGCGGCCAAGCGGCGCAAGGCCGGGCTCGACCCGGAACTCTTCGCCACCTTCCAGGTGTTGGCGCGCGACAACAGCGGCGCCGTCAGCCGCCACGTGCAGGAGACGATCGACCAGCTCGCCGGGATCGTCGCGGACGGCGTCAGGCGCGGTGAGTTCGCCCCCTGCGACCGGGCGGCCACCGCCCGCGCCGTCTGGGACGCCACCTGCCGCTTCCACGACCCGGCGCACGCGGCCGAGTGGACCCTGCCGGGCGTCGACGCCGAGTTCACGGCGGTGTGCGAGCTGGTGCTGCGCGGACTGCGCGCGGACTGACGCACGGGACGACGAGGGCGGGGGGGGGGGGGGGGGGGGGGGGGGGGGGGGGGGGGGGGGGGAACGGGGGGGGGGGGGGGGGGGCGGTGGGGGGGGGGGGGCGGGTTGGGGGGGGGGGGTGGTAGGGGTGTCTTTTTTTTTTCATCGTTTTTTCTACCCCGTGGC
>NZ_JBVHLD010000003.1:267979-535795 GCF_055559175.1 Streptomyces sp. NPDC024632
GGTTCTTTGTTTTGATTCGCCTCCACTAACCCCCCCCCCCCCCCCCGCCCTCTCCCCCCCCCCCCCCCCCCCCCCCCCCCCCCCCCCCCCCCCCGCCCGTGTGCAACCGGCGTCAGCAGCCCAGCAGTCGGCTGCCCAGGTAGGTCTCCACCTGGTCGAGCGACACGCGCTCCTGCTTCATCGTGTCGCGCTCGCGGACCGTCACCGCGTTGTCCTCGAGCGTGTCGAAGTCGACGGTCACGCAGAACGGCGTGCCGATCTCGTCCTGGCGGCGGTAGCGGCGGCCGATGGCGCCCGCGTCGTCGAACTCGATGTTCCAGTTGGCGCGCAGGGCGGTGGCCAGGCCCTTGGCCTTCGGGGACAGCTCGGGGTTGCGGGAGAGCGGCAGGACGGCGACCTTGACCGGCGCGAGGCGCGGGTCGAGCCGCATCACGGTGCGCTTCTCCATGACGCCCTTGGCGTTGGGCGCCTCGTCCTCGTTGTACGCGTCGAGCATGAAGGCCAGCATCGCGCGGTTGACACCGGCCGCGGGCTCGATGACGTACGGGAACCAGCGCTCGCCCGCCTCCTGGTCGAAGTAGGAGAGGTCCTGGCCGGACGCCTTGGAGTGCGAGGAGAGATCGTAGTCGGTGCGGTTGGCGACGCCCTCCAGCTCACTGAACTCCTGGCCGCCGAAGTTGAAGCGGTACTCGATGTCGGCGGTGCGCTTGGAGTAGTGGGAGAGCTTCTCCTTGGGGTGGTCGAACCACCGGATGTTCTCCTCCCGGATGCCCAGGCCCGTGTACCAGTTCCAGCGCTCCTGCATCCAGTACTCGTGCCACTTCTCGTCCTCGCCGGGCTTGACGAAGAACTCCATCTCCATCTGCTCGAACTCGCGGGTGCGGAAGATGAAGTTGCCCGGCGTGATCTCGTTGCGGAACGACTTGCCCATCTGGGCGATGCCGAACGGCGGCTTCTTGCGCGAAGTGGTCTGCACCTGGGCGAAGTTGGTGAAGATGCCCTGCGCGGTCTCGGGCCGCAGGTACGCCACCGAGCCCGCGTCCTGGGTCGGGCCGAGGTGGGTCTGGAGCATGCCGGAGAACTGCTTGGGCTCGGTGAAGGCGCCCTTGGTGCCGCAGTGCGGGCAGTTGATGTCGGCGAGGCCGTTGGCCGGGGGCTTGCCGTGCTTGGCCTCGTACGCCTCCTCCAGGTGGTCCGCGCGGTAGCGCTTGTGACAGGAGGTGCACTCGGTGAGCGGGTCGGAGAACGTGGCGACGTGGCCGGAGGCCACCCAGACCTCGGGGGCGAGGATCACCGACGAGTCGATTCCCACCACGTCCTCACGGGAGGTCACCATGGCGCGCCACCACTGGCGCTTGATGTTCTCCTTCAGCTCGACGCCCAGCGGCCCGTAGTCCCAGGCGGCCTTGGAGCCGCCGTAGATCTCACTGCTCGGGAAAACGAAGCCACGGCGCTTGCTCAGGCTGACGATGGTGTCGATCTTGTCGGCGGCCACGGTGCTCTCTTCAGTACGACGAAGCGGTCAGTTGCCTCAGATTACCGGCGGGTGCGGTCCCCTTATCAAATCCGTTCCGGAACCCGGCTCCAGGAACCCGGCCGGGAGCGGATCGCGGACCCCGCCCTACGGATATTGACAATCGTTTCCACATCAGATGAAAATGACAGTCATGAACATCCATCGCCGCCCGATATCCGCCGTCTCCGTCGCCGCCGCGGCCGTGCTCGGCCTGCTGGCACTGTCGGCCTGCTCCGGCGCCGACGCCTCCGAGAACACCTCGGGTGACTCCAAGAGCGGCGGAAAACTCAAGGTCACGGCCGCTTTCTACCCGCTGGAGTACCTGGCGGCGCAGATCGGCGCCGACCATGTCGCGGTGACCGACCTCACCAAGCCGGGCGTGGAGCCGCACGACCTGGAGCTGACGCCGAAGGAGACCGGCAGGCTCGGCCAGTCCGATGTGATCGTCTACCTCAAGGGCCTCCAGCCCGCCGTGGACGACGCCGTGAAGCTCTCCGGCGTCAAGCACAAGGTCGACGCCGCGTCGCTGACCACCCTGGAGTCCCACGGCACCGAGGTGGACGGCACGCACCACACGACCGGCGACAACGGCACCGGCGGCGGCAGCGAGGAAGGCGCGGGCGCCGACCCGCACATCTGGCTGGACCCGGTGAAGTACGCCGAGGTCGCCAAGGGCGTCGGCAAGGCGCTGGAGCAGGCCGACCCGGCGAACGCGGCGGCGTACGGCAAGAACACCGACGCGCTGGTCGCCCGGCTCACCGCCCTGGACACCGCATTCCGCGACGGCCTGAAGAACCGCGCCTCCGACACCTTCGTCACCACGCACGCCGCCTTCGGCTACCTCGCCGAGCGGTACGGGCTGGTCGAGGAGGCCATCAACGGCATCGACCCGGAGAGCGAGCCCAGCGCGGCGCGGGTCAAGGCGCTGCACGACCTGGTGAAGAGCAAGCACGTGTCGACCGTCTTCTTCGAGACGCTGGTCAGCGACGCCACCGCGAAGACCCTCGCGGGCGACCTGAGGCTGCGCACCGACGTCCTCGACCCGATCGAGGGCATCACCGACAAGTCCAAGGGCACCGACTACTTCCAGGTGCAGCGGAGCAATCTGACGGCCCTGCGCGCGGCGCTCGGCGCGAAGTGACGGAGGTCACCGCCATGGACCAGCAAGCCGTCGAAGCGGCCGGGGACACCGGCGCGGTCACGGACCCGGTCATCGCGCTCAGCGGCGCCACCGCCACCCTCGGCGCTCGCCCCGTACTGCGCGGCATCGACCTGACCGTCGGGCGCGGCGAGGTCGTGGCGCTCCTCGGCGCCAACGGCTCGGGCAAGTCCACGGCGGTGCGCGCGGTCATCGGCCAGGTGCCGCTGACCGGCGGCTCGCTGGAGCTGTTCGGTACGCCGCTGCGCCGCTTCCGGCAGTGGGCGCGGATCGGGTACGTGCCGCAGCGCACCACGGCGGCCGGCGGCGTGCCCGCGACCGTACGCGAGGTGGTCTCGGCCGGGCGGCTGGCCCGTACCCGGCTGCGGCCGATGCGCCGCGCCGACCGGGCGGCCGTGGACCGGGCCATCGCCGTCGTCGACCTCACCGACCGCGCGGGCGACTCCGTGGACGCGCTCTCCGGCGGCCAGCACCAGCGGGTGCTGATCGCCCGCGCGCTGGCCGGGGAGCCGGACCTGCTCATCATGGACGAGCCGATGGCGGGCGTGGACCTCGACAGCCAGCGCATCCTCGCGGCGACCCTGCGCGCCCAGGTCGCGGCGGGCACCACCGTCCTGCTGGTCCTGCACGAACTGGGGCCGCTGGAACCGCTGATCGACCGCGCGGTCGTGCTGCGCGACGGCTGCGTGACGTACGAGGGCGCGCCGCCGCGGGCACTGGGACAGCACGCCCTGCCGGGCCACGACCACGTACACCCGCACGCGGACACCTCGGCCGCGCCGGTCAGGACGGGACTGCTGAGCTGATGGAATTCCTCGACTACGCCTTCATGCAACGGGCCCTGATCGCCGCCGCGCTGGTCGGCCTCACCGCGCCGGCCATCGGGATCTACCTCGTGCAGCGACGGCAGGCCCTGATGGGCGACGGTATCGGCCATGTCGCGCTGACCGGCGTCGGCCTCGGCTTCCTCCTCCAGTCCAACCCGGTCTGGATGGCCACCGCCGTCTCGGTGGCGGGCGCCGTCGCGATGGAGCTGATCCGCTGGTACGGCAAGACGCGCGGCGACATCGCGCTGGCCATGCTCTTCTACGGCGGCATGGCGGGCGGTGTGATGCTGACCAGCCTCGCGCCGAACGGCTCCAACGCCAACCTGGAGACGTACCTGTTCGGTTCGATCACCACCGTCTCGCCGTCCGACATCACCACGATGTGCCTGCTGGCGGGCTTCGTCATGCTGGTGACCGTGGGCCTGCGGCGGCAGCTCTTCGCGGTGTCGCAGGACGAGGAGTTCGCGCGGGTCACCGGGCTGCCGGTGCGGCTGCTGAATCTGCTGGTCGCGGTCACGGCCGCGCTCACCGTCACGGTCGCGATGCGCGTGGTCGGGCTGCTGCTGGTCAGCGCGCTGATGGTGATCCCCGTCGCGGCGGCGCAGCAGGTCACCCGCAGCTTCCTGGTCACCTTCGTCAGCGCGGTGGCCATCGGCGTCACCGTGACGCTGTCCGGCACCGTCACCTCGTACTACGTGGACGTGCCGTCCGGTGCGACGATCGTCCTGATCACCATCGGGCTCTTCATCGTGCTCACCGCGCTCGCCACTCCGCTGGCCAGGAAACGCGCCAGGCGGGCCGCGGCGGAGCGGGAACGGTGCACCCTGGAGGTGGAGGTGCCCGCCGCCCGCGGCGCCGCCGACGAGGTACCCGCCTGAACGGAACGGCCTGGCACAATGGGCCGTCCGGACAGGTGCACGAAGCGACCCAGAAGGAGGCACCGGTGACCACCCATCCCGTACGTGGCCGCTCCACCCGGCAACGGGCCGCCGTGTCGGCCGCTCTCTCGGAGGTCGACGAATTCCGCAGCGCGCAGGATCTGCACGACATCCTGAAGCACCGCGGCGACTCCGTCGGGCTCACCACGGTCTACCGGACCCTTCAGTCGCTGGCCGACGCGGGCGAGATCGATGTCCTCCGGACCGGTGAGGGCGAGTCCGTCTACCGCCGCTGCTCCGGCGGCGGCCACCACCACCACCTCGTCTGCCGCGTCTGCGGCAAGGCCGTCGAGGTCGAGGGGCCCGCCGTCGAGAAGTGGGCCGACGCCGTCGCCGCCGAGCACGGCTTCGCCGATGTCGCCCACACCATGGAGATCTTCGGCACCTGCTCCGACTGCGTCGAGCACCCCCAGCCCTAGCCCACCCCCAAGGGCCTCCCCCGCCCTTCCCCGACCCCGCCCGGACGGCTCTTCCACCGGGGCGGTAGGCCGGTCTTTCCCGGGCGCGGCCCCCGGACGGCTCTTCCACCGGGGCGCCGGCCACGTGTTTTCAGGGGCGCGGGGAACTGCGCGCTCAGCCCCCAACGGTGGCGCGCCTTTGAGAACCGGCCCCAGCGGGGCAGTTGCTGTGTGTTTTCGGGCGAAAGCCCGGTGGGGGCTGGTCGCGCAGTTCCCCGCGCCCCCAAAAAAGCAGGCCCTGCGCAAGGGCACCGCGCGGCCGGGAAGATCGGGCCGCCGTCCGGGGCGGAGGAACCGTCCGGGGGCGGCCCCGGGAAGGATCGGGTCACCCCGCCCGGGAGGGGCTAGGCGCGTTGGTCGCCGGCGAGCTGGGCCTCGTTGGGGATGGCCCCGCCGAAGCGACGGTCGCGCGAGGCGTATTCGACGCAGGCCCGCCACAGATCGCGCCGGTCGAAATCGGGCCACAGCACGTCCTGGAAGACCATCTCGGCGTAACTGCTCTGCCAGAGCAGATAGTTGGAGGTGCGCTGCTCACCACTGGGACGCAGGAAGAGATCCACGTCGGGCATGTCGGCGTAGTAGAGATACTTGGCGAAGGTCTTCTCGTTGACCTTGGACGGGTCGAGCCGCCCGTCGGCGACATCACGGGCGATGGCCTGCGCCGCATCGGCGATCTCGGCGCGCCCCCCGTAGTTGACGCAGAAATACAGCGTCATCGCGTCATTGTCGACGGTCTGCTCCTGGGCGACCTGGAGCTCCTGCACGACGGACTTCCACATCTTGGGCATGCGCCCGACCCACCGGATGCGGATGCCGAGTTCGTCCATCTCGTCGCGGCGCCGCCGGATCACGTCCCGGTTGAAGTTCATCAGGAAGCGCACCTCCTCGGGCGAGCGCTTCCAGTTCTCGGTCGAGAAGGCGTACAGCGAGAGGTTCTTGACGCCGATCTCCAGGCAGCCCTTCAGCACGTCCAGGACGACGCCCTCGCCGACCCGGTGGCCCTCGGTGCGCGGCAGGCCGCGCTCCTTGGCCCAGCGGCCGTTGCCGTCCATGACGACGGCCACGTGCTTGGGCACCAGCTCGCTCTGGAGCTTCGGCGGACGCGCCCCCGACGGGTGCGGGTCGGGTGTCCGGTACGAGCTTCGGGAACGGGCCAGAATCCCGTGACGTGCCATGGTGGTACTTCTCCTCATGCCTTCTCGGCTCAGGTCTTCTCGACGAACCGCAGGGAGCGCAGTCCGCGCTCCAGGTGCCACTGGAGGTAGGCCGCCACCAGCCCGCTGCCCTCACGGCAGTGGCGCGGCTCGCAGGCGTCCGCGGTCTCCCAGTCGCCGCCCAGCAGCGCGCCGAGCAGTTCCAGTGACTCCCGTGAGGGTACGACGCTTCCCGGCACCCGGCAGTCGCCGCAGACGACTCCTCCCGCGCCGACCGAAAAGAACCGGTTGGGACCGGTCATACCGCATTTGGCACAGTCGTCGAAGCTGGGCGCGTATCCGTTGACGGCCAGCGACCGCAGCAGGAAGGCGTCGAGCACCAGCCGGGGCTCGTGGTCACCCGCCGCGAGCGTCCGCAGCGCGCCGACCAGCAGCAGATACTGCTGCACGGCGGGCTCGCCCTCGTGGTCGGTGAAGCGCTCCGCGGTCTCCAGCATCGCGGTGCCCGCGGTGTAGCGGTCGTAGTCGGTGACGATCGAGCCGCCGTACGGCGCGATCGTCTCGCCCTGTGTGCACAGCGGCAGACCGCGGCCGACCAGTTCCCCGCCGCGGACGAAGAACTGCACGTCGACGTGGCTGAACGGCTCCAGGCGCGCGCCGAACTTCGACTTCGTCCTGCGCACACCGCGGGCCACCGCCCGTACCCGTCCGTGCCGCCGGGTGAGCAGCGTGATGATCCGGTCCGCCTCACCCAGCTTCTGGGTGCGCAGCACGATGCCGTCGTCGCGGAACAGACTCATGGGCCCATTCTCGCGTACGGCGGGAGCGGTACGGCGACGGACGGCCGACCGGCCGCCGCCGGGCCCCGGCTCAGCGGTCGGCGCCGGGCGCGACCAGGCCGGACTCGTAGGCGGTGATGACGAGTTGGGCGCGGTCGCGGGCGCCGAGCTTGCCCATGATCCGGCTCACGTGCGTCTTGGCGGTGAGCGGGCTCAGGCCCAGCGCCTCACCGGTCTCCGCGTTGTTCAGGCCGCGCGCGACCAGCGTGAGGACTTCGCGCTCGCGCTCGGACAGCCCGCCGAGCCCGGCCGGGGCCGGGGCGCTGACCAGCGGCCGGTCCGGCAGCCGCAGCACCCGGGCGATCAGCCGCGCGGTGGGGCCGGGTGACAGCAGCGAGTCCCCGGCCGCCACGGTACGGATCGCGTCCAGCAGCTCCGCGGGCCTGGTGTCCTTGACCAGGAAGCCGGACGCGCCCGCGCGCAGCGCCGACACCACGTGCTGGTCGTCGTCGTAGGTGGTCAGTACGAGGATGCGCACACCCGCCAGGTCGTCGTCGGCGGCGATCCGCCGGGTGGCCTCGATGCCGTCGAGCTCCGGCATGCGGATGTCCATCACGATGACGTCGGCGCGGGCGCTGCGGGCCTGCTCGACCGCCTCCAGGCCGTTCGCCGCCTGCCCGACCACCTCCATGTCGCGGGCGGACTCCACCAGCATCGCGAACGCGGCCCGCACCAGCGTCTGGTCGTCGGCGAGCAGCACGCGGATCGGCGGCGGCGAGGTCATCTGTGGTCTCCCTGGTGATCGACGGTGAGCGGCAGCACGGCGCTGACCGCGAAGCCCGTACGGTCCTGGCGCGGCCCCGCGGTGAGGGTGCCGCCCACGCTGCGGGCGCGCTCGCGCATCCCGGCGATGCCGAAGCCCTCGGTACGCCCCTCGGCGCGGTTCGCGGGCGCGGGACCGCCGCAGGATCCGTCGTCCTCGATCAGCAGGTGCAGGGCCGTCTCCCGGCGGTCCACCCGTACGGTGATCAGCGGGCTCGGCACCCCCGCGTGCCGTACCGCGTTGGTGAGCGACTCCTGGACGATCCGGAAGGCCGCGGCGCCCACCGCGGGCGGCACCGGCGCGACGCCCACGGCGTCGCCCAGGTCCACCCGGGCCCCCGCCGCCTCGGCGGCCTTGGCGAGCGCCGGTATCCCCGCGAGGTCGGGCAGCGGGCCGTCGCCGTCCGCGCGCAGCACCCGCAGCGTCGTCCGCAGCTCGGCGCGGGCCTCCCGGCAGGTGTCGGCGATCGTGTCGAGCGCGGCGGCCACCGCCGTACGGTCGAGCCGGTCGGGGTCGGCGACCAGGATGTGCGCGGCCACCGACGTCTGCACGCCGATCAGGGTGATGCTGTGCGCGAGCAGGTCGTGCAGGTCGCGGGCGATCCGCAGCCGCTCCTCCGCGACCCGGCGGGCCGCCTCCTCCTCGCGGGTGCGCTCGGCGCGCTCGGCCCGCCCGACGATCGCGGCCACGTAGTTGCGGTGCATCCGCACCACCTCGCCCGCCACCGCGACCGCCACGATCCAGCCGGCGCTCTTGAGCATGTCGGTGCCCGCGTGCGGCGCGCTGATCGTCGACATGATGGCCGCCATCAGCGCGATCACCGTCGGCAGCAGCAGGAACGTACGCAACGGCGGCCCCGCGACCGCCAGCGCGTACAGCGCCACCATGCTCGACGGGATCGGCGCCACCTGGATGTTCTCCAGGTAGTGGTACGGCGCCACGAACGCCAGCATCCCGAGCATGCACACCAGCGGCGAACGCCGCCGCCACACTAGCACCAGCGCGCTGCCCACCAGCAGCGCCCAGCCCGCCAGGTCCGGCCGCCCGCTGGCCGGCTCCTCCGGCAGACAGCACGCCAGGAACGCCTCCACGGCGAACACGAGCGCGGCGAACGCCACGTCGGCGGGGGCGACCCGCGGTCCCGGCGCCGCCGGGATGCGCGGGGCGCGCAGAAGGTCCATGGTGAGCGCCACGGACCCATCCTCCCGGACGCGGGGTGCGCCGAGCCAGGTCACGGGGTCGCGGCGGGGCGCAGACGGGCCAGCGGTACGGCCCTGAGCCGCGGTACCGCCCACGGACGTGTGGTGACGTTCATGGGCTCCTCCGAAAGCCGAGGTCTTCTCCTACCGTCAGCTTCCTCCGCCGGGCTCGCCTTCCTCGTCCCGCCCAGGACCGATCCGGGGGCTACTCCCCCAGGAGTACGCCCCCCTTCACGCAGGGCCTCGGCTCCGTCAGGGGCGCTGGGGGGGCACCTTGAGAACTGGCCCTGCGCCAGGGCGCCCGCGGGCGGACCGCAGGTCAGAGGGCCGCGGCGGCTCCGGCGAGGAGGCGGTCGATGTCGGTGAGGGGCAGGGAGAGACAGCGGCCGACGGCTTCGAGGACTTCGCGTTCCGCAGGAAGGTAGGGCCCGTCGGCGAGGGCGATGTGGGCGCCCTGGAGGAGAACCCGCTCGCGCCCGAGCGGCTCGAGGTGGTCGGCCAGCGGCTCGAGCGCCTCGTGGAGCTCGATGGACAGCCAGCTCCCGCACCCGTCGACCTCGTCGGCGAAGGAGTCGGGCCCGAGGGGGGCACCCCCCGAGCCGGAGGCGCCGTACCGGCCCTCGTCGGCGACGATGGCGGCGAGCAGCCCGAGCAACTGGTCCTCGGTGCAGTCGGAGAACCCGGCGGAGCGCACGGCGCCGACGGCGGCCTCGCGGGCCGGGCGGCCGGTGGCGCCGCCCGCGGTGAGGACGGCGAGCGCGATGGTGTGCACGGCGTCCCGCAGCATCGCGGAGAAGCGGGTGGTGGTGGGCCGCAGCAGGACGTCGGAGGCGTACTGCCGGTGGCAGGCGGTGCACTCGATGACGGTGCCCGCGGGGCCCCGGCGCAGGACCGGCACATTGAGCACGGTCAGTCTGCGGGTGCCGGTTCTGCGGTGGTAGGCACGGTCGCCGCCGCAATCAGGGCAGAAGAACTCACCGTCGTCCTCGGTGTGCCACGCCGTTCGCACACCCCAGATACACAGCCTCAGCTTCATCACGCTGCACCCTCCGGCCGTTCGGCAACGCTGCCGCACTGCCGTGATGTTAGCCACAGTCGGCGGTCGCAGTCAGTACCGCGTAAGGGGCAATTGCCTTGCGAGGGTGCTCGAACCGGTCCGCCCGGGGGTTTTCGCCCCTCGGACGGACCGGGTGAACCGGGTCAATCCCGTCAGCGCGCGGCCCGGTTGACGGCCGAGACCAGCGCCTGCAACGACGCGCGGGTGGTGTTGGGGTCGACGCCGATCCCCCACAGCACCTTTCCGTCGATCGCGCACTCGATGTACGAGGCGGCCCGCGCGGAGGCGCCCTCGCTCATGGTGTGCTCGGAGTAGTCCAGGACACGGGCGTCGATGCCCACCCCGGCGAGCGCGTCGACGAAGGCCGAGATCGGGCCGTTGCCCGTACCGCTCAGGGTGGTCTCGACGCCGTCGACCACGGCCTCGACGGTGAGGGCGTCGGTGCCGTCGCTGGAGGTGGACGTCTGGGCGGAGCGCAGGGCGACCCGGCCCCACGGGTTGTCGCTGGTGGGCAGGTACTCGTCCTGGAAGACCGACCAGATCTGCGCGGGGGTGACCTCGCCGCCCTCGCTGTCGGTCTTGGCCTGGATGATCCGGGAGAACTCGATCTGCATGCGCCGCGGCAGGTCCAGCTTGTGGCCGTTCTTCAGCACGTACGCGACGCCGCCCTTGCCGGACTGCGAGTTGACGCGGATGACGGCCTCGTACGAGCGGCCGACGTCCTTGGGGTCGATCGGCAGGTACGGCACCGCCCACTCGATGTCGTCGACGGTCTTGCCCTCGGCGGCGGCGGTGGCCTCCATCGCCTCGAAGCCCTTCTTGATGGCGTCCTGGTGGGAGCCGGAGAAGGAGGTGTAGACCAGGTCGCCCGCGTAGGGGTGGCGCGGGTGGACCTCCATCTGGTTGCAGTACTCGGCGGTACGACGGATCTCGTCGATCTGCGAGAAGTCGATCTGCGGGTCGACGCCCTGGCTGAACAGGTTCATGCCCAGCGTCACCAGGTCGACGTTGCCGGTGCGCTCGCCCTGCCCGAACAGGCAGCCCTCGACCCGGTCCGCGCCGGCCATGAGCGCCAGTTCGGCGGCGGCCACGGCCGTACCGCGGTCGTTGTGCGGGTGCACGGACAGGCACACGTACTCGCGGCGGGACAGGTTCCGCGACATCCACTCGAAGCGGTCGGCGTGCGTGGAGGGGGTGGAACGCTCCACGGTGGCGGGCAGGTTGAGGATGATCTCGCGGCCCGGCTCGGGCTGCCAGACGTCCATCACGCCCTCGCAGACCTCCAGGGCGAAGTCCAGTTCGGTGTCGGTGAAGATCTCCGGGCTGTACTGGTAGCCGAAGACGGTGTCGTCGCCCAGGATCTTCTCGGCGTACTCCATCACCAGCCGGGTGCCGTCCACCGCGATCGCCTTGACCTGGTCACGGCTGCCGCGGAAGACGACGCGGCGGAAGACCGGCGCGGTCGCGTTGTACAGGTGGACGGTGGCGCGGGGTACGCCGCGCAGGGCCTCGACGGTGCGCTCGATGAGTTCCTCGCGCGCCTGGGTCAGGACGGAGACCGTCACGTCCTCGGGGATCGCGTCGCCCTCGATCAGGGAGCGTACGAAGTCGAAGTCGGTCTGGCCCGAGGACGGGAAGCCGATCTCGATCTCCTTGTAGCCCATGCGGACCAGCAGGTCGAACATCTCGCGCTTGCGGGTGGGCGACATGGGGTCGATCAGCGCCTGGTTGCCGTCGCGCAGGTCCGTGGAGAGCCAGCGGGGCGCCTGGGTGATGCGGGCGTTCGGCCAGGTGCGGTCGGCGATGTCCACGGCCTCGTAGTGGCCGTACTTGTGGACTGGCATCACGCTGGGGCGCTGGCGCGCGGTGGCCGTGGTGATGGGCGTGGGACGGCCGACGCGATTGGGGGTTGTCATGGGGCTCTGGCTCCTCGGGGGTCCGGCTGAGTGTCGGCCGACGGCGATGGCACGCCTGAACTCCGCGGGGAGGGGGTCGGCCTACGACTACAGGCCCTCGCCGCGGCAGCTAAGGAGAAGCAGCCCGAAACGCATGATGGGACGACCATAACCGAGGCGGCCGGAATCACGTAGCCGGTACGAAGATCCTCTCAGCATGCAAGATGCACGGTTCTGTCCACTCAAACCATGATCCTTCGCTCCTTTTCGTCAATCATCGTCGCAACCCGTGACAGCGACTGTGACGCGTGCCACATTGCCGCCATGACTGCCACGCATGCGCCCAACGCCGTCTTCTGCACGATCGTGCCGCCGCACGTGCTCGACAAGCTGTCCCGTTCCGAGGACTCCGGGGTCTCGGGACCCGCCCGCCGCACCCTGGAGCAGGACGCGCTGCAACGCACCAGGCGCCGCCTGACCACGGTGATCGGCGCCACCGCCGTCACCGGGGCCGCCGCCTCCGACCAGCCGCGACGGACCGTTCACGACGCCAAGCACCAGGACACGCTGCCGGGGCGCAAGGTGCGCGCCGAGGGCGCCAAGCCGTCCAAGGACGTGAGCGTCAACCGGGCGTACGACGCGCTCGGCGCGACCTTCGAGACGTATCTGAAGGCGTACGGGCGTCACTCGATCGACGACGCGGGCCTGCCGCTGGTGGCCAGCGTCCACTACCTACAGGGCTACAACAACGCCTTCTGGAACGGCCAGCAGATGGTCTTCGGGGACGGCGACGGCGAGATCTTCCTGGACTTCACCCTTCCGCTGGACGTGATCGGCCACGAGTTGACGCACGGCGTCACCCAGTACAGCGCCAACCTGGACTATTTCGGGCAGTCCGGCGCGCTCAACGAGTCCGTCTCCGATGTCTTCGGCAGCCTCATCAAGCAGTTCACACTCGGGCAGAGCGCGGAGCAGGCCGACTGGCTGATCGGCGCCGGGCTGCTCGCACCGGGCGTCGACGGCCACGCGCTGCGCTCGATGAAGGAGCCCGGCACCGCCTACGACGACCCGCGGCTCGGCAAGGACCCGCAGCCCGGCACGATGGACGGCTACGTCACCACCTCGCGCGACAACGGCGGCGTGCACATCAACTCGGGCATCCCCAACCACGCCTTCTACCTCCTGGCGGCCGAGCTGGGCGGCAACGCCTGGGAGCAGGCCGGGCAGATCTGGTACGACACCCTCACCGGCGGCTCGCTGTCGCCGCACGCCCAGTTCGCGGACTTCGCCGCGGCCACCGCCGCGGCGGCCAAGGCCCGCTACGGTGAAGGCGAGCAGCACCAGGCGGTGCTCTCGTCCTGGTCCCAGGTGGGCGTCGCTCCGGCCGCCGCCCCCGCGGCCGAGGTCCCCCGCCAGCAGCCCGGCCAGCCGCAGGAGGCGTGACACAGCCCATGCGTATCGAGGTGGTCCGCTCCGGCGGCTTCGCGGGCATCCCCCGCCACGCCGCCCTCGACACGGCGGGCCGCCCCGACGCGGGCCGCCTCACCTCCCTGGCCGAGGCCGTCCTGGCCGCTCCGCCGCCCTCGGGCCCCCCGGTCCCCGACGGCTTCACCTACGCCATCACCGCCGACGGCCGCACCGCCCACTGCGCCGACCCCCACCTGACCCCCGCCCAACGCGAACTGATCGAGGCGGTCCTGGGCGAGGGCGCGTAGGGTACCGGCGGAGCCGACCCGCTGAGCGGAGCCGCCCTGTGGAACCGACCCGCGAAGCCGACCCGCGAATCGATCGGAGGCGATCACCCTGCTCACGCTGGACCTGCACCCGATCTTCCGCAACAACCGCGACATCGACCTCGCCCTGCGCGAGACCCTCTTCAGGGCCGCGCGCACCGGCGTCGGCGTCGTCCAGATCATCCCCGGCAAGGGGTCGGGCCAGTTGAAGAAGCGCGTCCTGGCCTTCCTCGCCCAGAAGCACATCAAGAAGCTGTACGTCCGCGTCGAGACCGACGCCACCAACACCGGCCGCGTCCTGGTGCACTTGCGCTAGGTCTGGATCCGTCGGGTCGACCGCCGGTGCCACCCCGGCAGTAAATACGGTGCGGGCGGTATCACGGGCCGCGACGCCTGATCCGCCTTGCCTCGGAATTCCCCGTCGCCCACCGATCTCGCGCGTAAACTGAGTCCTTCCGCTCAGGCAATGGGCGCGGGTAGGGGGAAGACCGAGCGTGGATCAGCAATTTCGCGACTTCGCCAAGGCGTCGCCGAACTTCGGGCTGCTGTATCAGCACCAGCCGCTGCTCTCCCTCTACGGCGCCCTGGCCGAGGCGACCGTCTTCAGCAACCCCAACGCCTCTCTCGTCCAGGCGGGCCAGTTCGGCGAGATCCTCAGCGAGGAGCTGATCAACAAGATCGGCATGCGGGTCGAGGGCGACCGGCAGATCGACCGGCTCAGCGCGCTGACCCGCGCAGGCGTCCTGGTCGCGGAGATCCGCGACGACTTCGACCAGCTTCGCCGCGACCGGAACAAGGCCGCCCACAGCCACCTCTTCGACCGAGCACGAGCGCTCGCAGCCGTCCGCACCTGTTACAAGCTCGGGCTGTGGTTCCACGACGCCATTGAGGGTCGCAGGACGGTCGCCGAGTTCGTACCGCCGACCGAACCCGGCGGCAGTATGCAGGTCACCGACCCAGCCGAACTGACCGAGCTGCGAGAGGCGTTGAACGGTCACCGGCAGGCCCTCACTCAGGCCCGTACCCGGCTCGTCGCGTCCACCGACGCACTCGAAGCGGAGCGCAAGGCCCGCGCCGAGGCGGAGAATCTGATCGCCAGCGCCGAGGCCAACCGGACCGAACTCGAAACCCGGGTCGGGCAGCTCACCGCCCAGATCGCCGCGCTGCGGACTGACCAGCAGATCACGTACAAGACCCTCCGCCGCGAGCCGCGCAAGGTCGATCCCCAGCGCCGCGACGCGATCATCCACCGCGCACAGCGCCCGGCCCCGCTCAACGAGGTGCAGGCACGCGAGACCATCGACGCGATGCTGTCCACCGCGGGCTGGCTCGTCCAGGACCGCGCGGATGTCAATCCGCTCGCCGGCGAGGGCGTCGCCGTGCGGGAGTTCACCCTGTCCACTGGCCGCGCCGACTACGTCCTCTATGTGGGCGGGAAGATCGTCGGTGTGATCGAGGCCAAACGCGAGGGCGACCACCTCTCCAGCGCCGTCGAGCAGAACGACCGGTACGCGTCCGGCGTCCGCAAGGAACACCGCCTCGCCGTGTGGCGCGACGACGAGCCGTTCGCGTTCCGCTACGCCACCACCGGCACCGAGACATACTTCGTCAACCGCCTCGACCCCGACGCCCGCTCCCGTGAGGTCTTCTCCTTCCACCAGCCGGAGACCGTAGCCGCCTGGATGCGCCGCGCCGACGAGTCGCGCACCGCCCCAACCTTCCGCGCCGCCCTACGCCAACTGCCGACGCTGGAGCCCAACGGTCTCCGCCTGGCGCAGATCGAGGCGATCTCGGGCCTTGAGGAGTCGCTCGCGCACGACCGTCCCCGTGCCCTCATCCAGATGGCGACCGGTGCGGGCAAGACATTTGTCGCCGTCGCCGAGACCTACCGCCTGCTGAAGTACGCCAAGGCCCGCCGCGTCCTCTTCCTGGTCGACCGCAACAACCTCGGCAGGCAGGCGTTCGACGAGTTCAGGAAGTTCACCACCCCGGACGACGGCCGCAAACTCTCCGACATCTACAACGTGGACCGGCTCGGCGCCGCCGGTCTCAAAGACACCTCCTCCGTCGTCATCTGCACCATTCAGAAGATGTACTCGCTACTCCGGGGTGAACCCCTCGTCGATGACGACGAGGCGGACGACATCGCCGACAGCCTCGACACCGAAGCCTCCTACGCCACCGAGAAGCCGATCGAGGTCGCCTACAACTCGGACGTGCCGATCGAGTCCTTCGATCTGATCATCGTCGACGAGTGCCACCGTTCGATCTACGGACTGTGGCGTGGCGTGCTCGAATACTTCGATGCGCACCTGGTCGGGCTCACCGCCACCCCGACGCTCCAGACCCTGGGCTTCTTCGGCCGGAATCTGGTCTCCGAGTACACCTACCCGCAGGCCGTCGCGGACGGCGTGAACGTCGACTTCGACATCGTCCGCATGCACACCGACATCCGCGACGCAGGGTCCGTGACCATCGAGTCGGGGACCACCGTCAAGATCAAGGACCGCAAGACCCGCCGCCAGCGCTACGAAGCCCTGGACGACGACTTCTCCTACTCCACGCGGCAGATCGGCCGGTCCGTGGTGACCGTGGACGAGATCCGAGCGGTGCTCACCGCATACCGCGACAACTGGCAGCGCTGGTTCCCGGGCCGCGCCGAGCTGCCGAAGACGCTGATCTTCGCGGTCGGCGAGGACCACGCCGAGGACGTGCTCGCCCAGGTCAAGGAGGTCTTCTCCAAGAGCGACGATTTCGCGAAGAAGATCACGTACAAGTCTCGGCAGGCGGGTGACGACCCGGACGATCTGATCCGCGCGCTGCGCAACTCCCCGAGCCTGCGGGTCGCCGTCACCGTCGACATGATCGCCACAGGGACGGACGTGAAGGCCCTGGAGTGCGTGATCTTCCTGCGCGAGGTGCGCAGCGCCGTGCTCTTCGAGCAGATGAAGGGGCGCGGGGCTCGGACGATCGATCCGACGGAGTTGCAGGAGGTCACGCCGCAGGATCCAAAGGCCGGCGTGTCGGTGCCCGTACGGAAGGACCGCTTCGTCCTGGTGGACGCGGTGGGCGTGACGGATTCCCCTCTCGTCGACGCGAAACCGCTCGTCCCCGCAGGCGAGCGGCAGGTCTCGCTGGCCAAGCTGCTGGACAAGTCCGGTACCAGGTCCATCAGCGCCAGCGAGGCGGAGATCCTGGCGGGACGGCTGGCCCGCCTCAACCAGCAGCTCACCGCCGAGGAACGGGACGTCCTCACCCGGGCTGCGGACGGACGCACGCTCTCCGAGATCGCGGGCGCCATCGTCAAGGCGGTCGACCCCGACCGGCAGGAGGCCGCCCTTGCCGACGGGGGCCGCTCGGCAGCTCGGCAGTTGGTCGAGGACGCCATCGCCCCGCTCACGGCCAGCCCTGACCTGCGCCGCCACATCATCGAGATCCGCCGGGACAAGGACTACCTCATAGACGAGGTCACCGCCGTCAAGCTGACGGACGTGGTGGAAGTTCCCCGTGAGGAGCGCGCCCGGGAAGAGGTCGGCAAGTGGCGCAAGCTGCTGCACGACGAGCGGGACCGGATCGCGGCGGTCAACATCGCCCTGACCAGCCCCCGTTCCGTCTCCCCCGCCGAGGCCTACACCGCCCTGTCCGAGCTGGCCCTGGAGATCCACCGACCCCAGTACGCCTGGACCCCGCAGTCTCTCTGGACGTACTACGAGGACCTTGGCGTGGCAGCCCACCGCGCGGACGGCGAAGCCGGACCACCCGATCTGATCGCCATGATCCGCTTCGAGCTGGGCGTCGACGCCGAGCTCCGTCCATACCGAGATACGGTGGAGGCCCGCTTCGAAGGGTGGCTCCTCCGGCAGGAACAGGCGGGTGCGCGATTCTCCGAAGAGCAACTGTGGTGGCTGCGGTCCATCCGCGATGTCGTCGCGAGCGACGCGGGTATCAGTACCCGCGAGTTCAACGCGGAGCCTTTCCGCGCACGCGGCGGCGGCCGAGGCTTCGCGGCGGCTTTTGCGGAGCGGGACCCTCGGTCGTTGGTCAATGAGCTGAACAGGGAACTGGCTTGAGTGATATGGAACTTCCGGCGGGGTGGGAGTGGGCAACGCTTGGAGAGGTGGCCCAATCCGTCAAGAACGGAATGTACGTATCTCGCCCGGGCACCGTTCCCGACGGGGTGCCGATCCTACGCATCAGCGCGGTGCGCCCCATGCATCTGCGAACTGACGATCTTCGCTACACCGGACTGTCCTTGGATGAGGTCGAGGCGAAGGATGGAATCGCCAGACCAGGGGATCTTCTGTTCACCCGGTACAACGGAAACATCAACCTCGTCGGCGCCTGCGCCCGCGTTCCAGACCATGCACCCGTCGTGGCCTACCCGGATAAATTGATCCGGGTTTCAGTACGCGACGGAATCGACAGCCATTTCCTCTGCTATGTCTGGTCATGGGCGGATACGCAAGCCCAGCTGCGACAGCACGTGAAAACCACCGCAGGCCAGGCCGGGATCTCGGGCAGCTCCCTGAAAAACATCCGCCTCCCCATCGCACCCCTCGCCGAACAGCACCGCATCGTCGAGACCCTGGAGGACCACCTCTCCCGCCTGGATCAGGCCAGCGCGAACCTTGAGCATGCAAACGGATGGTCTCTTCCGCTCCGCCGGTCCCTGCTCTGGAACTTGCGCCAGCACGCGCTGCGCTCAGGTGCAACATGCCTATCCCTCGATTCCGTAGCTGACACGTCGCTAGGAAAGATGCTCGACTCCAAGAGAAACACCGGGCCCGAGACACCTTACCTTCGCAATATCAACGTCCGATGGGGCGACTTCGAGTTGGCAGATATCTCAACAGTTCCCATGCCAGCGGAGCAGTCAGAAAAATTCTCACTACGTCCCGGAGATTTGCTCGTATGCGAAGGCGGGGAACCCGGACGGTGCGCGATCTGGCCCGGATCGAAAACTCCGATGACATACCAAAAGGCCCTCCATCGCGTGCGTCCCACGGGCACGGTCAGTTCTAGATGGCTAGCCCTCATGATCGAGGAAGCCGTTCGCAACGGCCGTACAGCCCGCATGCTCACTGGCACGACAATTAAGCATCTACCTCAGGAGAAATTGCGCCGCCTTGAGATTCCGATCCCAACACGGGCCGTGCAGGATTATCTGATCGATAGCTACTCGAATTCCGAGCTACATATGGCTCGCCTTCAAACTGCGGCAGTAACAGCCACCCATCGCTCAAAGCACTTGCGAGCTGCCCTCCTCAACCGCGCGTTCGCTGGGCGCCTCGTCCCCCAAGACCCCGCCGACGAACCCGCGTCCGTGCTCCTCGACCGGATTCGGGCCGAGCGTGAGACCCAAGGCGGCAAGCCGAAGCGCACCCGCCGGGCCGTACCGAAGCAGCCCACCGTCGGCCCGGCGCCCGCCGCGAAGGCGAACCCCATTCCCACCGACGCCGTACAGCTGGAGTTCTAGGTGACCGCCGAAGCCCCCGAACAGGCCGCCACGCAGGCAAACGCCCAGGCAACTGCTCACACGAACAGCCTGGTCGCCAAGCTCTGGAACTACTGCAACGTCCTGCGGGACAACGGCCTGTCGACGATCGAGTACGTCGAGCAGCTCTCGTATCTCCTCTTCCTGAAAATGGCAGACGAGATCGCCAGCGACCCCTTCACGGAGGAGGAGGCGAAGGCCGTCGTACCGGCCGCGTACGACTGGCAGTCGCTTGTCACGAAGAAGGGCATCGAGCTTGAGGTCCACTACCGCAACACGCTGAGCGCACTCGCGCAGAACCCCGGCACCACGCTCGGCACGATCTTCGCGAAGTCGCAGAACCGCATCACCGAGCCCGCGCTGCTGGAAAAGCTGGTCGTGGATCTGATCGGTAAAGAGGACTGGACGATCCAGGGAACGGACCTCAAGGGCGACGCGTACGAGGGCCTGTTGGCGAAGGGTGCCGAGGACACCAAGACGGGCGCCGGTCAGTACTTCACCCCACGTGCGCTGATCGACGCGATGGTGGACGTGATGCAGCCGGGCCCCGACGACACCATCACCGACCCTGCCTGCGGGACGGGCGGGTTCCTGATCGCCGCGCAAAGCTACATCCGTGAGAACCACAAGCGGATGTCCCGCGAGCAGCGGCTCGGCCTCGGCGCGGGCAGCATCTGGGGCAACGAGCTGGTCACCGGCACCGCCCGGCTCGCCGCGATGAACATGCTGCTGCACGGCATCGGCGACGCCGACGGGGACTCCCTGATCACGGTCGGCGACGCCCTCGCCGACAAGCCCGCCCGGCATGCCTCCCTCGTTCTGGCAAACCCGCCGTTCGGCAAGAAGTCCGCGATCACGGTCGTCGGCACCGACGGGAAGGCCGAGCGCGAGGACATCTCTTACGAGCGGGACGACTTCCGCGCGACGACGACCAACAAGCAGCTCAACTTCCTTCAGCACATCATGTCGACGCTGGAGATGAACGGCCGCGCTGCAGTCGTACTGCCCGACAACGTCCTGTTCGAGGGCGGCGCCGGCGAGAAGATCCGCCGCCGCCTGCTGGACGAGTTCGACCTGCACACGATCCTGCGCCTGCCGACCGGCATCTTCTACGCGGGCGGGGTCAAGGCCAACGTCCTGTTCTTCGAGAAGAAGCCCCCGAAGGTCGACGGCGGCCACAACACCACCAAGACCTGGATCTACGACTTCCGCACCGGCAAGCACTTCACGCTCAAGCAGAACCCGCTCCGCCGCGCGGATCTGGAAGAGTTCGTCCATGCGTACGCGCCGGGCCAGCCCCGGTCCGCGCGTGAGGAGTTGGAGCCGAACGAGCGCTTCAAGGCCTACTCCTATGACGAGCTGATCGCCCGCGACAAGGTGAACCTCGACATCACGTGGATGAAGGACCCGTCCCTCGACGACGCTGACAGCCTGCTGCCGCCCGAGGTGATCGCCAAGGAGATCGTCGAGGACCTTCAGGCGGCGCTGAGCGAGTTCGCCGCCATCGCGGAGGCTCTCGGCGGTGAGGTCCTGGCCGATGCCGATGTGATCGAGCCCGGCGTCCCGGACTGATCGATTCAGCGAGTCGACTCGTCAATCGCCGTAGATCGGGAGGCCCGCGACGACGGACTTGCCCTGGGCGGAGCGCGGGACCACCGCCCACTCGGCGGTCAGGGCATCGACAAGCACCAGGCCCCTTCCCCCGCAGGAGTCGGGCCCTGGCGGCGAGAGCGCGGGCGTTCCAGCGCCTGGGTCCGATACCGCAATCCAGTAGTGGTTGTCGGCTGTCCAGAGGACGAGTTCGACCAGTTCCTCGTCCTCGGACCGAGCCCCGTAGCGCAGGGCGTTGGTGACGAGTTCGCTGGTCACCAGCCCCAAGTCGTGGCCGAGTTGGGACCGCAGGCTACCAGGCAGAGCTTCGGCCACGGCATGTCGGGCGCGACGTACCGAGCCGGCTTCCGCAGGAAACCGCCACAGGGCCGGTACGGGGGGAATGGACGGTAAGGCGGAGGCCGGCAGCGGCTGATACGGGAATCCGGGCATGGCTGACTCCTCTGTGAGCGTTTGGGTGTTGGTGGCGAGCCGCTGAGGCCGTGCCGGTGGCCTACCGCCCTGGTCGCGGGCACACCCGTCCCAAGGCAGGCAGGCATGCTCGCGCGGTGCGTTTCCGGTGTTGCCGTGTGCGAACTACGCGCTACCGCATGGGGCGCCAGAGCATTCTGGACGACAGCGCGCGTTCCTATGTGGGATACATCCACGAAGCGGCCCTCCGCATGCAGTTCGGCGGACGCGAGATCACGCAGGTACAACTCGACTACCTCTGCACCATGTCCGAACGCGAGAACATCACCCTGCGAGTAGTGCCATTTGAGTGCGGCGCCTTCCCCGGCGCAGGCCACGCCCTGCTCTACGCCGAGGGACCGGTACCTCAGCTCGACACCGTGCAACTCGACTCCGCGCACGGACCCGAGTTCACGCACGCCGAAGCCCAACTCGCCAAATACCGCGCACACCTCGACTGGATGGACGAACACTCCCTGAGCTCCGAGAAGTCCCGGGACTTCATCCACACCTTCGCGCGCCAACCCTAAGGAGCCCCATGTCGGACATCACTTGGGAAGACCCCTTCTGCGGCGAAGGCAACAACTGCTTCCGCCTCGGCACCGACTCCGACGGGAACGCGTACATCGCCGTCGCCGGCGACGAGGACCGTTACCTTACGGACTCCATAGAGGCCCTGCGCACCCTCATCCGCGAGGTCAAAGCGGGCAAGGCCGACCACTTGCTGTAATGGCCCAACGTCCTGATGACCTGGATTGCCTCGCCCTGCGGAGCAAGAGTCAGCTTGATCGGGACGGCCCATTCCCCAATCAGGTTGACTTGGCCTGGCTCCCACCAGGAACCTTGATGCGCAGATCTTGGTGAGGCAGGGGGAGCGAAGGCCCGTGGCAGTTCCGTATCCACAGACGCGCGAGTTCCAGGCGTTCAGGACCAACATCGAGTACGCCCGGAAGATGGTGGTGGCCGGGAAGAGCCTGGCCGCCTTCCAGTCGCCGCTGTTCGACATCGGGGACTTCTACCGCGCCGCGTGGGTGCAGGCAGTCAGCGCCATCGACCACTGGTTCCACGAGGAGTTGTACCGGCGGGTGGCGGAGCTGTCCGGACAGGACAGTCCTGGGATGCCGTATCAGCTCACGAAGTTCGAACTGCCTCTGGAGAAGGTCGAGGAGGTGCGGCGGGGTACGACGACCCTCGCCGACGCGGTCTCGGAACATGTGAGGGCGAAGTGGGCCAACGCCTCACTCCAGAACCCCCGCAAGATCAGTGAAGCGCTGAAGCTGGTGACCGAGGAGGACGTCTGGGCCAAGGCGGCCGTCCAGATCAACGCCTGGAACCACGGCCGTACCGCGATGACCGCCCAGAGCGTGAAGAAGCAGCACCTGACGATCACCGACCGCCGCAACAAGATCGCCCACGAGGCGGACCTTGTGGACGGAAGCCTCAAGCAGCGCCGCCCGATCACCGACGCGGACGTCACCGACGCCATTGACTGGACCGAGCGGATCGCGCTGGCCATCGCCACCGTTCTCGCCTAGGTCGGCATCCCCCTCCGTGCCGGTGCACCCCGGCGGCAACGGGCTTGCCCCCTCCGGGGTTGGGGTACGACCGTCCGGACGCGGCAAGAGCGGCCACCGGAACAGGGGCGGCGCCGCCCTGGCCTGAAGCGCCCTGTTCCGGGATAAACCGCGATCACGCTACGGTCTATACGGCCGGGTCCGGGCGGGTGCCGGAGGACCCTCGGACGTCGCTTGAGGAGACTGATGGCCCGCATCAACTTACGCGCCGCGTTCATGAGTGGCGTGGCCTCAACCGTGGCCGCACAGCAGGTGTTCACCAATCGGTCGGACGAGATGGCCGCGTTCACCCGATCATTGGAAGGCTTACACGCGTCGCTCGACGCGGCGGAGATCTCACCGGTAGCGGATCGGGCGCAGGGTCGGCGGAACGTTCTGACGTTCTACGGTGTCGGCGGCATAGGGAAGACCACGCTCTCGCATGAGTTGGAGCGACGCTTTCTAGCCGACAGCGATGCCCTGTCCGTACGAGTCGACCTGTCGGAGGACGGCGCCTGCGACATCGAGAGCCTGCTGCTGAGACTGCGCGCAGGGCTCGGTCGGCTCGGAAGCCGCTGGCCAGCGTTCGATCTGGCGCTGGCATCGTACTGGGCGCGTGCTCATCCCGGTGAGTCGCTGCAGGAGTTCCTCGACTCGTCACCCGCAATCCGCCGGGCATCGCGGAGCATCGGTCTCGGCGACCAGATCACCGAGAACGTCGGTGCGGTCGTCCCGGATCTCGGCGGCTTGACCGGGCTGGCGCAGCGCGCAGCGCTGCTGACCTACCGGGCTATTCGCGACCGCGTGCGTGAGGGTCGGCTCCTGACCGAGTGCGAGTTGTTCGCCGAACTGGTCGAGGCGGACGCCGACTACGAGACACTGTCGTTCTTCCCGTACCTCCTGGCCTGGGACTTGGAACGACAACGGCGACACGCGGAGCGACCACGGGTCTGCGTGTTCCTCGATACCTTCGAGGTGATCGACAGTCGTGCTGATCGCTCCGCCGCACGGTTCCTGCAGCGCTGCGTATACCTGATGCCCAACGTTCTGTTCGTTCTCACCGGCCGTAACCGAGTTGACTGGGCAGACACCGCTACGGGCGACGAACTCGACTTCACCGGAGCCGAGTGCTGGCCCAACCTGCACTTCAGCAACAACACGTCCGAGCCGCGCCAGCACCTCGTGGGCTACCTGTCGGACTCCGACGCCGACAGTTACCTACGAGAAGCGCTCACCCGAGACGGCGACCCGGCGATGTCGACGGCAGTACGCGAGCGCATCGTCTCCGGGGGCCAGGGACTCCCGTTGTACCTGGACCTGTCTGTCTCACACTTCGCCGAACTGTTGGCGCGCGAGCGGCAACCCGTCGTTGAAGACTTCGGCGGATCATTCACGGCGGTCGCCACGCGATCGATCAGGGATCTCCCACGCGAGGAGCGCGATCTGGTCCGTACGGCTGCGCTCATCGACCGTGTCGACGCGGAGTTACTCCGGGCGGGACAACCCTCGCTCCCGGACGGCCTTGTGGCGCGGTTCCTGCGGCGCCCCTTCCTGACACACGACGACGCATACGACCGTCCTTACTCGCTGCATCTGGCTCTCCGGCGCGCCATCCGAGAGGCGGACCGGGCCTTGCCGGACGGCTGGTCGGACCGGGACCGTGCCGAGGTCGCCGCCCGGCTGCTGCACCGATTGGGTGAAAGGCTCGGAGAGTCCGCCAGCCGGACGGTAACCGCGCGGGCCCTCGAATCCGGCCTCAAACTCTCCGGCGAATACGGCGTCTTCAGCGACTGGATGACACGGGCCGCACAGCGACTGGCAGAAGCCGGGCAGTGGATGGAACTCGGAGCAGGTCTCGCTCCGCACGAGTCCGGTGCCGCCGAGTTCCGTGCCATCCGTGCCGCCATACAAGGCGTACGGCTCCGCAGAACCGGCCACGCCAGCCAGTCCATCAACGTCCTGGACAGCGCGGCTATCGGTGTCGCACCGGGCAGCCTCACGGCTCAGATGGTGCGGCTGCATCTCGCGCATGCGCTCCGGAACCACGGCGACTACACCAGGGCGGCAGAGATCTACCGCAACCTGCTCGGCGGGGAGTTCGACGGCGCCGCCCGATACTGGCTTTCGGACTACGACTACCTCAACGGCCGGTTCACCACGGCTCTGACCACGTTGGAGACGCATCCCGGCCGAGACGCTGCCGACGAGGGTGAGCGGCTACGACTGATCGGGCACATCTGGCGAGTGAACGCCCGCTTCGACAAGGCCACAGAGGCATACACAGAGGCCGTCGCCCTGGCCAGAGCCGAGGGGCTCGCCGCCGCTGAGGCGAAGGCCCTGGCCAACCTGGCACAGACAGCCTGCTGGTCCGGGACTCTGGAAACCGTGGCCGAAGTTGCTGCCCAAGGGCGGGAGTTGCTCGATGTCGTGCCCAACCCAGTGGAGTTGGTCAAAATCCGGTCCGCCGAGGCTGTCTGCCACGCGATGGCAGGTGACTCCGCCGCCGCGCGAGCGGCGGTAACGCACACACGTGAGCTTGCAGACAGCATCGGCTACAGAGGCGGCCACAACCTGGCTGACGTGGCACAGATCCTGATCAGCACACTGACGGGCGACGCGGTTGGCGCACGCCGTACGCGTACCGATCTTGACGAGCGCACACGCACTTCAGGCGGCAACACATACTGGGTGCCCATCGTCACTACGTGGATCGAAGGGACGGAGCCGGCCGCCGCCCGACGCCCGGCAATCGACTGGGTCGATGGTTCTGCTGCTTCCTTGGGGCGTTGGGAGCAGCTCGTGAGGAGGGCGCTGTGAGCGGACGCGTGCGGGTCGGACTCGTCGGTGTGGGGGTCATCGCACAGACGCATCTCCAGGTCCTCGCCGACGACGACCGGTTCACCCTGGAGTTCACCGTCGACCCGAACCCGGGTGAGCCGGTCGACTTCCGGGGTGCGCAGCCGCCGCACTACGGGACGCTCAGCGCGGCACTGGAAAGGCACGATCCAGACCTCGCGGTGATCGCGACGCCCACCCATACTCATGGTGCGCTGACAATCGAGGTGCTCTCCCGGTCTACGGCCCGCGTGCTGGTCGAGAAGCCGCTCGTACACGATCTCGACTCGCTGGCCCGGCTGCGGGCTCTCGACGGCACGGTGGATGTCCAGGGCCGGGTGTTCACCGCGCACCACTTCGCCTTCTCCCCCGAGGTGCGTTGGGCGGCCGGGCAGATCACGGCACATCCCGACTGGGGTCCGGCCACCGGCATCACCATGGCCTTCTACGACCCGTACATCCTGCTCGGGCAACACGCCTTCGACTCGTACGGGACCAGTTGGATGGACTCAGGGGTCAACCAACTGAGTGTGCTCGCATGTCTCGTGGATCTCGGATCGCTGACGTCCGCCCAGGATTCGGACGGCGGTGTCAGCGCCTGGCACACCGTCTCGTACAACTCCCGAGGGACGACCGGGATGGCCCGGCTGCGCAGCGACTGGCGTACGGGGTCAAGCAGCAAGGAGACGGTCCTGACGTTCGCCGAATCCGGTGTGGATCTGTGGATCGACCACACCGCGATGACCGGCTTCGCAGCCCTGGGCGGCGAGTTGATCGCCTCGCACGGCAACGACGGCCGGACGCCAAGGAAGATCGCGCACTACCGTCCGCTCTACGAGAGTCTCATCTCCCCGTCCCCTGACCCGGTCCTCGGATTCGCCACGAGCGTGACGATCACCGAACTCCACCACGCGACGCCGAAGTGACCGAGTCGAGTGTCACGGATGTCATCGGCTGGACCGAGCAGATCGCGCTGGCCGTCGCCACGGTGCTCGGCTGAGGACGCGGAAAGGGCGGCGGGGCCGTGGGGCCTCGCCGCCCTTCCGGGGTGCGGTGGGTGGTGAAGTGCGCGATCAGTACGCGGAATTCACGTTGTCCATCGAGCCGTAGCGGTCGGCCGCGTAGTTGCAGGCGGCGGTGATGTTGGCTACCGGGTCGTAGATGTCCCACGAAGTACCGGACACGTGGTAGGTCTTGAAGGTCGGGTCGATCACCTGGAGCAGGCCCTTGGAGGGAATGCCGTTCCGGGCATTGATGTCCCAGTTGTTGATGGCCTTCGGGTTACCGCTGGACTCGCGGATGATGTTCTTGTGAATCCCGTTGTAGCTGGCGGGAATTCCCTTGGAGTGCAGGATGTCCAGCGACTGCTTGATCCAGCCGTCGAGGTTGTTCGAGTAGGACTTGGCGGCGGCCTTCACGGGCGTGGCGGCGGCGGCCTTCTTCGGCGCGGCGACGGGGGCGCGCTTGGTCGAGCGGTTCGCGGCGGACTTCTGCTTCGCGCGGTCGGCGGCGTCGGCCGCGGCCTTCTTCTTGGCGGCCTCGGCGTCCGCCTTCTTCTTCGCGGCGTCGG
This sequence comes from Streptomyces sp. NPDC024632, assembly GCF_055559175.1. Lineage (NCBI taxonomy): Bacteria > Bacillati > Actinomycetota > Actinomycetes > Kitasatosporales > Streptomycetaceae > Streptomyces > Streptomyces sp. NPDC024632. The sequence continues at coordinate 295,031 of NZ_JBVHLD010000003.1, forward strand.
CCTGCTTGGCGGCCTCGGCCTTCTTCGCCGCGTTGGCCTGGTCGGTCTTCTTCTGTGCGGCGTCCCTGATGGACTTCTGCGACGCGAGGCCGGTCTGCGCGTTCAGGTCCTTGACCTGCGTACCGGTGGAGACCGAGAACCCGGCCGGGTTGCTCGCCGCGGTCGCCGAACCGGCACCTGCGGTCGCTTCCAGACCGGTCACGGTCAGCACGACCGCGGCAGCGGCGACAGCGCCGGCGGCCGTGATCTTGTGCTTCTTCGGCATCCGGTTGAACGCGGTGAACGTAGGGAGCTTCTTCGGGATCGTGGGGAGCTGCATTCGGGAATTACCTCTTCCTCCGTAGCGGACCAGTGAATTGTTAGAGGCGGGCAATTCAGAGGTCAAAGACCCCGTCTACGGATTGCATTCGTAGACGGGGTCGGGAGGAGGCGTTTTCCCGTCAATACGGGAGGCGCGGCGTACTAAGCGGCTTCGTATGTGACCTGCGTCCTATCGAGGGGATCACAAGGGGGTGCCCCCTCTGTCGCGGTGCGTGAAAGAGGGGGCACTTTGTGTGTCCGTCATATGTGGCGCCGGTCACTCAAAAGCGGGTGAATCGGGTGAAGCGGTCGCCAGCCGTCATCTCAGGCCGGTGGCGACCTCCTCCACCGCGCTGACCTGGGGCTTTCCCTCAGCCTCGGCCGAGGCGTCACCGTCAGCGGCCGGAGCGGGAGCAGAGGCGGCAGCGGCGGGGCGGAGCGTGGCCAGGACGAGCACGGCTCCGGCCAGCGCGGCAACCGCCGCGTAAAGGGAAATGCGGTCCAGGCCCGAGGCGTATCCGGCCCGCAGCGAGCCGCCGCCCGCGGTCGTGTCGCGCAGCCGCGAGGTGAAGACGGCGCCGAATACCGCGATGCCGAGCGTCATTCCGAGCTGGCGGAAGGTGTTGACGGCTGCGCCCGCCATGCCCGCGCGCTGCGGGGGCACGGCCTCCACGGCGGCCGAGACCAGGACGGGGGTGGCCAGCCCCGCGCCCACCCCGACGACCGCCAGGCCCGCGAAGAGGGCGGACTGCCCGGACGAGGCGTGCACGGACAGCCACAGCACCGCGCAGCCCGCCGCGATCAGGACGAGACCGCCGGCGATCGGCAGCCGGGGCGCGACGCGGTGCATGTGCCGGCCCGCGACGGCGGCTGCCAGGAAGGACGCTCCGGCCAGCGGCATCAGGGCCAGACCGCCGCGGATCGGGCTGAGGCCGAGGACGTTCTGGAGCCACAGCGAGAGGTAGACCAGGCCGCTGAAGGCCGCCGCCTGGTAGAGCAGGGCGCCGCCGAGCAGGCCGGAGAAGCTGGCGCGGCGCAGCAGCGCCAGGTCGAGCATGGGGTGCGCGGACCTGGCCTCGGCGACGACGAAGCCGATGACGGCCAGGGCGGCGACCGCGAAGGCGGTCAGGGTCAGCGACTCGGTCCAGCCGTGCTCGCCGCCGCGGATCAGCGCGTACGTGAGCGAGGCCGCCGCGAGGGTGAAGGCGGCGGCGCCCGGCAGGTCCAGGCGTCCGGCGCCGCGCCGCCCGGCGGGCAGCACCTTCAGGGTGAGCGCGACGGCGACGACCGCGATCGGCAGGTTGACCAGGAAGATCGCCTGCCAGCCGAAGCCCTGGGTGAGCAGGCCGCCGAGGATGGGCCCGGCAGCGGCGGCGGCGCCGTTGACCGCGCCCCAGACGCCGAAGGCGGTGCCGCGGTCGCGGCCGTGGTAGGTCGCGGACACCAGCGCGGCCGAGGTGGCGAACATCGCGGCGCCGCCCACGCCCTGCACGGCCCGCGCGGTGATCAGCGCGGCGGTGTTCGGCGACAGGGCAGCCGCCAGCGAGGCGAGGGCGAAGACGACGAGCCCGGCCGCGTAGATCCGCCGGTGTCCGAAGAGGTCGGCGAGCGAGCCCGCCACCATCAGCAGGGCGGCGAGGGCGAGCGCGTAGATGTCCATCACCCACTGCAAGGAGGTGAAGGACGCGTCGAGGTCGGACGCCATGCTCGGCAGGGCGACGTTCACGATGGTGACGTCGACCAGCAGGATGAAGGCGCCCAGGCAGATCGCCACGAGGGGCAGCCATTTGCGCATGGGTGGAACTCCGTTCGGGAGCGGACCTCGCGGGCCTGACGGACCTCAAGGGGTCCGCGAGTCCGGCGGATCGTGCGGATCGTGGGGTGCAGCGGTTCCCACGATCCGTGACGCCCGGTCCGCGCCACAGTCAGCGGCACCTTGGCGGCGGAATCCGACATCCCCTAGCCTTGTCCGATGGAATCCGACACGACATGGGACATGCTGGAGGGACTCGACGAGCTGGACCACCGGGTCGTGCACGCCCTCCAGATCGACGGCCGGGCGCCGTTCCGCCGGATCGGCGAGGTGCTCGGCGTCTCCGACCAGACCGTGGCCCGCCGCTACGGCCGCCTCCGCTCCAGCGGACTGCTGCGGGTGGTGGGCCTGACCGACCCGCACCGGATCGGTGTGACGCCGTGGTTCGTACGGGTGCGGTGCACCCCGGACGCGGCGGCCTCGGTCAGCGAGGCGCTGGCCCGGCGTACCGACACCCGCTGGGTCAGCCTCATCTCGGGCGGCACCGAGATCTTCTGCCTGGTGCAGGCCGCGCTCCCCCAGGGGGACGACTCGCTGCTGCTCCAGAAGCTGCCGCGCACACCGCGCGTGGTGCAGGTGACCGCGCAGGCGATGCTGCACGTCTTCTTCGGGCAGGATCTGAGCCCGGTGACCAAGGCGGGCTGGCTGAGCCCGGACGAGGCGCGGGCGCTGGTCGTGGCGGACGCGCAGGCCCCGGCCCCGGAGAGCACGGCGCCGTATCCGCTGGCCCCCGACGACCAGCCGCTGCTCGACGCGCTCGCGGTGGACGGCCGGACGCCCGCCGCCGAACTGGCCGAGGTCACCGGCTGGTCGCAGACGACGGTACGGCGGCGCATGTCGGAGCTGCGGGCGGCCGGGGTCCTCTACTACGACCTGGACTTCGACCGGCGCGCGCTCCAGCCCGCGCTGCGGACGGGGCTGTGGCTGGAGGTCGAGCCCGCCCGTCTGGCCGAGGTGGGGGCGGCGCTCGCCGCCCACCACGAGATCGCCTTCGCGGCGGCGACCACCGGCACGGCCAACGTCTACGCCTCCGTGAACTGCCAGGACGCCAGCGCGCTCTACCGCTATCTGACCGGGCCCGTCGCCGAACTGCCCGGCATCCGGCGCACCGAGACCTCGCCCCTGCACCGCACGATCAAGGGCGCGAGCCCCCTGCCCGCCCCCAGTGCCAGGACCCGCCTGGCGGACGCCGACCGCACCTGACCCGCCGCGGGCGGCCTACGGTCGGCGAACCGCGAGCCGGCCGCGGGTCAGAAGCCGAGCTTGCGGAGCTGCTTCGGGTCGCGCTGCCAGTCCTTGGCGACCTTCACATGGAGGTCGAGGAAGACCGGGGTGCCCAGCAGGGCCTCGATCTGGGTGCGGGACTTCATGCCGACCTCCTTCAGGCGGGCGCCCTTGGGGCCGATGATGATGCCCTTCTGGCTGGGCCGCTCGATGTAGAGGTTGGCGTGGATGTCGAGCAGCGGCCGGTTCTCGGGGCGGCCCTCGCGCGGCAGCATCTCCTCGACGACGACCGCGATGGAGTGCGGCAGTTCGTCGCGTACGCCTTCGAGCGCGGCCTCGCGGATCAGCTCGGCGACCATGACCTGCTCGGGCTCGTCGGTGAGGTCGCCCTCGGGGTAGAGCAGCGGGCCCTCCGGCAGCAGCGGCACCAGCAGGTCGGCCAGCAGCTCGACCTGGTCGCCGCCGGTCGCGGAGACCGGCACGATCTCGGCCCACTCGATGCCGATGTCGCGGCCGAGCTTGTCCACGGCGAGCAGCTGCTCGCGCAGCGTCTGTCCGTCGACCAGGTCGGTCTTGGTGACGATGGCGACCTTCGGCGTCTTCTTGATCCCGGCCAGCTCGCGCGCGATGAAGGTGTCGCCGGGGCCGAGCTTCTGGTCGGCGGGCAGGCAGAAGCCGATCACGTCGACCTCCGACCAGGTGGTGCGCACCACGTCGTTGAGCCGCTCGCCGAGCAGCGTGCGCGGCTTGTGCAGCCCCGGGGTGTCGACCAGCACGAGCTGGGCGTCCGGCCGGTGCACGATGCCGCGCACGGTGTGCCGGGTGGTCTGCGGCCGGTTGGAGGTGATCGCCACCTTCTGGCCGACCAGAGCGTTCGTGAGGGTGGACTTCCCGGCGTTGGGGCGGCCGACGAAACAGGCGAAACCGGACCGGTGCGGGGTGTCTGCGGGCTGGGTACGAGCGCTCATGCGCCCATTCTCCCCGAAGTCGGGGGTGCCTGAGCCCGCCCCCGCCCGTACGGCACCCGCCGGGGCCCTTCTCCGGCGGCCCGCGGGTGACGGCACGGTGATCCGCCGGAAACCCTCGCGCAACACGAAACACGGCGGAAACACGTATGCCCACAACCGGAAATACGCGCCCGTGACGCTCTTCCCCAGCCGTCCATGGAAGGGACTCCCCCGTGCTGCTCCTGTCCGCCGGTCAACCCGCGGTCGACGCGGGCGACACCGCCTGGCTGCTGGCCGCCACCGCGCTGGTCCTGCTGATGACCCCCGGCCTCGCGCTCTTCTACGGCGGCATGGTCCGCAGCAAGAGCGTCCTCAACATGTTCATGATGAGTTTCGTGTCGATCGCGCTGGTCACCGTGGTCTGGCTGACCGCCGGTTACACCCTCGCCTTCGGCCCCGACGCGGGCGGCCTCGGCCTGATCGGCGGCCTGGACCACCTCGGGATGCACGGCATCACCCCGACGACCGTCACCGGCCATGTGCCGACCCTGCTCTTCGCCGCCTTCCAGCTCACCTTCGCGATCGTCACCGCCGCGCTGATCAGCGGCGCCGTCGCGGACCGCGCGCGGTTCGGCGCGTGGGTGGTGTTCGTCCTGGTGTGGACGCTGGCCGTATACGTACCCGTCGCGCACTGGGTGTTCGGCACCGGCGGGTGGATCGTCGGCGAACTGGGCGCGCTGGACTTCGCGGGCGGCACCGTCGTGGAGGTGTGCTCGGGCTCCTCCGGGCTCGCGCTGGCGATCGTGCTCGGGCCCCGGCTCGGCTTCCGCAAGGACTCGATGCGCCCGCACAATCTGCCGCTGGTGCTGCTCGGCGCGGGCCTGCTCTGGTTCGGCTGGTTCGGCTTCAACGCCGGGTCCGCGCTCGGCGCCAACGGCCTGGCCGCCGCCGCCTTCGTCAACACCCAGGCGGCGGGCTGCGCCGGGCTGCTCGGCTGGCTGCTGGTCGAGAAGCGCAGGGACGGGCACGCCACCACCCTGGGCGCCGCGTCCGGCGCGGTCGCCGGTCTCGTCGCCATCACCCCGTCCTGCGGCAGCGTCGACATGGTGGGCGCGCTGGTCGTCGGGCTCTGCGCCGGGGTGCTCTGCTCGTACGCCGTGAGCTGGAAGTTCCGCTGGGGCGTGGACGATTCGCTCGACGTGGTCGGCGTCCACCTCGTCGGCGGCGTGGTCGGCACCCTGCTCATCGGCCTGCTCGCCACCGCCACCATGACCGGCGGCCCCGAGGGCCTGTTGTACGGCGGCGGCCTCGGCCAGCTCGGCAGACAGGCCGTCGCGGTCGCGGCGGTCGGGGCGTACGCCTTCGCCGTGACGTACGGCATCGGGCGGGCGATCGACCGGCTGATGGGCTTCCGGGCGAGCGAGGAGGAAGAACGGACCGGCCTCGACCTGACCGTGCACGCCGAGACCGCCTACGATCACGGCGTACTGACGCACGGCACGTCGCTCCCCGCGCACAAGGCCGCTGCTCACGTCCCGGACAGGAGCACCCTCGGATGAAGCTGGTCACCGCGGTCATCAAGCCGTTCAAACTGGACGACGTGAAGACCGCACTCCAGGAGATGGGCGTGCACGGCCTCACCGTCACCGAGGCCAGCGGCTACGGGCGCCAGCGCGGCCACACCGAGGTCTACCGCGGCGCCGAGTACCGGGTCGACCTCGTCCCCAAGGCCCGGGTGGAGGTGCTGGTCGAGGACGCCGACGTCGAGGCCGTCATCGAGACGCTCGTGGCCGCGGCCCGCACCGGCAAGATCGGTGACGGCAAGGTGTGGGCGGTGCCGGTCGAGACGGCCGTACGGGTCAGGACCGGGGAGCGCGGACCCGACGCGCTCTAGGGTGCGTCCCGCCACGCCGGACAGGCCCCAGGGCCTGTCCGGCGGATCACGAACGGCCCCTTCGACTCCTAGCCCGCGGTGACCGTGCTTCGGACCGTGCCGTCCGGGGCCGCGAGGATCACCGGCGTGGCCGGGCCGCCCAGGTCCCCGACGACGGCGCGGTCCCGGTCCGCGGCGGCGGTCTCCGCCGTGACCACGACGGCCGCCTCCAGCGAGGTCGCCCCGCTCGCCACCGCCATCGCCACCGCCGTCTGGAGCGCGCTGAGATTCAGCGACGCCAGCGCCACGGGGCCCGCCACATAGGTCCGGCCCATCTCGTCCCGTACCGCCGCGCCTTCCGGCGCGCCGTTACGGGCACGGACCGACCGGGCCAACGTGATGAGTTTCCGGTCTTCCGGGTCCACGGTCGCATCGCTCATGCGCCGACCTTATCCGCCGCCCCGCACACGCCTTCGCGGAGGTGGCCCCCGGTGTCGTCACCCTGGGTGGCCGAAGATGCGCGGACAGCGAACCGCGCTTAGCGTGGGTCGTGCAGTCCTCCTCGTCTGAGGTGATTCGATGCTTCTGCACCTGCCCTTCGTCATCGTCCTCGCCGTCGCGGCCTTCTTCCTGAAGCGGAAGGGCTCGATGAAGGCGACCCACGCTCTCGTCTGCGGTGCCTTCGGGTTCTATCTGGCGGACACGAGCCTGGCCACGTCGATCCAGGCGGCCAGCGCCAACCTGGTCTCGATGATCGGCACCTTCGGCACCTGAGGTCCCGAGAGCCTGAGGTCCCGAGAGCCTGAGGTCCCGAGTGCCCGAGAGCCCGGGTGCCCGAGTGCCCGAGACCCCGGCGATCCGGACCCGTCCGGGGGACCCGCGGGCCCGGAAATCCTCAGGCCCCCGCGGTCAGCTCGCCCGCTCGTCCACCGAGCGGAACGACCCGCGCCGCTGCTCCGGTGACGCCAGCCACTGGAGCTTGGCGGCCGTTTCGGTGTCCGGCAGCGGATTGTGCATCACGATGGTGAGGTCGGGGCGGGCCGGGATGCGCAGTTGGGTGCTCTCGAAGTGGAGGTCGCCCACGAGCGGGTGGCTCAGCTCCTTGACGAGCTGGCCGCTGGGCTGGACGTCGCCGAGCGCCCACAGCTCGGCGAATTCCGTGCTGACCGCCGCCAGTTCGGAGACGATCCGGTGGAAGCCCTCGTCGTCCGGGTACTCCGAGGCGGCGGCACGGTACTGGGCGACGATGGTCGCCGCCAGCGTCGCGTGCCGGTCGGCGCGGCCCCGGTAGACGGGGTCAGTGAAGAAGCTGACCAGGCAGTTCGTGTCGCGCGCGGTGAAGGCGAAGGTCTGCCGGGCCGGCTCGTTGAACGCCAGGATGTTCCAGTAGGCGTCCATGATGTGCGCGGGGAACGGCGACCAGGACTCGATCAGCCGGTAGAGCCCCTCGCAGAAGTCGGCGTCGGGCACCGCTTCCGGCAGCGGCGGATTGAGCCCGGCGAGCACGTACAGATGGCGCCGCTCCGGACCGGTCAGGCGCAGCACGCGCGCGACCGCGTCGAGGACCTGCGGGGAGACGGTGATGTCGCGTCCCTGTTCGAGCCACTGGTACCAGGACGCGCCGACCCCGGCCAGTACGGCGACCTCCTCGCGGCGCAGCCCCGGTGTGCGGCGCCGGGCGCCGCCGTCCGGGAGTCCGGCCTGCGCGGGCGAGATCCGGGCCCTGCGGGCCATCAGGAAGTCCCGCAGTTCCCGGCGGCGGTGCGGCTTCGACGACAACGGCGCGGACACGGTCTGTTCCACTCGCTCCCCCTCGGCCTGCGGCCTGGCTGGTGGTCCGGCCACCAGCATAAAGGGCGGCTCCCCACCGGCCCGTGGATCGCCGGAAGGTGGTCGCATGGCAACCGACACCACCGCGTCCCCTTCGAGCACGTCCGCCTCGGGCCCCGCCTCTTCGAGCACGTCCGCCTCGGGCCCCGCCTCGGGCACGACGGGCGCCCTGCGCGCCCCGGCTCCCCAACACCTCGGCATCCGCGCCAAACTGGTGCTCCTCGTGCTCTGCGCCGCCCAGTTCATGATCTCCCTGGACTTCTCCATCCTGAACGTGTCGCTGCCCGTCCTCGGCTCCGACCTCGGTATGAGCAGAGCCAATCTCCAGTGGGCGGTGACCGCCTTCGCGCTGCCGTCCGGCGGATTCCTGCTGCTCTTCGGCCGGATCGCCGACCTGTACGGGCGGCGCCGGCTGTTCCTGACCGGTCTCGCGGTCTTCGCCGCCGCCTCGCTGCTGGCCACCCTCGCCTGGAATCCGGCGGCCTTCCTGGCCGCGCGGGCCGTGCAGGGCCTGGGCGCGGCGGCCGTGGTGCCGACCGGCATGTCGCTGCTGACCACGACCTTCCCCGAAGGGCCGCTGCGGGAAAGGGCGTTGGGGATCAGCGGCACGCTGCTGTCGCTGGGCTTCACCATCGGCATGGTGATGGGCGGCACGCTCACCGACGCCTTCGGCTGGCGGTCCACGATGGCGCTGCTGGCCGCCGCGGGGGTCCTCGTCCTGGCCGCCGCGCCCGCGCTGCTCACCGAGTCGCGGCACCCGCGCCGCCCGCGGATCGACGTACCCGGCGCGGTCACCGTGACCGGCGGGCTGCTCGCGGGGATCTACGCGCTGTCCACGGCCGCGCAGCGCGGCTTCGGCGGCGCCGACGTGATCGCCGCCCTGGTGCTGGGCGTCGCGCTGCTGGCCGCCTTCGTGGCGGTGGAGTCGCGGGCCGCCGAGCCGCTGGTGTCGCTGCCGATGCTGCGCCGACGCACGGTGGCCTGGGGCAATCTGGCCGGGCTCGCCACCTTCTCGATGATGAGCACGGTGGTCTTCCTGCTCACCCTCTACCTCCAGGAGATCCGCGGCCTGTCGGCGTTCCGCACCGGCCTGGTCTTCGGTGTCCAGGGCGTGGCCGCGGCCGTCACGGGGATGACCGCGGCGCGGGTGATCGGCCGGATCGGCACCCGCGGCACGCTGCTGGCCGGTCTGGTCGTGCAGGGCGCGCTGACCGCCGTGCTGGTCCTGCTCGGCCCCGGCTCCTCCGGCACGTGGCTGGCGATGGCCGGGGTCACGCTGGCGTGCGTCGGCCACCTGTGGGTGATCGTCTCGTACGGGATCACCGCGACGTCCGGGCTGCCGGACCACGAACAGGGCCTGGCCACCGGACTAGTGACGAGCAGTCAGCAGATTGGTCTGACGGTCGGCATCCCGCTGCTCTCCGCGCTGGCGTCCAGCCGGGCGCACCTGCTGTCCGGTATCCACCTGGCGCTGGCGGTGGACGCGGCCGTACTGCTCGCGGTGGCGGTCATGGTCGCGGTGGGGCTCGGCCGCGGCCGTACCGCCGGGGTCTGAGCGGCCAGGGCTCAGCTCTCCGGGCGGTCCAGGACGCGCAGCCAGCGGCCGTCCGGCTGGCGGCGGGCGACCTGGACCCGGCCGCCCGTGCCGTCCTTCGGGCGGGTGGAGGTCAGCGCGAGGTCACCGCTGATCAGGGTGGGCAGCGGCTCCTCGACCTCGAAGACCGGCTTGGCGGCGAGCAGCCCCGCGTACAGCTCGCGCAGCGCCGCCGTGCCCCGCGACGGGCGGTCGATCGGGAAGGCGACCACCGCGTCCGGTTCGAAGAGCTCCAGAATCCCTTCCAGGTCACCGGAGTTGACCCGCTCCACGAACAGCCGGGCGATGTCCTCCGGGTGGGCGGCGTAAGCGCGGTTCTCGGTCATGGTGTGGCGCTCCCTCGTGTGCTCCTCGGTTCCCCCGCTGTCCATTCTCGACGGCCCCCGTCCATAAGTCCAAGATCTGGATCTTCTGCGAGCTAGCATGCCTGGTTATGGAACTGCGGCAGCTCGAATACTTCGTGACGGTGGCCGACGAGGCGGGATTCACCCGGGCGGCGACCGCCTTGCACGTGGCGCAACCGGGGATCAGCGCGCAGGTCAGACAGCTCGAACGGGAGCTGGGGCAGCCGCTGTTCGACCGCTCGGGCCGTACCGTGCGGCTCACCGAGGCCGGGCGCGCGGTGCTGCCGTACGCGCGGGCCGCGCTCGACGCCGTCGCCGGGGCGCGGCTGGCGGCGCAGGAGCTGACCGGGCTGGTACGCGGCCGGGTCGCGATCGGCACCGTCACCTCGCTGGGCGCCGACATGGACGTGCCGGGGATGCTCGCCGGTTTCCACGACGCGTATCCGGGCGTGGAGATCACGCTCGGCGAGGACACCTCGGACCGGCTGCTGGCCGGGCTGCGCGACGGGCGCTACGACCTGGCCTTCGCCGGGATCGCCGGGGAACCGCCCGAGGGCATCGGGACGCAGACGGTCATCGACGACGCGCTGGTGGCGGCCGTCGCGCCCGGCGACCCACTGGCCGGGCGCCGGACCATGCCCGTCAAGGCGCTCGACGGGCGGCCCCTGATCGTCCTGCCCACCGGCACCGGGCTGCGGGCCGCCGTCGACACCGCGTGCGCGGCGGCGGGCTTCACGCCCCGGATCGCCTTCGAGGCGGGCAACCCTGAAGTCCTCGCCGCCCTCGCGGAGCGCGGCCTCGGCGTCGCGCTCCTGCCGGCCGGTCTCGCCGCCTCACGCCCCGGCCTGCGCGTCCTGCCGCTGACCCGGCCCGCGGTCCGCTCCCGGCTGGCGCTGGCCTGGCGGGAGCACGCGGGCGCGTCCCCCGCCGCCAAGGCGTTCCTCGCCCACGCCCGCCGCTTCCTCGCCGAGCGCAGCCGCCCCTGACCGGCCGACCGTCCTCAGGAGCCCGGGGGTCTCAGGGCCCGGGGGTTTCAGGAGGCCGGGGGTCTCAGGGGCCCGGGGGTCTCAGGAGGCCGGGACCTCCGCGACCGGGTCGACCCGGACGGTGTGGATACGGTTGCGGCGGCCCGCGGGCGCCTCGGCCGTCAGCCGCAGCGCGGCCGTACCGCGGTCGCCCGACCCGTCCTCCGGCAGCGGCACCACCGTGGTGGCACCGGGGATCGGGACCCGGCCGAGGGACTTGGCGAGCAGCCCGCCCACCGTCTCGACGTCGTCGTCGTCGAGTTCCACCCCGTACAGGTCACCGAGGTCGCCGATGTCCAGGCGGGCCGTGACGCGGTACGAGCCCTCGCCCAACTCCTCGACCGGGGGCGTCTCGCGGTCGTACTCGTCGGTGATCTCGCCGACGATCTCCTCCAGGATGTCCTCGATGGTGACGATCCCGGCGGTCCCGCCGTACTCGTCGATCACCACGGCCACGTGGTTGCGCTCCTGCTGCATCTCGCGCAGCAGGTCCCCGGCGTTCTTGGTGTCGGGCACGAAGGACGCGGGCCTGATCAGCGTCGAGACCGGCTCGGACTCCGACTCCCGGTTGATGTGCACCCGGCGCGCCAGGTCCTTGAGGTAGACGAAGCCGACGACGTCGTCCTCGCTCTCCCCGGTCACCGGAATACGGGAGAAGCCGCTGCGCAGCGCCAGCGTCATGGCCTGACGGATCGTCTTGAACCGTTCGATCATGACCAGTTCGGGCCGCGGCACCATCACCTCGCGGACGATGGTGTCACCCAGTTCGAAGACCGAGTGCACCATCCGGCGCTCCTCGTCCTCGATCAGCGACTCGGACTCCGCGAGGTCCACCATCGCGCGCAGCTCGGCCTCGCTCGCGAACGGGCCGCGCTTGAAGCCCTTGCCGGGCGTCACCGCGTTGCCCAGCAGGATCAGCAGCCCCGGCACCGGGCCCATGACGCGGGCCAGCGGCAGCAGGACGTACGAGGCGGCGGTCGCGGTGTTCATCGGGTGCTGGCGGCCGATGGTGCGCGGCGAGACGCCGACGGCCACGTACGACACGAGCACCATGACGCCGATCGCGACGGCGAGGACTTCCCAGGTGCTGTCGAAGTGCCGGTCGCACACGACGGTGATCAGGACGGCCGCGGCCGTCTCGCAGCCGACCCGCAGCAGCAGGGCGACATTGAGGTAGCGGGTCGGGTCGGAGGCCACGGCCAGCAGATTGGCGGCGCCCTTGCGGCCGGAACGCAGCGCGTCCTCGGCGCGGAAGCGGGACACGCGGGCGATGGCGGTCTCGGCGCAGGCGGCGAGCCAGGCGACGACGACCAGGACAACAGCGGAGACGATCATGCGGAAGTCACCGTCGGCGTCAGTGGGTGGTGGGCGCGGGCGACGGGCCCTCGGCCCCTTGCTCGTCGCGCCAGCCGTCCAGAATGGCCTTCTGCAGACCGAACATCTCGGCCTTCTCGTCGGCTTCCTCGTGGTCGTAGCCCAGCAGGTGGAGGACGCCGTGGACGGTGAGCAGTTGCAGCTCCTCGTCCATGGAGTGCTTCGTCGGCGCCTCCTCCGCCTGCTTCTTGGCGACCTCGGGGCAGAGCACGATGTCGCCGAGCAGCCCCTGCGACGGCTCCTCGTCCTCTTTCCCCGGACGCAGCTCGTCCATCGGGAAGGACATGACATCCGTCGGCCCCGGCAGGTCCATCCACTGCATGTGGAGCTGCTCCATGGCGTCGGCGTCCACCACGATCACCGACAGTTCGGAGAGCGGGTGGATTCGCATGCGCTGAAGGGCGTAGCGGGCGGCGTCCAGGACCGCCCGCTCGTCGATCTCCCAGCCGGACTCGTTGTTGACGTCGATCGCCATGATGGTGAAGTGGTTACTTTCCGTTGGCACCGGTCGCGCCGGCGATGCTGTCGTCGTAGCGCTCGTAGGCGTCCACGATGCGTCCGACCAGCTTATGGCGCACCACGTCCGTGCTCGTCAGCCGGGAGAAGTGGATGTCCTCGATATCGGTGAGGATGTCCTGGATCTGCCGCAGCCCGCTCTTCGTCCCGTTCGGCAGGTCGACCTGCGTCACGTCACCGGTGATGACGATCTTCGAGTCGAAGCCGAGCCGGGTGAGGAACATCTTCATCTGCTCGGCGCTGGTGTTCTGCGCCTCGTCGAGGATGATGAACGCGTCATTGAGCGTGTTGTGCGTCAGCAGATAGTCCTCGGTGACGTAGAGCGAGTCGGCCGCCGCCACCTGGATGCACACCGCTTCCTCACGGCCCGCGGGCTCGATGCTGTCGATGAACCGCATGGGGCGGCCACCCCCGCCGGCCGCGTCATACGTGTCGCGCTTGCGGGCCAGCCGAAAGGGCTCGATGCCCTCGGGGAGCCGGATGTCGATGATGTGGGCGTCCCGGCGGTGCTGGATGTCCCGTCCCCCGGCCCTTCCGGGCTTCCGACCCTCGGCCGCACGTCGACGGGTGTACGCGACTCCGCCGAGCGACTGGACCAGCGCGATGACATCGTCCCTGAGCAGGATCGATGTCGTCGTGTACTGGATACGGCAGGTGCGATCCGACTGAGTGACCGGCCCTCCGTCGGAGTCCAGCAGACCCTGGAGCAGGGCCAGCCGGATCTCGGCGGAGTTGTTGAGATAACTGTCCGGCACGAACTTCGAGCCCGACGTGTTGCCGAGGAGGTCAAGGGTGCGCAGCGCCGCGGTCACCGGGTTCACGGTGGTGATGACATCGCCGGGTGTCCTGACACGGTTGAGCGTGTAGTCAGGCCCGCCCTTGTGCCGGACGGTCACGCCGGGCAACGCCGCTTCCAGAGCGGTGACGAGTTCCGGGTCGGCGGTGGCGAACGACGGTGTGGTGGAGCCGGTGAGGCACCCGTCTCCGAGCAGGAGACCGAGGGCGTACGGGTCCATCGGGACGTCGCGCTCCGGGAAGCACACCGGCGCCGTGAGCAACGGAAGCTCATACCGGCGGGCGTGGGCCGCGCGGAGGCTGCCGATCATCTCCTTGGTCTCCAGGACTCGCCACGGCTTGTCGCGGCGCTTGTCCGAAGCCGTCCTGACCGTCCACAAGTGGTCCCCGCAGGCCAGTGTCGAAGCCCCGTCCTGGGCCGTGACACGGTAGATGTCCTTCTCGCCCTGCGGGTAGACGCCGAGAACCGGGGTCGGTTCGCCGTCGGATCCGACGACGAGGTCACCGACCTGGAGGTCGCCGATCGGACGCCAACCGTCCGGTGTCAGCACCTTCGTGAAGACCGGCTGCGCCCTGCCGCGCATGTATGCCAGCGGGGCGACCTCGATCGTGCCCGCTGCCATCAGGCGGGGGATGGAGTCGGCGTCGAGCATGTCGTGCAGGGCGTCGTAGAGCGGGCGCAGGTACGGGTCGATCTTCTCGTAGAGGGTGCCGGGCAGGAAGCCGAGGCGTTCGCCGGCCTCGACCGCGGGGCGGGTGAGGATGATCCGGCTGACCTGCTTGGACTGGAGGGCCTGGACGGCCTTGGCCATGGCCAGGTAGGTCTTGCCGGTGCCCGCGGGGCCGATGCCGAAGACGATGGTGTGGGTGTCGATCGCGTCCACGTACCGCTTCTGGTTGAGCGTCTTGGGGCGGATCGTGCGGCCGCGGCTGGACAGGATGTTCTGCGTGAGGACCTGGGCGGGCGTCTCCGCGTCCGGGTCGACCGCCGTGCCGTTGGCCCTGAGCATGGCGATGGAGCGTTCCACCCCGTCCTCGGTCATCGGCTGGCCGGTGCGCAGCACCAGCATCATCTCGTCGAAGAGCCGCTGGACCAGGGCCACCTCGGGGGCTTCGCCGACGGCGCTGATCTCGTTGCCTCGGACGTGGATGTCGACGGCCGGGAACGCCTGCTCGATCACGCGGAGGAGAGCGTCTCCCGATCCCAGGACGGTCACCATGGGGTGCTTGGCCGGTACGACGAAGTGGGCGCGCGCCTGCTGCGGCGGCTGCGGCTGCTGCTTGGTCGGTGTCTGAGTCATGGGCCGGCGCTAGGGCCTGCTCATCCCGCTTTCTGCTGATCGGCAGGCCCGGAGGGGCCTGGGGGTTCCAAGCGTACGACGCCGCGCCGCGCCCGCCGAGGGGATTTGGCGGTGTGCCCGCGGCGGAAGGGGCACGGGGAGCCGCGTGGGCAGGGGCGCGGGCGAGGGTCCGGGCGGGGGCGCGGGGAGCGGCCCGCGGGCCGGGGCTCAGGCGGGGCGGAAGCCGACGGTGGGGACCGCGCGGCGCAGCGGCCAGGGCCGGGGGTCGGTGGGCAGCAGGGCGTCGAGGAAGGCGTAGCGGCCGAGCGGGGAGGCGGGGTCGCAGGGGCCCGGGTCCGCGGCGGCCCGCGCCCGCGCCTTCGTCTGCTGCCACCAGGCGGCGATCTCGGCCCAGCCGGGCGCGGACAGCGAGCCGCCGAACTCCTGCACGGACAGCGCCGCGCACAGCGACGCGAAGGCCAGCCGGTCGGCCAGCGGCCAGGCGGCGAGCGTGCCGGTCACGAATCCGGCGACGAAGACGTCGCCCGCGCCCGTGGGGTCCAGGGCCTCCACGATCAGGGCGGGCACCTCGGCCGTCTCGCCGCTGCCGGAGTCCACGGCGAAGGCGCCCTCGGAGCCGAGGGTCACCACCGCGAGCGGCACCCGTTCGGCCAGGGCCCTGGCGGCCTCGCGCGGGCAGGCCGTCCGGGTGTACCGCATGGCCTCCTCGGCGTTCGGCAGAAACGCGGCGCAGTGCCGTAGCCCATCCAGGTCTGCCGGGTCCCAGCGGCCGGTCTCGTCCCAGCCGACGTCCGCGAAGACCTTCGTCCCCGAGGCGGCGGCGGCCCCGATCCACTCCTGGTCCCGCTCCTGGTCGCCCGCCCTGCCGTGGTGCCCGAGCGACGCCACCGCCGCCCGCGCGGGCGGCGGGCAGGCGGGCACCGACTCCTGCGCGGGCGGCGCCTCGTGCCCGTGGCTGACCATCGTCCGCTCGCCCTCGTACGCCATCGACACCGTCACCGGCGAGTGCCAGCCGGGGATGCGCCGCGACGGCGCCAGGTCGATGCCCTCGCCCGACGACAGGCTGTCCCAGCAGTAGTCGCCGTACACGTCGTCCCCGAACGCCGCCGCCAGCGTCGTCCGCAGCCCGAGCCTCGCCAGCGCCGTCGCCATGTTCGCGATCCCGCCGGGGCTCGAACCCATCCCCCGCGCCCACGACTCGGTGCCGCGTACGGGCGCGCTGTCCAGTCCCGTGAAGATGATGTCCAGGAACACGGTGCCGGTCAGGTAGACGTCGGTCGCCGGGTCGCCCGCCGCGCGGAGCGTGCCGAGGGGGTCGAGAACGGGCATGTCGTCCATCCCGTCACTGTGCCACGGCGTCCGCGCCCGGGGCTGCACGTACCGCCACCTGATGTCGGTTGACGCACCGCGGGGCCGGTGGGCGCGGCGAGCCCCCGCCGGGGGAAGATCCGGGGGACGACATCAGCCAGGCAGGACGGAAGGTCACCGCGCATGCGCCTGACGATTCTGGGAGGCGGCGGCTTCCGCGTCCCCCTCGTGTACCGAGCCCTGCTCGACGACCCCACGGTCAGTGACGTCGTGCTGTACGACACGGACCCGCGGCGGCTGCGGGTGATCACGGCGGTGCTGGCGACGATGCCGGGCGGCCCGCCGGTGCGGGCGACGACGGACCTGGACGACGCCCTGCGCGGAGCGCGGTTCGTCTTCTCGGCGATCCGCGTCGGCGGCACCGCGGGCCGCGTCTCGGACGAGCGGGTGCCGCTGGCCGAGGGCGTGCTGGGCCAGGAGACGGTCGGCGCGGGCGGGGTGCTGTACGGGCTGCGGACGCTGCCGGTCGCGACGGCGGTGGCGGAACGGGTCAAGGCGGTGGCGCCGGACGCGTGGGTCATCAACTTCACGAATCCGGCCGGGATGGTGACCGAGGCGATGAGCCGGGTGCTGGGCCCGCGGGTGATCGGGATCTGCGACTCGCCGGTGGGGCTGGTGCGGCGGGCGGCGCGGGCGGCGGGCGCGGACCCGGACGGACCGGGCTTCGGCTACGACTACGTGGGCCTCAACCACCTCGGCTGGCTGCGGAAGTTGACGGTCGACGGTACGGACCTGCTGCCGGGCCTGCTGGCCGACCCGGCGGCGCTCGGCACCTTCGAGGAGGGCCGGCTCTTCGGCCCCGAGTGGCTGGGCGCGCTGGGCGCGCTGCCCAACGAGTATCTGCACTACTACTACTTCCGGCGCGAGTCGCTGGCCGCGGTGCGCGCCGCGGACGCCACGCGCGGTGAGTTCCTGGACCGGCAGCAGGGCGCGTTCTTCGTCGCGGCCGATGAACAGCCGGGCCGGGCGCAGGAGTTGTGGGAACGGACCCGGCTGGAGCGCGAGGAGACGTACATGGCGGACAGCCGTGCCGCGTCCGGCGGTTGGGAGCGCGACCCGCACGATCTGGACGGCGGCGGTTACGACCGGGTGGCGCTCGCGCTGATGCGGGCCATCGCGCGGGACGAGCGGACGACGCTGATCCTCAATGTGCCGGGCGGCGGGGCGGTGCCGTTCCTCGACCCGGAGGCCGTGGTCGAAGTGCCGTGCGAGGTCGGGGCGTTCGGGGCGAGGCCGCTGCCGGTGGCGGCGCCGGACGAGCACCAGGCGGGGCTGATGCTGGAGCTGAAGGCCGTGGAGCGGGCGGCGATCGAGGCGGCGGCCACCGGTTCGCGCCGGGCCGCGCTGCGGGCGCTCGCGCTGCACCCGCTGGTGGACTCCCCGGCGGTCGCGGCGCGAATCCTGGCGGCGGCGCTCCCCGACGACGGCCGACGCTGACGGGCGGGCGCCCGGCCGGCCCCATCCGGGCCGCCCGGCCCATCCGGCCCGCCCGGCGCAACGGCCTCTGAACTGCGGGTTAACTCAAGGGAAACGAGTTGACGGACCCCGCACTCGGTGCCACGCGCGTAGACCTCCCTTGACCAGCCAGGATCGACGGGTCTAGGTTCACCGGCACCAACCGAGCGTTGAAGGAGCACCGTCATGCCCCGAGCCCGACTCTCCGCCCGCACCCGCACCTTGGCCGTCGCCGTGGTCGCGGCGTCGCTGGGCGCCACGGTCTACGGAGTCGGCGTCGCCGGCGCCCACGATTCCGTGCCGCGCAGCGACAAGCAGATCCCCAACCTCACCGACGTGGTCAGTGAGATCAAGGCGTACTACGGCGACACCGTGGACGCCTCGGGCGAGCACTTCGCGTCGCCGAGCAGCAACTACGCCAAGCAGGTCGCGGGCATCGAGGCCAAGGCCAAGCAGTATCTGGCCCACGAGGTCGGCCACGGCGGCCACGGCGGCCACGCGGCCAAGCCCGCCATCGTGCTGGACGTCGACGACACCAGCCTGAACACGTACAACTACGAGCTGGAGGTGGGCTTCGCCTACACGCCCGCCAGCAACTCGGCGTACATCGCGAACAAGAACATGGACGCCGTCTTCGGCATGGAGAAGCTGACCAACTGGGCGGCGGACCAGGGCATCACGGTCTTCTGGGTCACCGGCCGCCCGGAGGCCCAGCGCGCCGACACCGTACGGAATCTGGCCGCCGTCGGCTACAAGCCGGCCGCCGACGCCGCGCACCTCTACCTGAAGAACGCGGCCAGCCCGCCGTCGTACCTGCCGTGCGGCTCGACGTGCACGACCATCGAGTACAAGTCCGGTACCCGCAAGCACATCGAGTCGCTCGGCTACAACATCGTCGGCAACTTCGGCGACCAGTACAGCGACCTGACCGGCGGCTACGCGGACAAGTCCTTCAAGCTGCCGAACCCGATGTACTTCCTGCCGTAGGACGCGAAGAGGCGTCAGCCGAACGCGTACGCCTCCACCTCGGCCAGGCACGCCGCCCTGCGCGGCTCGTCGTGGTCGAGGAAGGCGGCGAGGAACGAATTGCGGGCCAGGGTGCGCTCGTCCTCCTCGGTGAGAGCGAGGGCGGCGCGCACCGCCGCGAAGTTGTCGTCCGCGTAGCCACCGAAGTAGGCGGGGTCGTCGGAGTTGACGGTGACGCGCAGGCCCTCCGCGAGCATGCGCGGCAGCGGGTGGGCGGCCAGTGAACCGACGCAGCGCAGGCGGACGTTGGACAGCGGGCAGACCGTCAGCGGCACCTGCTCGCGGACCAGCCTGGCCACCAGCGCCGGGTCCTCAAGGCAGCGGATGCCGTGGTCGATCCGCTCCACGCCCAGCACGTCGAGGGCCTCGCCGATGTACGCGGGCGGCCCCTCCTCCCCCGCGTGCGCGACCCGCCGCAGCCCGGCCGCCGCAGCCCGGCCGCCGCAGCCCGCTCGTACACCTCGCGGAACTTCGCGGGCGGGTGCCCGACCTCCGCCGAGTCCAGGCCGACGCCGGTGATGAGGCCGGGGCCGGCGCCCGAGCCGAAGTACGGGCGCGCCGCCTCGAAGGTGTCCAGCGCCGACCGTTCGGACTCGTCCCGCAGGAAGCACATGATCAGGCCGCCGCTGATCCCGTGCCGCCGCCCCTCGCGCTCCAGCGCCCCGGCCAGGCCCTCCACGACCGTCCCGATCGGCACCCCGCGCGCGATGTGCGCCTGCGGGTCGAAGAACACCTCCGCGTGCCGTACGCCCTGCTCCGCCGCCCGCGCCAGATACGCGCCCATCAGCTCGGCGAAGTCCTCCTCGGTGCGCAGGACGGCCATCAGCGCGTAGTACAGGTCGAGGAAGGACTGGAGGTCGGTGAAGGAGTACGCCTGCCGCAGCGCCTGGGCCGTCGGGTACGGCAGCGCGACCCGGTTGCGCGCGGCGAGCTCGAAGGCCAGCTCGGGCTCCAGGGTGCCCTCGATGTGCAGGTGCAGTTCGGCCTTGGGGATGGGGAGCATGCCGGGGTTCGCTTTCAGGGGGTTCGGGCTCAGCGGCGGCGCGGGACCGGGACGCGGATCAGGTCGTGGGCGACGGTCAGCTCGCCCTGGTAACCGGCCGTCCTCGCCTGCCGTTCGAAGACGGCGGGATCGCCGTAGCGCTGCGAGAAGTGGGTGAGGACGAGGTGCCGTACGCCCGCGTCCCGTGCGACGGCGGCGGCCTGACCAGCCGTCAGATGGCCGTAGTCGGCGGCCAGTCCCTCGTCCTCGTCCAGGAAGGTCGACTCGATGACCAGCAGGTCGCAGCCCTCGGCGAGGGCGTGGACCCCGTCGCACAGCCGGGTGTCCATGACGAAGGCGAAGCGCTGGCCGCGCCGCACCTCGCTGACCTGGTCGAGCGTGACGCCGTTGAGACCGCCGTCGCGTTGCAGCCGGGCGATGTCGGGACCCGCGACACCGTGCTCGGCCAGCCGCTCGGGGAGCATCCGGCGGCCGTCGGGTTCGACGAGCCGGTAGCCGTACGACTCGACCGGGTGGGAGAGCCGGCGCGCCTCCAGCGTGAAGGCGGGGGTCGTGGCGAGCACCCCGTCGGCCGCGACCGGCGCCTCGCGCAGGTCGGCGGCCTCGTGGTAGGCGGTGGCGTACCGCAGCCGCTCGAAGAAGCGCTGCCCACTGGCCGGGTAGTGCGCGGTGACCGGGTGCGGGACGCGGTCGAGGCTGATCCGCTGGAGCACACCCGCCAGGCCCAGCGAGTGGTCGCCGTGGAAGTGCGTGACGCAGATCCGGGTGAGGTCGTGCGCCGCGACGCCCGCGTGCAGCATCTGCCGCTGGGTGCCCTCGCCGGGATCGAAGAGGATCGCCTCGCCGTCCCAGCGCAGGACGTACCCGTTGTGATTGCGGTGCCGGGTCGGCACCTGGCTGGCGGTGCCGAGGACGACCAGTTCGCGTACCGACAAAGGCCGGACCTCAGACCAGCCGCTGGAGGTCGCGCCCGCCGAGCACGTGGGCGTGCGCGTGGAAGACGGTCTGTCCGGCGCCGGGGCCGGTGTTGAAGACGATCCGGTAGCCCGTCGTGTCGACCTTCTCCTGCGCCGCGACCTCGCCCGCCTCGCGCAGCACGTCGGCGGCCACCAGGGGTTCGGCCGCCGCCAGGGCGGCGCCGTCCGGGTAGTGCACGCGGGGGATCACCAGGACGTGGGTCGGGGCCTGGGGGCTGATGTCGCGGAAGGCGACGGTGGTCTCGGTCTCACGCACGATCGTCGCGGGGATTTCGCCGGCCACGATCTTGCAGAACAGGCAGTTGGCCTGCGGCTCTCCCGCCATGGTGGCGGCCCCCTTTTCGTACGGATACGGGTCGTGTGCATGCTATCCGCCGCTTGTGGGTCGCCGCTGTGCGGCTTGTCTTTCCCGCCCACCCGCCCACCCGTGCGGGTGCTTTCTTCGTCTGCGGGTGCCGCTTGTGCCTCGTCGGTCCCGGCCCGGGGCACCTCCTCGGGCGACGAACCTGCGGCCACCTGCGCCTGCTTCTGCCCCTGCCCGTTCGTCCCCCTGCGGGGGCACCCCGCACCGACCCCTCCGGTCCGTCGGCGCCCGCCTGTCCGGTGGGGGTGGCCGGGGAAGGGGGGTGGGTGGCCTCGGGTACGTCGGCGTCCGACCCTCCGGCGGGGGTGGGCCGAGGGGGTGGGTGGGAGCCCGAACTCTGTGGATGCAGCTCCCGGCCGGGTTTGCGGTGCGCCAAGGTATCTCATAGCACCCGAATGGAAGTGGTACGTGGCGACGAATCACGCGCGCAAGACGGACAGCCACGCGGCGATCGTGGACCTGTTCGCGGGCCATCTTCCGGCGGCGGACCGGCGGTAGGGCTTCTCCCGGGTGGCGCCCGTGCCGGAGCTCTTCGCGGGGCGGCCCACGAAGGCCGTTGTCAGAGGAGATTGGCAAGATTGCGGCCATGAATGTCACTCCCGTCACTCCGCCACGGCCGATCGACGTTGTCGCGGTCTTTCCCGAACTGGCCCCACTGGCCCGCACGGCGACCCGCCTGCACCCCCGTCCCGGTGCGCCGACGCGGCACGACAGCTCGATCGGCGGGCCGCTGCTGTGGCCCGCCGACGAGCCGTGGCCGTACTGCGAGGAACCGCATGTGGTGGACGGCGTCAACCCGGTTCGGTCCCCAGCGGATCTGCGGCAGGAACGCCGGATCTTCGCCGGCGCGTACGGCCGGGACCTGAACGCCGAGGAACGGGAGGCCCTTGAACGGATCCGGCCCCCTCGGACGCGTCCAGTGTGGCTGGCGGTTCAGTCGTACGACGGCCCCATAGAGATGCTGCCCGTCGCGCAACTGTACGCACGCGACGTGCCCGATCTGCGGCCGCCGGAGGGCAAGGACCTTCTGCAGGTGCTGTGGTGCCCCTTCGATCATCCGATCATGCCCAGGACCCTGCTCGTCTGGCGCTCGGCAGCCGCTGTCACCGACGTCCTCGACACGCCCCCCGAGCCGCCCGCAGTGCAGTTCGACGGCTATCTGCCGGAGCCGAGCGTGCTCGAACCGGAGCAGATCACCGAGTATCCCGACCATCTGGAGCTGAGCGAAGAACTGCGGGAGCGGATCAGGCAGTGGAACGTGCCGCAGGCGGCGGAGGAGGACATGGACCCGGACACGTACTACGACTGCGCGCTGTCCAACGCACCCGGCTGGAAGGTCGGCGGCTGGCCCGCCTGGGACTCCACCGACCCCGACCCGGAACGCTGCTCCGAGTGCGGTACCCGTATGGAGGTCCTGATGACCGTCGCCACGTTCGAGGAAGGGGACGACGCCGGGAACAGCTGGTCTCCGCACCCCCACCCCGGTGCCGGACCGTACCCGGGCCACCGCGGCTACAACGCGACCGGGGTCCAGATAGGCAGCGGCTACCGGCAGCATCTGTTCGTCTGCACGGCGAATGCCGAACATCCGCACATCGAGTTGATGACGTAGCCCGCCCGCAGTGTGCTGCCGGTGCGTCACCGTGGGGGCATGCCGTGATGCAGGATGTCCGCGAAGCTCGCGGTCCCGGACACCCGACGGATTTGTTGACCTGCAGGAACGTGACCTCCGACGCATGGAGTTCCGCGCAGGTGAGCGCTTGTGTCTGAGCCTCGGTTTTGGGTAGCTCTGGGTCCTGGGCTGGGGCTGCGGGAGACGGTTGCCGTCGGTGGCTCCGGCTTGGACGAGGTTCTGTTCGTCGGCCTGCCGCGGTAGGAAGTGGCGGCAGGATCAGCGGTTTCGGAAACGTGTGGCCGCGGAGTTGAGCGGGGCCGACCGGGCTGAGTGCGTGGAGTGCGGGGCGACGTGGGTCGTGGGGGTGGATCGCCGTTCGAACGCGATCTACTGCTCGCGGCGGTGTGTGACCCGAACCTGGGGGGCGTGAAAGGAACCGTGTTCGTGATGGCCACCCCGGCCGACATGACCGACCGCAACGCGGCCAAGGAAGTCCTCTCTCGGCTGCGGCTCATGCGTCCCGAGATCACCATCGTCGGGGCCGACGGAATCGCTGATCACATGGGCCGCGATCACGCTCATGACCAGGCGCATCACCCGCCGAAGCTCCCAAGGAAGCGGACAGCCAGCTTCTCGCGAAGCCTCACGCGACTGATCATCTTCAACACGCCGGTCGGCGTGTTGACCACTACCTCGCCGGAGCCCGGCTGATCCCACCGGCGGAGGCGACCCACTCCCGCTCTGGCTCTGGTCGTCCGCCACCGGCCTGGACAGCGAGGACGTCGACGTGCGCTGGCAGGCGTTCTTGAGGAGGTTCGACATCGAGCACCTCCTCAGGCTGATGAAACAGACCCTCGGGTGGACCCGTCCGAAGCTGCGAACCCCCGAGGCCGGCGAGCGCTGGACCTGGCTGATCATCGCCGCCCACACCCAGATCCGCCTCCTGCGCGAGGCCGCCGCCGACTTACGCCACCCCTGGGAGAAGCCCGCCGGGCCCGGCCGACTCACCCCGGCCCAAGTCCGCCGGGGGTTCAGGAACCTCCGCCCGAACCTGCCTTGCCCGGCGCATGCACCCAAACCAAGCCAGCCGGGCCCCGGCAGGCCACCCGGCTCGAAAAACCGGCACCCCACCACCCGCTACGACGTGGGCAAGACCACCAGACGCCCCGAAAGCATCATCGAACGCGATCAACTCAGAGACGGAGTACAACGTCAGAATGGAACAGCCAGCCCGGCCTCGCGCAATCGAAGCAGTGCCACGTCCATGCACTCGGCGACCGAGGCCCCGTCCGCCCTCATCCCACCGCCCAGCGGCCCACCTGAAGCAGCGAACGTCCACGCCGGCTGACCGTCACGCATGCGCTCCGCGTCGACCCGGATCATGGCACCGACTCCCTGCTCGCCAAGCCACTCCAGGATGGACAGCGTCACGTCCTCGATGCCGCTGTCCAGATCCGCCTTGGGCCGCCGCCCCATCCCCTTGGCCATGACCACAACCCTACTCAGCAGCTGAACGAGTCGTGTCACGCACTCTCAAAGCGGCTCAGACCATAAAGAACAAGCTGAGCTTGCCATTTAATGTCCGGGGGATCATCGAGTCGGTGTCCCGGAAGCTCGAACCGGTATTGCGGTGTGCCCGAGAGTGTTGTGGTCACGCCAGTGGGCATCGCTACTGCTGGCGGGCGGGCCCTGGGCCCGGATCCTGTATCGCGGCTCGGTAGCGTCACCCTGGTGGACCT
Source organism: Streptomyces sp. NPDC024632 (assembly GCF_055559175.1). Classification (NCBI taxonomy): domain Bacteria; kingdom Bacillati; phylum Actinomycetota; class Actinomycetes; order Kitasatosporales; family Streptomycetaceae; genus Streptomyces; species Streptomyces sp. NPDC024632. Next base: position 319,514 of record NZ_JBVHLD010000003.1, read on the forward strand.
TAATCTTTTCAACAGCGTGCCCAATGGCCTGACGCCACGCGCCCGGTCGTTCGTCAGCTCGCACGGCGTCAAAGTAGACCTCCGATCCGTCGAGGTGCACAGGCAGTGGTGGCTGGAGCGAGCTATTCCAGCAGCGACGATCGACCGGATGGCGGCGTGTCAAGAACGTTGGGGCGGTCTGCTCCTGCCGCCTGCATCGCAGTACGACGGCGGCCCCAAGTTCTTCGATCCGGACTCGCCGGAAGGCTCTGCCTCCGAAGGGTGGTGGTTCGAAGCCGGACCGCAGCGTACCGCCGTCCCTTACTCGTTCATGATCGGACCAAATGATGAGTTCGGCATCCATGCGGACCGTTGGACGCCACTCCACGCGACCGTCGAGGGCTGGGTGGAGTCGCTCGCGCTGACTCACCACGCATCCATGTGGGCAAAGCAGATCACCAAGGTCACGGGCGATGATGTCGACGGCATCGACCTGGACGCCTACGAGCCGGTAGTAGAGGTGCGGGGCCTGGCCGACACGTGGTGGCGGGGAAGCGAATCGTTGGTGGCGATGTACACGGGTGAGGCTGAATCCCTCTCCTTTCCCAGAGCACGCACCGCGCTGATCTACTCGGGCCTTGACGACTGGGGACTGCGAGGTGGTTGAGGACGTCAGTGCCTGAGCGCTTCAAGAGGGGCGGCTTCCACCCAAACGGGGATTCTCCGGATAAAAGGTCGGCCTTCGCACAATCCTGAACTCAGCTACGGGGAACAGGGTTCGACTGGAGGCCGCAGTGCCGGGTTTGCTCCACCAGGACGCCCGCCAGCAGGCATTCGCGAGACTGTCACGTTTTCGGGGCGATTTCTACGACTCCCTCACCGCGCGGGGTGATGCGCTGTTCGAGCTGGCGGACGCGTTGCTGTGCACGGACGGACCGGTCAAGACCTCGGTGGACCTGTCGCTGGCGCCCGAGCACCGACGCGGACACGGCTCCCTCTATGCCGCGCTGAACAACGGTGCAGTCGACAGGGACCGGCTGCGACGGCGGTTGGCCGAGCTGCCGCGGGCGGCCGACGGCCGCCTGATCTTGGCGGTGGCCGTGAGCCCGTGGCTGCGGCCGGACGCCGGCACCGCGCCGGACCGTTCGTTCTGCCACACCTACGGACGGGACAAGGACGAGCACCGGATGATCCCAGGCTGGCCCTACTCGATCGTCGTCGCCCTGGAGAGCGGCCGGACCTCGTGGACCGCACCTCTGGACGCGGTCCGCCTCGAACCCGGCGCCGACGTCTGCGCCGTCACGGTCGCCCAGCTCCGCCGAGTCGTGGAGGAACTGGTCACAGCCGGGCGACCGCCCAAACATGGTGGTGAGTTCGTCTTCGGACAGCCCGACACCTGGGGCCAGGAACACGCGGTGACCGTCACCGAGACCCGACTCTACGGGAAGGCCACCGCCCGGGCCTGGGACCGGCTCCATCCCCGCCTCACGAAACGGGCGGCCTGGCTCGACCACGACGGCGAGCTGCCCCGTGCACCCAAACCGACCCGACCAGGACCAGGACGCCCTCCTGCCTCGAAGAACAGCACCATCGCCACCCGCCACGACGTGGGAAGAGTCCTCGCAACCGGCGAGCCGCACCAACGACCGGCCCATGCCGGCGTTTCGTCACTCGGTAAGGCCCATTTCGTCGGTACCTCTGGGTGGGGTCCGGGCCCTGCGCGACTGGCCGTCCGCCCAGGGCAGGCGAGGGGTGCGGGCCGGGCGGGGAGGGGTGGAGGGTTATGAGGGAGGCCGGGGATCGGGTGGGGGTGTCGGGGGCCAGCCGTGGAGGGAGATTGCCAGGCCGCCGTCGAGGTAGGAGCGGAGGGCGAGGTCGGTGGACGGGACCATGGGGGTGGGGAGGTCGGTGACGGGCGTCCAGCGGACCTGGCTGTGCTTGCCGGGCTCGCGGTTCTCCGGCTGGCCGTGCCAGGTGCGGGTGGCGAAGACCACGGTGAGGAATCCGGCCGGGGACTCCACGCCCCACGCGCCGTGCACGACGTGAGCGAGGGTCAGGTCGCCGGGGTCGACGGTGAGGCCGGTCTCCTCGTACAGCTCCCGGACGGCCGTGGCGGTGACCGGCTCCCCCGGGTCGCTCTTGCCGACCGGGAGGTCCCACATGCCCTGGCCGAATTTGGACCGCTCACCGCGCTGGAGCAGCAGGACCCGGTCGGCAACGGTGTCGTGGACGATGACGGCCGCGACGAGCAACGTCATGGAGTCGACAGCGGGCGGCAGCGCCGGGGGTCGGTCGCCAGGCTGAGACATCGAGGCTCCCTTCATACGGACCGGCACGAACAGATGAGGCATGCGGGGACCTCGGGTCCTCCCCTCCTGGGCCCCCCTCCCCCGGCAACCCCCACCGGACAGGCGGACGCCGACGGACCGGGAGGGGACGGGCCGGGGTGCCCCCGCAGAAATGCGGTGACAGGGAGGGTGCCGGATACAGGAGAGCAGGTAGCCGCGTTTCGAGGAGGTGCCCCGGACCGGCACCGACCAGGCACAAGCGGCACCCGCAGACGACAAAACACCCGCACGGGTGGGCGGGCGGGCAAAACCAGGCCCGAAGGGCCAACCGCCACCGACCCGATCAACCGCCCATACCCGGCAGCGCCGGCGGCCTCTTGGCCGGAGACTCCTCCAGCGCGGCAAGCGCCATGCCCACGGCAGTGTCAAGCTGCGGATCCCGCCCGCCAACCGAATCCTGCGGAGCGTGAACGACCTCGACGTCCGGATCAACCCCATGGTTCTCGACGCCCCAGCCGTACCCCTCCAACCAGAAGGCGTACTTCGGCTGCGTGACAGCCGTCCCGTCGACCAGGTGGTACCGGTTGTCGATGCCGATGACCCCGCCCCAGGTGCGGGTACCGACCACAGGCCCGATGCCGAGAGCCCGAATCGCGGCGTTGACGATATCCCCGTCGGACCCGGAGAACTCGTTGGCGACAGCCACAATCGGCCCCCGCGGGGCATCCTGCGGATAGCTGACCGGGTGCGCGTCGCGCGGCAGGTCCCAGCCGACGACCCGACGCGCCAGCTTCTCCACGACGAGCTGCGACGTATGGCCGCCGCGGTTCTCGCGGACGTCCACGACCAGGCCCTCGCGGGCGACCTCGACGCGCAGGTCGCGGTGGAGCTGCGCCCAGCCGCTGCCGACCATGTCGGGCACGTGCAGATAGCCCAGCCGGCCGCCGGACGCGCGGTGGACGTGGGCGCGGCGGCCGGCGACCCAGTCGTGGTAGCGCAGCGGTTCCTCGTCGGCGAGCGGTACGGCCACGACATGGCGTACGGGGCCGCCCGCGGCGGGGGCGACGGTCAGTTCCACCGGCTTGCCCGCGGTGCCGACCAGCAGCGGTCCCGGTCCCGTCACCGGGTCGACGCGGTGGCCGTCCACCGCCAGCAGGAGGTCGCCCGCGCGGACGGCGACGCCCGGCGCGGCCAGCGGGGAGCGGGCGTACGGGTCGGAGGACTCGCCGGGCAGCACCCGGTCGATCCGCCAACCGCCGTCCTCCGTACGGGAGATGTCCGCGCCGAGCAGACCCTGCCGGTGCAGCGGGTCGAAGTGGCCGCCGGACGGGATGACGTAGGCGTGCGAGGTGCCCAGTTCGCCGTGCAGCTCCCACAGCAGGTCGATCAGGTCGTCGTGGGTGGCGATCCGGTCGAGCAGCGGCCGGTAGCGCTCGCCCGCCGCCGCCCAGTCGACGCCGCCCATGTCGGCGCGCCAGAAGTTGTCGCGCATGAGCCGGTGCGTCTCGTCGTACATCTGCCGCCACTCGTCCTGCGGGCGGACGGTGACCCGGACCCGGGTCAGGTCGACGGTGACGGAGCCGCCGGACTCGTCGTCCGCGTCGGACTTGCTGTCGGCGGGCGTGATCCGCAGCCGCGATCCGTTGGTGAGCAGCACCTTGGCGCCGTCGCCGGTGACCGCGAAGGCGTCGGCGTCGTCGGCGATCTCCTCGATACGGAGCTGCGCCAGGTCGTACCGCTCCAGCACGGTGTTGGGCGGCTGGGCGTCCGGGGTGGCCAGGGCCGCGCCGAGCGCGCCGACCAGCGGGTGGCGCAGCCACAGCACACCGCCCTTGGCGGCGCGCAGCCCCGAGTAGTGCCCGGCCTCGACGGGGAAGGGCACGATCCGGTCGGCCAGGCCCTCCAGGTCGACGCGGGTGACGGGCATACGCGGCCGGTCGTCCTTCTTGCCCTCGCCGCCGCTCTCCTTCCCCGCGCCGTCCTGCTCCTCCTTGGCCGGGCCGTCCTGGTCGTCCTCGTCGGCGTCGTACGGGCGGCCGTGGCGCTGCGGGCCGAACGGCGAGGGCGTCGTCGCGCACAGCGTGATCAGGTGCGGGCGGCAGGCGTTGGGGAAGGACAGGTCGAAGACGTGCGCGTCGTAGACAGGGTCGAAGGCGCGCTCGGACAGGAACGCCAGGTGGCGGCCGTCGGCGGTGAAGGCGGGCGCGAAGTCGTTGAACCGCAGCGGGGTCGCGTCGGCCACCGACAGGTCGGCGGTGGCGGCGATCTTCAACTGCCGCAGTTCGCCGGGGCCCGGCTGCGACCAGGCGAGCCAGGCCGAGTCGGGTGAGAAGGCGAGGCCGGACGCGTCGCCCGAGTCGCCCGCGATCACCTCGCGCACCTCGCCGGTCTGCGTCTCGACCAGCAGCACCCGGCCGTCGTGCGAGGCGACGGCGATGCGGTGGCCGTCCGGCGAGACCTCCATGTGCAGCACCCGGCCCAGGCGGCCCGCGGCGAGCCTGCGCGGCGCGGTGCCGGCCGGCAGGCCGACGGCGGGGGCGACCTCCAGGGCGTCCTCGCCGTCCGCGTCGGTGACCCACACCACCTGCTGCTCGCCGTCGGCGCCGCCCTGCCCGAACACCCGCGGCAGCCGGGTACGGACGCCGGGGTCTGCCGCCAACGCCCGTGCCGGGCCGCCGCGGTGGGTCAGCCAGTGCGTGGTGCCGCGGATCTCCAGGGCGCTGCCCCGGCCGGTGTGGTCGGGGCGCGCGTCCCCGAGGTACCGGGCGGCGCGTACGGGGTACGGCCGCAGGTCGGCGCGCTGGCCGCCGAGGCGCACCTCGATCTCGCGCGGTGCCGCGTCGGCGTCGGTCAGGTCGTCCAGCAGGTGGACGCGGCCCCCGGCCATGTACGCCACGCGGGCGCCGTCGGTGGCGGCCTGCCGGGCGTAGAAGCCGTCGATGCCGTCCGCGGGGGTGTGGCGGCGCAGGCCGGTGCCGTCGGGCAGGCTCGAATAGAGCGCTCCGGCGCCTTCGTGGTCGGACAGGAACGCGATGCGGTCGCCGACCCACATCGGGCACTCGATGTTGCCGTCGAGGTCCTGGTGCACCCGCTCGAAGGCGCCGTCGCCCGCGCGGTCGATCCACAACTTGCCCGCCGTGCCGCCGCGGTAGCGCTTCCAGTGCGCGGCTTCCCTGCTCATCGTCGGCGACTGGATCAGCACCGCGCCGTCCGGGCCGTACGCGAGATCGCCGACCGGGCCGTACGGCAGGGTCCGCGCGGGCCCGCCGTCCAGCGGCACCGCCCGCGCCCATGTCCGCCGCGAGGACGCCTCGCCGTACGGCGTGACCGCGACCAGCTCGCCGTCCGGCGTCCACGTCCGCACGGCCGTCCGTACGTTGCCCCAGTACGTCAACCGGCTGGCCTGGCCGCCCTCCAGGGGCGCGGCGTGCACCTCGGGCGCCCCGTCCCTGGTCGACGTCCACGCCACCCACTCGCCGTCGGGCGAGACCCTGGGCCGTCCGACCGGCATGTTGTCCGCGCTCACCCGCCACGCCCGGCCGCCGTCCAGCGGCGCGACCCACACGTCGTCCTCGGCGGCGAACGCGAGCAAGTCGCCGTGCGGGTGCGGGTGTCGGAGGTAGGAGGGCTGCGGCGCGCTCGGGCGCGGCTGCCGCGTCACGTGCTGGTCGTGGTCGGTCACCACGCCAGCCTAGCGACGGCGATCATGTCTTCGCCGAGCAGTTTCCGAGACCTCGTACGTCGAAGACGGTCTTCTTTCCGACCCCCGCGGTCAGGTGGCCCTGGACGCACTTGTCGTCCAACTGCTTGGTCACCGTGCCCTTTACGGTGATCTTCTCGTCGTGGTCGGTCCGGCCGAGGCAGTCGACGTCGTCCTCGGTCCTGCCCGTCGTCGCGCTGCACGACAGCCAACTCACGTCAATGTTGTCCTTCTTGAGCGCCCGCGTCGCCAACTGGTCGGTCGTCGCCGACACCGCGCTCGCCCCCAGCCCGTCCGCCGGGTCGCATCCGCTGATCGTCATCGCCATCAGGGCGGCCGTCACGGCCATCCCCCCGGCTCCCCATGTCCCCATTCGTCCCATCCCCCCAACCTCCGCCCGCGACCGCCCTCCCGTAAATCCCCCGAAGGCAGGACCTTCCCCTTACGGGTGGCTGCCCCGCCCGTAAGGCCGGGTGGGTCGGAAGGTCAGGACCAGCGGCCGGTGCGGGCGAGGAGGACGGAGGCGGCGGCCACACCGGCGGTGGAGGTGCGCAGGACGGTGGGGCCCAGGCGATAGGCAGTGGCGGCGAGCGTGGCGATCTCCTCGGCGCAGACCCCGCCTTCCGGCCCGACGACGAGCACGACGGACCCGGACGCGGGCAGCGCGGCGGAGGCCAGCGCGGCCGAGCCCTCCTCATGGAGGACCCCGGCGAATTCGGCGCCGGCCAACAGCCCGGCGACCTGACGGGTCGTCATCAGGTCCGCCACGGAGGGAAATCGCAGGCGCCGCGCCTGCTTGGCGGCCTCCCGCGCGGTGGACCGCCACTTCGCCAGGGCCTTGGCGCCCCGGTCACCGCGCCACTGGGTGACACAGCGGGCCGCCGCCCAGGGAACGACGGCGTCGACCCCGGCCTCCGTCATGGTCTCGACGGCCAGCTCCCCGCGGTCCCCCTTGGGCAGCGCCTGGACGACGGTGATCCGCACGGCGGGCTCGGGTTCGACCCGCGTCTCGCGTACCTCGACGTCGAGCACGTCCTTGCCGGAGACGGCGGCGACCACCCCGTAGGCACCGCGCCCGCCCCCGTCCGTGAGGACGATCGCCTCGCCGGGCGTGAGGCGGCGCACGGAGACCGCGTGCCGCCCCTCAGGCCCGGTGAGGGTGACGGTGGACGGGGAGCCGTCCAGCGCGGCGGGTTCGACCAGGAAGACGGGGGCCGTCATGCGAGCGCCTCCCGGGCGGCGTGGAGTTCTTCGACGAGGAGTTCGACCAGGCGCCCGGCGGAGACGTCACGGGCCAGCCGATGGCCCTGACCGGCCCACAGGGCCATGCCCTGCGGATCGCCCGCCGCGGCGGCGGCCTTGCGCAGCCCGGACGTGAGGTGGTGGATCTGCGGGTATCCGGGCGGCGCGTACGGCCCGTGCTCGCGGATGAAGCGGTTGAGCAGCCCGCGCGCGGGCCGCCCGGAGAAGGCGCGGGTCAGTTCGGTGCGGGCGAAGACCGGATCGGTGACGGCCCGCTTGTGCAGCGGACTCGCCCCGGACTCCGGGCAGACCAGGAACGCCGTGCCGAGCTGCGCCGCGTCCGCGCCCGCCGCGAGCACCGCCGCGACCTGCCCGCCGCGCATCAGCCCGCCCGCCGCGATCAGCGGTAGCTGCACGGCCTCGCGTACCTGCGGCACCAGCGACAGCAGCCCGAAACCCGCGCCGTCGAGCTGCGGGTCGTCGCGGTGGGTGCCCTGGTGGCCGCCCGCCTCCACGCCCTGGACGCACACCGCGTCCGCCCCCGACCACTGGGCGGCCAGCGCCTCGGACGGCGAGGTCACCGTCACGACGGTGTACGTACCGGCCTTCGCGAAGGCGTCGAGCACCGAGCGCTCCGGGCACCCGAAGGTGAAGCTCACCATCGGCACCGGGTCCTCCAGCAGGATCGCGACCTTCGCGTCGTACGCGTCGTCGGTCCCGCTGTCCGGGTCGCCCAGCGGCGTCCCGTACCAGGCGGACTCGCCCGCCAGCTGCTCGGCGTACACCGCGACCGCGGACGGATCGGCCGTCGCGGGCTGCGGCATGAACAGATTCACCCCGAACGGGTGCGAGCTGAGATGCCGGACCTGCCGGATCTCCTCGTACATCGCCTCGGACGTCTTGTACCCGGCGGCCAGAAAGCCCAGGCCGCCCGCCGCCCCCACGGCCGCGGCGAGCTGCGGATTCGACGCGCCTCCGGCCATCGGCGCCTGAATGATCGGATACGCCGAGAACGACGAGAGATCGGTCAACGCGGACATGACGTTCATCGTGCCATGCCGCCTCCCGGCGAGGTGCGGTACCCCGTGCGGGGCGCGGCCCCCGCGTCCGCCTCACGTGAGGCGGTGCCTCGTTTTTCAGGGGCGCGGGGAACCGACAAGCCCCCGCCGGGCCGGTGGTCCGAGGACATACCGATCCGCCCCTCTGGGGCCGGTGGTGACCCGCGGGAGCCATTCGGCCGGTCCGCGGTTCCCCGCGCCCCTGAAAAGACCGGCTCACCCCCCCGAAGGGGGCACCCTCGTGCGGAGCGCGGGCGCGCTACCGCCCGTTGAAGGCGTCCTTCAGCCGGGAGAAGAGGCCCTGCTGGCCCGGCGCGAACTGCCCCAGGGGCCGCTCCTCGCCGCGCAGCACGGCGAGCTGCCGCAGCAGATTCTCCTGCTCGGCGTCGAGCTTGCTGGGGGTGAGGACTTCGACGTGCACGACGAGGTCGCCGCGCCCGCCGCCGCGCAGGTGCGTCACACCGCGCTGGTGGAGCGGGATGGACTGGCCGGACTGCGTGCCGGGCCTGATGTCGATCTCCTCCAGGCCGTCCAGCGTCTCCAGCGGGCACTTGGTGCCGAGGGACGCGGCCGTCATCGGGATGGTGACCGTGCAGTGCAGGTCGTCGCCGCGCCGCTGGAAGACCGGGTGCGGGACCTCGCGGATCTCGACGTAGAGGTCACCGGCCGGGCCGCCGCCGGGGCCGACCTCGCCCTCGCCCGCGAGCTGGATACGTGTGCCGTTGTCGACACCCGCGGGGATCTTGACGGTGAGCGTACGGCGGGAGCGGACCCGGCCGTCGCCCGCGCACTCGGGGCAGGGGGTGGGCACGACGGTGCCGAAGCCCTGGCACTGCGGGCAGGGCCTGGACGTCATGACCTGGCCGAGGAAGGACCGGGTGACCTGGGAGACCTCGCCGCGACCGCGGCACATGTCGCAGGTCTGCGCGGCGGTGCCGGGCGCGGCCCCCTCGCCGTTGCAGGTGCCGCAGGTCACGGCGGTGTCGACCTGGATGTCCTTGGTGGTGCCGAACGCGGCCTCGTCCAGCTCGATCTCCAGCCGGATCATCGCGTCCTGGCCGCGCCGGGTGCGCGAGCGCGGCCCGCGCTGCTGCGACTGCCCGAAGAAGGCGTCCATGATGTCGCTGAAGTTGCCGAAGCCCGCGCCGAAGCCGCCCGCGCCGCCTCCGCCACCGGCGGCCAGCGGATCGCCGCCGAGGTCGTAGACCTGCTTCTTCTGCGGGTCGGAGAGCACCTCGTAGGCGGCGTTGATCTCCTTGAACCGCTCCTGCGTCTTGGGGTCCGGATTGACGTCCGGGTGCAGCTCGCGGGCGAGCCGGCGGAACGCCTTCTTGATCTCGTCCGGGCCTGCGTCGCGGCGCACGCCGAGAACGGCGTAGTAGTCCGTGGCCACTTACGACTCCGCCAGGATCTGTCCGACGTAACGTGCCACTGCGCGTACCGCTCCCATCGTTCCGGGGTAGTCCATGCGGGTCGGTCCGACCACGCCGAGTTTGGCGACTGCCTCGTCGCCCGAACCGTAGCCGACCGCCACCACCGAAGTGGAATTGAGCCCCTCGTGAAAATTCTCATGACCGATCCGTACGGTCATGCCCGAATCCTTGGCCTCGCCGAGCAGTTTGAGGAGCACCATCTGCTCTTCGAGGGCTTCGAGCACCGGCCGGATCGTCAGCGGGAAGTCGTGGTTGAACCGGGTGAGATTCGCCGCGCCGCCGAGCATGATCCGCTCCTCGGTCTCCTCGACGAGCGTTTCGAGGAGCGTGGCGAGCACGGCGGTGACCGCGGGGCGGTCGTCCGGGTCGAAGCCGTCCGGCAGGTCCTGGACCAGCGGGGGCACGTCCGCGAAGCGGCGGCCGACGACCCGGCTGTTGAGCCGGGCGCGCAGGTCGCCGAGCACGGTCTCGCCGATCGGCGCGGAGCAGTCGATGAGCCGCTGTTCGACGCGGCCGGTGTCGGTGATCAGCACGAGCATCACGCGGGCGGGCGCCAGCGGCAGCAGTTCCACGTGCCGGACCGACGAGCGGGTCAGCGACGGGTACTGCACGACGGCGACCTGCCGGGTGAGCTGCGCGAGCAGCCGTACCGTACGGCCCACGACGTCGTCGAGGTCGACCGCGCCGTCCAGGAAGTTCTGGATCGCGCGGCGCTCGGCCGACGACAGCGGTTTGACGCCCGCGAGCTTGTCGACGAAGAGCCGGTAGCCCTTGTCGGTGGGAATGCGGCCAGCGCTGGTGTGCGGCTGGGCGATGTATCCCTCGTCCTCCAGGACCGCCATGTCGTTGCGCACGGTGGCGGGCGAGACGCCCAGCCGGTGCCGTTCGGTGAGCGCCTTGGAGCCGACCGGCTCCTCGGTCCCGACATAGTCCTGGACGATGGCACGCAGCACTTCGAGCCTGCGTTCGCTCAGCATCGCGCACCTCCAGCCGTATGGCCTCGTCCGTCTACCGGTCCTTAAAACCGCCCTGGCCTGGCACTCCTGCGTTTCGAGTGCCAGCCGCCCCGCAGCAAGTGTACGGCGAGGTAGCGAGGGCGAGGCAAGGGCACCGTACGGGTGGGCGAAGTGTGGCGGGATGGGCGGCGGTACGAGGCGACGGAGCGGCGGTCGGCGACGGGCGGCAGGGGACGGCGGCGGACGACGGGCGGCGCGGGCGCGGCGGCGATAGCGTCGGTCACGTGAGATCTGCGGAACCGGCGGAGCCGGTGGAGGGCACGGGGTGGGAGCAGCTGGCTCCCGGTGTCGCGCGGCGGCGGCTGCCGCATCTGGATGTGACCATCGGACTGGTGGTCGGCGACGACGGTGTGCTGCTGGTCGACACCGGCTCCACGCTGCGGGAGGGCGCCGAGCTGCGGGCCCAGGTCGAGGCGCTGACCGGCCGGACCGTCACCCATGTCGCGCTCACCCACGGCCATTTCGACCACGTCTTCGGCACGGCGGCCTTCCCCGGCGCCGAGGTGTACGGGCAGACGTCGCTGGCCGCGCTGCTGCGGCGCGAGCGGGAGGCGCTGCGCGAGTCGGCGGTCGCCTTCGGCACCGACCCGGCGGAGGCGGCGCGGGCCGCCGAGGCCCTGGTGCTGCCCGGCCACCCGGTCAGCGGTGAGTACGCCCTGGACCTGGGCCGCGACCGTCCGGTGCTGCTGGTCCACCCCGGCCCCGGCCACACCCGCAACGACCTGGTGGTGGTCGTGCCGGGCGCCACCCCGAGCGATCCCGCCGTGGTCTTCTGCGGCGACCTGGTCGAGGAGTCGGGCGAGCCGCAGGCCGACGACGACGCGGCGCCCGACCGCTGGCCCGGCACCCTGGACGCGCTGCTCGCCCTCGGCGGCGAGACGGCCCGTTACGTGCCCGGCCACGGCGCGGTGGTCGACGCCCGCTTCGTACGGGCCCAGCGCGACGCGCTGGCGGCCCGCTTCGGGTCCGTCGCGTAGCCGCCCTGGTTACGATCTCCCTCATGCGCAGCAGGAGTTACGACGACCCCGACCTCACTCCCCCGTGGAAGCGGAGTACGCCCGCGCCCGAGGTGGCCGCGGAGCGGGATCTGGTGGTCGAGGAGGTCGGCACCGGTTTCTGCGGGGCCGTGGTGCGGGTGGAGAAGACCGCCGAGGGGCTGACGGTCACGCTGGAGGACCGCTTCGGCAAGCACCGCGTCTTCCCGATGGAGCCGCGCGGCTTCCTCATCGACGGCAAGCAGGTCACCCTCGTCCGCCCGCAGGCGCCGGGCCCGCGCGGGCCCCTGCTGTCCGCCTCCGGCTCGATCGCGGTCACCGGCGCGAAGGCGCGGGTGGCGCGCGCCGGACGGATCTACGTCGAGGGCCGGCACGACGCCGAGCTGGTCGAACGCGTCTGGGGGCACGACCTGCGCGTCGAGGGCGTCGTGGTCGAGTACCTGGAGGGGGTGGACGACCTCCCGGCCATCGTCGACTCCTTCTCGCCGGGGCCCGACGCCCGCCTGGGCGTCCTGGTCGACCACCTGGTGCCGGGCTCCAAGGAGTCCCGTATCGCGGCGGCGGTCACCGGGGCGGACGTCCTGATCGTCGGCCACCCCTATATCGACGTGTGGGAGGCCGTGAAGCCGTCCTCCGTCGGCATCCGCGAGTGGCCGCGCGTCCCGCGCGGCGAGGACTGGAAGACGGGGGTCTGCCGCAGCCTCGGCTGGAACATGACGACGGGTGAGGCGTGGCAGCGCATCCTGGCCTCGGTCCACACCTACAAGGACCTCCAGCCGGAGCTGCTGGGCGCGGTCGAGCACTTGATCGACTTCGTGACGGCGCCGTAGGGAAACCGCCCCCCCGGGGCGGCTCCTAGTCGACCAGGTCCCTGACGACGGCGTCGGCCAGGAGTCGGCCGCGCAGGGTGAGGACGGCGCGGCCGTCCGCGTAAGGACCGGCCTCCAGGAGGCCGTCCGTTACCGCGCGGGCGGCGGCGCGGGCGCCCTCCTCGGCGAGGAGGTCGAGGGGGCAGCCGTCGGCGAGGCGCAGTTCCAGCAGGACGCGCTCGACGCGGCGGTCCTCCGCGGTGAGGATCTCCCGCCCGGCGCCGGGTGAGCGTCCTTCGCCGAGGGCCTGCGCGTAGGCGCCGGGGTGCTTGACGTTCCACCAGCGCACGCCGCCGACGTGGCTGTGGGCGCCGGGCCCCGCGCCCCACCAGTCGGCGCCGGTCCAGTACAGCTCGTTGTGGGTGCAGCGCCCGGCGGGGGTGGTGGCCCAGTTGGAGACCTCGTACCAGGTGAAGCCCGCGGCGGCCAGCCGCTCGTCCGCGATGAGGTAGCGGTCGGCGTGCACGTCGTCGTCGGTCATGGGCACCTCGCCGCGCCGGATCCGCCGGGCGAGCCGCGTGCCCTCCTCGACGATCAGCGCGTACGCGGACACGTGGTCGGGACCCGCGGCGACGGCCGCGTCCAGGGAGGCGCGCCAGTCGTCGTCGGACTCCCCCGGCGTGCCGTAGATCAGGTCGAGGTTGACGTGCTCGAATCCGGCGGCGCGCGCCTCGGCGACGCATGCCTCGGGCCGCCCAGGGGTATGGGTGCGGTCCAGCACCTTCAGTACGTGCTGCCGCGCGCTCTGCATCCCGAACGACACCCGGTTGAAGCCGCCCGCGCGCAGTTCCGCGAGGTAGCCGGGGTCGACGGACTCCGGGTTGGCCTCCGTGGTGATCTCGGCGCCGTCGGCGAGGCCGAATTCCTCGCGGATCGCGGCCAAGGCGCGGACGAGGTCGGCGGCGGGCAGCAGCGTCGGGGTGCCGCCGCCGACGAAGACCGTCTCGACCGGGCGCGGGTCGTCGCCCAGGACCTTCCTGGCCAGCCGGATCTCGTCGGTGAGCACGTCCGCGTAGTTCTCGCGGGAGGCCAGGGCGCCGCCCGAGCCGCGCAATTCGGTGGCGGTGTAGGTGTTGAAGTCGCAGTAGCCGCAGCGCGTCGCGCAGTACGGCACGTGCAGGTAGAAGCCGAGCGGCCGGTCCGCCGCCCCGTCGAGCGCGTGCGCGGGCAGCGTCCCGTCCGCGGGCACGGGCTCACCATCAGGCAGTACGGAAGGCATCTGTCCAGTATCCGGTACGCGCGAGGTGCCCGAATCCGCACGGTCGCCGGCCTCGCTCGGGTCGCGGTCCCGATCCCGCTCGGATGCCGGTCGCGGCCCCGCTCGGGTCCCGGTCCCGGCCCCGCTCGGACGCCGGTCCCGGCGCGCTCACCTCGCCTGGAGGACCAGCAGCGCCAGGTCGTCGGCGGGCGGCGCGTCGTCGTACTCGTGGACCGCGCGCCGGATGCGTTCCGCGACGGCGACGGCGTTCAGCCCCACGCAGCCGCCGAGCGCCGCCGCCAGGCCGTCGTCGTCGTCGAACTGCCGGTGCCCGCGGCGGCGTTCGGTGACGCCGTCGGTGACGCACAGCAGTGTCTCGCCGGGGGTGAGGTCGAAGGACTCGCAGTCGTACCGCGTGTCGTCGCCGATGCCGAGCAGCATCTGCGGGCTCGCGGCCTCGCGTACCCGCCCGTCCGGGGTGAGGACCAGCGGCAGCGGGTGGCCTGCCGAGGCGAGCGTGCAGCGGGCGCCGCGGCCTGTGGCGTACGGCACGATCTCGCCGTAGAGCAGCGACAGGAAGCGGGCCTGGCCGCCCTCCCAGTCGCCGGTCTCGCCGATCAGGGCGGTGGCGGCCTCGTCGGCGAGCGCCTTGTTGAGGCGGTCGAGGACGTCGGGGACGCCGTAGCCCTCGCGGGCCAGCAGCCGCAGGACCGGGCGGGCGATACCGGTCAGCGAGGCGGCCTCGGGGCCGTTGCCGCAGACGTCGCCGAGGGCGAAGCACCAGCGGCCGTCGCCCGCGGGGAACAGGTCGTAGAAGTCGCCGCCGACCCAGTCGCCGGCCGTGGGCTCGTACACCACGGCGTGGTCGACGCCGGGGATGCGGCCCGCGGCGGGCGGCAGCAGGCCGCGTTGCAGGACGGTGCTGATCATCGCCTGGCGGGCGTACTGCCGCGCGGTGTCCACGGCGAGCGCGACCCGGCGCCCGAAGTCCTCGACCAGGCCGACGACCTCGCCCGGCAGACCGAGCAGGCCGGTGCGGCCGAGCAGCAGCGTGCCGTGCCAGCGCCCGGCGGCGACCAGCGGTACGGCCAGCGCGCCGCCGTGCTCCCACATGTCGTCGGTGGCCGGCCAGGGCCACGGCATGGCGCCGCCGAGGCGGGTGCCGGAACGCAGGCCCGGCGGGGGCGGGGTTTTCTCCAGTACGGCGCGCAGGCCGTCGATACGGTGCTCCGCGCCGTGCCAGACGCTGGACAGCCGTGGCCGGCCGCCGGTCCCGTAGAGCCAGACCGCGCACCAGTCCGCGAGCCGCGGCACGAGGAGCTGGGTCGCCAGCACGGCCACGTTGTCCTCGTCGAGCTGGCCCGCGAGCAGGTCGGACGCCTCGGCGAGGAAGGACAGTGAGCCGCGGTTGATCCAGTCGGAGTCCGCTTTCCGGGCGGAGCCGGAGGGCGCGGGCGCCAGGATCTCGGCGGCCCGCAGGCCGCGCCGGAGCGGCTCCTCGCTCTCGTCTTCGCTCTCTTCACTTCCTGCGGCCGGGGGCGGGCCGGTGAGGTCGAGGCGGCACCAGACGGTTTTACGGTCGCGGCGGTAGCTGATGCCCCAGGCGTCGGACAGGGCGGCGACGAGTTGCAGGCCGCGACCGCCTTCCCTGTGGTCGCCGGGGTCCGGCCGGTCGTCGCCGCGCAGCACCCGTGCCGGGTACTGGTCGGACACCTCGATCACCAGACCGGGCTCCCGCGACCCGCTGTCCCCGAACGCCTCCGCCGCCGCCTGCGCTCTCGTCTCCAGTCGGCACAGGACGTCCACGGTGGTGCCCGCGTGGATCACCGCGTTGGTCACCAGCTCGCTGACCAGCAGGATCGCGTCGTCCACGACCTGTTCGGTGAACGCGGCGGCCTCCGGCAGGCCCTGGCTCGTCCAGTCGGCGAGCGCGGCCCGCAGGAAGCGCCGGGCGGCGCCCGCCGCGAGCTGATTGCCGGGCAGCGTGGTGCCGGAAGCGGTGCAGGTGCTGATACCGGCGCCGGTACGGGTGCTGGCGGTACGGGTGCCGGTGCCCTCGCGGGGGCGTGGCGGGTCGAGCCTCACAGGCGGCTCCCGAGGATGCGGCGACAACGCACACACCGTGACACACCGAACCCGTCCGAACGCGCCGCGTGACCCCCGGGGTCCCCCGAATCGGTCCCCGCCCGGCCAACTCCGGGCGCGGCGCGCCCGCGAGGGGTACCCTGCGCGCCGCTCGCGGAGGCTCTCGCGGAGGCTTACGCCTCGCGCGCTCCGGCGTACATCTCCTCGATCAGCGGGGCGAATTCGCGCTCGACGACCGGGCGCTTGAGCTTCAGGCTCGGGGTGAGGTCGCCGTGCTCGATGTCGAGGTCGCGCGGCAGGACGCGGAATTCGCGGATCTGCTGCCAGCGCTGGAGGTTGTCGTTGACGCGCTGGACGTAACCGGCGATGAGTTCGCGGACCTCGTCGGTGCCGACGACATCGGCGTACGAGCGGCCTTCGAGGCCGTGCTCCGCGGCCCAGACGAGGATGGTGGGCTCGTCGAGGGCGAGCAGCGCCGTACAGAAATTCCGGCCGCCGCCGACGACCAGGACGTTGCTGACGAAGGGGCACACCGCCTTGAACTGTCCCTCGACCTCGGCGGGCGCGATGTACTTGCCGCCCGAGGTCTTGATCAGGTCCTTCTTGCGGTCGGTGATCTTCAGGAAGCCGTCGGGCGACAGTTCGCCGATGTCGCCGGAGTGGAACCAGCCGTCGGACTCCAGCACCTCGGCGGTCTTCTCCGGCAGCCCGTGGTAGCCCTGCATGATGCCGGGGCCGCGCAGCAGGATCTCGCCGTCCTCGGCGATCCGGACCTCCAGGCCGGGCAGCGCCTTGCCGACGGTGCCGGTGCGGTAGGACTCGCCGGGGTTGACGAAGCTGGCGGCGCTGGACTCGGTGAGGCCGTAGCCCTCCAGGATGTGGATTCCGGCGCCGGAGAAGAAGTAGCCGATCTCGGGGGCGAGCGCGGCCGAGCCGGACACGCAGGCGCGCAGCTTCCCGCCGAACGCCTCGCGGATCTTGGCGTAGACGAGCTTGTCGGCGATCGCGTGCTTGGTGCGCAGGCCGACCGGCACGGTCGGGACACCGGTCAGCCGCATGCTGTTCTGCGCGGCCTTGGCGTACTCGCGGGCGACCTCGGCCGCCCACAGGAAGATCTTGTACTTGGCGCCGCCGCCCGCCCTGGCCTTGGCGGCGACCCCGTTGTAGACCTTCTCGAAGATCCTCGGCACGGCGGCCATGTAGGTCGGCTGGACGACCGGCAGATTCTCGATGATCTTGTCGACGCGGCCGTCGACGGCGGTGACGTGGCCGACGGTGATGTGCCCGGCGGTCAGCACCTTGCCGAAGACGTGCGCGAGGGGCAGCCACAGGTACTGCACGTCGTTCTCGTCGAGCAGCCCGATCGCCTCGATGGCGCGCGCCATGTACGCCCAGCAGTCCTGCGGCAGCCGGACGCCCTTGGGGCGGCCCGTGGTGCCGGAGGTGTAGATGAGGGTGGCGAGCTGGTCCTTGGTGATGGCGGCGACGGCGTCGGTGACGGCGGCCGGGTGCTGCTCCAGGTAGGCGGCGCCGCGCTTGATCAGCTCGTCGAGCGACAGCACCCAGCCGTCGCCGTCCGTGTCGGCCGCCCCGGCCGCGTCCATGACCACGACATGCGTCAGCTCGGGCAGCTCCGCGCGGCGCTCGCGGGCCTTGGCGAGCTGCGCCGCGTTCTCCGCGATCAGGACGCGGCTGCCGGAGTCGGCGAGGATGAACGCGGTCTCGTCGGCGTTGGTGCTCGGGTAGACGGTGGTGGTGGCCGCGCCCGCGCACAGGATGCCCAGGTCGGCGAGGATCCAGTCGACCGAGGTGTTGGACGAGATCGCCACCCGCTCCTCGGGCCGGATGCCGAGGTCCATCAGGCCGGCGGCGATGGCGTAGACCCGCTCGGCGGCGGCGCCCCAGGTGAGCGCCTGCCAGGTGTCGGGGCCCTGGCCGCTCTCGGACGGGACGGGGAAGCGGTACGCCTCCGCGTCGGGGGTCGCCGTCACGCGCTCCAGAAAGAGCGTCGCCACGGAGGGCGGCCGATTCTCGATCAACGTCTGTGTGTCGGTCACGACAACCTCCGGGCCCGCGCCTGTGTTCTTAACTCACCAGTAACCTACGTCGGATCAGGGTAGAGGGCCGACGCCCGGCGCGTAAGAGGGGAAGGCCCGCCGGTTGCCCCGGATGCCCCGTTCGCCTCATCCCCTGCCGCTTCGGCCCCGGACCCCGCCCCTCACCTGCTTCTTCTACTTCTTCGCCTTCGACTCGCCCTCGGAGTCGGTCGACAGGACGGCGATGAACGCCTCCTGCGGCACCTCCACGTTGCCGACCATCTTCATCCGCTTCTTGCCTTCCTTCTGCTTCTCCAGCAGCTTGCGCTTACGCGAGATGTCACCGCCGTAGCACTTGGCCAGCACGTCCTTGCGGATGGCGCGGACGGTCTCGCGGGCGATCACGCGGGCGCCGATGGCGGCCTGGATCGGCACCTCGAAGTTCTGCCGCGGGATCAGCTCGCGCAGCTTGGCCACCAGCCGGACGCCGTACGCGTACGCCTTGTCCTTGTGGGTGATCGCGGAGAAGGCGTCCACCTTGTCGCCGTGCAGCAGGATGTCGACCTTGACCAGGTCGGCGCTCTGCTCGCCGGTGGGCTCGTAGTCGAGCGAGGCGTAGCCGCGGGTCTTGGACTTCAGGTTGTCGAAGAAGTCGAAGACGATCTCGGCCAGCGGCAGGGTGTAGCGGATCTCGACCCGGTCCTCGGAGAGGTAGTCCATGCCGAGCAGCGAGCCGCGCCGGTTCTGGCACAGCTCCATGATCGCGCCGATGAACTCGGTGGGCGCCAGCACCGTCGCCCTGACCACCGGCTCGTAGACCTCGGCGATCTTGCCCTCGGGGAACTCGCTGGGGTTGGTGACCGTGTGCTCGGTGCGGTCCTCCATGACGACGCGGTAGACCACGTTGGGCGCGGTCGCGATCAGGTCGAGTCCGAATTCGCGCTCCAGGCGCTCGCGGATCACGTCGAGGTGCAGCAGGCCGAGGAAGCCGACGCGGAAGCCGAAGCCGAGGGCGGCGGACGTCTCCGGCTCGTAGACCAGCGCCGCGTCGTTGAGCTGGAGCTTGTCCAGCGCCTCGCGCAGCTCGGGGTAGTCGGAGCCGTCCAGCGGGTAGAGGCCGGAGAACACCATGGGCTTGGGGTCCTTGTAGCCGCCCAGCGCCTCGGTCGCGCCGCGGTTCAAGGTGGTGATGGTGTCACCGACCTTGGACTGCCGTACGTCCTTCACACCCGTGATCAGATAGCCGACCTCGCCGACGCCGAGGCCGTCGTGCGGCTTCATCTCGGGCGACGAGACGCCGATCTCCAGCAGTTCGTGGGTGGCGCCGGTGGACATCATCTTGATCCGCTCACGCTTGGTGAGCTGGCCGTCGATGACACGGACGTAGGTGACCACGCCCCGGTAGGAGTCGTAGACCGAGTCGAAGATCATCGCGCGGGCGGGCGCGTCGGCGACGCCGACCGGCGGCGGCACGTCCTGGACCACCCGGTCGAGCAGCGCGTCCACGCCGACGCCGGTCTTCGCCGAGACCTTGAGCACATCGGAGGGGTCGCAGCCGATGAGGTTGGCCAGCTCCTCGGAGAACTTCTCCGGCTGGGCGGCCGGCAGGTCGATCTTGTTCAGCACGGGAACGATCGTCAGGTCGTTCTCCATCGCCAGGTAGAGGTTGGCGAGGGTCTGCGCCTCGATGCCCTGCGCCGCGTCGACCAGCAGGACCGTGCCCTCGCAGGCGGCCAGTGACCGCGAGACCTCGTAGGTGAAGTCGACGTGGCCCGGGGTGTCGATCATGTTCAGGATGTGCGTGCTGCCGGTGCCGTCGCCCGTGGTCGGCGCCCAGGGCAGCCGGACGGCCTGCGACTTGATCGTGATGCCCCGCTCGCGCTCGATGTCCATCCGGTCGAGGTACTGGGCGCGCATCTGGCGTGCGTCGACGACGCCGGTGAGCTGGAGCATCCGGTCGGCGAGGGTGGACTTGCCGTGGTCGATGTGCGCGATGATGCAGAAGTTGCGGATCAACGCCGGGTCGGTACGGCTCGGCTCCGGCACATGGGAAGGGGTCGCGGGCACGCAGGGTCCATTTTCTCGGGTCGGGCGGGCTGGTTGCTCGGGGCGAGCGGGGCTGGCGTAAGGGCTATCGTCCCATGGTTGCGGCACCGGCACCGGTTTGGGCCGTCCTGTGAACGGCTGGTAGCCTGGAGCACTGTGCCTCGTGCCCTCTAACCCGAGGCATCTGCTCGTTTCAGTACCAAGCGGCAAACCCCGAGCAGCACACCCCAAGCAGCAACCCAAGTATCAATCGAACCTGAGAAGGCTCTTTCGTGGCGAACATCAAGTCCCAGATCAAGCGGAACAAGACCAACGAGAAGGCGCGCCTGCGCAACAAGGCCGTCAAGTCCGAGCTGAAGACCGCGATCCGTCGCACCCGCGAGGCCGTGGCCGCCGGTGACGCCGAGAAGGCCACCGAGGCCGCTCGTCTCGCCGCCAAGAAGCTCGACAAGGCCGTCAGCAAGGGCGTCATCCACAAGAACCAGGCCGCCAACAAGAAGTCGGCGCTGGCTCAGTCGGTCTCCGCTCTCTGATCTCCGCTCTTTCGATTCATCGCGGGCAACCGGACCCAGCGGCCCCTCTACCGCCCGGACCCGCACTTCGCACCACCGCGGTCGCGCACGATCTGCGTTCGCCACGCGGGCGCGACCGCACCCAGTGAGAGCACTGACGTGAACCGCCCGTCCGGGAGTCCCGGACGGGCGGTTCTGTTGTCCGAGGGCCGCTGTCGGAGGGGTGCTGCCGCTGCACGAGGGGCGCTGCACGAGGGCCGCTGTCCGAGGGGCGCGCGGTCCGGTCTCCGGTCAGGAGCGGGCGCGGGACGCCTGGGCGATGGTGACGACGGCCTTCTCCAGGGCGTAGGCGGGGTCGGCGCTGCCGCCCTTGACGGCGGCGTCGGCCTCGGCGACGGCCCGCAGGGCGGTCGAGACGCCGTCCGCGGACCAGCCGCGGATCTGCTGCCTGACCCGGTCGATCTTCCACGGCGGCATGCCGAGGTCCCTGGCGAGCTGGCCGGGGTTGGCGCCGCGCGGCGCGGAGGCGAGCTTGCCGATGGCGCGGACGCCGGAGGCCAGCGCGAAGGTGATGCCGGGCAGCGGCTGGCCGACGGACAGCGCCCAGCGCAGCCGCTCCAGCGCCTCCGCGGTACGGCCGGTGACGGCGAGGTCGGCGACCTCGAAGCCGGTGGCCTCGGCGCGGCCGGTGTAGTAGCGGGCGACCACGGCCGCGTCGATGGTGCCTTCGATGTCGGCGACGAGCTGCGCGCAGGCGCTCGCCAGCTCCCGCAGGTCGCTGCCGATCGAGTCGACCAGGGCCTGGGTGGCCTCGGGCGTCGCGGAGCGGCCCAGCGTACGGAACTCGCCGCGCACGAACGCCAGCCGGTCCGCGGGCTTCGTCATCTTCGGGCAGGCCACCTCGCGCGCCCCGGCTTTGCGCGCCGCGTCCAGCAGCGCCTTGCCCTTGGCGCCGCCCGCGTGCAGCAGGACCAGCGTGATCTCCTCGACGGGCGCGGCCAGATACGCCTTGACGTCCTTGACCGTGTCCGCCGACAGGTCCTGCGCGTTGCGCACCACCACGACCTTGCGCTCGGCGAACAGCGACGGGCTGGTCAGCTCCGCCAGCGTGCCCGGCTGGAGCGCCTCGGGGGCCAGATCCCGCACATCGGTGTCCGCGTCGGCCGCGCGGGCCGCCATGACCACCTCGCGCACGGCGCGGTCGAGCAGCAGGTCCTCCTGGCCCACGGCGAGCGTGAGCGGAGCGAGCGGGTCGTCTGAAGCAGTCTTCCTGGCCATCGCCGCCCAGCATCCCACGGGGGTCGGACATCGCCGCACCGCGTCGGGGACACTGGTGCGGTGAGCGACGTACGACATGTGCTGGTGCTGCCCGACCGCGACGCCGCGGAGGAGGTCGCCGAGCTGCTGACCGCGCGCTTCGCCCTGCGCGAGGAGCCGCACCTGGTCCGGGACGCCCTCGCGGGCGAGGACGACGCCGAGGACGCCCAGTGGCTGGTGGTCGTCGAGGACAGCGACGCCCGCCTCGACACGTCGGCGCTGGACGCGCTGGCCGCGCAGTTCGAGGGCTGGCTGGAGTAGCGGGGCGGGGTACGCGGGGCGGGGTACGCGGGGCGGCGTGCGCGGGCCTACGTCGCTGCCGCCGCCCTCCGATCCGCCGCCGCTTCCGTCTCCGCTTGCGCTTCCGCCGCCGGGTCGGGCTCCTCGTCGGGGAGTTCGCGTATGCGCGGTATCGGCGAGGGCAGCAGCCACAGCACGCTGAGCAGGCCGCCGACGGTGGCGATCCACAGCGTCGGGCGCAGTCCGATCGCGCTGCCGAGGGTGCCGCCGACGAGCGCGCCGAGCGGGCGGACACCGTAGTTGACGGTGCGGAAGGCGCCGCTGACCCGTGAGCGCAGGGCGTCGGGTATGACGGCGCTCTGCAAGGAGCCGCTGGCGATGTCGAGCAGCATCAGGCCGAAGCCGGAGGCGAATTCGGCGGCGAAGAAGGCGGCGAGCAGCATCGGTGTCGGCCCGGTCGCCAACGGGATCAGGATCAGCGGCGCGGGGAACCCTATGAATCCCAGGACCAGGGTCGGCCCGACCCCGATCGACCGGGCGATCCGTCCGGTGAGCACCGCGCCGATCACGCTGCCGACCGCGCCGGCCCCGATGGCCATGCCCAACAGCCCCGCGTTCAGGCCGAGTTGTTCGACGGCGTAGAGGATCA
Organism: Streptomyces sp. NPDC024632; assembly: GCF_055559175.1. NCBI lineage: Bacteria > Bacillati > Actinomycetota > Actinomycetes > Kitasatosporales > Streptomycetaceae > Streptomyces > Streptomyces sp. NPDC024632. The sequence continues at coordinate 342,177 of NZ_JBVHLD010000003.1, forward strand.
CCAGGGTGTGGAAGACGAAGTTGAAGAAGTTCACCGTCGCAGCCGCCGCCGCGAGCGGGCGCAGCACGCGGGAGCGGACGATGAAGCGCAGCCCCGCCGTGAAGTGCCCTTTGCGTGGCGGCGCGGCCGGTGGTTCCACCGGGTCTATCCGCGCGAGCAGCACGGCCGAGACCAGATACGAGCAGGCGTCGGCGAGCAGCGCCAGCGGTGCGGCGAGCACCTGCACGAGCAGGCCGCCGACGCTGGGGCCCGCCACGAACGAGAAGGCCCGGCTGCCGCTGGTCAGCGAATTGCCCCGCACATACTCCTCGGGGCGCACCAGCGACACGAACAGCGTGGCGTTGCAGACGTCGAAGACGACGGCGAGCGTGCCGACGGCGAAGGCGACCGCGTAGAGCTGCGCCAGGGTGAGCACCCCGAGGGCGTAACCCACCGGGAGCGAGACCATCAGGGCCGCCCTCAGCAGGTCGACGGCGATCATGGTCCGCCTGCGGCGACCGCGGCGGTCGGCCCAGGCCCCGGCCGGGAGCGAGAACAGCAGCGCGGGCAGCAGGCCCGCCATCGACAGCCAGCCCATCTGGGCCGCGTCGGCGTGCAGCACGAGGACGGCGGCGAGCGGAATGGCCAGGAAGGTGATCTGGTCGCCGAGCAGCGAGACGGTCTGGCCCGTCCAGTACCGCCGGAAGGGGCGCTGCCTGAGCAGTTCCGGCACCACGACGCTCACCTCTCCTCGGGGTCGGGTTCCGGAGGGCGGCCGTCCTCGGGGTGCTCGGGGTGCTCGGGGTCGACGTAGCCAATCTGGAGGTAGGGCACCCGCCGGGCGCCCTCGGGGCGGCGGGCCGGGTCGTTGATCCGGTCGGCGTACCGGGCCAGGAGCGCGTCGATCTCCTCGCCGAGCGCGGTCAGTTCGTCGGGCGTCACATACAGGGACGTGTCCGTGAAGCGCTCGGCCTCCTGCCACTTCCGGGGCAGTGCGCCGCGCGTCTCGATGGCCCGCGTCATCCGGTGGAAGTAGTTCTCGGCGACGGCTACCGTCAGCGCCTCGGCCGCCGACGCGACCGCCGTGTCCTCGGAGTAGCCGGGCCAACTCGTGAACTCGGCCGTCGCCCGCCACGGCTTCTCCCGCCCGGGTCCTGGCGGTGCCTCTTCCACCAGGCCGTACTTGGCGAGTATCCGCAGGTGGTACGAGCAACTGGCGACGGATTCGCCGGTCAGCTCCGCCGCCCGCGTCGCCGTGAACGGCCCCTCGCGGCGGAGCAGCCCGACGAGCGACATCCGCGTGGGGTGCGCGTAGGCGCGCAGGGCGCGCGGGTCGGTGAGCTGGACCTTGGACTCCATCGGCTTGTCCTCCATGTATCTAAAGCTATCTTTAGAAAGCTTCCCTTACAAGCACTCCTTTACAAAGAATCCTTTACATCCCTGCCCCCTTCCCGGCCACGCTCGTCCGCAGCTCCCCCCGCCCGTCCTCGGCCACCGCGATCGACCCGTCGGTGTCCGTCCGCAGCACCACCGCCCCCAGCGCCCGCAGCGCCGCGACCGTCCGGGCCGCCGGGTGACCGTAGGGGTTGTCCGCGCCGACCGAGATCACCGCGAGCCGCGGCCGCACCCGGTCGAACAGCTCCTCGTCCTGATACGCCGAACCGTGGTGCCACAGCTTCCTTGGAGCACATCTACTCACCTACCTTTGACACCATGAAGGCCACCACCGCCAGGGTTCGCCGCGTCGGCATCTACGTCCGTATCTCCGATGACCGCGAGGGTGGCGGTCTAGGCGTGAAGCGCCAGGAGGACGACTGCCGCCTCGCGGCTGCCGCGCTCGGCTGGAAGGTCGTGGAGGTGTACGTCGACAACGACGTGACCGCCGCCGACCGCCGGAAGAAGCGCAAGGGCTACCTGCGGATGCTGGAGGACGTGAAGTCCGGCCACATCGACGCCGTGATCTCGTGGCACCCGGACCGCCTGTACCGCCAGCCCGCAGAGCTGGAGGACCTGATCATCGTCGTGGAGGACCACAAGACCGAGATCGCCACCGTCAAGGCGGGCGACCTCGACCTGAGCACCCCCACCGGCCGGCTCGTGGCCCGCATGCTCGGCGCCATCGCCAAGTACGAGGTCGAGCACAAGCAGGAGCGCATCCTCCGTAAGGTCGAGGAGCTGGTCGCCGAAGGGAAGATCCACAACGGCGGCCACCGGCCCTTCGGCTACATTCGGCTGTACGACGGTGAAGGTCCCCGGCGGAAGGTGCTCGGGGACATCCGCAACGAGGAAGAGGTGCCCTACGTCCGAGAGTGGGCCGACCGGGCGCTGGAGGGCGAGAAGGTGCACAGCCTGGTCATGGACGCCATCAGCAAGGGCGTGAAGACCACCACCGGGGGCGACTTCACGTATCAGGGGATGCGGGCCATGCTCATGTCCGCACGGATCTCGGGCCGCAAGGAGCACAAGGGCTCCATCAAGGGGAAGGCCGTCTGGCCTGCGATCATCTCGGTGGAGAAGAGCGACGCCCTCCGCGCCCTACTGGACAAGCAGTCGGAGGAGTGGAAGGCCGAGCACGGTGAGCGGGACTCAACGGCGCTGAAGTACCCGCTGAGCGGCCTGGTGAAGTGCACCTGCAAGGTGCCCCACGTGGTCGGCGAACCCTGCGACTGCACGGAGCAGGGCAGGCCGCACAAGAAGATGCGGACCGGTCAGCGCGGCGACAAGGACATGGCGATCTACACCTGTGTCCGTGACGGTGGAGGTTGCGGCGGCCGGACCATCCAGATCCCCGACCTGGAGCCCCTGATCGAGAAGCTCCTGTTCGCTCACCTGGAGGCCATCGAGGTCGCGGCCGAGGAGGACCCGGACGATCCCCGGCCCGAGCTAGAGGCGAAGCTCGCGCGCTGGGAGAGGCGGAAGGCCGAGCTGGAGGAAGAACTCCTGGACGGCGACCGCCCGGCCCGGGAGATCCAGGACGCCATCGATAAGCTCAACGGACGGATGGCCGACGCCCGCAAGAAGGCCGCGGTGTACGGCGTCAAGGCCAACCTGCTGGAGATCGGCGCCGCTGAGCTACGCAAGGCGTGGACGGACTACTCCGTTCCCCGGAAGCAATCGACCTACCGTGGTCTGATCCGGGAGATCCTCATCCACCCCGCGACCCGGCCCTTCAACGTGTGGAACCCGGACCGGGTCGAGGTCTTCTGGCGGTAGGCCGACTCCCGCGCGTCCACGATGCCCTGGGCGAAGCTCTCTGCCGTCTGGCTGAACTTGGTCTCCTGCCTAAGGGCCGGCGGCAGTTCGATGCCGTCCAGCGGATTGTCGTCCGGATGATGGAACAGCTCGATGCGCGAGTTCCACGCGAAGCGGCGGTTCAGCTCTTTCGCCACCCCGACATCCGCCGGGAACATACCGTCATGGCCACCCGGCGACATCATGATGATGGCCGCCTGCCGGTCGATGGGAACCATGATCGCAGCGGCGTTGGCTAGGCCGACGCCGCTCCACTCCGGTGCGGAGGGATCACGGAGCAAGGTGACGGGGTGGTCGGAGAGCAGCAGTGTTTCGTGCTCGAACCTGCACAGCTTCCACGAGCGGGCCATCATCCACTCGTAGGCGGTGACCATCGCTTGGCCCATGGTGAGCAGGTGGTCGTTGACCGGCAGCTCAATGTAGTTGCTGGAGAAGTCGGCCAGCCCGTCCCAGATGGCATCTACCTCCTCGTCCGGGACTGGACCCTCGCCCTGCGCCTCCATGCCACGGCGCACTTCGGGCTTCCCACCAGCGGCGATCTGAAATTTCCAGAGATAGTCGGCGATCTCGTTGTTCGCCTGCCGCACCGCCGGAATCCGCGCGTACTGGGCCGCGATCCACTCACCCAAGACCGCCCGGTCGGCCATCGGCAGGGGCCACACCCGACCGTCAATCACCCTCGTGATCACCCTGGCGGCCTGGTCTTCAAGTTCGGCCAACAAGTTCTCGATCGTGTCGTCACGCTGCCCGGTCTTGTCCTGCATCGAGTAGAAGTGGCTCCGGACGGTCGCGTCAGCGATGCCGATGAGCTTGGAGCCACTTCCGTCGAGCGGGACCCGCATGATCCGTTTGCCGTCCGCGAACCGCCGCAGCAGCAGGCGGGGGACGGTGTGATGGTGACGCTTCAGTTTCCGCTTGCCGGGCGTCTCAGACACCGGGTTGGCCCTTCCGCCATGGCGCCGCCGGGTCGGTCAAGGTGTCGAGGATCAGCTCACACCAGGTCACGGCCGCGTTGACGGTAAGCCGTGCATGACGGACTCCGAGTCCTGACGGCGCACTGGCCTGCCCATGGCCGCTACCGAATCCCTGGTTGCGCAGCTCTGCGACGCCAACGGCGATGTTCACGGCACCGGACAAGATCTTCTTGATCGCCTTGCTGCCGTCTGGCCCCTCGGGCGCGGAAGCCGCGTCGAGCCGCAGCTCCTTGTGCACCGTGCTGATCAAGGAGGGCAGTGCGGCGTTCTTGTCCACCTCGATGCCCAGTTCCCGCAGAGCAGTCTTGGCCGTTGCCTCGATGAGCTGCTTCGCCGCGCCGATGGCGCCCTGGGGATCGGTGGTGAGGTCGCGCCTGATCCGCTCCAGCTCGATGACGATCCCGGAGGCGTCGCTCAGATCGCTCAGGTCACGAGCGAGCAGCGGCGGACTCTGCCACGTGATCCGGCCGTTTTCGTCGAGGGCGAAGCCGTCCCGCTCCAGGCGGACCCGGATGTCCGCCAGCCAGTTGTCCGTCGTCCAACCCTGGTTCTTACAGGTGCGGATGAAGTCCTCGAAGACCAGCAGTGCTCGGCGAACGTGGCTCTCGTCCGCCCAGTCCACGCCTTCCGCGTAGAGCATGAACTCGGTCCGCCTCTGTCCCGGGTCGCTGTACTTCAGCTTCTCCGGCGGCACAGGGGCGAAGCCGTGGTCCTCCCACAGCTCGGCCACGATACGGACGGTCAGATCCGTGGCCAGCGAGCGGAAGGCGTTGCGGACTGCCGGACTCACCAGCTCCCGGCGGGCAGTGACGGTCATGGTCTGAAGATACGAGGATCGGCACGATACCCGCCGAGATTTTAAAATCCTGCTGGTTCAGGCGGCCTTGGCGCGCATCGCGGCCTTCGTCAGATCCACCTTGAGCCGCCGGAGCATTCGGGTCTGCGCCACCGTCAGCGGGGGTGCGGAGACCATCTGGCGCTCGACCCACGCCGCCTCTCTGCGCTCCCGCTCGACCCACCGGACCTGTTCGCGGACCAGGTTGTCGAGGAGCCGCTTCATGGCGGCCGACCGGACGGCCTTGCCGTTGACCACCACACCGCGCGGAACTGGCCTCCGGCCGCCGGGCGCCTCGGGGTCGATGAGGACGAGACCCTTCATACGAACACCACCCGCTTGAAGCGGTAACTGAGAGCGGTCTGCGAGACGCCGAAGTCCTGGGCCAGCGCCGTCTGAGACGTCCCCCCGATCCAGGCCACCATGGCCGCCATCACGTCCTCGTCCGAGAGCTTGGTGTTCGCGCCCCGGAGCGTGTTCTCCCTGGGCGTCACCGGCTCAAGGTGCTGCTCGAAGTTCACACAGTCACGCCGGGTGCAGCCGTTCGCCTTCACGTGATCGACCTGCATGCCCTCGGGGATCGGACCCACGAAGTGCTTGTACGCCCACCGATAGGCGCGCACCGTCTTGTTGTTGACCTTGAAGAGGCCATAGCCCTTGGGACACGTGCTGCCCGTCCAGATCCAGAAGGCGTCCGTCTTCTCGACGTACGACCAGAAGCGGGCCTCGTCGTCGTTCCGGATGAAGCAGGGAGCTGCCCCTCCCACATCGCCCCTACGCGAGCGCTGGTAGTGCATTCCGCACAGGTCCTGCCGGACTCTGCCCGTCTTGCCGCACCCCTCGATGCTGCATATACCGTGGGCCACATCGACTCCTCGTTAGTCGGTCACGCCCGGGGTGTTCGAGCACCCGCCGGGGTCTTTCGTTAGATGAAGATCGGCTGACCGGGCTCGTATCCGCTGTCGCCGACCACAGCACAGAGCGGCTCGCCGTCCTCGTGCGACCAGTCGGGAGCCGAACCCCAGGCGGGGTTCCAGCTCGTGGGCTCGACCTCGACGGCCGACTCACCGCACTCCTCGCAGCGCGCCTCCATCAGTCCTGCACCTCCGCCCTCAGCCAGCGGTCCGGGTGCTCCTCGGCCTCCCGGGCCACCAGGTCGTCCTTCTGGGCCTCGGTCAGGTCGGTGATGAGGTACACGGCACCACCGGACGGCTTGAACTCCGGAAGGTTGCTGAAGGCGTGGACGCTGTAGAGCCGCTCACCGTTGGCCGTCAGACGCTGCTCCCCTGCCATGAGGTCCGGCTGTCGTACATGAGCTGCTTGTTCTCGCGGCTCTGGACGAAGACGTCGATCGCCTCCGGCCCGGCGCCCCCGAAGTGGATGAGCTGCATCCCCTCGTGCGGATATCCGTAGGACCACGAGATGGCCCACTCGGAATCGAGCCTCAGCAGGGTGACCCGGTCACCGGAGGCGGTCTCGTAATGCGCCTTCTGCTCCCACTCGGTCTGCATCAGAGCCGCCCCTCCACGTCGCTGACGTCCTCGGGCTCCAGAAGCTCGTGATACGCCTGATCCGACAAGCTCCCCGGCGCGATGAACGGGCACTGGAATTCGCCGTCTTTGCAGGTCCAGCAGGACGCCACGGTCTCCCCCAGATTTTAAATTCTTCGCGGTTCAAAAATGGGCGAAGCCCCGCTGGGAGGGGATCTCAGCGGGGCCTGCTGCGGGGGCAGAGTAGCGGCTCTGGGGGCGCCTTCCAAAACTCTCTCCTGGATACCCCTGGAATTGTTGGAGAGGGTCTAGACCGGGAGCCAGTCGGACTCCCCGGACTCGTACTTCGACACGACCGTCATGAAGTCCTCGATTACGACGTTGAGGAGATACTCGGTCCGCCGGGGGTCGCCGTGGTCCAACTCGGCGATCTCGCGGGCCTCCTGCCGCCCCTTCTTCACCTGAGCCGTCAGCTTCAGCGTCCCCCGCTCCAGGCCGCGACGGTTGAACTCGAAGTGTCCGTCCTCCTTCGTGACCAACCCGTAGAACCCCATGACGTCCGTGAGTTGCTTCTTGGACAGCTTCCGGGCCTCGGCGGGCCGGATGTAGTCCTCCACCTTCTCCGGGATGACCACCACGGGGGCCTGGGCGGGTTCCTGGGGCACCGGCAGGACCTCGGGCTCCTCCGGGACCGGCACGGTCACTGTGGCCGCCCTTGTGGCCTCTAGGGCCTGGGGACGGAGCAGGTCGTCCAGCGAGGTGTCCCTCTGCTCGATGATCTGGCGAAGAAGGTCGTTCGACTCGCTCTGCCCGGCGATGAGCTGTTCCAGGAGGCCGTCAGTCGAAGTGCTCACCAGAGTGTCCACCTGGTGCTCACTCGGGTGAGCACCTTCCGGCTCATACCGCAACACGAAGCGCTCGGCACCGCGCCGCATGATGACGACCTCGTCACCTTGGCGGGCCTGGTCGAGCATCTTCCCTGCCTGGCTCCGCATGTCCTTTGCGTTATACGTGCTCATAGACCCAAGTGAACACCAGATGCTCATCTCAGACAAGTCAAATGAGCACTCAATGAGCACCTACCCCGCCGGTACCCCGAACAGCCGCTCCCGCATCTTGGCGAGCCGCCCCTGCTGCTCCTCCGCCCACGTCTCCGACGCCTCCATGTGGCCGCCCAGGGACGTCAGGCGAGGCGCCTGGACCCGCTGGGCCTCCCGAGCCGACCTGGCCTCCACCGGGGCGCCCAAGCCCTCCGGAGTGCTCGGCACGGGTCCGGCCTCCGACTCCTTGGCGAGCAGGTGCTCGTGGAGCTTCAGCTCGTCGCCCTCCTTGACCAGGGCCGCCCAGACCGGATCGGCGTCGGCCGGGAGGGGGTTGGCCGCGAGGTACTCCTCACGCCTGGGGTTGGCGGTCGAGTGGAGGTAGGCGATGCACCCGGCCGGAGTCCCCCTGCGGGCCGAGACCGCCTGGACCGCCAGATCCTTGGCGTGACGGGCCTTACGGATCCGGTCGTCCTGATAGCAGGTCTCCCACCACTCGCCGGTCATCCGGTAGTTCGACGCCCACTTGATCTCGTAGACGATCGAGCGGCACTGCCGGACCTTCCAGACCAGCAGGGGGTTGACCTTCTTCATGCGGGCCAGGAGGTCCTGGGCTCCCCGCTTCGACAGGCCCAGGAGGGCCGCCACGTCCCCCGTGGAGAGCACGACGTCCTCCAGACCGCACAGGACGGCCAGGACCCAGGCCCGGCGCCCCAGGGGCTCCACAGCCGCGTTTTTGGGCTTCTCCCCGTCGATCTCCGCCCAGAGGTCGATCCCCGGGTCCAGGGCGGCCAGGATCTTCCCGGAAGCCGTGGTGACGTTCAGCTCGCCCAGGGTGAACAGGGCCTTCATCCCCTGGTCCAGGGCCTCCTGTGCCCTCGCGCTGATACGCGCACTCAGGGGCGCATTACCCGTTGAGAGTTCGATCTTTCCCTCCTTCTCGTCCAGGAGAGAGGAGGATGAGGGGGAAGAGATCTTCAATGAGGTACTGCGCCCCTGAGTGCGCGTATCGGAGTACCTGATCTGCATGTCCTCGCGCTCCTCGACCAGCGGGGAGGAGACCCCCCGGGTCCTGGTCCAGAGGAAGCCGTACGTCGAGGTGCCGCCATCGGGGCCGGTGACCTCCCGGACGGTCCTGCTGGTGTTCCCGGACCACCGGGCCAGTCCCCGCGTCGCGCTGACGTAGGGGCGGGTGACGACCGTCCAGGCGATGGCCATCTCACACGACACCTCGGAGCGGCCCACGGAGCGCCTGGCCAGCTCGACGAGGTGGAGGGGGTTGATGCCCTCCGGCTTTTCCTGGAGATCGATGTGACCGGTGACGGCACGGCCGCTATTCTGGAGGGGCATCTTGCTCCCTGGGTCTGAGTCGTTCGGGGAGTCCGGTCTTCGGAGGAGTTGAGCCCTCCTGGACCAGCGGGATTTTAAAATCCCTTCGACTGAGCCCCCGGTTCCCGCCGGGGGCTTCGTCATCTCCGCCAGCATACGACCGTCCAGGGCCGGTCGAATTGCCCGATCGGCGTATGCAAAATCGTGACTACGGGAATCCTGGGTGCGGCCCGGCCGGCCCGCCAGATTTCTCCAACAATCCTTGCTAGGCGTACATATTTTAAAATCTATGGCCCGTCTTCGATGCCTACTGCATTTGCCCTCCTGCCGCCAGCACCTGTAAATTGGTCGCATTGCCATCACGGCGACACCGACTCCTCAGGAGGCCCAATCGGGCACCCCCAGGGGAGCCCTGGGGTACATCGACCCAGGAGCCCGCGCCATGGCGCCTCTCGACCTGAAGGTCATCCTCAACCGCTACACCCCCTCTCGCGCTCTCGTGGACGGCCGGCTCGCCGACGTCCTGATCCCCGAGCGCGCCTGGCACGACGCCCTGCTGGCGTCCCAGGGCGACGACCTGCTCGACCGCTGGAACCCGAAGGTCCGCCAGGACTTGGCCTCCCCCACCGTCTCGACCGACTGCTGGACCTGGACCGCTTCCACTGACCCCAGCGGATACGGCACCTTCGCGCTCGGCGGCCAGACCGTCCGGGCGCACATGATCGCCTGGGCCATCGAGCACGGCAGCCCCCCGTCGTACGCCTACGGTCCGCGCGGCTGGGAGCGCGTGGACCTTGGTCATCTGTGTCACGACCGGGACGCCTCATGCTCCGGCGGACCCGCCTGCGCCCACCGGCGATGCTGCAACCCCGAACACCTCGGTCTCCAGTTCCACTCCAGCAACGTCCGAGCTGGGCTGGCCGGAGACCACCACCGCCGCAAGGTCACGTGCCCGAGCGGTCACGCGTACGAGGAGTTCGGCCGCGCGTACACGAGCCCAGCCGGAGTGACGCGCCGCTACTGCCGGGCCTGCAAGTCCGGTGGCCGGGCCGTGGAGTTCGTCGGCGTTCGCAGGGCCGCCCCGGAGCTGGCGGTGACCGCGTGAGCCGCCCCCGCCTGCTACTCCTCGACGAGGAGCTGCTGCCCGTCGCCAGGATCGTCGGCCTGTTCCTCCGGATTCAGGACGACCCCCAGAGCACCGCCCAGGTCGCCGCTGAACTCGCGATCTCTGAGTCCACGGCGTTGCGGGCGCTGAAGGCCCTGACGGAGCGGGGCTGGGTCCGGAGGGTCCACACCCTGTGGGCGAGCACGGAGGACGGCGAATGATCGCCGTCATCGTCTTCCACGGCCTCGCCGCACTGATCGTGACCGTCTGGATGTCCTTGATCATCCGCGACCTGCGGAGGGCACGTTGACGCTCACCGCAGCCGACTTCTTCGCGGGCGCGGGCGGCTCCTCCCAGGGCATCCACGCGGTGCCCGGGGTCCAGGTCGTGCTCGCCGCGAACCACTGGGGCCTGGCCGTCCAGAGCCACGCGCTTAACTTCCCCGACACGGAGCACGACTGCGCCGACATCGCCCAGGTGGACTTCCGCCGGTACCCCCGCGTGGACATCCTCTGGGCGAGCCCGGAGTGCACGAATCACTCGATCGCCCAGGGCCGCCGGAAGACCCAGCACGACCAGGTCCCGGACGCCGAGGGCAACGTCCTCCCGCTCGAAGCCGGGGAGCGCAGCCGGGCCACGGCCTGGGACATCCCCCGGTACCTGGAGCGGATGATCCTGCGGGGCCGTCCGGTCCTGGGCGGGGTCGTCGAGAACGTCGTGGACTTCCGGCGCTGGGTGCTCTTCGACGCCTGGTACAAGGCAATGGAGGCTCTCGGCTACCGGCTCCACATCGTGTATCTCAACTCGGCCCACGCGCACTCCAGGACGTCCCTGTGGGCGCCGCAGAGCCGCGACCGGATGTACGTCACCTTCGTCCACAGCAGCGTCCGCAGGGCGCCCGACTGGGACAAGTGGTTGCGCCCCTTCGCCGTCTGTCCGGCCCACAGCACCATTCGTGCCCGGCAGTCCTTCAAGAAGGCGGGCGACCCTTGGGGCCGCTACCGGGCGCAGTACCAGTACGTGTGCCCGCTGGGCGGCTGCACCCTGGTCGCCGAGCCGCTGGCCCTCCCGGCGTCGGAGGCCATCGACTGGTCGCTGAAGAGCCAGAGAATCGGCGACCGCCTCCGGCCACTGGCCGCCAAGACGATGGCGCGGATCGAGGACGGCATCAAGCGGTACGCCCGTCCCCTGCTCGTACCTGTGGAGGGCCGCGACGGCAAGGAGGCCCGGCCGCTCGACGAGCCCGGCCGTACCCAGACCACCCGGCGGGAGACCGGGGTGCTGTTCACCCCGTTCATCGCCGAGCTGAGGGGCGGCAGCTCCAAGCACCGCTCGACAGCGGACCCGTTGGCCACCGTAACGGCCTCGGGTAATCACCACGGGCTCCTCATTCCGTACTACGGCGCCAGCCGCGTACGGACCGCGCAGGAGCCCGTGGGGACGCTGACAACGGTGGACCGGTACGCCCTCCTCGACGCCCAGATCAAGGTCGAGGACTGCCTGTTCCGGATGCTCCAGCCCGCGGAGATCGGCAGGGCCATGAGCTTCGGGGCCGACCACAAGGTGCTGGGCAACAAGCGCGAGCAGACCCGGCAGTACGGGAACGCGGTCACGCCCCCGGCCGCGGAGATCCTCGTCAGCGCCCTCACCGAGGCCATCACAAACGAGGTCCTCGAACCGGCGGTGGCGGCGTGAGCGAGACCTTCGAATGCCTGGTCTGCCAAGAGCACACAGAGCGCCCCACCTGCCCGCGCTGCTTCAGCCGACTGCGGCGGATGCTCGGCGAACTGCCCGAGCAGTACGTCCTCTTGTGCATGTCCCACCAGCCGCTGAAGACCGGCAGTGACGGGCGGAGCGGTCGAGCGGTACACGCCCCGCTGCCGGGCCGTCTGGACACCCTGAACCTCCTCGGCCCGGCCAGTCGTCACGGCGTCATGGACGAGGACCAGACCGGCCCAGTGCCGTTCCTGGAGGTCTTGGCGAGCTGGACCGAGGCGGTCACCGACGAGCGGCGGCTGACGCCCTGCCGCCGGAACGTGACGGCCATGGTTGACCGGCTGACGCGGCACCTGGAATGGATCTGTAACCAGAGCTTCGCCGGGGACTTCTTCGCGGAGATCGACGAGCTGCTGAAGGTCACCCGTCAGATCACCATGACGCAGCCCGTCATGGAGCTGCTGAGGGGCGTCGTCTGCCCGACCTGCGAGCGGTTCACGATGGTCCGCTACCGCCCCAGCGACTGGGCCGCGGAATGCCGGTTCTGCACGAGCGTCAAGCTGGACCAGCACGACTTCGACCTGTTGATCAAGAGGCAGGTGACGCAGCAGACAATCGGGGTCGCGGCCAAGACCTGACGATGTGACGGCCGTTGACGGTATCGTCAAAACAACAACTGAGCGGGGACCGCGCTAGCCGCCAAGCATGGGCGCGGTCCCCTAACCAACAGCGAGGGACTAGCTCGCCGTGGCTAACACGAACCGTATCGTCCTGCCCGAAAAGGCGGGACGACACCCTGAAATGACGCCTGTTGACGGCGTCTTCCGATCCCGCCAGAGTACCCAGATCGGCCTGGCCGCAGCAGCGGCCGTCATGACCGCCGCTTTGACGGCCGTCTCCTTCTGGCTCTCATACGAACATCTGCACGACGTCTCCGCCGCCCACCGGCTCCACGGAGCCCGCGCATGGGCCTGGCCCGCGACCATCGACAGCTTCATTGGCATCGGCGAGCTGTTGATCCTGCGTGCCTCCCTGATGCGCCGCGTGGACTGGTGGGCCATCGCGCTCACCTCCGCCGGGTCGATCGGGTCGATCGCCCTCAACGTCTCCGGCGTCGGCACAACCGCGTCCCTGCTGGACTACGTCGTCGCCGCAGTGCCGCCCGTGGCCGCCCTGCTCGCCTTCGCCGCCTTGATGCGCCAAGTCCACGACTTCCTCCTGTCCCGTCAGGGCCTGCCGATGGTGCCCGTCACCGTGCGGCCGGCTCTCCAGGAATCGTTGGAGACGGAGGCCGTCGAGAAGCCCGCTGCCGAGCCCGTCGTGACGCCTGAGCCGGAGCCCGTCACGGGCCTGACCCAGCGCGAGCAGATCGACGCGATTATCAGGGCGCTGTACGACTCGCTCGGCAACCGCCGTCCCGCGACCCGTCACATGCGCAAGGCCCTCGGTGACGCGGGCCTCCCGAACAGTGACGGCACCTGCCGCGAGGCCCGCAAGCGTGTCGAGCTGGCCGAGCCCCACCTGAAGTCCCTGCCGGACGCCATCGCCGCCTGACGGCGAGCCCACACCCCTTTCCCCGGGTGCGCTGTGCTCGCCGTCGGCTTGAGCACGCGCGCCTCCATGCCCTGGAGGGCGCAGTGAACACCCCTGAACCGCCGAACTACCCGCCGTACGCCTCGTGGAGCCCCGACCCCGAGGTCCACGTCCACATCACCACCGACAAGCCCGAGGAGCCCGGCTGGGACTGGAGCTGGATGCAGCTCACCACCAACACCTGGACGGCCGCCCTGGCCTTCATCCCGGCGAACATCTGGGCCAAGGTCCTCCACGACGTCGCCACCCAGCAGGGCCTGGATGGCGCGTGGTTCATGGGCGGGGCCTCGGTGCTCGTCACCGCCGTCCGCTTCGGCCAGCGCCGCAACTGGATGCGCCGGACCATGCTGTGGATCGCGGTCCTCGGCTGCATCTTCGCCCTGCCCGTGTTCGACGCGATGGTCCACGTCCTGACGGGCGGTGGCCGGTGAACGGCGTCACGACCACCACGGTCTCGCTGGGCAGCGTCGTCGTCGGCCTGTCCATCTGGGCCTGGCACCTGACGAAGTGGTGGAAGACCGGAGGCGGCAAGGGCGGACCCGGCCCCGGCGGTCCTGGGGTCGCCCGCGACCCGAAGGCCCTGCTGCCGCTCGTCACCAGCTCCGCCCTCGGCATGCTCGCCATCACGGCCACCGGGGGTCTGATCGGCACCGCCGCCGTGATGCTGCTGCACTCGACCAACACCCTCGGCAACTGGTCGCTGACGGCCGTCACGGGCACCGCGACGCCCTCAGTCACACGCTCCGGCCACAAGGGCCTGTCGCCCGGCGGGAGCGCCGCCCTGGTCGTCTACATCGTCGTCTTGGTCGCCCTGTGGAAGTCCGGCGCCAAGGTCTACAAGAACAAGATCGTCTCGGGCGTCGTCAGCGGCGTCATGCTCGGCCTGAGCGCCGGGTTCTCCGGCATCGCCGCCGCCGGAGTCGTCTCGCTGTTCAATGCGGCGGGCGACAAGCTGACGGGCCTGATGTGAGCGGGCTGAACAGCGCTGCCGAGCGCCTGGCGAAGGGGAGCAGCCTCCTCGCCAGGCGGATGGTCACGGGTATCGGCGCCTGGCTGAAGGCCGGGGAGACCGTCTCCGACTTCGTGGTCCGCGTCGTCTTCCTCGGCATCCCCGGCCTGATCGTCTGGGGACTCCTGAGCGTCTCCATGGCCTTCATGTGGGTGCTGGCCGCCTTGTGGATCGTCTCGGCCTGGCGGGCGGTCCCCCGGCCGGCCAAGAGCACCAAGCCCGGGAAGGACGCCGGACTCCACCCGGACGACATCGCCGAGCTGCTCCACGAGCTGGCGGGCGACGGCAACATCCACCTCTCCCGGATCCGCAAGCAGCTCGTCGAGGAGACGGGCCGTCGTTGGTCGGACGCGGACGTCCGCAAGCTCCTGGAGGCCGCGGGCATCACGACCCGGCATAGCGTCCGGGTGCCCGGCCACGGCGTCGCCGTGGGGGTCCACCGGGACGACATGCCGAGCCCCTCCCCCACCGCCTTCAGAAGTGCCCCGAGAGAGGTTGAAGTGGCTGGTCAGCACGCTACGGCTACAGCTACGCCGCCCACGGTCGAGGACCTCGGGGGAGGGGCTGGACGGGTCATCCGCCATCCCGATGAGCGCCGCCAGTACGACGTCCGCCCGGAGCCGGAGGAGGTGGAGTCCTGATGGAGTACTGCGAAAAGTGCGGATGGTGGACGAAGCCCCGCTGCGGCCACTGAGCAGTTGGCGGGATCGGCCCCATGGGGGTTGGTCCCGTCGGCATGATCGGGCCATGAGCACAGAGGTGAAGGCCGCCATCATCGGCCTCGTGGGTGTCGTGGTCGGTGCCGGGCTAACCATCTTTGGCGCCTGGCTCCAGCAACGCGGCCAAGTAAAGATAACGAAACGCGAACGAGCGGAACAGCGGGCGCTGTCACTAGGAGACACTGCGCTCACCGAAATTCTGAACCTGCGGAGGGCCGCCACCGAACCATTCATCGCGCCGACTGGATCAGGCGGTCGGGAAATCGGGCGCGCTTTGCGCAATCAGCTAAACGAGCGCATAGCACTACATGTTGCACCGGCACAGGTTGCCCTACTCACCCTGCCCGGCGCTGCCCCACTTCGAAATCGCATGGATGACGTGTTCCAGGTGCTCGAAAACTGGGAGCGCCTGGGCGGGGCATTGAGCACACGGAGAGCACAGGCGCTCGGAGCCATCAGGGAGGCAATCGACATCCTGTCCGCATTCCTACGAGGAGAGCCCCTACCGAATCCCTCGCTGGGATTCTCTTCGTCCCTCAGGGTATTGAGGGAGCAGGAGGAACGCGCCCGCCTGATGGCCGAGACCGAGGGCATGGTCGCTGACGACGACTAGCGCGCTGCGACAGCAGCTTGACGTCTTCACGCACCTGTCGCATAATCGCGATCAGCAGGACTTTTGTGTCTGCGCGCAGGCCCCGACCCCTCAGGACACCGGGGCCTTTTGCGTTCCCAGGGGAGGCCGCCGTGCAGGACGAGATCTGGCTGACAGTCAGGGAGGCGGCGCTCCTGGCGGGCGTCAGCTCCCAGACCGTCTACTCCTGGGAGCGCCGGGGCCACCTGAAGGTCGAGGGGCTCGACGAGCGGGGCCGAAAGCTGTACCGCCACCTCGCCGTCGCCCAAGCCGAGAAGGCTACCCGTGCCAAGGCAAAGCGCGTGCTCGCTACGCGGGACTAGGCGATTCCGCGATCAGGCTCAACTCCAGGTTCCTCAACCGCCACAGTCGAGTCCACGCGCAGATCCGGGAAAGTGGCACCCGACATCTTCATCACGAGTCCGACGAGAAGCCGGTCCCTCACAGACTGGTCATTAATCTGCCACAGCAAGTTTACCGCATCCTTCATGTCGCGCTCGGACTCCATATCGGCGTGGAGTAGATTGGTTTGTCCCTCCATATGTCTCAGCGCACTTGCTGCCTGACGGTTGAACAGCGTGCTGATAGATGTTGTCAGCACCCCGGCTAGCGTCGTCGTCACGGACGCCACCTGGCTCCCGTGCTCTCCGGCTCGAAAGATAGACAAAGCCACTCCCGATATCAGGACCACGCCACCGAGCACGGAGCAATACAGGCTTGCCGCGAAGCTACGTTTCGCCTGGAAAAGTCCGTGAACGTAGTACTCGATCAACAGCAAGCCGAAGCGATCTCGCTTCTCCTTGGGTGATTCCGATGAACTCGACAGCGGACTCCCGAAAATCGGCGATTCAGGATCAAGCGCCGATGCACCCTCTCCTCCGCGTTCGCGATCAGTACTTATCGATCCTTGATCTTCCGAACGACCTTCAAGTTTCGCACGTACCACCTCGTGCAAGTGATCAAGCCCGGCATCCAGGGCGGCATCAACCGCCCTGTCAGCTTTGGCGCTGATTCGAACAAAGATTAGAACAAGGATGATCACAGGCACCGCGATAGCCGCTGCTTCCAAGTCCTTCATCACACCGGCATCCTGACAGCCTCGCACCCGTCGTGGCAGGCGATTAGCCCTGACCGGTCACCCGTCGTCCCGCATACGCGAGGGGGTGAGTCGGCCATGGCCCGTACCTTCACCCGCGAGGACGAGGAGCGGCTGCGTCAGCTCCACGCTGACGGCGTCAGCCGCAACGACATCGCCCGTCAGATGGAGTGGTCGGTCGGCACGATCACCAACCACGCGAACCGCCTCGGGCTGGCCTTCGACAGGGCCGCCACCCGAGCGGCCACTGACGCCCGTCAGATCGACCTGACGGACCGGCGTCAGCGGAACATCCAGGCGGCGTACGACCTCGCCGAGGAAGCACACTCACGGGCCTTCGAGCAGTACGAGTTGACGGGCTTCGACCACCTCGGCAATCCCGTCACCCACTTCGTACGCCGACCACCCGCGCGGGAGTTCAAGGACTTCACCCAGTCGTTCTCTACGGCCCTGAACGCGGCTGTACGCCTCGAACAGGTCAACGCCGGGGATGCCGGACGGGACGAGGCCCAGGGGCTCCTGCGGGGGCTTGGTGACGCCATGACGGCTGCTGCTGACGCCCTCGCCCAGGACATGGGGATCGGCGATGCAGCCGACTACGGCGGCTAGGTACGCACCCCTCCTGGAGCGGTTCTCCCCCAAGCAGGTCCTGAGCATCACCGCGGCGAACCGCAGGATCTCCCTCTGGGAAGGCGCGGTCTCCTCCGGGAAGACGATCGCCTCCCTGTGGGCCTGGGTGATGTTCGTCCGCGAGGCGTCCACCACGGGCGAACTGGTGATGGTCGGCAAGACCCGCGACTCCGTATACCGCAACGCCCTCCAGCCGCTTATGAACCCGGAGATCTTCGGGGAGCTGGCGCTCCAGGTCGATTACAACTCCGGAGCCCCGACCGCGAAGATCTTCGGCCGCCTGGTGCACGTCATCGGCGCCAACGACATCAAGTCGGAGTCCAAGATCCGGGGCATGACGTGCGCGGGTGCGTACGTCGATGAGGCCACGCTGCTCCCCGAGCCGTTCTGGGACATGCTCCTGACCCGCATGCGGGTACGGGGTGCCCGGATCTACGCCACGACGAACCCCGACTCGCCGGCCCACTGGCTCAAGGCGAAGTTCATCGACCTGCCAGAGCAGCGCCGGTCGATGAAGGTCTTCTCCTTCACGCTCGACGACAACATCCACCTGGATGCCGAGTACGTCGCACACATCAAGGCCAGCAACGTCGGCTTGTTCTACAAGCGGTTCATCCTCGGCCAGTGGGTCGCCGCCCAGGGCGCGATCTACGACATGTTCGAGGAGTCCCGGCACGTCGTGGACATCGTCCCGGCGATCCGGCAGTGGATAGCCGTCGGCATCGACTACGGCACCTCGAACCCGACCCACGCCGTTCTGCTGGGGCTCGGGGTCGACGACTGCCTATACGTCACGAGCGAGTGGCGGTACGACGCGCGGGCCCAGCAGCGGCAGCTCACCGACGTCGAGACCTCCGAGCAGCTTGTCCTCTGGCTTAGGGGGCTTCAGCCGCCGGGGAGCCGGGACAGGGGCGTACAGCCGATGTTCACGGTCGTCGATCCCTCGGCGGCCTCGTTCCACGCGCAGCTCCGCCGGGACGGACTCCACCCGGTGCCCGCGCACAACAAGGTGCTTTCCGGCATCCGGCTCGTGTCCAATCTCCTCGCCTCCGACCGTCTGCGGATCCATCGCGGTTGCGCCCACCTCCTCAAGGAGATCCAGGGCTACGTCTGGGACGAGAAGGCCGCCCTCCTCGGCGAGGACAAACCACTGAAGCAGAACGACCACGGCGCAGACGCCCTCCGCTACGCGATCAAGACCACCCAGCACATCTGGCGGTCCTCGATCGACATCACGGTGAAGGAGGCGGCGTAGTGGGCACTGCATGGCCTCCCCCGGACCTCGCCGAGGTCTTCGCCCAGCAGGACGTCTGGAGCGCCTGGTACGCCGGAACTCCCGAGGGTCTGACCGAGGCGTACCTCAACTCCCCCAACGACATGACGATCCGGCGGCGCAAAGGTTTCCTCGCCCGCCTGGGCCGATGGTTCTGGGGTCAGCCCACTCCCCTCGGTGAACGGCCCTCCAAGCTCCATGTGCCGCTTGCCGGTGCCATCGCGGCCACCAGCGCCAACCTGCTCTTCGGGTCCCCGCTGAACCTCACGGTGGACTACGAGGCGACCCAGGAGCGCCTGGACCAGCTCGCCGACGACACCACGTACGCCGTTCTCCGGGAAGCGGCGGAGGTCTCGGCAGCCCTCGGCGGCGTCTATCTCCGGGTGGTGTGGGACCAGAGCGTCCAGGACAAGCCGTGGCTCGTCGCAGCCTCCCCGGACATCGCGGTCCCCGAGTGGAAGTGGGGCCGGTTGAGCGCCGTCACCTTCTGGAACGTGATCCGCGAGGATGCCAACACCGTGGTGCGGCAGCTCGAACGGCATGAGCCCGGCTGGATACGGCACTCCGTGTGGGTCGGCTCGGCGAACGAGCTGGGGACGCAGATGTCCCTGGCGGACTTCCCAGAGACCGCCGACCTCGCGGAGCTGGTGGTCGACGGCGACGGCATCCCCACGGGGACGCTGAAGCTCACCGCGGCCTACGTCCCGAACCTCAAGCCGAACAAGCTGTGGCGGCACCTGCCCGCAGCGGCCCACCTCGGCCGATCCGACTTCTCCGGCGTCGAGCCGCTGATGGACGCACTCGACGAGGCGTACAGCGACTGGATGCGGGACCTGCGGCTCGGCAAGGCCCGGCTGCTGGTCGGCACCGAGGTGCTCGACAACCTCGGCAAGGGCAAGGGCGCGGCCTTCGACATCGAGCGCGAGCTGTTCACCCCGCTCGCCCTCGCGCCCGGTGAGGACAAGGGCTCGGTCATCGAGCAGGTCCAGTTCGCCATCCGCACCGAGGAGCACCGCGCTCTGTGTGCCGAATTGGCGGAGCGCATCATCCTGGGCGCGGGCTACAGCCTCCAGACCTTCGGAGTGGCGGGCGAGGTCGTCGCCACGGCCACGGAGATCTCAGCGCGTGAGCGTCAGTCGCTGACCACCCGGGCGAACAAGACGAGCTACTGGCGTCCGGCCCTCGCGCACCTCTTCGGCGTTCTCCTGGAGATCGACCGTGCCGTCTTCGGCACTCCGGTCATTCCCCAGGTACCGCACGTGGAGTTCGCGGACGTCGTGAGTCCCGACCCCAACGAGGTTGCCCAGCAGCTCAATTTGCTCAGCGCGGCGGGGGCGGTCTCGACGTACGAGAAGGTGCGCCGCCTCAACCCCGACTGGCGGGACGAGCAGGTCCTCGAAGAGGTCGCCCGCATCCGGGAGGAAGCCGTCCCGGCTACGGCGCCGACTGCACCTCCAGGACCTCCCGAGGACGTTCCGGCAGCCGCCTAGGAGGCTTCCGGGGTGCCGCCGCAGACGAGGCAGGCCGTCTCCCCCCGGCTCTCCGCCTCAGCCACCGTGACGCTCTTCACGGAGTGCAGCTCGTAGTCCTGGGCGAGGCCGCCCACCTGCCCGCTGAGCAGCGCGTGACAGTCCTCGGTTGCGTGGTACCGGTCGCCTTCGTCGCTCATCCACACGTTCTGGGTCATGCGGCGCAACGTACCCGCTCCTCCACACGACGTCAGCAGGCCGGACTGGATCTGCTGAGCCCGCATGGGCACCCCCACCCGACAAGGGAGCACCACCATGGCGACCCCCGCAGAGCCCGGCACGGGCGCGGACACCACCGTCACCAACCCGGAGGGCACCGCTCCCCCGGTGAACAACCCGCCCGAGCCCGCCAAGGACGACAAGGGCACCCAGAGCGGCGATACGAACTGGCAGGCCGAGGCCGAGAAGTGGAAGGCCCAGGCCCGCAAGCACGAGGACCGCTCGAAGAGCACCACCACCGAACTCCAGCGGCAGTCCGCCCTGTTGGCCAAGCTCGCCGAGAAGGCGGGCATCGAGCTGGACGACGGCAAGGCCGACCCGGACAAGCTCGCCCAGCAGCTCACCGCCACGCAGGGCAAGGCCCGGCAGAGCGCCGTGGAGCTGGCCGTCTACCAGGCCGCCACCAAGCACAGCGCGGATGCCAACGCCCTGCTCGACAGCCGGGGCTTCCTGAAGCAGGTCGAGGACCTCGACCCGGACGCCGACGACTTCGCCACGAAGGTCGGCGACGCCATCAAGGCCGCTGTCGAGTCCAACCCGAAGCTCAAGACCGCGGCACAGGCCCCTCCCGCGCGCAGCGGGACGGAGCTGTCCGGGCGCGGTGAGGGAGCACGGAAGCCCACCAACCTCGCCGACGCCGTGGCAGCACGGATGCGCGGCAACTGATCGAAGGAAGAGCCCATGCCCGTCACCCTCAGCGAGGCGAAGAACAACGCGACGGACGCCGTTGACGTCCAGGTCATCGACGAGTTCCGCAAGGAGAGTGCCGTCCTGGACGCGCTCACCTTCGACGACGTCGTGAACCCTGCCGGTGGCGGCGCGACCCTGACCTACGGCTACCGGCGTCTGGTCACCCAGCCCACCGCGGCCTTCCGCGCGCTCAACACCGAGTACGCACCCAGCAACGTCCAGACCCAGCGCTACAGCGTCGATCTGGCCGTGCTGGGTGGCAGCTTCGAGGTGGACCGCGTCATCGCCAAGGTCGGTCCGGCCGCCTCCGGCGCCGTCGCACTGAACATGTCGCAGAAGATCAAGGCGACCAAGACCCGCTTCCAGGACGCCGTCATCAACGGTGACGTGGACAACGGGGACGACGCGGACGCCGAGAACGGCTTCGACGGCCTCGACAAGGCCCTGCGCGGCTCGGACACCGAGTTCCGCGCCACCGAGACCACCGACTGGTCGGACTTCGACACCAACCCGGCCTCGGCTCAGGTAGCCCTCGACGCACTCGACGAGTGGCTGTCCATGCTCGACGGCGCCCCGACGATGATCCTGGGCAACACCAAGGCCCTGGCGCGTGTGCGGGCCCTGTCGCGGCGTGCCGGGGTCTACACCCGCAACCCCGTGGACGGTCTGCTCGGCCCGGGTGGCCGGCCGATCGTGCGGGAGCAGTACGGCGACATCGTGTTCGTGGACCCGGGCGAGAAGGCGGGTACCTCGTCCCCGATCATCCCGATCGGCACCCGCGACCCCGACAGCTCCACCTGGACCGTGGAGATCACCGGCTCGCCCACGGGCGGCACCTACACGGTCAGCGTGACCGTGGGCGGCAGCACCCAGACCACCGCAGGCATCGCCTACAACGCCACGGCCTCCACCGTGCAGACCGCCATCACGGGGCTGTCCAACGTGGGCACCGGCAACGCCACGGTCACGGGCACCACCGTGAAGACCCTCACCTTCACCGGTGACCTCGCACACCTGTCGGTCGGTGTGACCGCTTCCGGCGCGTCCCTGACCGGCGGCACCTCGCCCGGCGTCACCGTCACCCAGACCGGCGACAACTCCGTCTCGGGCCTCACCGACCTGTACGCGGTCCGCATGGGCCTGGACGGCTTCCACGGCGTCAGCACCGTCGGCGGCCAGATCGTCTCCCACTACCTGCCGGACTTCACCACCGCTGGCGCGGTGAAGAAGGGCGAGGTCGAGATGGGCCCGATCGCCGTGGTCCTGAAGGCCACCAAGGCGGCGGCCGTCTTCCGCAACGTCAAGGTCCAGTAGGAGGACGGTATGGCCAGGACCGAACTGACCCCTCAGCGCTTCGCCGTGCTGGGGCTCGCGCCCACCTACGTGTCCCCGGACGCGGCGGGCGTCTCCTTCCGCTCCAGCGGCAGGCAAATGCTCCACATCAAGAACGCCTCCGGCGCCTCGATCACCGTGACGCTGAAGATCGGCCGGACCGTCCAGGGCCAGTCCGTCACGTCGCCGACTGCCACGGTGGGCGCCGGGGCGGACAAGTTCTTCGGGCCGTTCCCGGACGACTTCGACCAGCCCGACAACACGGGCACCGTGTTCGTAGACCTGTCGGCCGTCGCCAGCGTCACGGTGGCCTGTCTGACCCTGTGACGGGAGGCGTCATGCCGTACGCCACCGTCGAGGAGTTCACCAACTTCCTCGACCCCGACCCCGTCCCGGCCAACGCGGCCCGGCTGCTGGCCAACGCCTCCCGGAAGCTCGACCAGCTCCTCATCGGCGCGGTGTACGCGACCATTGACGGTCTGCCCACCAACCCCGAGCTGGCGGACGTCTTCCGAGACGCGGTGTGCCTCCAGGCCCAGTACATCGCCGACTTGGGCGACGAGACGGGCGCCAACGCCAACGTCTCCGAACTGTCCGTCGGCAATCAGAAGATGGTCCGGGCGCTGTCCCTGGTCGGATCGGGCACGTCACGGGTCTCGCCGGACGTGGTCGCGCTTCTCCAGACCGAGGGCCTTGTTCCGGTCCACCCGCACATCTGGGGGGTGTCCGTGTGCTCCTGATGAGCAACGTCACCGCCACCGTGGTCGCCAGGCCGGAGCAGATCCGGGACCGCCAGAACAATCTGGTGCCCGGCGACTGGTCCACGGCCAGCAGAACGCCGTACGCCGCGATGCTCCAGCCGCTCAGCTCCACGGAGACCGTGCAGCAGGGCGACCAGGTCGCCACCGACCAGCAGTGCTTCCTTCCGCCCGAGGCGGTGGTGAGCGAGTACGACCGGGTGGAGATCGACGGCGTCACGTACGAGGTCACCGGGCGGCCGGGCCGGGAGCAGGGTGCGGGACCTCTGGCGGTCCTCAGTCACCTTACGCTCGTCCTGCGGGAGGTGACCGGCTGATGGGTGCCTTCAAGGCCGATGACGCCGCCATCGCCTCCCTCGTCCACGAGCAGTTCGTCCAGGACGACCTGCACGAGCGGGCTGACCGGGTCGTGACCGTGGCGCAGACCAACGCGCCCGTCCGCACCGGGCATTACCGCGATTCCATCCACGCCCAGGACGCGGCCGACGGCTCCGTCCTGATCCTCTCGGACGTCGAGTACGCCGCCGTGATCGAGCTGGGCACCCGGGACGAGACCCGCCCGGCTCACCACGTCATCGGCACTGCGCTCGACGCAGCAAGGGACTGATCATGCCCAAGCTCAAGCTCGTCTTCGCCTACAAGGGCAAGCGGCCCGGCGATGTCGTGGACGTCCCGGACGACTCCGTCGGCGACCTCGTGAGAGCCGGTATCGGGCACCTGGAGGGTGCTGAGCCTGTCCTGCGGCTGGGCCATCTCCCCCAGGTCGTCCAGCCCGTCCAGGACGCCCCTGCGCCCGCCAGGCGGCAGCCCAAGCCCAAGGCCGAGCAGCGGGACACCCTGCCGACCGAATAGGAGACCGCGGTGACCGAGCCTCTGACGGCGCTGGTCTTCTCCGACGTCGAGGCGATGGTCATCAACCAGCTCCTGGACGTCACCGGCTACCAGGCCGCGACCATCCGGCCCGGCGGGGACGACTTCACCGCCGCTCTCCCCTTCGTCTGGGTCGCCCGGATCGGCGGCGTACGGACCACCGGAACCCTCGGTGGCCGCCGCTTGCACGACGAGGCCCGCATCTCCCTGGACGTCTACGCCGCCTCTCGTGTGGAGACCACCGACGCGATGGCCCGGGTCAGGGCCGCCGTCGAGCAAATGCAGGGCACCACCCGGGACGGCGGCCTCGTGCTGCGCACCTGGGAGGAGAGCGGGCCAGCCATCCGGCCCGAAGAGCCCAACACGAACGTCACGCGCATCGGCTACACCGCCGGACTGCGCGTTCGCCCCGCCTGACCCGCGACCCGCCTGGGCCTCTCCAGGCTGAACTTTCGACACAGGAGAAGCTATGGCTGATGAGACCCAGGTCAGGGTCGGCGTCAAGGGCCTGTTCTACGTGGCCCCCGTCGGCACCACCTCGCCCACCGACCCCTACTCGGTCTGGGGTGACGGCTGGCTGGACGCCGGATACGTCACCGAGGACGGCCTGAACGAGGCGCTCAACGAGAACCGGCAGACCTTCAAGGCGTGGGGCCGTCAGGACCCGGTCCGGACCCAGGTGACCGACCGCGAGACCAAGTTCAAGGTCACCTTCATGCAGACCAGCGCCCTGACGCTGGCGCTGTACTACGGCGTGGACATGGCCGACATGACCACCTCGGGCACGGCCGGGACCCAGTTCCTGGCCTTCAACGAGCCGGACACCACCGAGTCGATGTCGTACGCGCTCGGCATGGACGTGTTGGACGGCGAGTACCCGAAGCGGATCATCGTCGCCCGCGCCGAGGTCTCCGAGAAGGGCGACCTGCCGCACAAGTCGGACTCGGTGCAGAACTACGAGCTGACGTTCTCCTCGCTGACCGCCCCCGGAGGCGCGGCCTCGATCGTCCGCATGTTCGGGCAGGTCCCGCTTCCGAGCTGACCCGACATGCAGTGGTTCACCGCATAGACGGTGAAATCCGCATCGACCACTGGCCGGAGTGTCCTTCGCGGGTCTGCGCTCCGGCCAGTGCATTGACCCGCGCGACCCGCGAGAGCTGAGGAACGCCATGAGCAAGCCCAACCGCAAGCGCATCAACCTGGGGACCCTGCGTGCCCAGCGCCTGGAGGCCAGCGGCGCCAAGGAACTGGAGGTCGAACTCGACGACGAGCGGTTCGTCTTTCCCCTCTCCCCCTGGTGGCCGATGAAGGTCGTCAAGAAGATCCGTTCGCTGACGGATGGCGACAAGGACGTCACCAAGATCCTGTCGCTGATCTCCTCCCAGGAGCAGGTGGACCGCCTCCTGGAACTAGGCATGACTCTGGGTGACTTCGAGGACATCATGAAGGCGCTCAACGAGGACGCCGGAGTGACCCCGGGGGAATCGACCAGCTCCTCCGAGTGATCGAGGAGCACCCCTCCGACCTGCGGGCTGACATCGCCCGGTACTTCCCCGGCCGCTCGCTCAACGAGTTTCACCGCAACGAGACCGGCAACGGCTCGATGAGCTGGCTAGAGCTGTGGGAGTTCTTCCTCGCTCTGCCATCGGACTCCATGACCTACTCGGCCATGTCCGGTGACCATTCCCGACGGCGGTGGACCGAGCTGGAGCACATGCTCGCCACAAGCCTGACGATCCAGCACCAGAACGTGCGGATGCTCCTCGCGGTGAACGGCACGAAGCAGAGCGAGCTGCCCCCGCTCCTAGAGTGGAGCAGGCCCGATCTCCGCTCTTTGGAGCAGATCGCTGAAGAAGAGGCCCGAGAGGCCGAACTCGCCCGACGTCAGGCCGCGTTCCGTGCCGCCACCAGGCCGGGAGCGAACGACGCGGAGTACGCCCGGAAGCTCGAACAGGCCCGGGAAGAGCACCTGCGCCTGATGCACCACCCCGACTGAGCCGGCCAACGGCCCGAGACGTCGAGGGGGATGCGATGCCCACCAACGTCGGCTCGGTCGTCGCCTCCGTCGTTCCGGACGTCTCGGGCTTCGCCTCCCAGGCGAACTCCTCGCTCACCCCGTCCGTCGAGCGGCTCGGCCGAGACCTGGGGCAGAAGCTCTCCCGGTCTCTGACCGGAGCGCTCGACTTCTCGGGCATCGACGCCGCCCTACGCCGCTCCCTGGACGCGGCTGAGGGCACCGCCACGCTCAAGGGCCGCACCATCGGCCAGCGGTACGGCCGTGCTCTCCGGGCTGCCGTAGACAGCGAGCTGGGCGGCGTCCAGAACGCTCTGGACGTCCGAATCACCCCGGTCATCAACCGGGACGCCTACCGGGCCGTCCAGGCCGACCTGGACGTCCTCACGCGGCCCCGCACGGTCACCATCAACGCCGACGCGGACACCCGCGTCGCGGCCGACGAGCTGGCCAACCTCGTCCGTGCCCGTACGGCGACGATCAATGCCGACGCGGACACCGCTGCGGCAGCGACACGTCTCGCGGACCTGGCCCGTACGCGCACAGCGACAGTCCGGGCGGACGTCGATTCCTCGGCCATCTCCCGCATCGTCGCGTCTGCCACCTCGGCTGGGGACGCGGTTGGGGGTCTGGCGTCCAAGGCACTGCTCCTGGGCGCCGCCATCCCCGTCGCGGGGTCCTTGGCCAACGTCATCGCGGCCATCGCGCCTGCGGCAGCCCTGGCGATTCCGGCTGTTGCGACCCTCGGCTCGGTCTTCGGCGCCATCAAGCTCGGCACGGCCGGGCTCGGCAACGCCTTTAAGGCCGCCTTCGCCCCGGCGGACGCTACCAAGGCGGTCGGCGCGGCCAACCAGATCTCCGGCGCCGAGGAGGCGGTCCGGAAGGCCGTCGAGCAGGTCGGCGTCGCCCGGGAGAACGCGGCTGCCGCCAACCAGGCGGCTTCGCGCTCCGTCACCTCCGCCGAGCGCGACCTCACCTTGGCCCAGGTCTCGGCCCGGCAGGCGCAGCAAGACCTCAACGACGCCCGGGTTCAGGCGCAGAAGGATCTCCTCGACCTTCAGAACCAGCTCAAGCACTCGGTCCTCGACGAGCGGGCAGCAGTCCTGGCCGTCGCGGATGCCAAGGATGCGCTGGACAAGGTTCTCGCCAACCCGAACGCAACCGAGCGGCAGCGCCAGGAAGCGCAACTCGCGTACGACCAGGCCGCGCAGAACCTGGCCGACCAGAAGCAGAAGACCAAGGACTTTCAGGCCCAGGAGGCCGCCGCCCAGAAGGCGGGGGTCGAGGGGTCCAAGGGCGTCATCGCGGCCAAGAAGGCCCAGGCCCAGGCGACTCAGGACATCCGGGACAAGGAGCGGGCGCTCTCCGACGCCCGCACTGCTGCGGCGAAGACGGCGCGGGACGGCGCCCGGTCGATCGCGGATGCCCAGCGTGCCGTTGCCGACGCTCAGCAGCGTGTTGTCGATGCCCAGGCGTCGGCCGTCTCGCAGACCTCGGCGCTCGACACATCGCTGAGCAAGCTCAGCCCGAACGCCCGCGGCTTCGTCGCGTCGGTCAAGGGCCTCAAGCCCGCCTGGGACTCCATGCAACTCGGGGTACAGGACCGTCTGTTCGCTGGGATCGGCGGTCGGCTCACGACGGTGGGTCGTCGGGTCCTCCCGATTCTGCGCAGCGGACTCACCGGCGCTGCCGGGATCCTGAACACCGTCGCCAAGAACGCGCTGTCGGCGGTGGACAACCTCGCCAAGACGGGGACGCTCCGGAAGGTCTTCGACGGGGCGACGTCGTCCCTCAAGCCGCTCGCGCGGATCCCCGGCCAGATCGTCACGGGATTCGGCGAGGTCGCCGTTGCCGCGCAGCCCGCCTTCCAGCGGGTCACCACGGCGGCGGGCGGCGTCATCGACCGCCTTGCGGTCAAGCTCTCCGGCGCCTTCAAGTCCGGCTCCCTGGAGAAGGCGATCAGCACGGCCGTCGATCTGATCGGCGAGCTGGGCGACGTCGGCAAGAACGTCTTCTCCATCCTCGGCTCGGTCCTCTCGGCCGGGGCCGACACCGGAGGGGGCACGCTCGGCGTCCTCAAGACGGTCACGTCGGAGATCGCCGACATCGTTTCGAGCCCGCAGGTCCAAGGCGGGCTGAAGGCGTTCTTCACGGTTGTCGGCACGCTGGCCTCGACCGTTGCACCGCTGCTCGGCAAGGCGCTTCTTGCTGTCGGCGTCGTCATCGGCCAACTCGGTCCGCCCGTAGTGGAGTTGATCGGGTACCTCGGCTCCGGGCTGAACGACGCCTTCGTCATGCTCCGGCCCCTGATGGGGCCGGTGGCCGACGCGGGCCGCCGGATCTGGCAGTCCCTCAAGCCGCTGGCGCCGCTCCTGCTCGACATCGGCTCGTACATCCTGAACGACCTGGTCGGCGGGCTGAGCGCGGTGACACCGGTCGCGGCCGATCTGGTCAGCAGTGCGCTGGTGCCGGTCACCGTCTTCCTCGGGTTCGTCGATCGCCACAAGGTGGTCTTCGGCTCCGTCACTGCCGGGGTCCTCGCAATCGTCGCGGCGATGAAGCTGTGGGCGCTGGGCCAGGCGGCCGTTGTCCTGGCCACGACGGCCTGGACGGCGGCGCAGGCCGCTCTCACAACGGTCATGAGCACCAACCCGATCATCCTGGTGGTGCTGGCGGTCGCTGCTCTGGCCGCCGGGATCATCTACGCGTACAAGCACAGCGAGACCTTCCGGACCATCGTGCAGGGCGCGTTCAAGGCCGTGAAGGACGCGGCCCTCGCGGTCATCGGCTGGTTCACCGGCAGCTTCGTACCGTTCTTCACCAAGACCATTCCGGGCGCCTTCACCTCCACGCTGAACTGGGTCAAGGGCCACTGGCCGTTGATCCTCGGCGTCATCACCGGCCCGATCGGCCTGGCCACGGTGTACGTGGTCAAGCACTGGCAGCAGATCCGGGACGGCATCGCCAGCGCCTGGAACGCCACCTACAGCCACACGCTCGGGCCGATGAAGACGTTCTTCACCAGCACGGCGCCGGGCTGGGTGTCCAGCTTCAAGGACAAGGTGGTCGGCTTCTTCGAGTCGGCGGTGTCCGGCGTGGACACGGCCTGGGGGAAGCTCCAGGGCGTCGCCAGAAAGCCGGTGAAGTTCCTCATCGAGACCGTCTTCAACGACGGTCTGCGGGCCGTCTGGAACAACACGGCGGCCCGGCTCCCCGGCATCGGCAAGATCGGCGCGATGAAGCTCCCCAAGGGCTTCGCGTCCGGCGGCATCCTCCCGGGCTACACCCCGGGCCGGGACGTCCACCGGTTCATATCGCCGACCGGCGGCATGCTCGACCTCTCCGGCGGCGAGGCCATCATGCGGCCGGAGGTCACCCGGGCCGTCGGCCGAGGGGGTATCAACGCCCTCAACGCCGCAGCCCGCCAGGGAGGTGTGGCCGGGGTCCAGGCCCTCCTGGGCAACGGGCTTCCACGGCGCGCCTTCTGGGGCGGAGGCATCTGGGACAGCATCACCGACAACCCGGTGAGCAACACTGTCAAGGGTGCCGTCGGCGCCGGAGCGGATCTGCTGCACACTGCGGCGGACTGGGCTCGCGGCGGCGTCGCGGCGGCAGCGGAGAAGACGCTCAAGACGGTGCTCCGCGTCAAGTCCCTCACGGTCAACCCGAAGGACACAGTCTGGTCGAAGATCGTCGGGGACATCCCGGTGGTCCTGGCCTCCAAGATCGTGAGCTTCATCCGGGGCAAGGAGGGCAGCGCGGCCGGAAGCTCGGCGGCGCTGAAGGGTTACAAACCCTCGGCGGGCGTCAAGCAGTGGATCCCCACGGTGATCCAGGCGCTTGCCCTGGTGAATCAGCCGTCCTCGCTGCTCAACTCCACGCTGCGCCGCATGCAGCAGGAGTCCGGCGGCAACCCCACGATCGTCAACCGGACGGACAGCAACTGGCAGGCGGGACACCCGTCCGTCGGCCTGATGCAGGTCATCGCCGGGACGTTCCGGGCCTACGCCGGGGCGTACAAGAACCGAGGCCCGTTCTCCTACGGCGTCTCGGTTGATCCCCTGGCGAACCTCTACGCCTCCATGCGGTACGCGCTTTCGGCCTACGGCTCCCTGTCGAAGGCGTACGACCGCCCCGGCGGCTACGCGAGCGGCGGATACCCGCAGGCCGGGGAGACCGCCTGGGTCGGCGAGGAGGGGCCGGAACTGGTCCGCTTCAAGCGGCCAGCTCAAGTCCACTCGACAGCGGAGTCGATGCGTATCGCCCGCCAGATGAGCGCCCAGGCCGCCCCGGCCGCCCGCGAGGAGCGAGTGCGGGACGTCCACCTGCACACGAGCACGACGGAGAAGCCGACCAAGCAGGCGGTCCGGGACGCGCTGCGCGACTACGCCGCGCTGTACGGCCCGCAAATCGCCTTCTGACCGGACCCAGAGGAGGCGCACGTGCCGATCTTCGTACGCCCCTCCGGGACTCCGCCGGGCGGCATCAACCCTCCCCCGGCCTTCCCGCTGGAGGTGCCGGACATCTCCTGGACCGACGCCCAGGGGCGTACCACGCTTCTGTCGGACTGGGAGACCGGCTGGATTCTCCAGCCGGGCATCCGCGGCCTCGACATGCCGGTGCCCGACCTCTACCGGGACGCTTCTCCCGGCATCGACGGTGACGCCGTCCGGGGGCTGCGGATGCAGCCGCGCGAGATCTTCCTCCCGGTGACGTTCTTCGACGTCTCCCGGTCCACGTTCATGGACCGCAAGCGCACCTTCATGGCGACGCTGAATCCGTACCTCGGCCCCGGCACCCTGACCGTCACCGAGGCCGACGGCAGCTTCCGCACGATCAGCTCGGTGTACGTCTCCGGCGCCGAGGGCGACACGGGCCAGGACGTCTCGGGGATGCGGTGGCAGACCGTCGGCCTGACGTTCTCGTGCCCCAGCCCGTACTGGCTCGGGGACTCGCAGCACATGGAGTTCAACGCCCCGGCGACCGGGAAGTTCTTCCCGGTCCTCCCGCTGGTGGTCCGCGACTCCCAGGTCTTCGGCGACACCACAATCACCAACGCGGGCGACGCTGCCGCATCCCCGGTATGGACGATCCATGGGCCAGCCACGTCGGTGGCCATCAGCAACACCACGACCGGGCTGAGCTTCTCGCTGACGGCCTCGCTCGGCTCCAGTGACGTCCTGGTCATCGACACCCGGGATCGGGTGCAGAAGGCCGTGCTGAACGGCTTCACGAACTGGTGGCCCAACCTCTCCGCCAACTCTGCGCTGTGGAGCCTGGCGCCCGGCCTCAACGACGTCTCGCTGTCGATGGTCGGCACCGACACCCCTTCGTACGTACACCTGGACTACCAGCCGCGTTTCCTGACCGCGTAGGAGGCGACGGTGGACTTCCGTACTCCTCCACTTACAGTGCAGGTTCGGTGCAACAGCACCCTGGACATCCTCAGCGTGATCAGCGAGTTCACCTCGGTGGCGATCACGCCCCGGTTCAACGCCGTCGGCGCGTACGTCCTCAACATCTCGGCCGCTTCGCCTCAGGCCGACTTCTTGATCCCCGGCAACGGCCTGGTGATCCGGCGCGGCTCCACTGTGCTGATGTCCGGGCCGATCCGCGAGCCGAACTGGTCACTCTCGGACACCGACGGCGGCGCCGGGGTCCTGACGGTCAACGGCGTGGACGACATGACGCTGCTGGCCGGAACGACTTGCTGGCCGAATCCCACGGCGGTTCCCGGCTCCCAGACCGATCCGGTGTACAAGATCTCCGCCGTGGCGGCCGAGACGGCCATGCGGACCCTGGTCAACCTCAACATCGGCCCGGGTGCCCAGACGTCCCGGAAGATCACGAACCTCACGCTGGCCGCCGACGGCACCCACGGGTCGAGCATCACCAAGCAGCTCAACCAGTTCGACAACCTGCTGGCCGTGCTCCAGGACATCGCCAAGACGGCCGGACTCGGCTTCCGTATCGTCCAGGTGAGCGGCTCGCTCCAGTTCCAGGTGTATGAGCCGGCCGACCGCTCGGGCACCGCCAAGTTCTCCATAGCGCTGGGCAACCTCCTCGGCGCTTCGTACTCCGTGACCGCGCCGACCTGCACCAAGGCCGTTGTCGTGGCCGGAGGGACCGACAGCGCCCGGGTCGTGAAGGTCTACACGCGGCCGGACTCGACCTTCCCCGGCCCGCTGATCGAGCAGTTCGTGGACCAGACGTCCGTGGACAGCACGGCAGCCGACCGGGACGCGCAGATGGACCAGGCCGCTGACGAGGCGCTCACCTCCGGAGCAGCGCAGGCCAACTTGACGATGACCCCGATCGACACCCCGCTGCTCCAGTTCGGAGTGGACTACACGGTCGGCGACATCGTCTCGTGCCAGGTCCGGGACGACTTCTTCTCCGACGTCGTCCGCGAGGTCGGCATCACCTACGACTCCCAGGGCGGCTACGTCGCTCAGGCCGTCATCGGCTCCTCGGACTCCACGAACAACCAGGACTTCGTGGCTCGGCAGTTCTCGTACATCACCCGCATTTTCAACCGGCTCCGGCGTTTGGAAACGCGCAAGCCTTCGTGATCTGGAGGTCTTCATGACGCAGTCGTCGTTCCCGTTCGGCTCGTCGAGCATCACCACCGAAGACCAGTGGTCCTCGATGTTCCGTATGGCCCAGGTGGACGGAGTCCTCGCCAGCGACCCGACGGGTACTAACCTGCGGGTCGGCGGCTCCAACGCCTCCACGGTCGCCGTGGCCGCTGGAGAGGCGTGGGTGCAGGGCACGTACTACTCGAACAGCGCGAGCCTGAACGTGTCGGTGCCCAGCAACTCCGGCGGCGGCTCGGCACGCAAGGACCTGGTCGTCCTGCGGCGCGACCCGTCGGCGGATGTGACTTCGGTCCAATACAAGACCGGCGGCGCGGGGTTCCCATCCGTGACCCAGACCCTCAACGGCACTTGGGAGATCCCGCTCGCGCAGGTCACGGTGGCTCCTGGAGCGTCTGTCGTGGCCCCGTCCGGGGTGGTGGACCAGCGCTGGTTCCTGGGGCGTCCTGTGACCCTCAGCAACTCCGGCGCCCGGCCGCCCGCGGCCAAGGGACAACTCATCGTCGAGGGCAAGAGCGTGTTCCTCGGCAACGGCGTGAGCTTCGAACTTCTCGCCACGGCCGGGGCCGACACAGGTTGGAAGACCGTTGGCCTGAATGGCATCGTCAGCGGGGGAGCTGGAGGCGCGGCCCCGAGTTACCGGGTGAAGGACGGCATGGTCTACATGCGGGGCATCGTGAACCACCGGTTTGTTGACTTCCCAGGCGGAGTCTTCACCATCGTCGCCACCCTCCCGGCCGAGGCGCGTCCTTCCTCTACCCGTTACCACCTTGTTCCCACGGAATGGGGGGCGTCGCAGTCCGCTCGTCTGGAGGTAGCCCCCGACGGCACCGCCAAGGTGGGCATTCTCGCGGGCAGTTCGCCTTCTTTCATTTCTCTCGACGGCGTCAGCTACTCGCTCTGACCTACCTTTCGACCCCGGCAGCGTCCGGGGTCTCTTCATGCGCGGCTTCGCCGCAGAACGGGAGACCCGCGTGGCCCGCCACCTCTTCGGCCTCGGCACCAGCGACTTCGCCATGCAGCCCGTCGGTACTGCCCTTGAGCTGGTACCCGGCGCCGTGGGGACTGTCTGGGACTCGCTGACCGGTGGTACCCAAGTTGCCGACCTCACCGATCTGAACAACTCCCCCATCACGACGCTGGAGGCCGACGACAACGCACAGGTGGGCTTCTACGGCCCTGACGATGTCACCTCCCTATATGTGGACTTCGGCTTCGGCCTGCGGCTCCTGATGACGGCCACGGACATCGGCGATGAGGTTGAGGCCCTCCAGCACAGCAAGGTGGACCACGCCGAATTGCCGTACCTCAGTGTCAAGATGTACGGAGCCGTCGGCGACGGGGCCACCGACGACACCGCGGCGATCCGTGCAGCCATCGCCGCCTGCCCGCGCGGTGGCACGGTCTTTTTCCCGCCCGGCCTGTTCCGGATTTCCGGCCAGCTCGTCCTGCCGCCCCGTACTACCCTGCGCGGCGTCTACGCTCCGCACTGGCCGCAGTACGCCCGCGACACCCCGCAGCTCCCCTCGGGCATCAAGGCGATGTCGGGGTTCGGGGACGCCGCAATGATCCGCATTCTCGACAAGGCCCAGGGCGGATACGCAGAAAATTACATGTCAGCCGCCCGGATCACCGACCTCACCATCGACGGCGGCAACTTCGGGGTCGGCGTTGACGGCATCTACGCCACCGGCGAGGTCGTAGACGTCCGGCTGAGCAACGTCTGCGTCAACAACGTCACCGGCCACGGCATCCGCACCGACAGCGCCTCCGCCAAGCACGCCAAGGGCTGGCAGCTCAACAACGTCTCCGCACACAGTTGCGGCGGCTCCGGCTACCACCATGCCAATTCCGGCGGCGCCGATTTCGCCATCACCGACATGACCTACACGGGCTGCTGGGCCGGGGCCAACGTCAGCGACGGATGGCACGTCGAGTCCGGCATCAGCATCGACTGGCTCGCCTGCCGGTCGGAATTCAACGCCGGATACGGCTACTACGCCGCAGGATCGTCGCGTCTGAGGTGGCTGGACTGCGACACGGACCGCTCCAAGAAGAGCGGCTGGCGGCTGGAGTGCACCGGCAACGGTCAGCGCTCGATCATCCTCGCCGGGTGCGTGGCCAATCGGGACGGCGCCAATGACGACGTCACGGCGGCCGGATATGCCGGTATCGACATCGTGGGCACCAGCGGAACCGCCCACAACCCGGTGACACTCACCGGGTGCGTGATCAACGTGAACCACAACGACCAGGGAACTGGGATCTACTGCCCGGACTACGGGCTGAAGATGACCTATGCCCCGCAGGTGTCTGTGACGGGATCTCTACTCAATGGCACAGTGGCGGCGATCCTGGACTCCCAGAAGCAGGTCGTGTTCGACAGCACCACCCGTCAGAACGTCACCGACCCGGCGACAGGCACGTCCACGTTGGAACAGGCCAATATCCTCCGGATCAACGGTCTTACGGGGACCAACCGCGACATCGAGTTCTGGACCTCGACCAGCGGTAAGCGCTGGGCTGTGCGCGCATCATCGTCAGCAGAGTCGGGGGCGAACGCGGGCACGAACTTCAACATCGCCAGGTATGACGACAGCGGTACGGTGATCGACGTCCCCGTGACGATCACCCGGTCATCGGGTGATGTGACTTTTACCGGGGACCTCGTCGCCAACACCGCCGGAAAGGGGCTGAAGATCAAGGAGGGCACCAACGCCCGGATGGGCACGGCCACTCTGGTCGCCGGAACCGTGACGGTGTCCACCACAGCAGTGATGAGCAGCTCCAGGATCTTCCTGACCGTCCAGTCCGGGGGCGGAACGGTGGGGTTCCTGCGAGTGTCCGCAAGGGCTAGCGGGACTTCGTTCACCATCACCTCGTCCAGCAGCACCGACACGTCCACCGTCGCCTGGATGATCGTGGAACCTGCCTGACAGCCCCGAGCCGGCCCCAGGATTCCTTGGAGTAACTGGTCGCGCTGGTAGTACATGGGGCGCTAGCGTCCATCCATGGACGAATCGCTCTCCTACGAGAGCCTGTTTGCCGGGGCGAAGAAATTCGCCAAGCTCGCGCTCCAAGCACACCGTGACCAGGACGAAGAGCTGTTCGTGCTGCTGGCAGGCGTCAGCGCTGAGCGCCTCCTGAAGGCCACCCTGGCCAACGTCAACCCTGTGCTCCTGATGGAGATGGGTGCGTTCAAAGACGACAGGGCACTGCTTCACTTCGCGGGGCTCCGGCCTTCTGGAGAGAAGGTACGGACCGTCAGCTCGTCGGCAGCGCTCGGAAGGATACGGGCGGCCGGATGGCTGCCGAAAGATCCTGAACTGGACGAGTTGATTGAGTTGCGTAACGGCGTGGCTCATCTCGGTCCGGCCGCTTCGGACAGCGCCGACGTCTTGGCCACGTTCGGTCGGACGACCAACAGGCTGCTGACGCATCTCGGGTTGGACATCGCCGAGTACTGGGGCGAGTGGCACTCTGTCATCCACATCTCACTCAACGACCAACTCGAAAAGGTCGAGCGGGACGTAAAACGGCGCATCGAACAGGCACGTCATCGATACGCGGAGCGCATCAAGGGTCTGCCAGAGAGCGCCGTGCAGCTCCTCAAAGATCAGGCCGCACTGAAGGGACTCATCGGGTATCCCACAGAAGAGAGTGGTCCCATCCTGTTTGGCCGCGCCACTTGTGCCGCATGCCAGAACCCTCACGCCGTGGTGCTACTGGCCACACGCCAATTGGGCGCTGGTGACCGAGGCGGACGCCGCGCAGCCTATGCAGGGTACGGATGCAGCCTGTGCTCGCTTCCGCTGGCAACCATCGAACAGCTCGATGCTTCCGGCGTCGACATCATGGACGACGTTCAGCTCCCTGACGTTCCACTATTGCGGGTGGAGGCCCAAATCAACGAGTGGCTGGGGACTCTAGGAGAACGAGCTGAGCAGGCCACGACCCCGCCTGCCTCTTGACCAACCCGCCCCAAGCCCCGGCCGACCAGCCGGGGCTTCTTCATGCTCGCGTACCGCCAGACGCGCCCCTGATCGCACGACCACCAAGGGGGCCTGTTGATCTACACCCTCACGACCATCCTGGCGGCAGCCAGTGACGAGCCCTCGAACGACATCGTGAACAAGCTCATCACCTGGGGGCCCGGCGGGATCGTCGTGCTGCTCTTCCTGCTCGGACTGATCGTCCCGAAGACGACGGTGGACATGTGGCGCGAGCAGCTCGCCAAGGAGCAGGAAGCGCACCGCAAGACCCGCGAGGCCCTCGACCGGGCCGTCCAGCAGGGCGACGCGGCCCGCGAGCAGGCGAACACCCTCCTCACGCTGCTGCACGAACTCGGACACGGAGGAAACCGACCAGGAGTGACCTATGCGCCTTCCCAAGATCCTGCGCCGCTCGGCTCTGGAGGAGGCCCGCAAGGCCACTGACGCCTCCCTCCGGCAGGCAGACCGCGATCTGGCGAAGGCGAAGGCCGACCTCCGGGAGTCCCGGCAGCTCGAAGTCCGTATCCGCGAGCACAACACCGCCAACCACTTCGACACCTGGCTGGAGTCGATCATCTACCAGCGGCGGGAGGCCAGATGACCTCCTTCTTCCTCTACACCCTGTACGGCCTGGGCCTCGGACTCTCCGGGGCCTTTCTGCTGCTCCACCGCCCTCGGGAGTGGATGCGGCCCGTGTCGCTGCTCGTCTCGGGCTGCGCCGTCCTGCCCGGCCTCTCCATGGCCCGCGCGCTGATCCTCACGATCATGCGGGGCGGCCCGCAGCCCTCCCACGGGCTCCTCGACACCGCGATCTCCCTGGGTCTCCTGGCGGCCGTCGTCGCCTGGCAGGCCCTCCTCCTGGTCGTCTTCCTGCGCTTCCGGCGCTGGGCGCCCACTGCGCCCCTGGAAGTCGTCCTTCCCCCGCCAGAGCACTGAACCACTTGGAGGTATCCATGGCCGAGATCTGGATGCCCGGTGCCGAGAGACACGACATCGGCGACCACGCCCCGACCGACGGCGGCCCCGCCAAGGCAATCGCGCACATCACGTTCGACCGGAACGCGACCCAGGCCAAGCCGATCGACCTGGTCCCGTACGAGAACCTCCGCTCGTACTTCACCGGAGGTGGCAAGGGCGTCGCGCCCCACGTCCTCTGGGACCCGTTCACCGGCCGCATCTCGCAGTTCCTCCCGGCGAACTCCCGGTCCTTCTCCGTGGAAGACCACCCCGGCGGCACCCGCACCAACCGGGCGGGCTCGGTCGTGCTCCAGATCGAGGCGCTGTTCTTCCCCTGGTGCCGGTACGACGGCAAGGCGTACGAGCACCTGACCGACACCCCGCTCAAGGGCTGGGACACCCTGCACACCTGGATCAAGTCCTGGGGCGTGCCGGACGTCTGGCCCATGGGGCGGCCGACCTCGTTCACCTCGAACCGGTCGGAGTCCACCTGGGAGACCCACGCGGGCTGGTACGCGCACGCCCAGGTCCCGGAGAACTCCCACACCGACCCCGGGACCTGGCCCGCGTTCCCGGCCCCGCCGAAGGGCACCACGGGCTCCAACGTGCCCGCCAAGGCCCTCC
Source organism: Streptomyces sp. NPDC024632 (assembly GCF_055559175.1). Classification (NCBI taxonomy): domain Bacteria; kingdom Bacillati; phylum Actinomycetota; class Actinomycetes; order Kitasatosporales; family Streptomycetaceae; genus Streptomyces; species Streptomyces sp. NPDC024632. The sequence goes on from NZ_JBVHLD010000003.1 coordinate 380,429, forward strand.
AGCCGTTCCCGGGCGCCGCGTTCTTCATGAGCGGCTCCAGGCCCGCCCTGGGCAAGTCCAGCGCCATCTTCACGGCCATGGGCAAGCGGCTGGTCGCCGAGGGCTGCGGCCGGTACAAGGTCGGCCCCAGCCCGAAGCTCGGCCAGACAGACGTGGACTCGTACCAGGCGTTTCAGCGCAAGCTCGGCTACACCGGCTCGGCCGCCACCTGGCCGCCCGGCCCGGCTTCCTGGGCGAAGCTCCAGGTCCCGAAGGTGGTGTGACCGTGGCCGGACTGCTCGCCAAGCTCAAGGTCGAGGCAAAGGTCATCGCCTCCACCACCGCGGCCTTCGTCGCCTCGGTGGCCGTGGGTCTGATCAACCAGGTGCAGGACAAGCACGCGCTGCTCGAATCGCTGCCCAGCGTCCTCCAGTTCGTGATCCTGGCGGTGGCACCGACGGCCGTCACGTTCCTGGCCGGCTACGCCGCGAAGCACACCCCTCGATCCCCCGACGGCCCGTAGCGTCGGGTCCTCCTGGTCTCTGGCAGGACCAACCGCGCCCCCTCATCTCCTCTGGGAGATGAGGGGGCGCTTTCGTCGTTTGGCCTGCTGAGCCGCTGCTGTTTGGCAAGAATCCCGCCATGGATGCGGGCGTAGCAGCAGTAGTAGGTGCGGCAATTGGCGGTGGTCTGGCCACGGCCACCGCGATCGGGACGAGCTGGTTCCAGCTCCGCCTTGCCCGATTGCAGGGCGCTGCATAGGAGACGGAAGCTGCTCGCCAGCGCCGCTTTGAGAGCTTGCGAGAACGACGCGAGCCGCGACAGAGGGCATACGCCGAGTTCCTTGCCGCTGGTCGATCGGTCTTGGAGAAGGTCAATGTCGAGGACTCCGAGTCGTGGGCGCGGGTCCGTACTGCTGTAACGAACCTGCACCGCGCGAGAGCAACCGTCGCCGTCGCCGGTCCTGCCGAGGTCGCACGGGCGGCAGGACGCCTAGCCAATGCATGCGATCTGCTGCTGAGCCCCGGGGAACGGCCATCTCGGCCGCCGAACCTTGGCGATGCTATGCGTCTCGCCATCACTGAGATCGGACGGTTCGAGGTGATCGCGCGCAGCGCGCTGGAGGACGACGGAAGCGGGATCCCCGCCGTTGAAGAGGTCCCTTCAGAGAATCAGTGACCCCATGCTGCTGATGCACGGTTGACCCCGGTGTCCCGATAGGCGACCGTCGTAGAAGTCCGTAGAAACCAGAGGGATCGGGGAGATCCATGACGCTACGGTTCATCGCTAAGGACCCGAACACGAACGGCGACAACTGCCCGACGGTGTGGGTGGACGCCGAGACGAACGACCTGGTCATCCAAGGCTGGCGTGCCGACGACGACACGGAGCGGGAGTGCCTGGAGACCGGTAGCATCCCCGCCACCGAGGCCGTCGTCCGGCTCCCCGCGCGCATGGTGGCCGCCATCAGGGAGGCGTGTGATGTCGCAGACGGTTCCGCCGTTCGCTGACCTGCTGGCGGGGTGCCGCTCGTCGGCCATCCACCTGGAGACCCGGGATGTGTACGGCGTCACCGACGAGGACGAGGACTTCGTGGCGTGGAAGGCGGGCCGCAGGCATACGCCGGAGACCCGTGACCAGTGGTGGAATGCCTTCCACGACGCGGTGGCCCAGGCCGTGGCCGGTGGGGTCTCCGTGCGCCGGGCCAGGATCGTCTCCGAGCCGGTCACCGAGTACATCCGGTACGAGCACTCGTGCACCTTCCAGAACATGCTGGCGGGCGAGGAGGTTCGCTGGCTGCCGCGCCGCCTGGCCTCGGACCTGTTGATCCCGGGCAACGACTTCTGGGTCTTCGACGACGCCTTGATTCGCTTCGGCCTCTTCTCCGGCGACGGCGCCTTCGTGGGACACACCCTGACCGACGACCCTGGGGTCATCAAGAACGTGACCGGCGCCTTCGAGGGCGTCTGGGAGAGGGCCATCCCCCACGAGCGGTTCACGGTCTGACCTGCTGAAGCAACGACATGTCCGAATCACCATCAGCAGCCGTTCAAGCTGCGCGGCGTCAACTCGCCGCCCGCCTCCGCGAGATCCGTAAGAGCGCGGGCCTGACGTCCACCGAGCTTGCACAGCGGCTGGACTGGTACCCCTCGAAGGTCTCGCGCATCGAGCACGCCAGGACCCCGCCGTCGGTACCCGACATCCGGGCCTGGTGCGGGGCCTGTGACGCCGCGCATGAGGCGGACGATCTGGTGGCCTCGGCTCAGTCCGCCGACTCCCTGTACGTCGAGTGGCGACGCGTACAGCGCACCGGGCTCCGGCAGCTCCAGGAGAAGCGGGCCGAGCTGTACGAGCGCACCAGCTTCTTCCGGGTGTACTGCTCGAACGTCATCCCCGGGCTCTTCCAGACGCCCGCCTACGCCACCGCGCTGCTCTCGTCCATCTCGGAGTTCCACCGGGCTCCGAACGACGTGGAGGAGGCCGTGGCGGCCCGCATGGAGCGGTCCAGGGTGCTGTTCACGGGTGGCAGGCGGTTCGCGGTACTGGTCGAGGAATCCGTCCTGCGGTACCGGATCGGCGATCCGCAGACCATGGCCGGCCAACTGGGCTACCTGCTCACCCTGATGTCCGTGCCCTCCATCAGCTTGGGCATCATCCCGTTCACCGCCACCCGGCCGGTCTGGCCCCTGGAGACCTTCAACGTCTTCGACGACGTGCGTGTCCACGTCGAGCTACTGTCGGCCGCGGTGAAGGTGACTGCCCCGAGCGAGGTCGAGCAATACATCAGGGCTCACCGTGAGTTGGGGACCCAAGCGGTCTTCGGGGCTCCCGCGCGGGAGTTGGTCACCGAGGCGATTAACCACCTCGGGTAGCACGCGTAGAAATCCGTAGAAAATCGTTGAGGCCCTGACAGCGTCATCCCTACGGTCAGCAGACACCAACTCGCTCCCACCGAGGTCCTGATGCTTGTGAGCACCGTAGCGCGCCCCAAAGGACATCCCGGGTACACACAGACCTTGCCGTGCTCCGCCGAAAGCGCGGTGGTCGCACGCATGCTCGTACGCACCGCATTGAGCGTCTGGGGAGCCGAACATCTCGCCGACGACGGCGCCCTGATCGTCACCGAACTGGTCGCCAATGCGGCCCAGCACACCAGCGGCCACCTCATCCGCGTCTCGGTCAACCGCCCAGCACCGGACGTCTTCCGCGTCGAGGTCGTGGACAGGTCCCGCAAGCTCCCCGCACGCCGGGAGGCGGACCTCCTGGAAGAGCGAGGGAGAGGGCTGGCGATGATCGACAGGCTCACCGACCGATGGGGAACAGACCTCCTGCCGTTCGGCAAGCGGGTCTGGGGCGTTCTGAAGAACGAGGAGAGGCCATGACCCACGAAGACCTCACACCGTCCGGACCGTGGGTCGGCGATCTGGTCCATGACCCGGTCACGGGACGGAACGCCATCCTCTCCGACGTCCACAGCGACGGAACGTACCTGCTGCGCCCGGTGAACGGCCCTGGCGAATGGCGCGCCCCCACCCCGGCGAAGCTCCGGGTCATCACGAAACGAACCGACCGAACCGACTGGTAGGGGAAGAACCTCCCATGACCGGCACTCCCATACACCCAGCCCCGCCCCACGCCGAGTCCTCGACCGCGTTACCCGACCTCGGGCAGTGCTGGACCATCACGGCAACGACCGGGCACACCGTCACCGGCTACCTGCCCACGTGGGCGGCCAAGGACCCCAGCGAGACCGATGTGCCCATTGAGCTTCTCGCCGCCCGGGTCAGCGACCTCAACCACTACACGGAGTTCGAGGGCCAGACCGTCCGCGTCGAGACCACCGAGGGGACGAGCCAGCAGGCGGCTGACGAGCAACTGCTCTTCGGCAGCATCGGCTGCTACCCGTACGCCGAAGACCCCCAGTCCCGTGTACCCACGGCCAGCATCAACATCACCGCCGCCTGCTGGATCGGCGACCTCGACCCCGACGGGCTCGCCCAGTTCACCGCCAAGCTCCGGGCCCAGGCGGACCGCCTCGACCACGAGGTACTGCCCATGCTGCTCGCCGCCCGCGCCGACTGGGCCACCCACCACAGCCCGGACCCGACGCTCTGACCCCTCTCAGACGGCCCCGGTCTCCGCATCCCCCTGCGGCGGCCGGGGCCTTTGTGGAGCGGATGCCCTACGGCAGTTCCAGGTCCATACGGTGCTGCCGGAGCGGCCAGCACCGGGCGATGGCCTGGAAGTCCTTGTCCACGTGGATCACCGCAAGATCCCGGGCACAAGCGGTGGCGGCCAGCATGAGGTCCACCGGACCGGCTGACCTATGACAGCCCGCGTTCGTGAGGGCTTCCTGAATACCACGTGCCAAGTCGTAGGCATCAACGTCCGGCACTACGATCTCGAAAACCCTTTCTAAACGACGCAGCAGCGCCGGTCTAGCCGTTGCGCGCTGAGCCGAGTGCATAACCTCGAACTCGTTCAATTTAACAAGGCCGACTTGGCCACCCTCAATCACCTGGCGCCACTCGGGGTACTTGTCCGGACCCTGGAAGAAGCGGGCCACAGCAGAGGTGTCAATCAGATATGAGATCAATCTGACGACTCCCCTTCGTTGCCCTGACCGGATGCGCGAAGTTCGACTTCAACATCCTCGATGGAGTCAAACTCATCACCTTCGCCCCAGTGCACCTTCATGGACATAGGCCGAATCTCGAAAGTATGACTTCCGCCAGCGTTCGTGCGGGCAGAAGCCAAGATGCTTGACATCTCTGAGCGCAGATGATGTAGATCCAGAAAAGTCGAACCCAATACCGAACCGGTGCCCGCATCCACGGGAGGCAAGTGCACGAGAAAATCCACAGGGGCATGCGGTCCCTCCCGTGCCATCTCGCGAGTTAGTTCATCTGCTGCTTCATATAGGTGCTCCCATCGCAAGCTACGCAACTCCCTGCGATCGAGACCTTCGCGCCCGGCAGCCATCTGGGTAGCCCAGGTTTTTGCGAGACTATTTGATCTCTTAGTCGACAGCTCAGACTGAGCACGACCTCTCGCGGCAAAAACTGGCCTAAGGGGATCTGAACTATCCTCAGGGGCATCGACAGGAGATTGCGAGTCATCCTGCCCCAGAATACTCAGATCCAACTCACCGGATTCCACCATCCCCGCGATTTCATCGATGGCACGCGCCCGACCCGTCCGTCGAACCACTTCCGCGAGGGCAGCGTGAACCGTTTCTTTAATCGTCGAGGTACCCAGCACTGCCTTGGCGGACTCCAGCAGCTCGTGATCAATGTCGACAGTTGTCTTAGGCATAAGTCTCCGTAAACGTCTCCACGCCAGATGAGGTGCGCCGCAGGCGCAGTCGGTTCAGGGCCAGGCCCACAAACGGATGGTCTAATCCGAGGTCAACCACGAGCCGACACCCTCAACCAAACCCCACACGGCCTCCCGCAAGCACGGTTACTCTGCTTCGCCTCAGTCGTTCACCGCCCTCTGACCTGGACTATATGTCTATGACGGTACTGCCAGCCATATCGTGACGCCATAGCGGCGGCGGTTGGCGTGACGAGGGCCTCTCGTCCTCTCCGCCCACCAAGCCGATGGCCTGCGGCTTCACGGAACAACTCTCAAGTAGGTAGGTCTCAAAGAATTTGTGGTGCGCCACCTTCAGGACATCGACCCGCGGCAGATCCGGCGCCTGCGCCAACAGCCGCTCCTGCGCGGCCGGTTCCAGGTCGCCCATCAGCAGCAGCGTCAGACCTCCGGTGCGGACCAGCAGCGCCACACTGGCGTCGTTCGGCCCGTTGTCGGGCAGCGCCGCCGCACTGGGCGGCGGCCACAGCACCCGCCACTCCAGCGGGCCGAGACCGCGCCGCTCCCCCGCCGCCGCGAGCACCATCGGCACCCCGGCCGCCGCCGCTTCCCGCCGTACGGCCACGGCCTGCCGCGGCGGCTCGCCCAGCACCGTCGTCTCGATCGCGCCCACCCTGCGGCCCCGCAGCACTCCCGGCAGACCGTCCACGTGGTCGGCGTGGAAGTGCGTCAGGATCAGCAGCGGCACGGAGGTGACGCGCAGGTCCCGCAGGCAGCGGTCGACCTTGTCCGGCTCCGGCCCCGCGTCCACCACGACCGCCGCGCCCGGCCCCGCCGACAGCGCCAGGGCGTCGCCCTGCCCGACGTCGCACATCGCGAACCGCCAGCCGCCCGGCGGCCAGCCCGCCACGAACCTCGGCAGATCCACCGGCCGCACCAGCGCGAGCAGCAGCAGGAACGCGCACACCACGCACAGCCACGGCCTGCGCCGCAGCACCCCGCCGCCGACCACGACGGCCGTCGTCAGCACCGCCAGCAGCGCCGCGCCCGCCCAGCCGCCCGGCCAGGCGACCTCGGCGCCCGGCAGCGCGGCGCCGTGCCGGGCCACCGCCGCGATCCAGCCGGTCGGCCAGCCCGCGAGCCACGCCAGCGCGCGGGCGGCGGGCAACGCGACCGGGGCGAGCGCCAGTGCCCCGAACCCGAGGACCGTGGCCGGACCCACCGCCGGTTCCGCCAGCAGATTGCACGGCACCGCGACCAGGCTGAGGCGAGCCGACAGCAGCACGATCACCGGGCCGCACACCGCCTGCGCGGCCCCCGCCGCCGCCAGCGCCTCTGCCAGCCTCGGCGGCACCCCCCTGGCCCGTAACGCCTCGCTCCAGCGGGGCGCCAGCGTCAACAGCGCGCCCGTGGCGAGCACCGACAGCGCGAAGCCGTAGGAGCGGGCCAGCTCCGGCTCGTACAGCACCAGCAGCAGCACCGCCGCGGCCAGCGCCGGGAGCAGGGACCGGCGGCGGCCGGTGCCGATGGCCAGCAGCGTGATCAGCCCGCAGGCGGCGGCCCGCAACACGCTCGGGTCCGGGCGGCAGACCAGTACGAATCCGAGCGTCAGGCCCGTGCCGAGCAGCGCCGTCAGCCGGAGCGGCAGCCCCAAGGAGGCGGCCAGGCCGCGTCGTTCGGCCCTGATCGCCACACCCGGCGGTCCGATCAGCAGGATCAGGACGATCGTGAGGTTGCCTCCGGAGACGGCCGTGAGGTGAGTGAGGTCGGTGGCCCGGAAGGCGGCCTTCAGGTCGGGTGTGAGGCCCGTGGTGTCGCCCACGACCAGCCCCGGCAGCAGCGCTCGGGCGTCCGCGGGCAGTGGGCGGCTCGCCTCCCGCAGGCCGGCGCGGAGTCGGCCCGCGACGCGCTGCGGCAGGCTCGGCGGTGCCAGGACGCGCGGCGGTCCCTGCGCCTTGAGCAGGGCGGCGGCCCTGTCCCCCGGCCGGTCCGCCGGGGCCAGCCGGGCCGTGACCGCGATCGTCGTGGACGGCAGCAGCTTCAGCCACCGCCCGATGTCCCCCTCGGCCAGCACCACCACCGGCGTCCGGACGCGCGTGCCGCCGACCCGTAACGCCTCTCCCCCGACGACGGCCGTCCGTGGCGCCTGGGCGGCTCCCCGTACCCGTGGGCGGGCCTCCGTCGGGTCGCCTGTCACCCGCAGCTCGACCTCCGCCACCGCCCCGCGCTCGGCCATCCCCGCCACCGGCCCCCGATACCGGTCCGCCTCCCCGAGCACGGCCGCGCCCGCCCCCACCGCCCCGCACAGCACCACCGCCGCCAGCGCCGCCCCCAACTCCCGCCGCCCGCCGCCCCTCACGCCTGCCTCCACCAACAGCGCCGCGCCCGCGAGGAGCGCCGCCAGCACCACCCCGGTCCCGACGCGCGTCCCCAGCCCCGGCCCGACCGCCGCCCCGCCCCACGCCGCGACCGCGGGGCACACCAACCGCCAATCCGGCGGTCCCTCCTGCCGTGGGTTCGCGGCCCCGAGCCGCGAAGCCGCCGCCGCGTGCACAGCGGCCCGCTCGCTCGCCGCGGGCCCAGCGCCCTCCGGGTCGTCGCTGCCGGGCACGGGGCGGGTCATGGGTGGACCAGGGGCTTGAGGGTGGTGAATTTGCGGTCACCGATGCCGGGGACTTGGCGCAGTTGGTCGACGGAGGTGAAGGAGCCGTGCCGGGTGCGGAAGTCGAGGATGTGCTGGGCGAGGACGGGGCCGACGCCGGGCAGGGCGTCGAGTTGGGCGGCGGTGGCGGAGTTGAGGCTGACCGGGGAGCCGGGGGCGGCGGCGGGGTCGCCGGGATCGGCCGGGGCACCGGGGGCCGGGGCGATGCCGACCAGGATCTGTTCGCCGTCGGTGAGGGGGCGGGCGAGGTTGAGGGTGCTGGTGTCCGTGCCGGGGAGGGCGCCGCCGGCGGCAGAGAGGGCGTCGGCGACGCGCGAGCCGGACGGAAGCCGCCGTAGCCCCGGCTTGGCGACCTTGCCCGCGATGTCCACGGTGAGTTTCGGCGCGGGGGTGGTCGTGGCCGCCGACGCCATGGCCGAGGCGCCCACGGCCGTCAGCGGCCTCCCCGACGACGACAGCGGCGGCGGCACCGCGATCGTCCGGGGGCGGCCCGCCACGAAGTGCTGCACCGCGAGGCCACCCGCGATGACCAGTACGGCCACCAACGCCAGCACCGTCTTGAACTCCAGCCCGCAGCGGACGAAGAGCCAGGTGCGCAGGCGTCGTACCGGACCGGTCGGTTCCTCGGCCGCCGCGGGCCGCTCGGACAGAGGCAGCGGCAGCGGCAGCGGCTCAGGCGAGGGCTTGGCCGAGGGCTCAAGCGTGGACTCAGGCGTGGACTCAGGCGACGACCCCGACCGTTCCGGTGGTTCCGACCGCGCCCCCGGCGGCCCTTCCCGCGCGCCGCGCTCCACCGCCGTACCGAACAGCGCGGCGGCGCGTTCGCGCACCTCGGCCGGGTCGGGGCCGGACTTTCGTTGCGGACGGATGGCGGTGCGGATCGGTTCCAGAGAGTTCATGGGTCCGATGCTGGACCCGATCACCGCCGAAAGACGATCTTGGTCTGAATCTGTGGACAACTCGGCGATTGTGGATAACTCCGTCACCCGTGAGGGTGATTCAGGCCCCCGGCCGACGGCCCCGCCGACCGCTCACACCGCGCGCATCGCGCAGGCCGCGCACACCGCTCACACCGCTCACACCGCTCACACCGCTCACACCGCTCACACCGCTCACACCGCGCAGGTCGCCCACGCCGCCGAAGCCCCATGCCCCCAACGGGCACCCACCCCGCTCAGTGCGGCGAGATGACGACCCCGAGCAGCCCCGGCCCGGTGTGCGCGCCGATCACCGCGCCCACCTCGCTGACCACCAGGTCGTCGAGGCCCGGCACCCGCTCCCGCAGCCGGTCCGCGAGGGCCGCCGCGCGGTCGGCCGAGGCGAGGTGGTGGACGGCGAGGGTCACCCGGCGGGTGCCCGCCTGCTCGACGACGATCTCCTCCAGCCGGGTGATCGCCTTGGAGGCCGTCCTGACCTTCTCCATCAGCTCGATCCGGCCGTCGACGAGGCGCAGCAGCGGCTTCACGGCGAGTGCGGAACCGAACAGCGCCTGGGCGGCGCCGATCCGGCCGCCCCGGCGCAGATAGTCCAGCGTGTCGACGTAGAAGTACGCGGAGGTGGCGTCGGCCCGCTTCTCGGCGGCGGCGACGATGCCGTCCGGGGTGCCGCCCGCTTCCGCCGTCTCGGCCGCCGCGAGGACGGTGAAGCCGAGCGCCATCGCGACCATTCCGGTGTCGACCACCCGCACCGGTACCGCCGCCTCCTTCGCCGCGAGCAGCGCCGCGTCGTAGGTGCCGGAGAACTCGCCGGACAGGTGGAGCGAGACGATCGCCTCCGCGCCCGCGTCCGCGACGGCCTCGTAGACGGCGGCGAATTCGGCCGGGGACGGACGGGAGGTGGTGACCGGATGTCGCCGCTGGAGGGCTCGTGCCACGGCGGGGGCGGAGATTTCGGTGCCCTCTTCGAGGGCTTCGTCGCCGATGACCACGGTGAGCGGCACGACGGAGATGTTGTGCCGGCGCACGGCCTCGGGGTGGAGGTAGGCCGTGGAATCCGTGACGATGGCGACATGCGGGGACATGACGGGGAGGTTACCGGTGCGCAGGTCGGGGCGGTACTCGGGCCCTCACTGCCGGGCGGGCCGCTCTCCCCCGGCTGCCGCCGGGAGGTGCCCCACAAACGCCTGACGGGCTGATGGTTCGCTTCCGGCGCCCCGCCCCAGCCCCGGGGCCCGCCCGCACACGCCGGACGGGTTGACGCGTCGCTTCTGGCACCCCCGCCAGGCTCGGGCTTCGGCCGCACACGCCGGACGGGCCGCATTCGGCTTCTGGCGGCCCGCCAAAGGCTCACCCCTGGCGGCCCTCCGAGGGCTCACGCCTGGCGGCCCTCCGAGGGCTCACGCCTGGCGGCCCTCCGAGGGCTCACGCCTGCCACAACCGCCAACGGCTCACCCCTGACACCCCGCCAACAGCTCACCCCTCGCACCCCGCCAAAGGGCCTACTCCGCAGTCGGGCTCAGCTTCGGCGGAGCCGCCGGCTCCCAGTGGCGGAGGGCGGCCGATTCGATGTCGATCTGGTGGCGGAGGGCGGTGAGGTCGTCGGAGGCGAACTGGTGGGCGCGGTCCTGGGCGGCCCAGCGCAGGGAGTCCGCGGAGTGGGTGATGCGGTGGGCGCGGGTGGAGAGGTCGGGGAGGAGCGCGGCGAGGCGGGCTCGGTCGGGCTCGCGCTCCAGGAGGGCCAGCTCGCGGTCGAGGGTGCGGGCGTGGTCGTTGAGGCGCGCCATGAGACCGGCGGCCTCCGTCAGCGACGGGTCGTGTTCGAGGGCGCGGAAGGTGCTGTCGATGGCGGTGCGCAGGTCGATACGGAGCTGCGCGACCTGGCCCGCGGGGCCGGTGGTGGTGTAGCGGCGGGCCTTGAGCTGGGTGTCCTCGATGGCGCGGCGCGCCTGGGCCGAGGCGCGGGCGACACCGCGGCGCGCGGCGCGCACCGTCTTGACGGTGGCCACGACCCCGAGCGTGACGAAGGCGAGGAAGAGCACCAGGACGACGAAGCCTGCGATTTCCACGGGCGCTCTCCTCCAACCTCGAACGGCGGACACTCCACCATCCACCGTAGACGTCTCCACCGTAAACGGGAGGGGCAGGCCGCGGGATCCGGCCGATCCCCCAACCTGCCCCTTAAGGGTCGCCCTCCGCGAGGCGGCGCCCCCTGCGAAGAAGCCGCCGCCTCACACCACGATGTTGACCAGCTTCGGCGCCCGCACGATCACCTTGCGCACCGCCGCACCGCCCAGCGCCGCGACGACGGCCGGGTCGGCCAGCGCCTGAGCCTCCAGCTCGGTGTCGGAAATGGTCGGAGGAACCTCCAACCGTGCCCTGACCTTGCCCTTGATCTGGACGACGCACACGACGGCCTCGTCCTGCGCCAGGGCGGGGTCGGCGACCGGGAAGGGCTCGTGCACCAGGGAGGAAGTGTGTCCCAGCCTGCTCCACAGCTCCTCGGCGATGTGCGGCGCCAGGGGCGCGATCAGCAGCACCAGGGGCTCGGCGATGGCGCGCGGCACGGGGCCGCCCGTCTTCGTCAGGTGGTTGTTCAGTTCGGTGATCTTGGCGATGGCGGTGTTGAAGCGCAGGCCCGCCATATCGCCAGTGACACCGTCGATCGCCTTGTGCAGCGCGCGCAGCGTGGCCTCGTCGGGCTCGGCCTCGGAGACGGTCACCGCGCCGGTGGCCTCGTCCACGACATTGCGCCACAGGCGCTGCAACAGCCGGTACTGGCCGACGACCGCGCGGGTGTCCCAGGGGCGGGAGACATCCAGCGGGCCCATCGCCATCTCGTACAGGCGCAGGGTGTCGGCGCCGTATTCGGCGCAGATCTCGTCGGGCGTCACGGCGTTCTTCAGGGACTTGCCCATCTTGCCCAGCACACGGCTGACGGGCTCGCCCTGGTAGAACCAGCCGCCGTCCCGCTCCTCGACCTCGACGGCGGGCACCGCGATGCCGCGCGCGTCACGGTAGACGAACGCCTGGATCATGCCCTGGTTGAACAGCCGGTGGAACGGCTCCACGGACGAGACGTGGCCCAGGTCGTGCAGCACCTTGTGCCAGAAACGGGCGTACAGCAGGTGCAGCACCGCGTGCTCGGCGCCGCCGACGTACAGGTCGACGCCGCCCGCGGGCTGCCCCTCGCGCGGGCCCATCCAGTACTGCTCGATGGCCGGGTCGACCAGCCGCTCGCTGTTGTGCGGGTCCAGGTAGCGCAGCTCGTACCAGCAGGAACCGGCCCAGTTGGGCATGGTGTTGGTCTCGCGGCGGTACGTGCGGACGCCGTCGCCCAGGTCCAGCTCGACCGTCACCCAGTCCTCGTTGCGCGACAGCGGCGGCTCCGGGGAGGTGTCCGCGTCGTCGGGGTCGAAGGTGCGGGGGCTGTAGTCGTCGACCTCGGGCAGGGCGACGGGCAGCATCGAGTCGGGCAGCGCGTGCACGACGCCGTCCTCGTCGTAGACGACGGGGAAGGGCTCGCCCCAGTAGCGCTGACGGCTGAACAGCCAGTCGCGCAGCCGGTAGTTGACGGTGCCCTCGCCGATGCCGCGCTCGGCCAGCCAGGCGGTGATCACGGCCTTCGCCTCGACCACGCCCAAGCCGTCCAGGGACACCCCGGACCCGGCCGAGTTGACGATCGTCGCGTCGTACGACCCGAAGGCGTCGTCCCACTGGGCAGGGTCGGTGCCGCGGCCGTCGGTGGGGGCCACGACACAGCGCATCGGCAGTTCGAAGGCGCGGGCGAAGGCGAAGTCGCGGGCGTCGTGGGCGGGCACGGCCATGATGGCGCCGGTGCCGTAGCCCATCAGCACGTAGTCCGCGATGAAGACGGGGACATTTTCACCGCTGACGGGGTTTACGGCGAAGGCGCCGGTAAAGACGCCGGTCTTCTCCTTGGCGTCGGCCTGCCGCTCCACGTCGGACTTCGAGGAGGCGAATTTGCGGTAGGCGGCGACGGCCTCGGCGGGCGTGGCGTGGCCGCCGGTCCACACCTGGTGGGTGCCCTCGGGCCAGGCGTCGGGGACGATCGCGTCCACCAGGTCGTGCTCGGGGGCCAGCACCATATAGGTGGCGCCGAACAGCGTGTCCTGACGGGTGGTGAAGACCGTGATCGGGCGGTCGGCGCCGGCCACGGGGAAGTCGACGCGCGCGCCTTCGCTGCGCCCGATCCAGTTGCGCTGCTGCTGCTTGATGGCCTCGGGCCAGTCCAGCAGGTCCAGGTCGTCCAGCAGCCGGTCGGCGTACGCGGTGATGCGCATCATCCACTGGCGCAGATTGGCCTTGAAGACGGGGAAGTTGCCGCGCTCGGAACGGCCGTCGGCGGTGACCTCCTCGTTGGCCAGCACGGTGCCCAGTCCGGGGCACCAGTTGACCGGCGACTGGGCGACGTACGCCAGCCGGTGGCCGTCCAGGACACCGGCGCGCTCGGCGACGGTCAGCTCCGCCCACGCGCGGCCGTCGGGGGTCGCGCGGACGCCGCCCTCGTACTGCTCGACCAGCTCGCTGATCGGGCGGGCGCGGGCGGCCTCCTCGTCGTACCAGGAGTTGAAGATCCGCAGGAAGATCCACTGGGTCCAGCGGTAGTACTCCGGGTCGATCGTGGCGAAGGAGCGGCGCTTGTCGTGGCCCAGGCCCAGCCGCCGCAGTTGCGCCGTCATCGTGACGATGTTGGCCTCGGTGGTGACCCGCGGGTGGGTGCCGGTCTGTACGGCGTACTGCTCGGCGGGCAGGCCGAAGGCGTCGAAGCCCAGGGTGTGCAGCACATTGTGGCCGGTCATCCGCTGGTGGCGGGCGTAGACGTCGGTCGCGATGTAGCCCAGCGGGTGGCCGACGTGCAGTCCCGCGCCCGAGGGGTACGGGAACATGTCCATGATGAATTTCTTGGGGCGCGCGGCCGTCTCGGGGTCGCCGTCCAGGTCACCGCTGGGGTTCGGCGCCTCGTAGGTGCCGTGGGCCTGCCAGAAGTCCTGCCAGCGGCCCTCGATGTCCGCGGCCAGTTCGGCCGTGTAGCGGTGGGGCGCAGCCGTCTCGGCGGCCGGGGTGATCTCGCTCATCGTCCTCGGTACTCCATCGATGTCTTGACGGCTGCGGCCCGGAAGCCTGCTGCCCGTCGCTGCCTGCGGAAACAAAAAAGCCCCTCGCGCAGGAGGGGTGCCGCACTGACGGGGTTCTCGGTCAGCGCGGCTCGCTAAGCAGGAGGCTCACAGCTCGCATGGCATCAGGTTACCGCAGCGGGGGCGGGGCCCGCACCGAGGATCGCTCCCCGGTACGGGCCCCGCTTCACCGCGTCCGAAACGCTTCCGAAGCGCGTCCGCACGCCTCGGATCCGCGCCGGATCGGCGTAGAACCATGTCCGAAACGCGGAGGCGCGTCGGATCAAAACCGCGTCACACCGTTCTCAGAACCGCGTCACACCGTTCAGTGCTTGCCGTTCTTCTTCGGCGGCAGGTACGACTTCACGTAGTCGGCACCCGGGGTGCCGACGCCGGTGACGTCGTCGTAGCCGACCGTGGCGTGCAGCGACGCGTCCGCACCGAGGGTACGGAGCGAGGTGATCGTGCCGTCCGAGGCGTCGAAGGCGTTCGCGAAGTCGACACGCACGACGGCGAGACCCTGGCCCTGGCCCAGCGGGTGGTCGGTCACGTCGTGGTACGCGGACGTGCCGTACTTGTTGTAGATGAGCGGGTTGGCGAAGCCGATCGCGATGCCGTTACGGGCCTGCTGCGACAGCGCCTGGACGCCCGCGATCACCGGCGCGGCGAGCGAGGTGCCGCCGATCCGGTACTCGCTGTACTGGAGCGACCCGTCGGGGAAGGTCTGGGTCTGACCGACGAGGAAGCCGGTGTTCGGGTCGGCGACCGCGGCGATGTCGGGCTCGACACGCTGCTTGACGGTGCCGCCGTTGGCGAGCGCCAGCGAGTCGGGGACGACGCCGCGCTGGTAGTACGGCTGCGCGTACAGCTTGCTGGTGCCGCCGCCCGCGCCCGAGGTGTACGGGCCGGGGAAGCCCACCCAGGACTTGCCGTCGGCCGACAGCGGGGCGCGCTCGGTGCCCCAGCCGGTCTCCCACTTGTACTTGTCGTTCTTGCCGACCGCCAGCGAGGTGCCGCCGACGGAGGTGGCCCAGTCGGAGTTTCCGGGGGTGTCGGCCTGCTTCACACCGGTGGAGGCGACGTTGTCGCCGTTGTCACCGGAGGAGAAGTAGAAGCCGATGCCCTCGACAGCGCCCTGCTGGAAGACCTGGTCGTAGGCCGCGGCCACGTCCGGGGTCTCGTTGGCCTCGACGTCGCCCCACGAGTTGGAGACGATGTCGGCCAGGTGGCCGTCCACGACCTTGTTGAGCGTGTCGAGGAAGTCGTCGTCGTAGCAGGAGGCCGCGCCGAGGTAGACGATGTTCGCGTCGGGGGCGACCGCGTGCACGGCCTCGACGTCGAGCGTCTCCTCGCCGTACCAGCCGGACGCGCCGCACTCGTCGGTGTTGGTGAACTCGCTCGGCAGGACCTGCGAGAGCTGGCCCTTCTTGTACTTCTGGTCGCCGTTGCGCTTGGCGTACTGCGAGGCGTCGGCGGCGATGGTCGGCGAGGCGTACGCGTCGGTGATGGCCACCGTCACGCCCTTGCCGGTGTACTTGCCGGCGCCGTACGCGGCACGGAGCTGCTCACCGGTGTAGCCCTTGATCGCGTAAGGCGCCTTGGTGCCGTACGCGTTGGGGAGCTTGTTGTTGGTGTTCGAGCCGAAGTACGTGGAGAAGGGTCCGGCGTTCTTGAAGACCGCGTCCGGAGGCGGCAGCGTGTCGTCGTGGCTGGACTTCTTGGGTGCGTTGTCCAGGCCGGTGACGGTCAGCACCGCGCCCTTGAGCGAGGCGGGCGCGGACGCCGTGGTCGCCGGGGCGTGGTAAGTGTGGCCCGCCTTGGAGTAGTTGTGGAGCTGGGTGCCGAAAGCCTTCTCCGCGGCGGCCACGTCACCGGTCACGGCGATGTAGTGCTGGGAGGTCGCGGTCACCTTCAGGCCGGAGGACTTCAGCCAGTCGGTGACCTCGGCTATCTGGGCCTTCGTCGCACCGTAACGCGACTGGGTCTGCGCGGTGGTCAGATAGTGACCGTAGTCAGCCGAGTTCGGATCCGAGACGGACTTGGCGTAGGCCGCGAGGCCCTTCGCGTCCCGTCCGGCCAGATAGACGCGGACGGACACCTTGCCGGTGTTCGCGGTCGCGCCCTTGTCTGCCTGGGTGGTGGCCCACTGCGGCTTGGTGCCGGAGAGGAGTTGGCGTCCGCTGGGCTGGTCGGCCGTGGCGGACTGGGTGCCAAGCGCGAGCGCGCCGGCGACCAGGGGCAGCGCGGCGGCCGCCACCAGTCCCACACGCGTTCTCTTGCGCTCAAATCTCATGAAACCCCCATGCGAAGCGAGTTGTCGCGAAGTGCGGTGTCGCCGCTATCCGTACGGCTCGTACCGCAGAGCGACACTCTTTCGCTGATCGGTTCATGTCAGGGGCATGGTTTTCCCAAGAGCGGGTCAAGGAACGGTAGCCACCGCCCGTCGTGCGTATGGCCGTTCAGGTCGCGTGCCCGATCGGGCACGGGGCCCGTCGGGGCCGCCCGCCCGGTCAGGCGGGGTGCTCGTCCAGCTTCTGGAACAGTCGGTGGAAGCGCAAGGTCGATCCCGCGGGAACGTCGGGAAGTTCACGCGACCGCAATCGCCAGGCGGCCACGACCGCGGCCGTCAACTCCGTACGGCAGGTGTCGCGGTCCATCTCCGGCACGCCCTGACTCTTGGCGTAGGAGCGGTACATGACCATGTCCCGCTCGGTACGCGGGCTGACCGGCCAGCCGCGCAGCAGCGTCTCGACCGCGCGCACCCCGCGCGCGAACCGCTCGTCCCCGGTGCGCGCGGCCAGGGCCTTGAACCCCGGTACGAAACCGGCCATCCGCCACTCGACGTCCCGCTCGTCGCGCAGCGGATCGGCCCACGCCAGATCGGCCAGCGACACCGCGGTGAGCCAGCAGGCGATCTCAGGGCGGCCGGACTTGCCCTCCGCGATCGACCACTCGTAGAAGAACCGCCGGGCCGCCTCACGGGAGTTGACCATCGTACGGATCCGGCCGACATGCTCCTGCGCGACCGCCGTCAGCTCGTCGTTCATGGCGTTGTGCCGCAGCACCACGACGAGGTTGACCACCCGGCGCAGGTCGTCGGGCTCCTCCTCCACGGCCGCGCGGGCGGAGCCGATCGCGTACTCGGGCGAGCTGCTCAGCTTCTGCGACATGTACCGGAACTCCTTGGCGTCCAGGCCGCTTCCGGGCCGGGTCGCCACGCGGATGCCGACGCGGGTCAGGCGCGCGTAGATGTCCTTCATGTCGACGCCGAGGCTGCGGGCGACGCGCAGCGCCGACTCGGCGACCGCGCGGTGCCTGACGAGCAGCCGGTCGCCCGCGCGGGCCGCCGCCGCCTCCTCGCCGAGCGGGATGACGATCTCCTCCTCGACCCGGCTCACGTCGATGTTGAGCGCCTCGGCGAGCAGCCGCGGCGACATCTCCCGCACATTGATGCCGTGCAGGGCGGCGATCATGAAGAAGGCGTACGCGAGCGTGCGGCCGTTGCTCAACGGGTAGTGGACCAGGCGTCCGAGCATCTGCTGCACATGGCCGTCGAGCCGGTCGCCGACGCGGACCCGGAGCATGCCGCCGAGCAGCGCGCCGTCCTCCAGGCTGGCCTCCTCGCCGCGGACCGCCGCGAGCAGCGCCGCCACGCGGTCCTCGACCTGGTTGTACGAGGCGAGCTGGCCGAGCGCCTGCGACCGCGTCCACGCCTCGACGATCTCCCGCGCGTCCACGCCGTCCTTGCCGAGGCCGCGCAGGGCGATCCGCTTCGGCGTGACGTTCAGCGTGTTCCACGGCAGCGAGTCGGCCCTGACGGCCCGCCAGTCGGTGTCCCGCGCGGCCAGCAGGAAGTGCAGGTCCGAGCGGCCCTCAAGCCGCCGCAGGACGTCGAAGCAGCCGGTCGCGATCTTCTCCGCGTCGTCCGAGACGAAGAGCGTGTTGCGGTCCGGGTCCAGCTCCGCGATCCACTTCAGGTCCAGGGTGTCGCCGGAGTCCCGCCAGTACACCCGCCAGTCCTCGTGGCTGCTCGCGAGATCGACGGCGACCTGCCGGATCAGCGTCGACTTGCCCTCGCCGCTGGGGCCCACCACCAGGTGCACGGTGCTCGCCGAGCCGCGCTCGTACAGCAGATTCCCGGTGATACGCGAGACCGCCTCGCGGCGCGGCACGTCCGCCAGCACCGTCTCCCAGGTCGGCAGGGCACCGTCGAAGTAGCGGACCAGACTCTCCCGCGAGGCCTCGCGCCGACCGGCGAGGAACTCACGGTCGATCAACTGCCAGTCCAGCTGGTCCAAGAGGTCTCTCCCCCGTCGCTTCCGCCCTGTGCGCCCAGGGTAGTTGACCAGCCGTCAGGCCGGTCGGGTGACGGATTCCGCGGCCGGTCAGAACAGACCGGGCTCGCGGCCGGTCCGAAGCCGCGCCCCGCGGACGCCGCAGGAGCCGGCCGCCGCGCAACGGAAAAGAGCGAGATCCGTCCGCCATCTGCGGACAGGTCTCGCTCTCTCACTCGTGGAGCTACGGGGAATTGAACCCCGGACCTCTTGCATGCCATGCAAGCGCTCTACCAACTGAGCTACAGCCCCGCGTGGTGTCGGGCGGTGGGCCCGGCGACTCGGGATACATTACACGGCCGCGGGCCGGGACCGCCAACTCGTTTCCGGCCGGTGGCGGGCCTCCGACCTCGGAGTTCCGTGACGGCGGGAGGAGCGTGGTGGCGTGGGCGCGGTACGGCGGCGGCGGGCGGCGGCGGTGACCGCGGCCGGGGTCGGCTGCCTCGCGTCCTTCGCCGGATTCTGGGCGGCGCAGCGCGGCGCGCACGTGTCGATGATCGACCTCATGGTGTACCGGGCCGAGGGCCTGACGGTACGCGGCGGCGGTGACCTGTACGCGATGCGGGCGACGTACGCGCGGCTGCCGACGACGTATCCGCCGTTCGCCGCGCTGCTGTTCGTGCCGCTGACGTGGCTGCGGCCCGGAGCGATGCGGACGGCGGCGACGGCCGGGAATCTGCTGCTGCTGGTGGCGCTGGTCGCGCTGTCGCTGCGGCTGGCCGGCCGTCCGGTACGCGCGCCGCGGGCCGCGGTGGTGCTCGCCGTGGCCGCGGCGGCGGTGTGGTGCGAGCCGGTGTGGACGACCCTGCGCTACGGGCAGGTCAATCTGCTGCTCGCGGTGCTGGTGCTGTGGGACCTGACCCGCCCTGCCGCGCACCGCTGGGCGGGGGCCGGGATCGGGATCGCCGCCGGGATCAAGCTGACGCCCGCGCTCTTCGCCGTCTTCCTGGCCGTGGCGGGGGCGGCGGCGCTGCGCCGGGAGGGAAGCGGCGCGCCCTATGTGCGGCGCGCGCTGGTGGCGGGCGGCACCTTCGCCGGTACGGTCGCGGTCGCGGCGCTCGCGCTGCCGTACGACTCGCGGCGGTTCTGGACGGGGGTGGTGCTCGCGCCGGACCGGGTCGGCTTCGGCGAGGACACCGCCAATCAGTCGCTGCGCGGGGTGGTCGCCCGGTTCCAGCACACCGGGGACCCGGGGACGGTCTGGCTGGCGGGCGCCGCCGTGGCGGGTCTGGCCGGGCTCGCGGTGGCCGTCGCGGCGCTGCTGGCCGGGGACCGGCTGCCGTACGGGCCCGCGTGGGCGGCGGTGGCCTGCGCCATGACGGCGCTGCTGGTCAGTCCGGTGTCGTGGTCGCACCACTGGGTGTGGGCGGTGCCGATACTGGTGCTGCTCGGCTCCGAGGCGCTGCGCCGCGGGGACTGGCGGTGGGCGGCCGGGACGGCCGCGGCCTGCGGTCTCTTCTGCTCCTTCGCGCTGTGGGCGGTGCCGCACGGCCCCGGACGGCTGGAGCTGCGGCAGAGCGGCCCGCAGATACTGCTGTCGGCCGGTTATCCGCTGGCGGCCGTGGCGTTCCTGGCGCTGGCGGGCACGCTGGCCGTCCGCGCGCTGTACACCATGCCCTCCAGGCGCGTGTCAACCGCCGAAAGCCGTCGTCCGGCGCCGATTCCGGAGGCGGCTCCCGACCCCGCGGCGCCCCTGGTCACGGCGCCCGCCCCCGCTCCGGCCGCCCCGGCCGCTCCGGCCGGAAGTTCATGAATCCTCAACATTTCCGGGGCGGATCCGCGGTTACGGTGGCTTTCGGCCGACTACGAGCCCCGCCGCCGGACGAGCCTGGAGACCGCTTTGACCACCGCGTTCGACCCCCTCGACCTCGGCGGTGTGCGGCTGCCGAACCGTATCGTCATGGCACCGATGACCCGCAGCAGGGCGTACGGTCCCGGACTCGCCCCGACCGACGCCGCCGTGCGCTACTACGCGCAGCGCGCCTCCGCCGGGCTGATCGTCACCGAGGGCACCCAGCCCTCCCCCGTCGGCCAGGGCTATCCCGACACTCCCGGTCTGCACAGCGACGAGCAGATCGCCGCCTGGCGCCGGGTCACCGACGCCGTGCACGCGGCGGGCGGCCGGATCTTCGCGCAGCTCATGCACACCGGCCGGATCGGCCACCCCTCCCTGCTGCCCGACGGCCTCGTACCGGTCGGCGCCTCGGCCGTCGCCGCCCAGGGCACGGTGTACACGCGGGACGGGCCGAAGGAGTTCGTCGTCCCCGAGGAGCTGACCGAGGACGGCATCCGGCAGACCGTGGCCGACCACGCCGCCGCGGCCCGCAACGCGATCACGGCGGGCTTCGACGGTGTCGAGGTGCACGCGGCCAACGGCTATCTGGCGCACCAGTTCCTCGCGCCCAACTCCAATGTCCGCACCGACGACTGGGGCGGCTCCCCCGAACGCCGGATACGGTTCGCGGTCGAGCTGGTCACGGCGGTGGCCGGGGCGATCGGCGCCGACCGTACGGGCCTGCGCGTCTCGCCCGGCAATCCGCTCGGCGACCTCCACGAGCCGGAGCCGGGACCGACGTATGTCGCGCTGGTCCAGGCGATCGAAGCGGTCGGCCCCGCGTATCTGCACCTCATCGAGAACGACGACCGGGCGCTCACCCTGGAGCTGCGCAAACGCTTCTCCGGCGCCCTCATCCTCAACGCCCGTACGGTCGGCCGCCCTTCGGGCCCGGAGGAGCTGGCGCTGATCGAGGACGGCACCGCCGACATGCTCTCGTACGGCGCCCTCTTCCTCGCCAACCCCGACCTGCCGCGCAGGCTCCGCGCGGGCGGACCGTTCAACACCCCGGACCGGGCCACGTATTACGGCGGCGACGAGCGCGGCTACACCGACTACCCGTCCCTGGACGCGGAGGCCGCGCAGGACGCGTAGGACGCACCGGCACAGGCCCCGTGCCTCAGGCCCGGCGCCGCCCGCTCCGCCGCCACTCGACCGCGACCACGGCGCCGACCGACGACACCGCCGCCATGGCCGCCGACGTCACGGCGTAGGCGTGGGCCGAGGGGTGGGCGCCGGGCAGGTCGAGCCGGTTGAGGTAGAGCGTGCCGAGGGTGGCGACGCCGAGGAGCTGGCCGAGCTGGGTGACGGTGGCGAGCAGGCCGCTGGCCTCCGCCGCGTCGCGCGGCGCGACCTTGCCGAGCGCCAGGGTGAGCGTCGGGCTGAAGGCGAGGCCGAGTCCGGCGCCCAGGGGCAGCAGCCTGCCGTAGAGCAGCGCCCCGCCGTGGCCGCCGCCGCGCAGCGCGAGCCCGAGGCCCGCGAAGGACCCGGCCGCGACCAGCAGGCCCGCCGGGGCGAGCCACGGCCGCCAGGACACCGGCAGCCGACGCCAGTTGAGGCCGACGGCGCCGAACGTGACCGCGCAGGTCGCGAAGGTCAGACCGGTGCGCAGCGCGCTGTCGCCGAGGCCCGACTGGAGGTGCAGGGCGATGGCGAAGAGGAATCCCGCGTTGGCCGCCATCGTCAGCGAGATCACCGTCACCGCGCGCGGCATGCCCGGCGCCCGCAGCACACGCGCGGACACCAGCGGGGCGCCGCCGCGCCGGGCGAGCCGCGCTTCGAGCACCGTGAAGAGCGCGAAGAGCAGCACACTCAGGCCCAGCGAGAACCAGTCCCACAGCGGCCAGCCCTCCTCCTGCCCGAGGACGAGCGGCACGGTGAGCAGCGTCACCGCGGCGCCGAGCACGACCAGGCCCGGCAGGTCGAGACCCCGCCGCACCACCCCCGCCGCCCCCGGGGTCCCGGCAGCCGTGGCCGCGCCGGGCAGGCGGGTCAAGGTCTTCCGGCACCACGCGGTCGGCACCGTCAATCTGTCGTCCAGCTCGCTGAGCATCGACGGCATGGCCGAGCACCGCATCGTCGTCTACACCCCGCTCGGCGCGCAGGACACCCGCCGGATCGAGCGCCTGCGCGCCATCCCCGACCCGGTCGTCGGCTGCCCCGAGCACGGCCGCCCGCTCTCCGAGATCCTGCGCGAGAAGGCCGAGCAGGCCACGCGGGAGGGCCGGAACGCAGAGGTCCCGCTCCCCCGGTGAGGGAACGGGACCTTCGTACGTCGCGTGTGGACCCTGTCCCCGGGTACTCCCGCCTCGGCGCCCGGCCCGGCCGACCCCACGGTGGCGAAGCCCCCGCGGCGCGAGGCGCAGCCGGGCAGAAACGACAGAGGGCGGAGTGACTCGCGTTATCCGCGAGCACACTCCGCCCTCGACCTTGTGGAGCTACGGGGAATTGAACCCCGGACCTCTTGCATGCCATGCAAGCGCTCTACCAACTGAGCTACAGCCCCGCGTCAGCGCGGGTTTCCCCGGCGACGAGAAGAAGCATAGCCGGTGAGCGCGCCGGAAACGAAATCCGCTGCACCGCCGCGCGCGGACGCGTCCCGGACCCGGTCGAGGGCCGTCCGGAGGCCGCCGCGAGCACGGTCCGGCGCGCGCTCAGGTGTCGTCGCCGAGGACCGGCTCCGGCAGGGTGCCCGCGTTGTGCTCAAGGAGACGCCAGCCGCGGGCGCCCTCGCCGAGGACGGACCAGCAGCAGTTCGTCAGGCCGCCGAGCGACTCCCAGCTCGTGGACTCCAGGCCGAGCAGCCGTCCGATGGTGGTGCGGATGGTGCCGCCGTGGCTGACGACGACGAGGACGCCGTCGTCGGCGAGCTTGTCGGCGGCGGTCAGCACCACGGGGGCGGCCCGGTCGGCGACCTCGGTCTCCAGCTCGCCGCCGCCGCGCCGCACCGGCTCGCCGCGCTTCCAGGCCGCGTACTGCTCGCCGTAGCGCTCGACGATCTCGGCGTGGGTCAGGCCCTGCCAGGCTCCGGCGAAGGTCTCGCGCAGGCCCTCGTAGTGCGTGACCGGCAGGTGGGTCACCGCGGCAAGCTCCGCGGCGGTGCCCGCGGCCCGACGCAGGTCGGAGGCGATGATCGCGTCCGGCCGCAGCGCCGCGAGCAGCCGGGCGGCGCGGCGCGCCTGCGCCGTGCCCTCGGCGGTCAGCTCGATGTCGGTGTTGCCCTGGAAGCGCTGTTCGAGATTCCAGGCCGTCTGGCCGTGCCGCCAGAGCACGATCCGGCGGCCACGGCCGCCCTTGTTCCCGTTCAGTTCAGGTCTCCCTCGTCCTGCGCCTCCTGCGCCTGGGCGTGCTCGGCGCCCTTGCCGCGGGTCGCGACCGCGTCCTGCGGCAGCTCGATCTCCGGGCAGTCCTTCCACAGCCGCTCCAGGGCGTAGAAGACCCGCTCCTCTGAGTGCTGCACGTGCACCACGATGTCGATGTAGTCGAGCAGCACCCAGCGGCCGTCCCGCTCGCCCTCGCGCCGCACCGGCTTGGCGTCCAGCTCCTTGGCCAGGGTCTCCTCGATGCCGTCGACGATGGCCTTGACCTGTCGGTCGTTGGGCGCGGAGGCCACCAGGAAGGTGTCGGTGATGGAGAGGACGTCGCTGACGTCGTAGGCGATGATGTCGTGCGCGAGCTTGTCGGCCGCGGCCTGGGCGGCGGTACGGGTCAGCTCGATGGAACGGTCCGTGGCGGTCACTGAGGAGACTTTCGGGTCGGGGGCTGGTCACCCAAGGGTCTCACGACCCTCGGACAGCCCCCGACCCCTTTTCGATCACCGCGCGCCGGTCACCACGGGCCGGTGACCGCGCGCCGGTCACCATGCGCCGATCGCCGCGGACCGGTCACCACGCTCGGTCACCGGCGACCGGAGCCCGCGGCGGGCGCTCACTGGCCCGTCTGCTTGTAGTCCTTGCCGAGCACCACCGAGATGTCCGCGGTCGCCGGCACCGTGCCCTTCTTCACCGCGCTCGCGGGCAGCCCCAGGGTGGACGCGACGTCCTTGGCCGCGGCCAGCCGCGCGTCGTCGCCGTAGACGATCTGCGAGAGGGCCTGGGACTTGTCCGCCGTGCCGCCCGGCACATAGGTGTACGTGCCGCCGTTGACGATCGCGGCCTGCGCCATCGGGCCCGACTTCTTGTCGCCGGTGGCGTCCTTGATCTGCACGCGGGCCTGCGCGGTCGCGTCGGAGGTCTTGACCGTGCCGCCGAGGATGTCCTTGACGACGCTGTCGCTGGTCTTCGCGGTGAGCGTGCCGTCCTTCTGCACCGGCAGCATCGCCGTGTCGTACGCGCCGGTCTTGGCCAGCTCCGCGAGCTGCGCGAGCGACGCGCCGAGCTGCTGGTCGGTCAGTGACGGGTCGAGGATCTGGGCCAGCGACTGGACGGTCTTGGTCGCGGACGCCGCGTCGCTGGGCATCTTCTTCAGCAGCGCCTGCATGACCTGCCCGAAGCGGCTGAGCTGCTTGGTCTGCGGCTCGCCCGGCGCGAGGTAGGTGGCGTACGCGACGGCCGCCTGGCCGGTCAGCTCGGTCTGCTTGCCCTGCCGGACGAGCGTCTTGTCCTTGTCCTTGCCGGTGCCCTTCACCTCGGCGTCGGTGTCGACGTAGACGTCGCCGAGCGAGTCGACCAGCAGTTCCAGATACGGGGTGTCCAGCCGCCAGGTGCCCTTGATGTCGGAGCCGAGCAGCGAGTTGAGGGCGTCCCTGGTCGGGCCGACGCCGTCGCCGACCGCCTTGTCCAGGGTGGTCGACGTGCCGTCCTCGGTGGTGACGTTGAGGGAGTTGGGCAGCAGGACCGTCGTACCGCGGCCCTTGGTCTCGTTGTCCACCAGGAGCGCGGTGGCGGGCGCGCCCTTGTCGACCGGCATCAGGTGCACGACTATGACGTCGCGCTTCTGCGCGCCGCCCGCCGCCGCGGCCGGGCCCTTCGAGTCGCCGAGGCCGGGCAGCTTGCCCGCCTGCCACAGGTAGCCGACGCCGCCGAGCATCGCGAGCACGACCAGCAGGATCAGGCCGACCTTGCGGTTCTTGCCGCGCCGCTTGGCCTCCTCGCGGCGCTCGGTGCGCGACTCGGAGAACTTCAGCCAGTCGATGACCTCTTCCGACTCCTCCGAGTCCTCGTCGATGAAGGCGAACTGCTCGGTCAGATACTGCCCGTCGGGCCCCTTCGCCCCGCCCGCGGCGGCCGGCGCCTGCCGCGTCCCGGGCTCCTCGTGGAAGACCGGCTGCTGCCCGGTGTCGTACACGGGCGGCTGCTGCCCTGTCTCGTACACCGGCGGCTGCTGCCCGGTCTCGTACACGGCGTGCCGGCCGGTGTCGTAGACCGGTTGCTGGCCCGTGTCGTAGACGGGCTGCTGTTGACCGGTGTCGTAGACCGGCTGCTGCCGGCCCGTGTCGTGGACCGCGTGCTGGCCGGTGTCGTACACGGGGGGCTGCTGGCCGGTCTCGTAGACGGTGTGCTGCCCGGTGTCGTACGCCTGCGGCTGCCCCGCGCCGTAACCCTGGCCCTGTCCCTGGCTCTGGCCCGGCGCGTGGCCCTGGCCCTGGCCGTAGCCGCCGGGGCCCGGTCCCTGTTCGTAGTACGGCTGTTGGGGCTGCTGCGGGATCCAGCCCTGCTGCTGGCCGGCGTAGGTCTGCGAGGGGTCGCCGTAGTACGGGTCCTGGTAACCGGGGTGCGGCTGCTGCTGGGGGACGTGCGGCGGCGCCTGCTGAGCGGCCTGCTGCTGCGGCTGCTGCCCCTGTTGCTGCTGCGCGGGATGGGGCTGTGCGTACGGGTCGTAACCGTAGGGCTGCTGCTGGTAGTAGGGGTCTTGCGCGTAAGGGTCTCTCTCGTTCTCAGGACCGCCCTCGGCTTGCTGCCAACGGGGGTTTGCGTCGTTCACGAGGAACCCCTTCACGTGGTTCGTTGCGGAGCTACCCGGTCGCGTCCCGGTACAGCGCGCGTTTGTCGATGTAGCGCACTACACCGTCCGGAACCAAGTACCAGACAGGATCCCCCTTGGCCACCCGCTGGCGGCAGTCCGTGGAGGAGATCGCCAGCGCCGGGACCTCCACGAGCGAGACACCGCCCTCGGGGAAGCCCGGGTCCGACAGCGTATGCCCGGGGCGTGTGACCCCGATGAAGTGCGCGAGAGAGAACAGTTCCTCCGCGTCCCGCCAGGAGAAGATCTGGGAGAGCGCGTCGGCACCGGTGATGAAGAACAGCTCGGCGCCCGGGTGCTCGGCGCGCAGATCGCGCAGGGTGTCGATGGTGTACGTCTTGCCCGCGCGGTCGATGTCGCTGCGGCTCACCGAGAACTGCGGGTTGGACGCGGTGGCGATCACCGTCATCAGGTAGCGGTCCTCGGCGGCCGACACCTTCTGGTCGCTCTTCTGCCACGGCTGGCCGGTCGGCACGAAGACCACCTCATCGAGGTGGAAGAGGCTGACGACCTCGCTGGCGGCGACCAGGTGACCGTGGTGGATGGGGTCGAAGGTGCCGCCCATCACCCCGATGCGGTGCTTCGCGTCCGGCATGGTCAGTCCCGGTTGAAGCGGGTCACGATCCACAGCAGGAGCAGCAGGGCGGCCAGTGCGCCGAAGCCGGTCACGTACGGGCTGAGGCTGTTGTGGTTGCCGCCCCCCTCGGCGAGTGTGGTCAGGGCGGAGGCTGCGTTGGACGACATGATCAGCGGGACCCTTTGCGATATCGGGGACGGGGGAGAAGACTCTCGGCACATCGTACGGGCGGGCGGAAGGGAACTTCGCGCAGGCTCCGCGCGTCCAGAGTATGTACCGGTTGGCTATCAGGGGGTTGGGCCAGTATGTCCGTGCCGAATGGACCGAACGACACGCAGGACGGTCAGAAGAACCTGCCGGGGCGCAACCGCAAGCGCTTCCCCGGTATCTCGTCGCGGGCGTACGAGCACCCGGCCGACAAGTCCGCGCTGGTGGCGCTCCGCAAGCTCAGCGGCTTCGACACGGTCTTCAAGGCGCTCAGCGGTCTGCTGCCCGAGCGGTCGCTGCGGCTGCTGTTCCTGTCGGACTCGGTGCGGGTCAGCGACGAGCAGTTCGCGCATCTCAACGCGATGCTACGGGACGCCTGTTACATCCTGGACATGGAAAAGGTCCCGGCGATGTACGTGACGCAGGACCCGCAGCCCAACGCGATGTGCATCGGCATGGACGAGCCGATCATCGTGGTCACCACCGGCCTGGTCGAGCTGCTCGACGAGGAGGAGATGCGGGCGGTCGTCGGCCACGAGGTGGGCCACGCGCTGTCCGGCCACTCGGTGTACCGGACGATACTGCTCTTCCTCACCAGCCTGGCGCTGCGCGTGGCGTGGATCCCGCTGGGCAATCTGGCGATCCTCGCGATCGTCACCGCGCTGCGCGAGTGGTTCCGCAAGTCGGAACTGTCCGCGGACCGCGCCGGTCTGCTGGTCGGTCAGGACGTGCAGGCGTCGATGCGCGGTCTGATGAAGATCGCGGGCGGCAACCATCTGCACGAGATGAACGTGGACGCGTTCTTGAAGCAGGCCGACGAGTTCGAGGCGGCGGGCGATCTGCGCGACTCGGTGCTGAAGATCCTCAACGTGCTGCCGCGCAGTCACCCGTTCACCACGGTGCGCGCCGCCGAGCTGCGCAAGTGGGCGGGCAGCCGGGACTACCAGCGGCTGATGGACGGCCACTACCCGCGGCGCGAGGAGGACAAGGACACCTCGGTGTACGACTCCTTCAAGGAGTCCGCGACGCATTACGCCGATACGGTGAAGAGCAGCAAGGACCCGCTGATGGGGCTGATCCGGGACATCTCGTCCGGGGCGGGCGACATCGGCGGCAAGCTGCGCGACCGCTTCACAGGCTCGGGCTCGACGAACGGGGCGGCGGGGGCGTCAGAAGGCTCGGGCGACTCGCCCGAGGACTCGGGGCCGCCGTCCGAGCCGCAGCCGGGGATGGGCTGACCGAGGGGCTTCCCGGCGCGCCGGGCGCGCCCGCGGCGCCCCGCGGCAGCCATGTGGCGTTCGGCAGCACGCCCGGCGCCGTCGTGCTGCTCGGCCGCACGCCCGGCGCCGTCGTGCTCGCGGTGGCCGGCGGCTGCCCGGTGGTGGCGTCGGTCAGCGGGGCGCAGACCGCGCCGACCGGCCGGTCGTGGCGGTACGGATCGGCTCCGGCGACCGCGCCGGGCGCCGACTGGCCGGCCAGTATCGGCCGGAAGTAGTTCTGTACGGCCGCGCCGCAGGCCAGCGGTCCCGCCGCCACATCGGCCTGGACGACCTGGATCTGGCGCTGGCGCAGGTCGGCGTGGCTGAAGCGGAATCGCATCTGGCGGCGCACGGTGAACAGCGACACGGCGTTGTCGGCGAATCCCGGCCGGTACAGCGCGTAGACGAAGGTGTGGTCCGCGGCGATCTCCAGCTCGTCGTCGCCGGTCTCGGTGGCGTCCAGGGTGCCCTGCACGCGGATGCCGTCCCGGACCAGCCGCACCCGCGCCGCCGGGTCGAAGCGGACCAGCCAGCCGGTCGCCTCGTGGGTGCCGTCGGTGTACGGCCGGGTCAGGCTGCTGTCGAACTGGTCGAGCTGTCCGGGGTCGAGCAGGGCGCGGACACTGCTCACATCGCCGCCGGTGACCGTCTCCTGATTGATCGACGAGTCGGTCAGATAGAGCTTCGCGGTGCTGAAGGCCTGCGTCACCTCGCCCACGCCGTAGTCGCCGATCCGGTGGATCGCGGGCATCGTGATGCCCTCGGCGCCGACCCGGTACGCCTCCGCGCGCTGTCCGCGGAAGGGCTCGGTCGCGGAGACCGAGGCGACCTTGCCGGACGGGACCAGCGGGATGACGGTGGCCCTGAGCTGTTCCGTGGCGTCCTGGCCGCGGCCCTTGTAGGGGTGCCTGACGCCCATGTAGATGGCGAAGCCGAAGGCGACGACGATGAGCGTGATGAGGGCGACCGCCTGCCGGGCGAGGCCGCGCGGCAGCGCGTGCCGGACGCGGACCGCCCGGTCGGCGTCGTCCAGCCGCTCCTGGGCGGAGAACTCCTGGATCCGGGCAGCCCGGACGAACGACTCGTCGAACACGACGGATCGGTACTCGTCCTCACCGCCTCCGGGGACGCCCTCGGGCGTGCCCTCAGGAGGATTTCCAGGCCCGCTCATATCACAAGGTTAAGTCTCTGGGCGTGCGAATAAACGCCCTGGTACCGGTCAACTTATGACAGGAGATCAGGGAAGCCGGTTCGCGGCGACCGGAGGCAGGCTGCTCTGTGTGCCGACCGGGCCGCTGGACGGCGGGGGGACCACCGGTGGTCGGGTCGCGCCGCCCGCGCCGCGGTAGACCGCGGCGAAGGTCAGGGCGACCACCCCTATGCCCATGACCACGGCCAGGGCCCAGGCCACCGGACGGTGCCAGCGGGTACTGCTCCCGCGGTACGGCCGTCCGGCCGGGTAGAGGTCGTCGGAATCCGGTACTCCCGCTTCGTCCAGTTCGGGGACAGCGGCGTGAGCACCGGCTCGATTCCGACCCGGCCAGCCGGGCGGTAGCGCGGGACCTTCGGCGACGGCAAGCATCCGTTCCTTGGCCGAGGGCTCATGGAACAGAGCGGACCGTACGAATTCTTCGTCGAGGACTACGGAGGCGAACTCGTCATCGTCCGGCATCTGTCCAGAGTAATGCGGAAGTTGGTCCTTTGGGCAGGGGAATCCGGACTGTCTGTGGGCCGTCCGGAGGACACTTCCGCGTGTCGGCGGGTGTCAGCGGATGTGTCCGTCACCCGTGACGACGTACTTGGTGGAGGTCAGTTCCGGCAGTCCCATGGGGCCGCGGGCGTGCAGTTTCTGGGTCGAGATGCCGATTTCGGCGCCGAAGCCGAACTGGCCGCCGTCCGTGAACCGGGTCGAGGCGTTGACCAGCACCGCGGCGGCGTCCACCCGCTGGGTGAAGCGGCGCGCGGCGGCCTGCGAGGACGTCACGATCGCCTCGGTGTGGCCGGAGGACCACAGCCGGATGTGCTCGACGGCCGCGTCCAGGCTCTCCACGACCCCGGCGGCGATGTCGTAGGACAGATACTCCGTCTCCCAGTCCTCCGCGGTGGCGGGCACGACGGTGGCCTTGCTGCCGCTGCTCTCGGCCAGCGCCTGCACCCGCGGGTCGCCGTGCACGGTGACCCCGGCCTCGGCGAGCGCGTCCAGCGCGCGCGGCAGGAAGCGGTCGGCGATGTCGCGGTGCACCAGCAGGGTCTCCGCCGAGTTGCAGACGCTGGGGCGCTGTGCCTTGGAGTTGATCAGCACCTCCACGGCCATGTCGATGTCCGCCTCGGCGTCCACGTACACATGGCAGTTGCCGGTGCCGGTCTCGATCACCGGAACGGTCGAACCCTCGACGACGGTACGGATCAGGGCGGCGCCGCCGCGCGGGATCAGCACGTCGACCATGCCGCGGGCGCGCATCAGCTCGGTGACGGAATCGCGGCTCTCGCCGGGCACGAGCTGGACGGCGTCGGCGGGCAGTCCCGCGCCGCCGACCGCGTCGCGCAGCACGGTGATGAGAGCGGTGTTGGAGGCGTACGCGGAGGAGGAGCCGCGCAGCAGCACCGCGTTCCCCGACTTCAGGCAGAGCGCGGCGGCGTCGACCGTCACGTTGGGCCTGGCCTCGTAGATGATGCCGACGACGCCGAGCGGGACGCGGACCTGCCGCAGCTCCAGGCCGTTGGGCAGGGTGGAGCCGCGCAGCACCTCGCCGACCGGGTCGGGCAGCCCCGCCACGTGCCGGACGTCGGCGGCGATGGCCGCGACCCGCTCACGGGTGAGGGTGAGCCGGTCCACGACGGTGTCGCCGGTCCCGGCCGCGCGGGCCCGCGCCACGTCCTCGGCGTTGGCCGCGACGATCTCCTGGGTGCGGACGATCAGCGCGTCCGCGATGGCCAGCAGGGCGTCGTCCTTGACGGACCGCGGCAGCGGGGCCAGGTCCGCGGCGGCGGCCCGCGCGCGGTACGCGGCGAGCAGCACGGGGGACTTGGGCAGCGGCGAGGGCAGCGGCGGGTGGGTCATGGAAGCAGGGTACCGGCCCGCCACCGGCCGGTTGGCAGGTCCCGCGACAGTGCTCCGCGGGGACGGGCCCTAGAACGGGTGTACGCCCACCGGGACGGCCGGCGGCGGTCCGTAGCCCTCCGCGACGCGCTGGTGGTAGGTCGCGCGGTCGATGACTTCCAGGCCGACGGTCTCCCAGGGCGGCAGGCCCGCCGTCGAGCGGTGCTCGCCCCACAGCCGCAGCGCGATGGCGGCGGCGTCGTGCAGGTCGCGGGCCTCCTCCCAGTAGCGGATCTCCGCGTGGTCGGTGGCGTACCGGCTGGTGAGCAGGAAGGGGTGGTCGTGGGCGAGCTGCTCAAGACCGCGTCTGACCTCGGTCAGCGGGGTCTCGGGGCCCGAGACGCTGAGCGTGACGTGCCACAGCCGGGATATCGCTCGTTCGGCGGGGAGCGCTTCCCGCTCGGGGTCCCCGTCGATGTCGTCACTGATGTCGTTGCCGACGCTGACCAGCGTGCGTTCCCCCGTACCCCTGGTCAATGGCCCTGGGCGCCCTCGTCTCACCGGCGGCCTCCCTGTGGGTTGCGTTCCGCGAGCGTCGTCCGCACCGGTAAGCGCTGACGACTCCTCCGCATCAAAGTTGACCAGGCTCCGGCGGGCCGCGGGGGCGTTTTCGGCAAGAAGGCCCGAACCAAGGTCCTGAGGAGATCCCCGGACATTGACCGGGGAGTCAAGGGTTCCGGGGGCTCAGGGGCGCAGAAGTACCAGGTCGTCACGGTGGACGACCTCGCGTTCGTAGGCGGGGCCGAGTTCGACGGCGAGGTCGCGGGTGGAGCGGCCGAGCAGCCGGGGCAGTTCGCGGGCGTCGAAGTTGACCAGTCCGCGGGCGACCGCGTGCCCGGCCTCGTCGAGCAGGTCGACGGGGTCGCCCGCGACGAAGTCGCCGTCCACGGCGGTGACCCCGGCGGGCAGCAGCGAGCTGTGCCGCTCGGTGACCGCGCGGACCGCCCCGGCGTCCAGCCGCAGCGCGCCGCGCGGGGTGGAGGCGTGCGCGAGCCACAGCAGCCGGTCGGCGGAGCGTTTGCCGGTGCGGTGGAAGTGGGTGCCGGTGGGGCGCCCGGCCAGCGCGTCGGCGGCGTGCACGGCGGAGGTGAGGACGACGGGGATGCCCGCCTCGGCGGCGATCCTGGCGGCCTCGACCTTGGTGACCATGCCGCCGGTGCCGACCCCGGCCTTGCCCGCGCTGCCGATGGTGACGCCCGCCAGGTCCTCGGGTCCGGCGACCTCGGTGAGCAGGGTCGCGCCCGGCGTACGCGGGTCGCCGTCGTAGAGGCCGTCGACGTCGGAGAGCAGGACCAGCAGGTCGGCGCGGACGAGGTGGGCGACGAGGGCGGCGAGCCGGTCGTTGTCGCCGAAGCGGATCTCGTCGGTGGCGACGGTGTCGTTCTCGTTGACCACCGGGAGGGCGCCCATGGCCAGCAGCTGGTCGAGGGTGCGGTAGGCGTTGCGGTAGTGGGCGCGGCGGCTGACGTCGTCCGAGGTGAGCAGCACCTGGCCGACGCGGACGCCGTACCGGGCGAAGGAGGCGGTGTAGCGGGCGACGAGCAGGCCCTGGCCGACGCTGGCGGCGGCCTGCTGCCTGGCCAGGTCGCGGGGGCGGCTGGCCAGGCCGAGCGGGGCGAGTCCCGCGGCGATGGCGCCGGAGGAGACCAGGACGATCTCCTTGTCCGGCCGGCCGCCCGGTCCCGCGCTCGCGCCGGTGCCCGAGCCGCGGACCGAGGCCAGGACGTCGACGAGCGCGTCCACCCGGTCGGCGTCCAGTCCCCCGGCGGCCGTGGTCAGCGACGACGAGCCGACCTTGACCACGACCCTGCGGGCCTCCACCACGTCCTGCCGTGCCGTTGTCACGTACGTCCCTCGTATCGCCGCTGTCACGCCTGTCCCGAACCGGCGCTCCGGCCGGTGCCCGTCGCGCGCCCCGGCCCCCGGCCGTCTCCGGTCCGTTTCCGGTCCCTCTCCCTCTCCGGTCCGTCTCCGGTCCCTCTCCGGCCCGTTTCCGGATCGCGTCCGGAAGACCGGCTACCGCGGCGGGTGCTGGAGCTGCCAGGCCGCCCAGGCCGAGGTGACCATCGCGCGCACGTCGTACTGGGCGGTCCAGCCCAGCTCCCTGCCGATCGCCTCGGCGGAGGCCACGACACGGGCCGGGTCGCCCGCGCGGCGCGGGGCCAGTTCGGGTTCCAGCTCAGTGTGACCGGAGACCTCGCGGATCAGGTCGACCATCTCGGCCACCGAGACGCCCTGGCCGCTGCCGATGTTCAGCACCAGCGACGCCTCGGGGTCGCGGGTCAGGCGGCGGGCGGCGGCCAGGTGCGCGCCGGCCACGTCCTGGACGTGGACGTAGTCGCGCACGCAGGTGCCGTCGGGCGTCGGGTAGTCGGTTCCGAAGATCAGCGGGCGGCGGCCCTGCGAGATCCGCTGGAAGACCAGCGGGACGATGTTGGCGGCGCCGCGGTCGCCCAGCTCGGGCGCGGCGGTGCCCGCCACGTTGAAGTAGCGCAGCGACGCGGTGGCCATGCCGTGCGCCCGGCCGGCCGCGGCGATCAGCCACTCCCCCGCGAGCTTGCTCTCGCCGTACGGGCTCATCGGCGCGCAGGGCGTGTCCTCGGTGACCAGTTCGACGTCCGGCATGCCGTACACCGCGGCGGAGGAGGAGAAGACGAAGCGCCGCACGCGCGCGTCGACCGCCGCCTCCAGCAGGGTCTGAAGGCCGGTCAGATTCTCCCGGTAGTAGAAGAGCGGTCGCTCGACGGACTCGGCGACCTGCTTGCGGGCGGCGATGTGCACGATGCCCTCGACCGCGTGCGCGGCCAGCACCCGGTCGAGCGCGGCCCGGTCCAGGACGCTGGCGCGCTCCACCGGAACTCCGGACGGCAGCCGTTCGGTGTCACCGGCGGTGAGGTCGTCGAGGACGACCACCTTTTCTCCGCCGTCCACCATCGATTTGACGACATGCGATCCGATGTATCCGGCTCCGCCGGTGATCAGCCAGGTCATCGCCCCAGTCTAGTCGGCGTTGCCGCGGTGAATTCAGGGGCGCTCGATCGGCACGCGGTCTAAGGTCTGTCGGACCCCTCACCTAGACTCGCCGCGTCCGAACCGGACGGGTCTTCGCATCGGGTTCGGCATTCATCACACTCACATCCCAGGGGGGATTGTGTCCGAAGCACAGCCGGTGCGCTTTTCCAAGCGCCGCCGCCTCGTCGCGGTGTGCACCACCGGCGTCCTCGCTCTCGGCGCTCTGGCGCTGAGCACGAACGCGCAGGCCGACAGCGGCCCGCAGCACAGGATCACCCGGCCGACGGCGCCCAGCGGGCCCGCGCCGACGCTCACGCTGCCCAAGCAGGCCAAGCAGTACTCCACGAAGGCGGCGGCGGGGCCGCTGCGGTACGACCCGGACGGGGACGGCTACGCCGACCAGCTCTACCGGGGCAACAACCGGCACTACTACAACTTGCTCACCAAGGACAACGACGACGACGGCGACCTCGGCGCCAGCAGCGACGGCACCCTGTACAAGGACGTCCTCACCCCGGGCAGCCTGGACGGGCAGGGCACCGGCATCCTCGCGCTGACCAACTCGGGCCGCCTGTCGTACTTCGGGGCGGGGAGCTTCCCCAACGGCGCCGCGCGGTGGACCGGCACCGGCTGGTACGTCTACAACAAGCTGGTCGCGACCGACGACATCACGGGGGACGGCAAGCCCGACATCGTCGCGCGCACGCCGGCCGGTCAGCTCTATCTGTACGAGGGCACCGGCAACGCTTCCGCTCCGTTCAAGGGCAAGGTGCTCGTCGGTTCCGGCTGGAACCAGTACGACCAGCTCACCAGCCCCGGTGACATGAACGGCGACGGCATCAGCGACCTGATCGCCCGTAAGACGGACGGCACGCTGTACTTCTACGCCGGTACGGGCAACGCCGCCGGTCCGTACGCGGCCCGCGTCGCCATCGGCACGGGCTGGAACGCGTACAACCAGCTCGTCGGCACCGGTGACGGCTCGGTCCTGGCGAGGGCCACGAATGGCACTCTCTACATCTACCGGCAGAACGGCGCGGGCGGTTTCGCGCCCAAGCAGGGCGGCTACAAAGACTGGAACGTGGAGCTGTTCGCGGGCGCGGGTTCCAACCCGGCCTACGGCAAGAAGGAGCTCTACGGTCTGTCGACCGGCGGCACCTTCTACTGGTACTACACCAACAACAACGGGACGCTCGCCGCGCGCCAGCAGGTGTCGGGCGGCTCGGGGGGGTACAGCACCTTCGCACTGGCCTCGTCGCTGGGTGACTACGGGTACGCCGACCTGCTGTTCCGGGACGGCACCAACCTGTGGAACCTGGATTCCGACGTGAGCAGCCCGCTGGCCACCGGCTGGGGCGGCTACAACCTCTTCGTCGGCCCCGGTGACCTCAGCGGTGACGGCAAGGGCGACCTGCTGGCCCGTGACACCTCGGGCAACCTGTACCTCTACCGGGGCCAGGGCAACGGCGCGGCGCTGACCGGCCGCCTGCTGGTCGGTCCCGGCTGGGGTGCGTACAACGCCATCGTGGGCGCCGGTGACTTCACCGGTGACGGCCTGGCGGACATCGTCGCGCGCACCGGCGACGGCACGCTCTACCTGTACAAGGGGACGGGCGTCAGCTCCCGCCCGTTCGAGACCCGCGTGAAGATCGGCACGGGCTGGAACCGCTACAACAAGCTGGCGTCGCCGGGCGACATGGACGGTGACGGCCGCGCCGACCTGCTCGGTGTGGACGCCAGCGGCAATCTGTTCAGCTACAGCTCCACCGGCACGGGCCAGTTCAAGGCTCCGGTGAAGCAGGGCGGCGGCTGGAACGGCTACAGCCGTCTGTTCTGAGACGTCCTGTGGTGTCCGCCGCCTGTTGAGTGGACGGACGAGGGCGCCCGCACCTTCCCGGTGCGGGCGCCCTCGCGCGTCACGGCCGACAACCCGTGCTATCTCGTGGCCAGTTGGGTGAACGTGCCGGTGCCGTGGACGCGGGTGACGCCCGGGGTGGCGTTCACCGTGAAGGAGACCAGGGCCGTACGGTCGGTGCCCGCGACGAGCACGTCGGGGCGGCCGACCGCGAAGGGCTCCGTCGGGGTACTGGCTGTGGCGGCGGCCGGTCCCTTGCCGTATTCACCGTGCACCAGCAGCGCGTTGCCGAAGTCGGCGCGTACGGCCAGCAGCGGGTTGGTCTCCGCGCCCCGGCCGCTGAGCAGGGCGACCGGGCCGAAGCCCGCGTCGCGCACGGCGGAGGCCGGAATCCAGCGACCATGCCGTCCCGCGGTGAGGCGTTCGACCGCGATCTCGGCGGTCTCCGGCCTGCGGAAGGCCAGCAGCAGCGAACCGTCCGCCGCGGTCACCGCTTCGGGCACCTCGCCGGGCACGCCCGTGTGCCGCAGGGGACGGCCGACCAGTTCGGCGCTCGGGGTGGACTGAGTCCACTGGTGGACCCCTTGGTGGCCCGCGGCGAAGACGTGGATCCGGCCGTCGTGGTCGACGGTCGCGGTCAGTCCCTCCTGGACCTGGCCGCCGGCGAGTTGCTGCCACGGCGACCACTGACCGGAGGCGTCGCGGACCCGCGTGCTCAGACCTTTGGAGGCGTTGCGGACGAAGACGTGGATCCGGCCGTCCTTGCCGATCACAGCGGTCGGCGGCCCGACCCTGCGGCCGCGGACCGGATTCGCCTCGGGGCTGCCGAGGCTGCGCCAGCCCCGGATCGCCCGGTCGCCGTCTTCGCCGGCGGACTTGCCCGAGGCACCCACCTGCTGGTCGAGCACCACGACCTCCCGGGTGTTGTCGCCCGGCGCGGCCGACAGACCGGAGAAGCGCAGGCCGAACAGCAGATGGTGGCCGTGCTTGTCGGTGACGACGCTGAGCGCGGGGGTCAGCGGGCCCCCGCCGAGGTCCTCAGGCGCATTCCAGTGTCCGCTTGCCGGCGCGGTCTCGGTCCAGCGGGCGGCCCGGGTGCCGAGCACGCCGTACACGGTGAGCCTGCCGTCCTTGGCGGCCACCGCCTGCGGACCAGAGGTCGGGTAGCGGTAGTGGGTGCTGCGGACCCAGCCGCGCGGGGACTTCAGCGCGTCGCCCTGGCCGACGCTGTAGTCACCGCAGCCGCCGCTGTCGCCGCACTTCCAGCCCGGAGCGCCGCCGTACACATCGAGCACGTCCGCCTTGAAGCGGACGGTGGCCTGCGGGAGATTGTGCGGCCAGCGCTGGTTGTAGTAGCCGCGGTAGGCCTCGGTGAGGAAGGTCGGGACCGGGCCGCCGCTCGCCGCGGCCTTCTCGGTCCACTGCGCCATGGCCCGCCAGGTGAACAGCGCGGTGGCGGTGTGGTCACGGTGGTCGGAGTAGCCGACCTGGTCGCTGTCGCGCGGGTACCGCGCGTTGTGGACCTGGATGTCCGGGTCGGGGTCCATGGTGCGGATCAGCGTCGGCCGGAAGGTGGTGAACAGGAAGGCGAGCGTGTCGATCAGCGTCTGCCGGTCGAAGGTGTGGGCGGCGCGTACCGGGCCGTCGGGCAGCGGTACCGTCCGTACCGTCCCGTCCACGGCCCAGAGCTTGTCGATGCCGAAGGTGCCGCCGCCGCGCACCGGAGTGTGCATGTCGATCCGCAGGAAGACCAACTCGGCCCGCCTGCCGTCGTGTTCGAGGGTGTTGACCTCGGCGGCGCCGCCGTGAGGCAGGGCGAGCGCGGTACGCGTCCACGGCGTGAAGATCTCCGCGCCGAGCATCCGCGCGTACGCCTGCCGCAGCCCCTGCTGCCGCGCGGAGACGTACGCGGGTACGTTCGCCAGCGGGCGCGGGTGGCCGGGGGCGCGGTTCACGCCGAAGGAGTCGCCGCTGGTCACGTAGACCGTGACGACCGGCACATGACGGTCGAGGGTGGCGGCGGTGTCCGGATTCATGAAGTACAGGTCGTCGTCGGGGTGCGCGACCACCTGCATCACGAGCGGTGCGGCGGGGGCGCCGAAGGTGACCCGCGCGGAGGCGGGCAGTACACCGCCGGTCGGGGGCGGCCCGAAGACGACCGGCGCTCCCGTCATCCTCGGCTTGGCCGCGGTGCTCCGACCCGTACAACCCGCGACCGTGGCCGCCGCGAGTGCGCCCGCCATCGAACCCACCACGACCCGGCGTCCGGGACCCCTGCTTGCTTGTTCCAGCATTCGGTCCAACGTTCCGGCTCCGTTCACCTCTCGTGTGATCATTTCGACCACCCGCTGCACAAGAGGGACAATTTCGAGCCGGGGTTTCTTCGCTTTGATGTGACCGTCATCACATGCCCGGGTCAGGCAAGTACCGGAAGCAAAAGCCGAAAAGGCCGGAATGCATTGACCTGCGGAACCGGCTGGTCAGCCGCATGAAAAAGGGGAGCCGGACTCACCGTGAGTGAGTCCGGCTCCCCGAATCGGAATGGCGCGCCCCGGTTACTCCGGGTGTCGCAACTGCCAGCCCGCCCAGGCCGAGGCCACCATCTCGCGCACGTCGTAGACGGCCTTCCAGCCCAGTTCCCTGCCGATCGCGTCGGCGGACGCCACGACCCTGGCCGGGTCGCCGGGCCGACGCGCGGTGACCTCCGGGGCGATCCCGGTGTGACCCGAGATCTCCTGGATGATGCCGACCATCTCGGCCACGGAGACGCCCTCGCCCCGGCCGATGTTCAGCACCAGGGCCGCCTTCGAGTCCTCGGTGAGCCGGCGGGCGGCGGCGACGTGCGCGGACGCGATGTCCTCGACGTGGATGTAGTCGCGGATGCAGGTGCCGTCCGGCGTCGGGTAGTCGTCGCCGAAGATCAGCGGAGTCCGGCCGCGGGAGAGCCGGTCGAAGACCATCGGCACCAGGTTGAAGATCCCCGGGTCGCCCAGCTCAGGGGCGGCCGCGCCCGCGACGTTGAAGTAGCGCAACGACGCGGTGGCCATCCCGTGCGCCCGCCCGACCGCGGTGACCAGCCACTCGCCGGCCAACTTGGTCTCGCCGTACGGGCTCATCGGCTCGCACGGGGTCTGCTCGGTGACCAGGTCCACGTCGGGCATTCCGTATACGGCCGCGGAAGACGACAGGACGAAGCGCTGCACCCGCGCCTCGACGGCGGCCTCGAGTACGGTCCGCAGACCCTCGACGTTCTCCCGGTAGTACCACAGCGGGCGCTCGACGGACTCTCCGACCTGCTTCTTCGCCGCGATGTGCACGATGCCCCGGACGTCGTGTTCGCTCAGCGTCCGGTCGAGCAGCGCCCGGTCCAGGACGGTGCCGCGTACCAACGGCACACCGGCCGGCAGGCGTTCGGGATCTCCGGTGCTCAGATCGTCGACGACGACCACCTGCTGTCCATCGGCAACGAGCGCCCTGACAACGTGCGAACCGATATAACCAGCGCCGCCGGTAATCATCCAGGTCATGGCCGAACCCTACCAACGGCGACCACGGGGAAGACCTGCCGGACCGAGCCGCCGCTCAGGGCGCGCACGGCAAGCGGGGCCGCACGGACGACTCCGGGAATCGACTCGGCGTTCCCGCCGCGTTCACCCGCTGTGCGATCATTTCCACCGCCTCGACTCACAGCGGGTGGCAGTGACACGGCTCCGGCGGAACCAGTGATCCACTTCACACATTCGATTGGCCCGCAGGTGAACAGCCATGGTCAGGAATTGCAACATTCGGCCAACTTGCTGATGTTTGGCATCCTTGACAGGATGCGTTGGCTGACCAATGAGAATGGGAGACACGTGCGCCGTGAGTGATTCGCTCCTGCCCTACGCG
This sequence comes from Streptomyces sp. NPDC024632, assembly GCF_055559175.1. NCBI lineage: Bacteria > Bacillati > Actinomycetota > Actinomycetes > Kitasatosporales > Streptomycetaceae > Streptomyces > Streptomyces sp. NPDC024632. Next base: position 420,486 of record NZ_JBVHLD010000003.1, read on the forward strand.
GTGGGCGCGGTAAAGCGCGCCCGCACCCTGGCGGTACGAGCCCGCCGCAAGGTCGAGCGGATGAACACTGTGCCCGCGCTCGGTACAGGCATCAGACCGCGACCGATGATCACCCCGGTCCACCTCTCAGTGCTCGGCGGCCGCACGCTGAACCTCGCGGTGCCCTTCTCCCGGCACACCGCCGACCCCTCCGCGGCCCGCCTCGAACTGATCCACGGCAACCATCGGGTCAGTGTCGACCTCGCCCTGGAGCCGGAGTCCGACACGTCCCTGCTGCTCACCGCGACGGTACCGCTGCGGTACACCGAAGGTGAGAACGACACGGGGCGCGGGCTGCTGCTCAGTGCGGGGCTCTGGCGGTTCTGTGTCGTCGTCACGGACGAGGGCGGTCGTGAGACCAGATCCGACCTGGCCGCCCTGGCGTTCGCCGCGGTGCACGGCCCGATGCTCCCGACCTCGCCGTCCGAGTCCAGCGGCGCGGTCTTCCGGCCGGTGCGCTCGGTGGACGGCCGCGCCATGCTCAAGGTCACAGCCCCCGCCCACCAGGCCGAACTCGTCAGATTCGACCTGCTCTGGGACCGGGTGACCGTACACGGCCGACTGCTGGCCGCACGGCACCCGGTGACCGAGTACACCGCCGAGGTCGTACGCCGGGGAGCCAACAAATCCGTCTCGGCGGCGCTCGATTGGGACGGCGACAACTTCACCTTCGACCTGCCGTTGCGAGCCATGACCGACGGTCCGGGCGTCCAGCGCACCTGGGACGTCCAACTGCGCGGGGGGCGCGCCAAGCTGAAGGTCGCCAAGCGGCTCACCCAGGTGCGTCATCCCAAGCAGGTCTTCCGGACTCCCTTTCGCATCATCGCCCTGGACGACGGTTCCTTGACCCGTGCGCACGTCTATCTCACGCCTGCCGGTGCCCTTGCGGTGGCCTGCGCGGCCATCGGAACCAACGAGGACGCATGAAGATCACATTTCTGCTCACCTGGGGCGACGAGATGGGCGGCACGGAAATGGCCGCCTACACCCAGGCGATCCATCTCTCCGCCCGGCACGAAGTCGAAGTGCTGAGCGTCTTCAAGACCCGCCTGGAGCCGTTCTTCGCGGAGGCGAAGCAGATCAAGCGGCGCTACCTGGTGGACAGGACCGGCGCCTACGGGCGTCCGGTACGCCGCAGCACGCTGGACGAGGAAGCGTGCAGGACGCTGCAGTCGCTGCCCAGCGAACTGATCAAGCCGGTCTGGGAGAACACCTTCGACCAGCTCTCCGACATCGAGATGACCGCCGCGCTGCCCGCGCTCGACTGCGATGTGCTGATCACCACCTCCCCGGCCCTGATGGCCGCCGCCGCGGAACTGGCTCCGGCCCGTGTGGTGACCGTGCACGAAGAGCACCGCGCTTCCCAACTGCGCGGCGTAGCCGGTGAACCGCTGCTGGTGTACGGCCCGCGGATCGACGCCCTGGTGTCGCTGACCGAGCGCACGAACGACTGGTTCGCCGACTCGCTCGGCGACGCGGCGCCCGAGCTCGTCACCATTCCCAACGCGGTGTCCGACGGCTACCGCCCGCGCTCCGACCTCCAGAACAAGGTCATCGTGCTGGCCGCCCGCATGACCCCGGAAAAACAGCTCAACCACGCCATCCAGGCGTTCCACCAGATCTCCGGCGACTTCCCCGACTGGAAGCTCCGGATATTCGGCGACGGCCCCCAGGAAGTGCGGCTGCGCCAGCTCGTCGAAGGATTCGGCCTGCAACTGCGGGTCGAACTGGTGGGCCGCTCGCAGCAGATGGACGAGGAGTGGGCCAAGGCCGGGCTCTGTGTCCTGCCCTCGCGCAACGAAGCCTTCCCGCTGGTGCTCCTGGAGATGTTCGCCGCCGGTGTGCCGGTAGTGGCCTACGACATCGTCACCGGCCCGGCCGAGATCATCAGGCACGACGTGGACGGGCTGCTGGTGCCGCCCGGTGAGATCGACCTGCTGGCCGAGGCGATGGCCCGGCTGATCGGTGACGAGCAGACTCGGCACGCCTTCGGCAAGGCGGCGCGCGAGGGCGTCTACGAGCGCTTCAGCGGTGAGGACATCACCGCCCGCTGGGAGGAGTTGTTCACCCGGCTGGTGGCCGAGCGTGACAACCCGCAGCGCCTGGGACGACGTGCCGACCGGGCGGCGCTGCGGGTGGTGGCGGGCGGCACGCGCAACTTCACCGTGGCCGCGCCCGTCTCGCCGCTGGCGAATTCCACCGACGAGCAGAAGGCCCGGGAGGTGATGATTCAGGCGCAGGACCGCAAGCTGGTGCGCTCCGCGGGGCGGCTCGCCGAGGTCCGCGACGACGTCAACGGGCCCCAAATGCTCGCGACCAACCTGGAGATCAGCGCCACCGTCCTTGAGGACGTCGGCATTCCGTACGTCCTGCTGCGGGCCGACGGCGTCCAGCACCGGCTCGCGGTACCGGTCGAGGAACGGCCCCGGGTGCTTGAGGCGCTGGCCACCGCCCTGCACGGCAAGGCGGTCTACGCCGAGCTGATCTCCCCGCGTGGCGCCGCGCCCGGAGCGGTGCTGGCGGAACGGCTGCGGGACGTCGGCGAGGTGGCCGGGCTGCGGATCTTCAAGCCGGTGGTCACCGGCAGCCGTACCCTGCGCTACGGGCCCGCGTACGGCTGCAGCGTGGAGTTCTGGTCCGTCGACGAGGAAGACGGCTGGCGTTCCACCCCACGGGCGACGACGCTGCTTGGGCGCCGGTTGCCGTCCCTCGAACCCACCGCGAAGCTGCGGGTGGGCGAGCGGGACTACCCGACGCTCTCGCAGTTCACCAAGCAGTTGATGTGGGATGTCGACCAGCCCATCGACGTCGTCTACACCTGGGTGGACGGCGACGACACCGCATGGCAGGACCGCCGCAACGAGGCGCGCCGCCGACGCGGACTGCCGGTCTCGGAGAACACGGACGTCGACAACGGCGACGTGAGGTTCCGCAACCGCGACGAACTGCGCTACTCACTGCGGTCGCTGGAGATGTACGCGCCCTGGGTGCGCAACATCTATCTGGTGACCGACGACCAGGTGCCGCCCTGGCTCGACACGTCGTGCCCCGATGTGAAGGTGGTGAGCCACCGGGACATCTTCGCCGACCCGAGTTGCCTGCCCACCTTCAACTCGCACGCCATCGAGAGCCAGATCCACCGGATCGACGGCCTGTCCGAGCACTTCCTTTATCTCAACGACGACGTCTTCATGGGCCGCCCGGTCACACCCGAGCTGTTCTTCCTCAGCAACGGCATGGCGAATTTCTTCCGGTCGCCGACCGCCGTACCGCCGACCGAGCCGTCGGACGAGGACGAGGGCTACTTCGCAGCGGCCAAGAACAACCGCAAGCTGCTGGAGGACGCCTTCGGACGGACCGCCACGCAGAGCTTCCTGCACACGCCGCACGCGCTGCGCCGCAGCGTGCTCGCGGAGATCGGCGAGAGGTTCCCGGAGGAGGTGGCCAGGACCGCGGCCAACCCCTTCCGCGGCAACAGCGACCTGTCGATCACGTCGTCGCTGCACCACCACTACGGCTACCTGACCGGCCGCTGCGCGCCCGGCAGGATCTCGTGCAGCTACGTCAACGTCGGCAACTACGACCACCACTCGGTGCTCGGCCGACTGCTCGCGTCCCGCAACTACGATGTCTTCTGCATCGGCGAGTCGCCCGACGCCGAGGTGCCCGCCGAGGAGCAGGCGCGCGTGATGTACGCCTTCCTCAACGCCTACTACCCCGTGAAGTCCCGCTTCGAGCGGGACTGAACGGGGCAGGCACCGGCGACAGCCCGCCCGGTGCCGGGCTACTCCTTCTCGAAGGGGCTCGGCACCGGGAAGTACGCGTCGAGGAACGGGGTGATCAGGTCCTTCTGGCCGGTCGCGTCGTTCTCCGTGGAGACCGTGTCGTTGATGCAGAAGACGGTCTTGTCGCGGTTGGCGAGCAGCCGGCCGAGCCGGGTCTCGGTCCAGGGGTGGGTCAGGTCCAGGTAGGTGTACGGCAGGTCGTTGGACGGGATCGCGCGCCTGGTGTGGAAGGCGTAGTAGTGGTGCAGCGACGAGGCGACGGAGATGTCGTCCATGCTGCGGAAGTGGCTGGACTCGGTGTGCCGGTACTCGGCGGCGAACTCGTCCTCGATCTCGTCCAGGACGCTGCGCCGCAGGGCGTGCGGCATGTGCTTCATCTTCTGCACGAGGACGGCGCCGTAGCGCTCCTCGATCAGCCGCCGGTTGTTCTTCCCGGCCGCCGCGACCGGCGGGTCGGCCTCCGTCTTCTCGCCCAGCGGCACCAGCGCGGGTGAGGGGAAGAACTTCGTCAGGCCGTTGGCGAGGAAGAAGTCCTGCGGCGTCACCTCGTTGCCGAGCAGCACGTCGTCGTTGAAGTACAGGAAGTGCTCCGACAGGCCCTCGATGTGGTGCAGTTGGCTCTCGATGGCGTGCGAGTTGAAGGTCGGCAGCGAGCCGGGCGAGCGGAAGATCTGCCGGTGGCTGACCACCTCGATGCCGGGGTGCTCGGTCTTCAGCCAGGACGGCGTCTGGTCGTCGGTGACCAGGAAGATCTTCCGGACCCACGGCGCGTACATGTGCAACGAGCGCAGTGAGTACCGCAGTTCGTCACGGCTGAGGTAGCGCGCCGCGTTGGCCGCCTCGTCGTGGTACGCCGCGCCGGTGAAGTCCGCGCGGCGGCGCAGCCACGCCGGGTCCGCGCCGTCCACCCAGGTGTAGACGACGTCGACCGGGAAGCGGATCTCGTCGGTGGTGTGGATCGCGAAGTGCTCGCGGGTACGGACCTCGAAGCGCGGGCCCGCGCCGGTGTCGCGCGGCGCGAGGTCGGTGAAGAACGCCTCGGGCGCCTGCACGGTCTTGGCGTCGGCGGGGACGGCCTCGGCGAATTTGCCGGGGCGCGGCGCCACGAGCGCGCCGTCCTCCTCGCGCCAGAACTCGATGTCGCAGCCGTAGCGGGTGCCGAGCGCCAGGCCCTTGCTCTCGTCGGTGCGGTACCAGGTGAGGCGGAAGACCCCGGCGCCCGCCAGACGGCGCCAGGACGGCTGCTCGTAGCCCGGCAGCGACTCCTCGGGCACCGGGGAGTTCCCCTTGACCGCGGTCACGTAGCCGGGCTCCTCGGCGCACAGCGCGGTCAGCGCGGCGAGCACCGCCTCCCGGTCGCTCTCGTGGACGGCCACGGCCGAGGCGGTGTGCGAGCGGCCCCGTACGCAGAAGTGGTCGAGACCGGCGGCGGACAGGCAGCCGAGGACCGCGTCGAGGTTGGCCCTGCGGGCCGCCAGCGGGGTCACGCCGGGGACGATCAGCGCGACCTTCGCCTCGCGGTTGACCGTGATCACCGTGCGGTCCGGACGGTCCACCAGCGCCTGGTGGCGCTTGCCGACCCTGGCCGCCCTGGCCCGCTCGGCGGCGGCGGTCGCGCCCGCGATGCGCAGCTTCACCTGCTTGCGCAAGTCCGAGTCGACGCGGGAGGCGATCTTCCGTCGGGCGCTCTCCGGTACTGCTCGTCGGTAGACCCCCAGCAGTCGGGGTGCCTCGGGATTACGCACGGCGGGCGGCTCCTCATCGATTGCGGGGCCCGCCGCGACGCGGGCCGTTGACGTACGACGACGGCCCGTACGGTGGTCCGGGCCGATACCTCAAGTATGCCTTGCGTTCTCCAAGGAGCCGCGTGCGGTATACCTGTCCGGAACTCCGGCCGCGCGCGACGTTACACGTAATGCGGAATCAGGAATTCGGTTGCCCATCGTTGGGTGAATTCTTCATTGAGCCGCAAGGGCGCTTCGCGTAACTTTCCCCGACGCCTTGTTCGGCGCCCAAAGCAGGGCCACGGGCCGTCCTACGCTGACGCAGAGCGTGCGGGATCACGTGCGGATCCGTCCGCCGGGACCGCACTCGCCCAGCACTCACTCAGCACTCACTCAGCACTTACCCAGCACTCGCCCTGAATCCGCACCGCATCCGCCCTGCATCCGCGTACGGCGCCGAAAGTGATCTCATGCGACTGTCGATCGTAGTTCCCTGCTACAACGAAGAAGCCGTGATCGAGCTCTTCGACGTACGCATCCGGGAGACCCTCACGGCGCTCTCCGTCGATTACGAGCTGTGCTACGTCGACGACGGCAGCTCCGACCGCACCCTGGAGCGGCTGCGGGCCCTGGCCGAGAACCGCGAGGCGAGCACGCGATACGTGTCCTTCAGCCGGAACTTCGGCAAGGAGGCGGGCATCCTGGCCGGGCTCAAGGAGACGACCGGGGACGCGGTGGTCGTGATGGACGCCGACCTCCAGCACCCGCCGGAGCTGATCGCGCGCATGCTGGAGCTGCACCGCGCCGGGCACGACCAGGTGATCGCGCGACGCACCCGCGAGGGCGACAAGAAGCTGCGCACGGCCGCCAGCCGGCTCTACTACCGGATGATCAACAAGTGGGTGGACGTCGAACTGACCGACGGCGTCGGGGACTTCCGGCTGCTGTCGCGGCGCGCGGTCGACGCGCTGCTCGCGATGCCGGAGTACAACCGCTTCTCCAAGGGCCTTTTCTCCTGGATCGGCTTCGACACCGTCACCTTCGACTACCGCAATGCCGCGCGGGAGGCGGGCGAGACGAAGTGGCACTTCGGCGCGCTCATCAATTACGGCATGGACGGGCTGATCTCGTTCAACAACCGGCCGTTGCGGCTGGCCATCTATCTGGGAATGGCGCTCAGTGCCGTCGCGGCGGCGTATGCCGTGGTCGTCACCGTCATGGCGATGATCAAGGGGCCCGACGCGCCCGGTTATGTGACGCTGCTCGTCGCCGTCGTCGGTCTGGGCGGGCTCCAGATGCTGATGCTGGGGTTGATAGGCGAGTACATTGGGCGCATCTACTACGAGACTAAGCGACGGCCGCACTTCCTGGTCAAGGAGACGAACGCGCCGCGGGCCTTCGGGGTGGCACGGCAGGCCGGCGCCGCACCGACGAGCGCGTCGCTGCCCCGGATGGAGATCCGTTGAGCCTGGCCGGCACCCGCTCACCGCAACTGCTCCAGATCGTGCGGTTCGCCCTCGTGGGCGGGGTCAACACCGCCACCTTCTACGGGTTCTACCTGGCCCTGCACCCGTGGATGCCGTACTTCGCCGCGTACACCCTGGCGTTCGTGCTCAGCATGATCGGGTCGTTCTTCCTGAACACGTACTTCACGTACCGGACGCGGCCCACCTGGCGGAAGTTCCTGCTCTTCCCGCTGACCAACCTGACCAATTACGTGGTCACGAGCGTCGGCGTCTACGCCCTCGTGGAGTGGGCGGGCATGAACGACAAGATCGCCCCGCTGGCCGCCGCGGCAGCCGCCATCCCCTTCACCTACCTGCTGAGCCGCCGGATTCTCACCCCGCCGTCCGCGCTCGCCGAGCCCGACCCGAACCGCCCCTCCCCGGCCCACGCGGACGCCTGACCCACCCCGACCGGCCCCCTTCCCAGGGGGCCGGTCGCGCGTTTACTTGAACGGGTCGAAGCCGTGGTACTCCTCTTCGGCGTCGTCGCGCTCGGCCTGCTTGTCGCGGCGGCGGGTGACGGCGGCGCGGGGGGCGTCGAAACGGTGGTCCTCGCCGCGGCGGCCGAGCATTTCGGCGCCTGCGGCCATGCTGGGCTCCCAGTCGAAGACGACGGCGTCCTCGTCGGGGCCGATGGCGACGGCGTCGCCGGCGTTGGCGCCGGCCTTGAGGAGGGCGTCCTCGACGCCGAGGCGGTTGAGGCGGTCGGCGAGGTAGCCGACGGCCTCGTCGTTGGAGAAGTCGGTCTGGCGGACCCAGCGTTCGGGCTTCTCGCCGTGCACGCGGTACAGGCTCTCGCCGTCGTGGGTGACGGTGAACCCGGCGTCGTCGACGGCCTGCGGGCGGATGACGACGCGGGTGGACTCCTCCACCGGCTTGGCGGCCCGCGTCTCGGCGACGATCTTCGCCAGGGCGAACGACAGCTCGCGCAGCCCCTCGTGGGAGACGGCCGACACCTCGAAGACCTGGTAGCCGCGGCTCTCCAGCTCCGGCCTGATGATCTCGGCGAGGTCGCGCCCGTCGGGCACGTCGATCTTGTTGAGCACGATCAGCCGCGGCCGGTCCTCCAACCCGCCGCCGTACGCCCGCAGTTCCTCCTCGATGATGTCGAGGTCGCTGGCGGGGTCGCGGTCGGACTCCAGCGTCGCGGTGTCCAGCACGTGCACGAGCACCGAGCAGCGCTCGACGTGCCGCAGGAACTCCAGGCCGAGGCCCTTGCCCTGGCTGGCGCCGGGGATCAGACCCGGTACGTCCGCGATCGTGTAGACGGTCGAACCGGCCGTCACCACACCGAGGTTGGGCACCAGCGTGGTGAACGGGTAGTCGGCGATCTTCGGCTTGGCGGCCGACAGCACCGAGATCAGCGAGGACTTGCCCGCGCTCGGGTAGCCGACCAGCGCCACGTCCGCGACCGTCTTCAGTTCCAGGACGATGTCCCGCGCCACACCGGGCTCGCCGAGCAGCGCGAAGCCGGGCGCCTTGCGGCGGGCCGAGGCCAGCGCCGCGTTGCCGAGGCCGCCGCGACCGCCCTGGCCCGCGATGAAAGTGGTGCCCTGGCCGACGAGGTCGGCCAGCACATTGCCGTCCTTGTCCTGCACGACCGTGCCGTCGGGCACCGGCAGCACCAGGTCCGTACCCTCCTTGCCCGACCGGTTGCCGCCCTCGCCGGGCTTGCCGTTGGTCGCCTTGCGGTGCGGGCTGTGGTGGTAGTCGAGCAGCGTCGTGACGTCCTGGTCGACGACGAGGATCACGTCGCCGCCCCGGCCGCCGTTCCCGCCGTCGGGGCCGCCCAGCGGCTTGAACTTCTCCCGGTGAACGGAGGCGCAGCCGTGGCCTCCGTTACCCGCGGCGACATGCAGCTCGACGCGGTCCACGAAGGTGGTCATGGCATTCCTCCAGATACGTACGGGGTGGTGCGGATGTGCACGGGGTGGTGCGGTACGCGCGCTTTCACGCGTTCCAAGACGTAACACGCCGAGGGCGGCCCCGCTTCCCTGGTCGGGAAGCGAGGTCCGCCCTCGGAGGTGAAACTGTGTCGCTCTACGGTGCCTGGATCAGGCGGCCGGAACGATGTTCACTACACGACGCCCACGCTTGGTGCCGAACTCGACCGCACCGGCGGAGAGGGCGAACAGCGTGTCGTCCTTGCCGATGCCGACGCCGGAGCCGGGGTGGAAGTGCGTGCCGCGCTGGCGGACGATGATCTCACCGGCGTTGACGACCTGGCCGCCGAAGCGCTTGACGCCGAGCCGCTGAGCGTTGGAGTCGCGACCGTTCCGAGTGGACGATGCGCCCTTCTTGTGTGCCATCTCTCCTCAGTCCCTTACTTCGCAGCCGTGGGGATGCCGGTGATCTTCAGCGCCGTGTACTGCTGGCGGTGACCCTGGCGACGGCGGTAGCCGGTCTTGTTCTTGTAGCGCAGGATGTCGATCTTCTGGCCCTTGTGGTGGTCCACGATCTCGGCCTCGACCTTGACACCGGCCAGCACCCACGGGTCGCTGGTGACGGCGTCGCCGTCGACGACGAGCAGCGTCGAGAGCTCGATCGCGTCGCCCACCTTGCCCGTGGGAATCTTGTCAACCTCAACGATGTCGCCGACAGCCACCTTGTGCTGACGACCACCGCTACGCACGATTGCGTACACGCGGATCTCACTCTCTCGCTCTTGAAATCGGACCCCTGATGCCAGCCGTCCCGATGGTGCGCGGGGGGCCTCTCCCGGCGGACCGGGAGGGATTTGCTCAGAAGTGGGCGCACAAACGCCGAAGGTCAAGACTACGGAGGGCCTCCGGCCCGGTCAAATCCGCCCTCCCGCACCCGTGAACGGTCGCGCGCCCCGTCACGGCACCGGCAAAGTGCGCTGCCATCGCGCAAGGGCATGTTTTTAGGGGCGCGGGGAACGGCGCGGCCGGCCCCCACCGGGCTGTCAGCCCGAAGACCAGCGCATCTGCCCCGCTGGGGCCGGTTCCTGGGCCGCGCCACCGCCGGTGGCCGAGCGCGCGGTTCCCCGCGCCCCCGGCGGGGCACAGCCCACCCGCAGGGTGGACACGCGTGGCCCGCGCCCGGGGCAGGGCGCGGGCCACGCGGGGCCGGACTACTCGGAGGGCGCGGCCGACTTCTTGGCGGCAGCCTTCTTCGTGGTCGTCTTCTTGGCCGCGACCTTCTTCGTCGCCGTCTTCTTGGCGGCAGCCTTCTTCGTGGCGGCCTTGCGCGGCGCCCGCTTCTTGGGCTCCGCGTCAGCGGCATCGGCGGCCGGTGCCTCGGCCGGGACGACCACGACAGCCGCGTCGTCGGCGCCCGAAGGCGACCCGGCGGGAGCCGTCACCTTGCGCGTGGCACGACGACGGGCGCGCGCCGGGGGCTCCGTGGAGACCTCGGGCTCGGGCGCGGCCTCGACCGGGGCCGTGGGGGCCTCGGCGGGGACGACCACGACGGCGGCGTCCTCGGAGACCGCGGGAGACCCGGCGGGAGCCGTCACCTTGCGGGTGGCGCGACGACGGGCGCGGGCCGGGGGCTCCGTGGAGACCTCGGGCTCGACGGTCGGCGCCTGCTCGATGACGGGCTCGCTGACCGGGACGACCACGACGGCCGGTTCCGGCTCGTGGTCGGCCGCGGGCGGCGCGCCCGCGGGCGAGGTGGCCTTACGGGCGCCGCGCCGCCGGGAGCGGCCGCGGCTGCCGTGGGCGGCGGCCTCGGCCTCGGCCGCGGTGCCGAACCACTCCTCCTCGGGGTCGCCGACGGTCGGCACCAACTCGGCCTCGCCGACCTCGATCGGCTCCAGCTCGGGCAGTTCGTCGGCCGAGTCGACCGAGTCGGCGTCGTCCGCGTCTGCCTCCAGCACGTGCTCGTTCTCGTGCTCGTGGTCGTGACCGTCGCCCGCCGCGCCGCCGTTGCCGGACTTGCCGCGCCGCTTGCGCTTGCCGCCGCCACCGCCGGTGGTGGTCGCCTGGTCCATGTGGACGATGACGCCGCGCCCGTTGCAGTGCACGCAGGTCTCGGAGAAGGACTCCAGCAGGCCCTGGCCGACCCGCTTGCGGGTCATCTGCACCAGGCCGAGCGAGGTGACCTCGGCCACCTGGTGCTTGGTCCGGTCCCGGCCCAGGCACTCCAGCAGCCGCCGCATGACCAGGTCGCGGTTGGACTCCAGGACCATGTCGATGAAGTCGATGACGACGATGCCGCCGAGGTCCCGCAGCCTGAGCTGGCGGACGATCTCCTCGGCCGCCTCCAGGTTGTTGCGGGTGACGGTCTCCTCCAGGTTGCCGCCCTGCCCGGTGAACTTGCCGGTGTTGACGTCGACCACGACCATCGCCTCGGTCTTGTCGATCACCAGCGAACCGCCGGACGGCAGCCACACCTTGCGGTCCAGCGCCTTCAGAAGCTGCTCGTCGATGCGGTACGTCGCGAAGACGTCGATCTCCGAGGTCCAGCGCGACAGCCGGTCCGCCAGGTCGGGCGCGACGTGGGTGACGTACTCGTGGATCGTGCTCCACGCCTCGTCACCGCTGACGATGACCTTCGAGAAGTCCTCGTTGAAGATGTCGCGGACGACGCGGACGGTCATGTCCGGCTCGCCGTAGAGCAGCGTCGGCGCGTTGCCGCTCTTGGCCTTCTTCTGGATGTCCTCCCACTGTGCCTGGAGGCGTTCGACGTCGCGGCGCAGCTCGTCCTCGCTGGCGCCCTCCGCGGCGGTGCGGACGATGACGCCCGCGTCCTCGGGGACGATCTTCTTGAGGATGGTCTTCAGCCGGGCCCGCTCGGTGTCGGGGAGCTTGCGGCTGATGCCGGTCATCGAGCCCTCGGGCACGTACACCAGGTAGCGGCCGGGCAGCGAGACCTGGCTGGTCAGGCGGGCGCCCTTGTGGCCGATCGGGTCCTTCGTCACCTGGACGAGGACCGGCTGGCCGGACTTGAGGGCGGACTCGATACGGCGCGGGCCGTTGCCCATGCCGAGCGCCTCGAAGTTGACCTCGCCCGCGTACAGGACGGCGTTGCGGCCCTTGCCGATGTCGACGAACGCGGCCTCCATGGACGGCAGCACGTTCTGCACCTTGCCCAGGTAGACGTTGCCGACGTAGCTGGTGGCCTGCTCCTTGTTGACGTAGTGCTCGACGAGGACGTTGTCCTCCAGCACGCCGATCTGGGTGCGCTCGCCGTTCTGCCGGACCACCATGACGCGCTCGACGGCCTCGCGGCGCGCCAGGAACTCCGCCTCGGTGATGATCGGCACGCGGCGGCGACCCTGCTCGCGGCCCTCCCGGCGGCGCTGCTTCTTGGCCTCCAGGCGCGTGGAGCCCTTGATGGACTGCACCTCGTCGGCGCCGGTGCCGCCACCGGACTCCGACTTCTGGCGCGGCTCGCGGACCTTGACGACCGTGCGCTCCGGGTCGTCGCCGCCGTTGGCGGAGTCGTCGGCGCCGGAGTCGGAACCGCGACGGCGACGGCGCCTGCGGCGACGGCTGGTGCTGGAACCCGAGCCGTGGTCGTCGTCGTGCGCCGACTCGTCGGCGGAGTCCTCCTCGTCGTCGCCCTCGGACGACTCGTCCTCGTCGTCGGAGGACGCGGTGTCCTCGTGCTCGCTGGACTCGCCCCGGCGACGGCGGCGACCGCCGCGGCGGCGACGGCGGGACGGGCGGTCATCGCCGTCGTGCTCGCCGTCGGCGTCCGCGTCGTTGTCCTGCTCGTCGTCCGCGTCGGGGTCGGCCTCGTCCACGTCCACGGCGGTGGCCGCCTCGGCGGTCACCGGCTCCGCGGCGGAGCCGCCACGGCGACGGCGACGACGGCGCGGGCCGCTGTCCCGCTCCTCGGTCTCGTCCTCGTCGGCGACGGCGGGTTCCTCCGCGACGGCACCGGCCGCCACAGGCTCGGCCGTGGGCGCCTGGAAGACCGGCGGCTGGAAGACGGCCGTCGGCGGACGCGACGCCCTGCGGCGTCCGCGCGCCGGGCGCTCCTCGGTCCTGACCTCAAGGGTGATGGACGCGACGGGGATGCCGAACGCCTCGGCGAGGGCGGCCACCGCGTTGGCGTTCGCCTCCTCGACCGTCTGGCCGTAGCCGCGGATTTCGTACGCGTCATCGACCTCGACGTTCCACTCGTCGCCGTCCTGGAGCGCCTTCCCGGTGTACTCGAAGCGCTCTTCCGGCGTGTCGTGCGCACTGGCGGTGACGGTGTCGCTCTCGGCCTCGGCCTCGTCCCGCGGTGCCAGCGCGCCCGGCTTCAGCCGCCGGGAGCCGTCGCCCGCGGAGAACGTCGCCGCAGGGGCTCCGGCCGTGCGCTTGCGCGACCGCCGGGCGCGCGGCTCCGGCTCGGCGGCCGGGGCGGGCGGCGCCACGGGCGCCGCGGGTGCGGGGGCCTCGGCGATCTCGCCCGCGGTGCCGTCGGCGGCGGGCGCCTCGGCGGGCGCGGCCACCTTGCGCGTGGCACGGCGGCGGGCACGCGGCGGGGCCGCGTCCCCAGCGGGGGCCTCGGCGGCGGCGGGGGCCTCGGCGGCGGGCTCGGCGGTCACCGCGGCGGGCGTACCGCCGTCAGGGGCATCGCCCGCAGCGGTCTCGTCGGCGGTGGAGGCGGCCGGGGCCGCCACCTTGCGCGTGGCGCGACGGCGGGCACGCGGCGGGGCCGCGTCCCCAGCGGGGGCCTCGGCGGCGGGCTCGGCGGTCGCCGGGGCGGCCGTACCGCCGTCAGGGGCATCGTTCGAGGCGGGCTCGTCCGCCGTCGAGGCGGCCGGGGCCGCCACCTTGCGCGTGGCCCGGCGGCGAGCGCGCGGCGGCGCGGCGGGGGCCTCGTCGGAGGCGGCGGTGTCGTCAGCGGCGGGGCCGGACGCCGCGGCGGTGTCCGTACCGCCGTCAGGGGCATCGCCCGCAGCGGTCTCGTCGGCGGTGGACGCGGCCGGGGCCGCCACCTTGCGCGTGGCGCGACGGCGAGCGCGCGGCGGGGCGGCTGCCTCGGACGCGGAGGCGTCGTCGGAGGCCGGAGCCAGGCTCTCGGCGGTCTCGGAGCTCATGGGGGCGGCCGTGGCGCCGTCGGAGGCGGCCTCGTCACCGGCGGTCACGGCCGGAGCGGCGACCTTGCGGGTGGCGCGGCGGCGGGCGCGCGGCGGGGCGGCCGCCTCGGACGCGGAGGCGTCGTCGGAGGCCGGAGCCGGGGGCTGGGCCGCGGGCTCGGCGGTGGCGGAGCTGCCGGCGGCGTCGGTCGGGGGGCCCGCGGGGCGGGAGGCGGCCCGGCGGCGGCGCGGCGGCGCGGCCTCGGCGGCGGGCTCGGATGTGGGAGTGGGTTCGTTGGAGTCGGTCTGGTCGTGCATTCGGGCAATGCTCCCGTCGAGCTCCCGGGCGCCGCGTCCATGTCCGGTGCGGCGGGCCGCTTGGTCGCGGTGCCGCTGTCCGGGGGCGCGGGCGCCGCACGGGAGCTGCTGTGTCGCTCGTCGGCACCGCGTCGGCGGGTCGACGAAAGTCTCATGTGGTCTGCGGCGCCGGACCCGGGTGGCTCCCTGGTGCGTCGGCGACGCGTGACGACGTGGCTACGCGGACCCGGCAGGTACCGTCACAGCGTCGCGATCATGCGCGAGCGGGTCGGTGACCGTGCCGGACTCCTCGTCGAGCGGCCCCTGCGCCAGCCTGGTCACCGCTGCGGGGACCGGCGGCGCGAGGTCGGCCGTCGCATGGAGGCCGGACAGTACGTCGTCGGGCCGTACGGCAGGTGTCAGGTGCCGTACAACCAGCCGCAGTATCGCACAGGCGCGGTCCTGCGGCCTATCGGCACCCTGTTCGGACATGTCCGCGTCGTGCCCGGCGCCGTTGTCCGGCGTGTCGTCGACGACTTCCAGGCGCGTGACGGCGCCGCGGGTGTCGAACGTGCGGATGCCGTTCTTCGTCTTGCGCTGTACTTCCACGGTCTCCGCGGCGAGGAACGCCGCGACGGCCTGTCGTGCCTCGGCCGGGTCGACACCGTCGAGCCTGACCTGCCAGACGGACGCCTCGAGGCGTTCGGCGAGTCCCGAGGTCCGGGCCTCGACCGCCTCGATGACGTCGAGTCCCGCGGGCAGCGACTCGTCGAGCAGCAGCCGCAGCTTCTCCGGGTCGACGCTGCGCGCGAGGGCGATCTCCAGATACTCCGCCTCGCTGCCGACGCCGGTGGGTGCGGCGTTGGCGTACGACACCTTGGGGTGCGGGGTGAAGCCCGCCGAGTACGCCATCGGCACCTCGGCGCGGCGCAGGGCCCGCTCGAAGGCGCGCTGGAAGTCGCGGTGGCTGGTGAACCGGAGGCGGCCACGCTTGGTGTAGCGCAGTCGAATGCGCTGCACCGCCGGTGCGGGCGGCGGACCTTCGGGCTGTCGCTTGCCCAGTGTCGTTCAGTCCCTCGTGCGTACTCGTGTCCCGGGAGCCCGTCACCGGGCCCGCTTGTCTTTTACAAGGTTACGCCGCGTCGCGCGTTGCTGTTGACGGGTGACCCCCGCCCTGTGGACAACCCGGGGTCGACAGTCTCGGGGGAACGCCC
The DNA here is from genome assembly GCF_055559175.1 of Streptomyces sp. NPDC024632. Lineage (NCBI taxonomy): Bacteria > Bacillati > Actinomycetota > Actinomycetes > Kitasatosporales > Streptomycetaceae > Streptomyces > Streptomyces sp. NPDC024632. The sequence continues at coordinate 436,029 of NZ_JBVHLD010000003.1, forward strand.
TGAACCGGTGCCGGTCCCCCGCTCAGCGGTGGGTCGGCGGACGCCGCTTGGCGAGGTCGGGGCCGGGCTGCTTACGGTGGCGGGCCGCCGGCCGGGGCAGCGCTCGCGTGGCGTGCGCGCTTGCCACCAGCGCGTCGGCGGGATCGGGCGCCTCTGATACGTCGGCCGCGTCCGTCGCCGGTGCCGGGCCGAACGCCCCCGGCTCGTACCCGGCCCGCCGCGGCGGCAGCCGCCGCTCGGCGGCGCCGACCGGATCGCCGAAGAGCGCCCTGCGGGTCTCGGCGCGCAACTCGCGCAGCGAGCGGCGGGCGTCGGCGACCGCGTCCTTGACCGGCTGCCGGACCGCGCGCCGGTACCAGCGGCCCGCGGCCCGTACGGCGCGCAGTGCGGGAGCGCCGGTCCGGCTCCAGACCCAGGCGGCGGGGACCGCGATCAGCACGCGGGCCAGCCACGCGACGCCGCGGCCGACGGCGCGCGAGACATAGCCGGTCACCCGCCAGGCGTGGCCGAGCGCCGCGCCGATCTCGCGTGCGACCGGGACGACGACGCGCCGCCACACGAAGCCGACCGGCAGCACGACCAGGGTTCTGACCAGCCAGAGCAGGCCGAGCCACGTCATCCGCAGCGTCCACGCGAGGCCGCGGCCGACCGGCGTGAGCACGTACCGCCACAGCGCCGCCAGCGGCCACACCAGCGCGTACCGCACGAAGAAGACGACAGCCGCGGCGAGTGCGAGGGCGACGGGCACCAGCAGGGAGTGCCAGAGCCAGCGGGCGGGCACGGCCAGGAGGTAGTGGCCGAGCCAGGAGGCGCCCGCGCCCAGGCCCGCGCCGAGGGTCAGCAGCGTCCAGCGGACGGCGCGGCCGACGGGCGCGAGGACGTACGTGTAGAGGGCGGTCAGGGGGACGACGAGCAGCCAGTGCGCGAGCAGTCCCGTGCCGGTGCCGAGCATGCGCAGTATCCAGGCGGCGGCGTGGCCGAGCGGCACGAGCACGTACCGCCACAGGGCGACGAGCGGGACGACGACCAGGTAGCGGGTCAGGAAGACGGCCGGGATCACCACCAGGGTGCGCACCGCCCAGGCGAGCGCGGCGCCGAGGACCCGCAGCGGCGGGAGCAGCAGGCGGCGCCATGTCCAGCGCAGTCCGGCCGAGGTCGCGCGCCCGGCCGTCGCGAGCGCGTCCCAGAGCAGGCGCAGCGGCAGCACGACGGCGAAGGCGACGAGACGGACCGGCATACGTATGGCGACGGTCAGGCAGCCGTCGCCGCTCCCCCGCGGGTGTTCCAGAGCCATGCGGTGAACCTACCCGCAGGGCTTGGCGGGTTGGCGTACCGCGCGGTGTCCGCAGCCGGATCGGCACCCGGCGGATACCGCCCGGAGACGTCGCGCGGCGGCGGCCGGGGGCGTGGCACGGCCGCGCGCACGGGCCGGGGCGCGGCTCGACGTGCTCCGGCGAGCACTCCTGCGAGTACGGCTCCACGCACGCCTCGAAGCGCGGCTCGCGGCACCGCGCGAAAACGCTCCGCCACGGCGCGGGCCAGGGGCCTTGCGCAGGTCCCGCCCCGTCAAGTCGTCGGCGGCGCGCATGTGTTGGGGATGCGCGGGTCTTGTCAACAAATCGAATGACGTGCGTAAACCGTTGACAAGCCGGTGACACGATCGCAACATGTGACTCGCAAAAAGCTGGTCAATGCTCTCTCAATTCTTCACATCTGTATGCAACTTCACGGCAGGAGCCGCCTCGCGTCCTGCGAACCCCGCGCGTCCCGCGCGTCGTCCGCGCTCTCTCGTTCCGACTGAACAGAGGACACATGAAACGGAAACAGCTCAGCCGTCGGCTGATCACCGGCCTGGTCACCGCCGGTCTGATCGCCATCGGGCTCCTGCCACTGTCCGGGGCCGCCGCCGCGGCCGACCGGCCCAACCTCGCCTCGGGGAAGGCCGCTTCGTCGAGCGGCGCGGTGGGCGGATACCCCGCCTCCGCGGTCACCGACGGCAACCAGGGCACGTACTGGGAAGGGCCGAACAACACCTTCCCGCAGTGGGTGCAGATCGACCTCGGCGGCAGCGGTGCCGCCGTCGACCAGGTGGTGCTCAAGCTGCCGGCCGGCTGGGAGGCGCGCACCGAGACCATCGCGGTGCAGGGCAGCACCGACGGCGCCGCCTTCAGCACGCTGTCCGCCGCGCAGGGCCGCACCTTCAACCCGGCTTCCGCCAACACCGTGACGGTCGACTTCAGCGCCGCGACGGTCCGCTACGTACGGCTGAACATCACCGCCAACACCGCGTGGCCGGCCGCGCAGATATCCGAGCTGGAGATCCACGGCACGACGGTCACCGACCCCGGCGGCCCCGGCCCCGGCGATCCCGGCCCCGGTGACGGCACGGGCAAGGACCTGGCGCGCGGCAAGCCGATCGAGGCGTCCTCGACGGCCCAGTCCTTCGTCGCGCCCAACGCCAACGACGGCCAGGTCGGCAGCTACTGGGAGTCCAACGGCTTCCCGTCGACGCTGACGGTCAAGCTCGGTTCCGACGCCGACATCACCTCCGTCGTCGTCAAGCTCAACCCCGACGCCGCGTGGGGTCCGCGCACGCAGAACATCCAGGTGCTCGGGCGCGGCCAGAGCGCGACCGGCTTCACCTCGCTGAAGGCCAGGGCGGACTACGCGTTCAGCCCGTCGAGCAACCAGAACACCGTGACCATCCCGGTCACCGGCCGGGCCGCCGACCTCCAGCTCGGGTTCTTCTCCAACTCCGGCGCCCCGGGCGGCCAGGTCGCCGAGGTGCAGGTCATCGGCGTACCCGCGCCCAACCCCGACCTGACCGTCACCGCGCTGTCGTGGACCCCGACCGCCCCGGTCGAGACCGACACCGTGAACGTCAGCGCCACCGTGAAGAACATCGGCAGCGCCGCGTCGCCCGCGACCACCGTCAATGTCAGCGTCGGCGGTGTCGTCGCGGGCAGCGCCCCGGTGGCCGCCCTCGCCGCCGGTGCGTCCGCCACCGTCCAGGTCGCCGTCGGCAAGCGGGCGGTGGGCAGCTACACCGTCTCGGCCGTGGTCGACCCCAATGGCACCGTCATCGAGCAGAGCAAGGACAACAACAGCCTCGCCTCACCGACGAAGCTGGTCGTCGCACAGGCGCCGGGCCCCGACCTCGAAGTGCTCGGCATCACCTCCAACCCGGCCAGCCCCGCGGTCGGCGCGGCCGTCTCCTTCACCGTCTCGGTGCACAACCGCGGCACCACCTCGACGGGCGTCGCCACCGTCACCCGCCTCACCGTGGGCGGCACCACGCTCGACACCAGCACCCCGGCGATCGCCGCGGGCGCGACCGTCACCGTGAACGTCACCGGCACCTGGACCGCGACCAGCGGCGGCGCCACCCTCGTCGCGACCGCGGACGCCACCAACGTCGTCGCCGAGACCAACGAGACCAACAACACCTTCTCCCGCTCGATCGTGGTCGGGCGCGGCGCGGCCGTCCCGTACACCGAGTACGAGGCCGAGGCCGCCACGTACCAGGGCACGCTCCTGGAGACCGACCCGCTGCGCACCTTCGGCCACACCAACTTCGCGACCGAGTCCTCGGGCCGCAAGTCGGTACGGCTGAACACCACCGGTCAGTTCGTGGAGTTCACCTCCACCAACCCGACCAACTCGATCGTGGTGCGCAACTCGATCCCCGACGCCGCGAACGGCGGCGGCATCGAGGCCACGATCAGCCTCTACATCAACAACACGTTCAACCGGAAGATCACCCTTTCCTCGAAGCACAGTTGGCTGTACGGCAACACCGACGGCCCCGAGGCGCTGACCAACTCGCCGCAGGCGGACGCCCGTCGGCTGTTCGACGAGTCCAACGCGCTGCTGTCGACGACGTATCCGGTGGGCACCAAATTCCGCCTCCAGCGGGACGCGACCGACACGGCGTCGTTCTACGTCATCGACCTGATCGACCTGGAGCAGGTGGCGCCGCCGAAGGCCAAGCCCGCCGAGTGCACGTCGATCACCGAGTACGGCGCGATCCCGGACGACGGGATCGAGGACACCGCCGCGATCCAGCGGGCCGTGACCGCCAACCAGAACGGCCTCATCAACTGCGTGTGGATCCCGGCGGGCCAGTGGCGCCAGGAGAAGAAGATCCTCACCGAGGACCCGCTGCACCGCGGCCAGTACAACCAGGTCGGCATCAGCAACGTCACGATCCGCGGCGCGGGCATGTGGTACTCGCAGCTCTACTCGCTGATCCAGCCGCAGGACGCCGTGGGCAGCATCAACCACCCGCACGAGGGCAACTTCGGCTTCGACATCGACAACAACACGCAGATCTCCGACATCGCGATCTTCGGCTCCGGCCGGATCCGCGGCGGTGACGGCAACGCCGAGGGCGGCGTGGGCCTCAACGGCCGGTTCGGCAAGAACACCAAGATCAGCAACGTGTGGATCGAGCACGCCAACGTCGGTGTCTGGGTCGGCCGCGACTACGACAACATCCCCGCCCTGTGGGGACCGGCGGACGGCCTCGAATTCAGCGGGATGCGCATCCGCGACACCTACGCCGACGGCATCAACTTCACCAACGGCACCCGTAATTCGAAGGTCTTCAACTCCTCCTTCCGCACCACGGGCGACGACTCGCTCGCGGTCTGGGCCAACAAGTACGTCAAGGACCAGTCCGTCGACATCGCGCACGACAACCACTTCGTGAACAACACCATCCAGTTGCCCTGGCGCGCCAACGGCCTGGCCATCTACGGCGGTTACGGCAACACCATCGAGAACAACCTCGTCTACGACACGATGAACTACCCGGCGATCATGCTGGCCACCGACCACGACCCGCTGCCGTTCTCCGGCCAGACGCTGATCGCCAACAACGGCATCCAGCGCGGCGGCGGCGTCTTCTGGGGCGAGGCGCAGAAGTTCGGGGCCATCACCCTGTTCGCCTCCACCAGTGACATCACCGGCGTCACCATCCGGGACACCGACATCGCCGACTCCACCTACGACGGGATCCAGTTCAAGAACGGCGGCGGCGCCATGCCGGGCGTCACCATCAGCAACGTCACCATCGACAAGTCCAACAACGGCGCCGGGATCCGCGCCCAGGGCGGCGCGCGGGGCAGCGCCAATCTGTCCCACGTCACCATCACCAACTCCGCCAACGGCAGCGTCCTCATCGAGCCCGGATCGCAGTACGTGATCAACGGCTCGTAATCGAAGGCTCTCGCCCCCCGAAAAAACCCGTGGCCCCGCACGCGTCCTGCGTGCGGGGCCACGGGCCGTGTCGCGCTACCTCGCGGCGGCGCCGACCGTCACTTCACGACCGACAGCGGCAGCAGCTTCTGCCCCGTCGGGCCGACCTGGATGTGGGTGTCCATCTGCAGGCATATAGATACGGCCACAAAACAAATACCATGCTGGCATGACAGGACGAGACGGCAAGCAGACCATGGCCGAGCGGAAGCGTTCGCCTAGGGACATCGAATGGTCCGAGGGCGACCTCGCTCTGCTGGAAGAGCTGAAGAAGGCCGAAGCACAGCTCCCCGCAGACGCGCCGCGCGCCTTGTTGTCCGTGCGCCTGTCGGTTCTCACCGAAGAGACGACCTCACCCGTCCGTCAGGAACTCGACCTGCGAATACTCGCCAGGGACATGGGCTGCCGTGTCGTCGGTGTGGCCAGCGATCTCAACGTGAGCGCGACGAAGGTGCCGCCCTGGAAGCGTAAGCACCTCGGCCAGTGGCTCAACGACCGCTCCCCCGAATTCGACGTACTGCTCTTCTGGAAGCTCGACCGGTTCGTCCGCCGCCTCTCGGACCTGGCGGCCATGATCGACTGGTGCCTGAAGTACGGGAAGAATCTCGTCTCCAAGAACGACAGCATCGACCTGACAACCACGGCCGGGAAGATCATGGTGACGATCATTGGCGGCATCGCTGAGATCGAGGCCACCAACACCAGCACGCGTGTCACGAGCCTCTGGGACTACGCCAAGTCCCAGAGTGAATGGTTGGTAGGGAAGCCCGCGTACGGATACGTCACCGCACGGGACGAGAACGGGAAAGCCGTCCTCCGGATCGATGAAGACGCGCACCGCGCGTTGCACTGGTGTCGGCGGGCCGCCATGAGGACGAACGCCGCCTCAGCCCGGCGCATGGTCGCAGTGCTGGTGAGGGCAGGCTTGTGCGGGGCCGGCCTCACGCCCTCAACACTGCTCCGCAGGCTGAGGAATCCCGCGCTCATGGGCTATCGGGTCGAGGAGGACAAGACCGGTGGCAAGCGACGTTCGAAGGCCGTTCTCGGTAAGGACGGCAAGCCGATCCGGGTCGCGGAGGGCATTTTCACCGAGGACGAGTTCGCCTCCTTGCAGAGCGCCCTCGACAAGTACTCGAAAGACCAGCCTGCTCGCCGGCCGGGCGGAGCCACCAAGTTCCTCGGAGTCCTGATCTGCCCCGACTGCGAGACCAACATCACCGTCCAGAAGACGACCAACTCCTACGGCTCCTACAGCTACCTGCGCTGCGGTGGCTGCAAGAGTGGCGGCCTCGGCGCGCCGAACCCCGAAGAGGTCTACGCCCAATTGGCCCATGACGTGCTGTCCGTGATCGGCGACTACCCCGTCGAGACGCGCGAGTACGCCCAGGGCGAGGAAGCGCGGAAGGAGGTCAAGCGACTCGAAGAGTCCGTGGCCTACTACATGCGCGAGCTTGAGCCTGGCGGCCGTTTCATGAAGACACGCTTCACCAGGGAGCAGGCGGAAGCGACTCTCGACAAGCTGATCTCCGATCTGGAAGCGATCGACCCCGAGACCACCAAGGACCGCTGGGTCACCGTCCACAACGGCAAGACCTACCGCGAGCAGTGGGAGAGCGGCGGCATGGAAGCCATGGCCGAGGACCTCCTCCGCGTGGGCATCAAGTGCGAGGTCACCCGCACCAAGATCCCCCACGTCCGCGCCCCCGAGGTCCACCTCCGCCTCCTCATCCCCAAGGACGTACGTGCCCGTCTCGTCCGCAAGGAAGACGACTTCGCCGCAAAGTTCTGAACGGCGCTCGGACTGACAAGGCGGCCCGCTACGCGGACCCCCGGCGGCTGGCCCAACACTCACCGACCGCCTGTTTTAGGTCACGCGGCAGTTGAGCAGGGCTTCATGCCCGGATAGCGACAGGCGCGGCTATGCGGCCTTCTGCCGGGCAAGTTCCTGTGCCCGCTCGTAGACCTCGCGTGCGTGATGGTTCTTCAGGTGAGGACGGAGACGACGACGGAGAGCGCCGAAATGCTCATCAGCGCGCGAGGATGAGAGGCGCTCGTAATCGTCGAGGAAGTTGGACCAGGTGGCGCAGGAAGCCTCCAGGTGGCCGACTTCGAGCTGACGCTGTGCGAGCAAGCCGTTGGCGTGCGCCCGCCCCTGCTTCTCAATAGGAGGACGGACGCGGTTGGAATCCTGCATGGCCGCGATGGACCCGGGCACGTCGCCAAGGGCGTAGAGCACGCTGGACACGTGGAAGAAATAGGCAGCCTGGTCGTAGCCGCCAATGGCGTCACGCCGGTTGTCGGCCTTAGAAAGCGCCGCCTGAGTCTCCGCGAGACGGGCGAAGGCGAGCCGTTTGTCCTTGACGAGGGCCGCGCCTTGCGCCTGCTGCCCGGACAGGAATGCTTGCAGCCGCGGTCCTGCTTTCGGCGCTGCCTCCGCCGCGGAGTCGGCGAGTTCCAACGATCGCTTCCCGTGCTTGAGGTTGGCAGCCTGAAGGGCCATACCGCGAAGGGTGCGGCAGTAGGTGACATGGTCCTCGGCGTCGGCGGCCAAGTGGAGGGCTTGTACGTAGTAGCGCTGGCCGAGCCCGTGCGCCTTCTCGTACATGGCCATCCAGCCGGTGAGGTACACGAGGTCGGACGCGGCGGCGAGCATGTCCTTGCGGACGGTCTCGGAGGCATCGGCCCGCAGATACGGCGCGACCGTGTTCACGAGGAACGCCGCAGCCATCGGGCGGGCGTGTCCTCCGCCAAGCTCATCAAGGATGTCCGCGATGCGGTCGGTCATCGTTCGAACCGTGGCAACCTCGCCCGCTCCGATCCGAGTTGCGCGGCCGGTCGCATGTGCCTCGGAACGGCCCGCCAGGTCGATGTAGGCCGGGATCGGCAGCGCGGCTGCATAGAGCGTCGTCGTGAAGAACTTCCGCCGAGAGGGGTCCATGTCTTCTCTCCCGATAGTGACCAGTCCCTCCACAGTGTCCCCGGGCATGGTCAGCGCCGCGAGAGTCGCTGTTTCGGCCACCGAAGGCGGTAAGCCAGCTTCGGCATGGGTGACTGGCCGGCCCAACCGACGGGAGAACGCCTCCAAGATCAACGGGCGCCATTTCGCCTGTGGGCGCGTACCTGAGAGCCACTTGTTGACATTGCTCTTGTCACAGCTCACCGGAACGCCCGCTTCGGAGGCAGCCCGATTCACTGCGGCGGCCAGCTCGACCTGGGACCACCGGGCCTCGCTCAGAAGGGCTTTGAGACCTTGGTTCGGCTCGTGCTCAGCCATGCTGCCACTCTCCGCGGGTGGACGAACTTTCCACGCTTTCCACTTCGCACGCCGCCCCAACGGTACCGCTCTCCGTACGCAGACGGTTGCGTAGTGCGTGCAACCAGTCAGGGCGCGAGCGGCAGTTCGACTCGCGGCACGGGAGAGCGCACGGAGGACAGTGATGGCAAGCGACTACGCCAACCGGACCAGGTTGGACCTGGCCTGCGAGCCATCCGCCCCCGGTCTCGCCAGGCGTCACGCACAAGAGGTCCTTGAAAGCTGGGGCCTCCCCGACGAGGTCGTACAGGACGCCCTTACCGTCATCTCGGAGTTGACAGGCAGCGCGGTTCGCCACGCGGGCGAGCCGACCGAGCAGGAGTCCGCAGGGCACCGTCGATCTATGGTCCGCACGTGCCTCCTGACCCTGTGGATCAGCACAGGCCGCCTGTACGTCGCGGTCCAGGACCAGAGCGACGAACCACCCGAACTGCGGCCCGCCTCCCTGGACGCCGAGAGCGGACGCGGACTTCAGATCGTCGCCGGCCTCACCGAAGGCGCGTGGGGATTCGAGAGGGCTGCGCCCGTTGGCAAGACCGTCTGGGCAAGTCTGCGACTTGCCGCCTCGTTGCGAGCGGACAAACAACGGTCCAGGACGCCCCGGCGGGAGACGCTACCTGCCTCGCTTTGCGTAACAGCCGGGCATACGGGCGTTCACGCATGACGCCTGACCTGGACCCGCTCAGGCCGTGTCCCGAACCGCGCCCGTCCACTTCAGAGGAACATGCCGTGACCATTTCCACCCCCAACATCAACTCCATCGCTCCGCCCACGCCCAGGCACCGGTCCATCTGCTCGGCCCTGACCGTCCTGCCCGAACCACTCGCCCTCACGGCCCTGGCATGGTCCGGATACCGCCACGACATGACTGCTGACATCCGGGACCTGCGCTGCACCCTCGAACGTCACACCAGCGGCGACCACTACGCAATGGTCCTCGACATCGCCGACAACACCGCCGTCTGGAGCCGGTGGCCTCCGAACAGCACCCCGGCCATTCTGCTGATCCTCCCGGACTGCCCGGCCACCCATCCCACGCATGGCGGCTGTAGCGAATACGAGGGCCACCCCGACGGCCACACATGGCAGATCCACGATCCCTGGAACCCCCCTCACCGGCTGACCGGAGGAATGAACGATGCTTCATGACCTGATCGTGAGCCCGTTCCTTGACGGATATCTGGCCTTACGGCCTGGCAGCGCGGCAGGGGCACGTCTGCCCGAGGCCGGCTACGAGGAACTACGCGCCCTCGTCGGCAACGACTCCCCGGTCCCATCGTGGTTTGCCGAGACGGTCGCGCAGGTGTGGGGTCGGGACCTGGTCGGCAAGCCTGTATCGAAGGCGGTGCTGGTCCGCGAGCGCTCGTCCTACGGCTTCTCCAAGGCGAGCTGGGAGATCAACCTCGGCTGCAACTTCGCCTGCACGCATTGCTACTTGGGCCTGAAGGAGTTCTCCGGCCTCACATGGGAGGAGAAGGTCAGGCTCCTCGACATCATGCGGGACGCGGGCGTGGTCTGGCTCCAGATCACCGGCGGCGAACCCACCATCGACAAGCACTTCCAGGACGCCTACCGGTACGCCTACTCGCTGGGGATGATGCTCACCGTTTCCACGAACGCGTCCCGGTTGTGGGAGAAATCGCTGCTGGCGATGTTCGAGGAGTGCCCCGCCTACCGCCTTGTTGTCAGCGTGTACGGGGCGACCGAGGAGAGCTTTGACCGGCTCACACAACGGCGCGGCGCTTGGAAGGCGTTCAAACGCGGAATGGACGCCGCACGTGAAGCTGACCTGCCTGTGCGGCTCAACATCATCGTCACCAACGACAACGCCCACGAGACAGACGCCATGGTGGCCCTCGCCGAGGAATGGGGCCTGAAGCACCACGTCTTCAGCAACATGACGCCCACCATCTACGGCGGTCCGGAAAGCCTGCTGGCCCAGTCCAGCAGCCACCTGCGCGAACGCAGCGCCTTCACCGGATGCAACGCCGGAGTGACGTTCTTCCACGCCGACCCACACGCCAAGGTGAGCATCTGCAAGGTCGGCCGCGACGACCAGATCGACCTCATGGCCGAGGGTCTTGAGGGCTTGCGTCGGCTGCCCGCGATCTCCGACGCCCTGATGCTTCGCACCGGGGGCTGCGAGGGCTGCCAGCTCTCCGGCACATGCAAGGTGTGCCGGCCGCTGGCCAAGCAGTTCCAGGAGGCGAAGGCTCCACTGATCAACTACTGCCAGCACGGAATGCCCAAGGAGATGGTGCAACCATGACCGCAGTCGCCGTAAAGATCCGGCCCAGGCCGCCCGTGATCCGCCCCGAGGAGTCCGCCGCCACGGTCGCAACTCCCGTGGTGATCACCGTCGCCGACATGGACGACGTGATGGACTCCGTGAAGTGCTCCTGCAACGCGGGCGACGACAACCCCCACTGACGTTCCACTGAACCCGCTCGGGCCCTGGCAGATCATGCCGGGGCCTGAGCCGTCCATCCCCGCCGCAAGTAAGGTGCGACCCATGCGCTTCCGTTGGGACTGGCTCCGCCCAGTGGTAACGGCCCCCTACGTCCCCACCATCGGCCCAGTACACCCGTCCGTCCTCACCGACGACCTCTTCGCCGACACAATGAGGGCCGCGGGCAGCCGCCGGTTCCTCCCGTATGACAAGGATCTCCGCTGGTCCGACAGCAAGGACGAGAGCGTGCTGACCGACGCCGTCGTACACCGCCCCGGGGAAACGCTGATCCCCACCCACTTGGCCCGTGGCACAGGAACGATCAAGGTCTATGCGTACGGAGTCGAGCCCGGTAGCCACATCGCCGCCGCCGAACTGGCCCAGAAACTCGCCGCGGACCACGGCGCGAGCAGGGCCCGAGTCGTACGCTTCCTCGGCCCCGAATACGCCAACCGCTTCGCCCAAGGCGTCAGGATTCAGCTCAAGGACTTCACCGACGGGACATGCCCACCCCCTGCGCGCCCGCTCACCGTCTCCGCCGACCTGTCCCCCCACCTACGCGAAGACTTCGCCTGCTTCTCAAAGGAAATGGCGAACGACGGATTCGCCTTCCTCCACACACAGATGCAAACGGGCACAGTCGGCCCCGTACTCGTGGCTACGACGGCCGGCCGGGTCGCAGGAGCCATCGGCCCCATGGAGATCAGGCCCGACGCGATCGGCCAGCCCCAGCTCATGCCCCAGTACTTCGGAGTCCGCTCCGAGCACCGGGGGTACGGGTTCGGGCGCGCACTCTGGCGCGCCGCCATGCGGTGGGGTCAAGAGAACGGAGCCGAGTACCAGCTGCTTCAAACCGAAGTCGGCGGCGTGTCAGACACTCTCTGCCAAGCCGAAGGTCTGAAGTCCCTCGGCTTCGTCGTCACCACGCCAGCCCGTTGAAACACGCTTCCGGCCACTCCCTGACGGCGAAGACGGCGCACAGAGACCGCGTCGATCGCCCTCTCCGGAAGCGCGTGACTGCTGGAGTCACACCCACTCGATACTGCTCTTGACTCGACCGGCCTTGCCCTCCGGGCCCGGACCAGGCAGAGGTGTCGTGAGCGTAGACCGCGGTTCTGCCTTCACTGAGGTCGAGACGCCGAAGCAAGACCAAACCTCGGTCGCCTCGGCGTCCGTCATGTCGCCGAGTAAGTCGGCGATCTTACTCGGGGCGTCACTCATCTCAGTGCGTATGACCGTGCTCCGCAGGCGCCGGACCTGCGTTCTTGACCGCCAGGGGCAGCAGCTTCTGGCCGGTCGGGCCTACTTGTACCCATGTATCCATCTGCGGGCAGACACCGCAGTCGAAGCACGGCGTCCAGCGGCAGTCGTCGACCTCGGTCTCGTCCAGGGCGTCCTGCCAGTCCTCCCACAGCCAGTCCTTGTCGAGACCGGAGTCCAGGTGGTCCCAGGGCAGGACCTCCTCGGCGGTGCGCTCGCGGGTGGTGTACCAGGACAGGTCGACGCCGAAGGCGGGCAGCTCGGCTTCGGCGGCGCGCAGCCAGCGGTCGTAGCTGAAGTGCTCGCGCCAGCCGTCGAACCGGCCGCCGTCCTCGTAGACGGCCCGGATGACGGCCGACACCCGGCGGTCGCCGCGGGAGAGCAGGCCCTCGATGATGCCGGGCTTGCCGTCGTGGTAGCGGAAGCCGATGTTGCGGCCGTACTTCTTGTCGCCGCGGATCGCGTCGCGCAGCTTCTCCAGCCGGGCGTCGGTCTCCTCCACGCCGAGCTGCGGGGCCCACTGGAAGGGGGTGTGCGGCTTGGGCACGAACCCGCCGATGGAGACCGTGCAGCGGATGTCGTTCTGCCCGGTGACCTCGCGGCCCTTGGCGATGACCTTCTTCGCCATGTCGGCGATCTGGAGGACGTCCTCGTCGGTCTCGGTGGGCAGCCCGCACATGAAGTAGAGCTTCACCTGCCGCCAGCCGTTGCCGTACGCGGTGGCCACGGTACGGATCAGGTCCTCTTCCGAGACCATCTTGTTAATGACCTTGCGGATCCGCTCGGAGCCGCCCTCGGGGGCGAAGGTCAGACCGGAGCGGCGGCCGTTGCGGGTCAGCTCGTTGGCCAGGTCGATGTTGAAGGCGTCGACGCGGGTGGACGGCAGGGACAGGCCGATCTTGTCGTCCTCGTACCGGTCGGCGAGGCCCTTGGCGACCTCGGCGATCTCGGTGTGGTCGGCGGAGGACAGCGAGAGCAGGCCGACCTCCTCGAAGCCGGTGGCCTTCAGGCCCTTCTCGACCATCTCGCCGATCCCGGTGATGGACCGCTCGCGCACCGGGCGGGTGATCATGCCCGCCTGGCAGAAGCGGCAGCCGCGGGTGCAGCCGCGGAAGATCTCCACCGACATCCGCTCGTGCACGGTCTCGGCCAGCGGCACCAGCGGCTGCTTGGGGTACGGCCACTCGTCGAGGTCCATCACGGTGTGCTTGGACACCCGCCACGGCACGCCGCTGCGGTTGGGCACGACGCGGGAGATCCGGCCGTCGGCCAGATACTCCACGTCGTAGAAGCGCGGCACGTACACCCCGCCGGTCCTCGCCAGCCGCAGCAGCACCTCGTCCCGGCCGCCGGGACGGCCCTCGGCCTTCCACGCGCGGATGACCTCGGTCATCTCCAGGACGGCCTGCTCGCCGTCCCCGATGACGGCCGCGTCGATGAAGTCGGCGATCGGCTCGGGGTTGAACGCGGCGTGGCCGCCCGCCAGCACGATCGGGTCGTCCAGCGTGCGGTCGGCGGCGAGCAGCGGGATGCCCGACAGGTCGAGCGCGGTGAGCATGTTGGTGTAGCCCAGCTCCGTGGAGAAGCTGAGGCCGAACACGTCGAAGGCGCGGACCGGGCGGTGCGCGTCGACCGTGAACTGCGGCACATCGTGCTCGCGCATCAGCGCTTCGAGGTCGGGCCACACGCTGTACGTGCGCTCGGCCAGGACGCCCTCGCGCTCGTTGAGCACCTCGTAGAGGATCATGACACCCTGGTTGGGCAGGCCCACCTCGTACGCGTCCGGGTACATCAGCACCCAGCGGACGTCGGTGCTGTCCCACTCCTTGACGGTGGAGTTCAGCTCGCCGCCGACGTACTGGATCGGCTTCTGGACGTGCGGGAGAAGTGCTTCCAAGCGCGGGAAGACCGACTCGACAGGCATCTCGGCGACTCTCATCAGACGGCTGGGACTCCCCCGGCCGGCGGCGTGGGGGCTGGGTGACCCTCAAGGGTACCCGTGTCTCGCGGCGGCCCGGGCCCGCTCATCCGTCACGGCCCCACCGCGCCCGGGCCCCGGCTCAGATGTCGCGGTCCGCCGACCGCCAGACATCCGGCAGTTCCGCCTCCACGGCCGCCGCTCTGGCCCGCTCGGCCGCGATCAGCGCCGTGTACGCCTCGGTGGGCTCCCCCGCCGCCCGTGCCTCCCGCGCGGTACGGCCGAGCGCCGCCCGGCACATCACGCTGTCCTGGTGCTCGCCGAGGAGCTGCTGGACGGACTTCATCCGGCCGGTGTGGGCGGCGGCCCGCTTGCCGAGCACCGGCTGCGCGGCCTCGCCGCAGTAGCGGGCGCGCTTGGCGGATTTGCGGGCCTCGTGCAGCGCGATGTCGCGGTCGTCGCCTGGCGGCAGCGCCAGCGCGGCCTGGATCTGCCGCCGCAGCCGCAGGTGGTCGCGGCCCACGGCGGCGGTGGCGGCCTCGTGGGCGGGCGCGGCGGCCGACACCAGGAACGGCGGCAGCACGAGCAGCGCCTCCAGGCGGTCGAGCAGCGCGAAGTAGCGGATCCCGTTCAGCACCCGGACCAGGGCCGCGTGGGAGCGCGCGTGGCTGTCGGCGGCCAGGCCCCGCAGCCGGTCGCGTACGGCCGCGGTGACCAGCGCGGGGTCGGCCTCGGCGAGCAGCCCGTCCACGCGGTCCGCGAGGACCTCGCGGTCGCGTTCGGTGCCGAGGACGGCGGCCAGCCACTTCAGCTCCGCGCCGAGCGGGTCGGTGGCACCGCGGTCCAGCTCCCTGCGGAAGCTCTTGAGGGCGCTGCGGGCCCTGCGGGTGGCGACCCGCATCCGGTGCACGGCGTCCTCCTGGTCGCGCCGCACCAGCGGGTCGAGCGCGAGGATCGCGGTGAGCTGTTCGCGCAGGTACCCGGTGGCGACCTCGCCCGCGGTGGCGGGGGTGCCGGGCGGCGCGGGCGGTTCGGCGAGCCGGTCGCCGAGCGCGCGGGCCAGTTTGGAGCGGGAGGCCGAGCGGCGCTGTCCCGCCGCCGTCAGCCGTTCCTCGACGGCGTCCAGCAGGGCGGGCGGGCCGCGCATCAGCTCGACCTCGGTCTCGGTCCAGCTCGGGCCGTCCGCCCCCGCGTCGGCGTCGGCGCCGGTCTCGTACGCACCGGTCTCGTCGGCACCCGCCTCGTAAGCACCCGCCTCGTACGCGCCCGCCTCGTACACATACGCCCGGACCTCGTCGTGGGCGATCTCGGCGAGCGCGCCGCCCTCCGCGTCCAGCAGCAGGGTCCGGTGCCGGGTGGTGCGCAGCCGGACCACCGGGTTCAGCGGGCGGCCCCTGAGCAGCGCGGCGACCTCGGTACGCAGCTCCTCGGGCGGGGCGTCGTCGGCGGCGCCCAGCGGGACACGGACCTCGGTGCGGGTGTCGGGCTCGCCGGTGGGCAGTTTCAGGTGCCAGCCCGCGTCCTCGCCCCCGGTACGGCGGCGGAGCGTGGTGCGGTGGGCGGCCAGCGCGAGGCCGGCGGTGTCGTAGTAGACGGCGTCGAGGAGGACGGGGTCCAGGCGCCGGATTCCGGCGACGGACGGCAGTCCTTCGAGGTCGGGAGGCGTCAGGGAGCGGCCGGGGCCGTCACCGGCCTCGTACTTGCGTTCGGTCTCGCGCACTCGCTGACCCATGCTCGACGGTAACCGGGCACCCCGCCCGCGAGCAATGGCGCGGCCGGCCGGGACGGGATCCGCGGACCCCTTCCGACCGGCCGGGCCCGCGCGTCACGCCGACATCGGCCGCTGCATCCGTACGGACTGCAACAGACCTATGGCCACACAGTTGGCGAACATCGATGATCCGCCGTACGACACAAAGGGCAAGGGGATACCCGCGACCGGCATGATGCCCAGCGTCATGCCGATGTTCTCGAAGGACTGGAAGGCGAACCAGGCGACGATTCCGGCGGCGACGATCGTGCCGTACAGGTCGGTGGCATTGCGGGCGATGGCGCAGGCCCGCCACAGGATGAGGCCGATCAGCGCGATGATCAGGGCGGCGCCGAGGAAGCCCAGTTCCTCGCCCGCGACCGAGAAGACGAAGTCCGTCTGCTGCTCGGGCACGAACTGCCCGGTGGTCTGGCTGCCGTGGAACAGGCCCTTGCCGAGCAGGCCGCCGGAGCCGATGGCGATCCGCGCCTGGCTGGTGTTGTAGCCGACGCCCGCCGGGTCCAGGGCGGGGTTGGCGAAGGCCGCGAAGCGGTCGATCTGGTACTTGTCCAGGATGCCGAGCTGCCAGACGGCGAGGGCGCCGCCGATCCCGGCGGCGATCAGGCCGAACACCCAGCGGTTGGACGCGCCGGAGGAGAGCAGCACCCCGAGCACGATCGCCGCCATCACCATCACCGAGCCGAGGTCCGGCATCATCATGATGATCAGGATCGGCAGCGCGGCCAGGCCCAGCGACTGGAGCACGGTCCGGTGGTCCGGATGCTCGCGGTCGCCCGCGTCCACCCGCGCGGACAGCACCATCGCCATGCCGAGGATGATCGCGACCTTCACGAATTCCGACGGCTGGAGCGAGAAGCCGCCGCCGATCACGATCCACGAGTGCGCGCCGTTGACGGTCGAGCCGAGCGGGCTGAGCACCGCGAGGATGCCGAGGATCGCCAGCACGTAGTAGAACGGCACGATGCCGCGCATCCTGCGGTGCCCTATGACGACGACACCGATCGCGAGACCCGCGCCGATCCCGGCGTTCATCAGGTGCCGCATCAGGAAGTAGTACTGGTCGCCGTGGGTGAGATTGGTGCGGTTGCGGGTCGCGGAGTACACCAGCATCGTGCCGATGGCGGTCAGCGCGAGGGACGCGAAGAGCAGCACCCAGTCCATCCGGCGCGCTATCGAGTCGCGGGCGAAGAGCTTGCCCAGCGTGGACCGCTCGGGGGTGAAGCGGCGGATCGAGTAGCTGTTGGTGGCACTCATGACCAGGATTTCCTGCCCTGCAGCAGCTTCTCGGTGCGGGTCGGGGTGAGGGCCGCGAGCACCGGGCCCGGGTCGCCCGGCGTGCCGTGCTGCGACGGCGTCAAGGTGGTGTCGGACGCGGGCACGACGACGCCGTCACCGGAGATCTTCGGCAGCGCGGCGACCGGCTTGGGCATGATGCCCTTGCTCGCGTCGATCTTCGGGCCGTCCTTCTCGATGCCGTACATCGCCTCGTAGATCCGGCGGACCGCGGTGCCCGAGGCGCCGGAGCCGGTACCGGCCTGCGAGATCGTCATCACGATCGTGTAGTCCTTGGTGTACGTGGTCAGCCACGAGGTCGTCTGCTTGCCGGAGACCTCGGCGGTACCGGTCTTGGCGTGCAGCGTGATCTTGTCCTGCGGCCAGCCGGCGAACTTCCAGTTGGCCGTACCGTCCGTGACGACGCCCGCGGTGGCCTTGTTGATGTACTTCAGCGTCGACTTGGAGTCGGGCAGCTTGCCCGCCACCTTCGGCTTGATCGGCGTGACGGTCTTGCCGTCCGCGCTGACCACGGCCTTCCCTATGGTCGGCTGGTACAGCGTGCCGCCGTTGGCGAGCGCCGCGTAGATCCGGGCCATCTGGATCGGCGTGACGAGCGTGTCGCCCTGGCCGATCGCGTAGTTGACGGAGTCACCGGCGCGCAGCACGTAACCGTCGGTGCAGTTCTCCCGCGCGATGGCGGTGGCCAGGTCGTTCTTCTTACTGGTCTTCTTGAGCTTGCACCAGTAGTCCTTCATCGCGTCGTAGTAGCTCTGCTTCCACTGACGGTCGGGGACGCGGCCGGTGACCTCGCCCGGCAGGTCGATGCCGGTCTTGGCGCCGAGGCCGAACTGGTGGGCGGTCTTGTAGAACCAGTCCTTGGGGTGCTTGGGGTCGGTGCCGCCGTCCTTCTGCCACTGGTCGTACGCGATGCCGTAGAACACGGTGTCGCAGGAGACCTCCAGGGCGCGGCCGAGCGAGATGTCGCCGAAGCTCTCGTTCTCGAAGTTCTTGAAGACCTGGTTGCCGATGGTCATCGACGAGGTGCAGGGGTAGCCGCCGTTGATGTCGTAACCGGCGTTGACGGCCGCCGAGGTGGACACCACCTTGAAGGTGGAGCCGGGCGCCGACTGGCCCTGCGTGGCGCGGTTGAGCAGCGGGTAGTTGGACTCGGTCTCGTTGAGCGCCTTGTAGTCCTTGGCGGAGATCCCGCCGACCCACTCGTTGGGGTCGTAGGTGGGGGCGCTGGCCATGGCGATGACCTGGCCGGTGTTGTTGTCCAGGACGACGGCCGCGCCGGAGTCGGCCTTGTAGTTCTGGTGGGTGATGCTGTCGTACGTCTTGCGCGCGTCGGCCATGGCCTGCGCGAGTTCCTTCTCGGTGAGCGCCTGGACCTTGGAGTCGATGCTGGTCACCAGGTTCGCGCCGGGCTGCGCCGGGGTGTCGCCCGCCTTGCCGATCACCCGGCCGAGGTTGTCGACCTCGTAGCGGGTCACGCCCGCCTTGCCGCGCAACTGCGCGTCGTAGACGCTCTCCAGGCCGGAGCGGCCGATCTGGTCGGAGCGCTGGAGCGGCGCCTCGGTCTTCTCCGAGGCGGTCAGCTCCGCGTCGGTGACCGGCGACAGATAGCCGAGGACCTGCGCGGTGTTCGCCTTGGAAGGGCTGGGGTAGCGGCGTACGGCGGTGGGCTCGGCGGTGACGCCGGGGAAGTCCTCGCGCCGCTCCATGATCTGGAGCGCCTGCTGGGTGGTGGCCTCGTCGGTGATCGGGATCGGCTGGTACGGCGACCCGTTCCAGCACGGCTTGGGCGTCTTCGCGTCGCACAGCCGCACCTTGTCGGTGACTTCCTTGGGGGTCAGCCCGAGGACACCGGCGAGCCGGGTCAGTACGGCCAGGCCGTCGTCGCGCTGCTTGAGCAGGTCGGTACGGGAGGCGGAGACCACCAGGCGCGTCTGGTTGTCGGCGAGCGGCACACCGCGGTCGTCGAGGATCGAGCCGCGGACGGCCGGGGTGACGACCTGCTGGATGTGGTTGTTCGCGGCCTTCTGGTCGTACTCCTGGCCGTTGCGGATCTGGAGGTACCACAGGCGTCCGCCGAGGGTGAGCAGCAGGGACACCACGAGGATCTGGAGGATCACCAGGCGGATCGTGACCCGGGAGGTGCGCCCGGTCTCCGGGATGTTGCTCACCTTCTGGCCCCCCTGGGCATCGAGGCCATCGTCTTGGCCCGGCCGAACAGGCCGCGCTGCGGGCTGATCCCGGAACCGGTCCTGGTACGGGTGGGCCGGGTGCGCAGCGCGCTGCCGCCGAAGCCGCCGGTCGGGTCCTCGGTGAGCGGATCGTGGTCGAAGCGTCTGGCCAGGGCCATCACGAGCGGCACCACGAAGGGCGCGAGCAGCAGGTCGTAGACGGTCGCGGTGAACACCAGTTTGGGCAGGCCCACGTGGGCGCCCGCGGTGTCGCCGACGAGGCTGCCGACGCCCGCGTACAGAAGCGTGGTGCCGACGGCCGCGCCGATCACGACGAGCATGGGTCCGGCGGCCGTGCGCAGTTGGCCGCTCTCGGGCTTGGCGAGTCCCGCCAGGTAGCCGATGACGCACAGCACGAGCGCGTAGCGGCCGACCGCGTGGTCGGCCGGTGGCGCGAGGTCGGCGAGCAGTCCCGCGCCGAAGCCGACCAGGCAGCCGCCGACGTGGCCGTAGGCGATGGCCAGGCCGAGCACGGTCAGCAGCAGCAGGTCGGGGACCGCGCCGGGCAGGTGCAGCCGGGCCAGCACGCTGACCTGGGCGACCATGGCGATCACCACGAGGACGGTGGAGAGCACGATCCGGTTGAGGCGCACGGTGTCTCAGCCCCTCTTGCCGTTGCTTGTCGTATTTTCCGTGGTGCCGGCCGTGGTGCCGGGGGTGGTGCCGCCGGTCGGGGTCGAGCCGGGCTTGGGCGTGGATGTGGGCTTCGGCTTGGGCGACGGGGTCGGCTTCGGCGGCAGCACGCTGTCGCGCGGGTCGGCACGCGGGCCCTGGACGACGACACCGACGATGTCCAGCCGGGTGAAGCCGACGAACGGCTGCACCTGGACGGTCTTGGTGAGGTTGCCGCCCGAGGGGTCGACGCCGACGACCTTGCCGACCGGCACGCCCGGCACGAACGGCTTGCCCGCCTCGGAGCCGAAGGTGACCAGCCGGTCGCCGTTGTGCACCGTGGCCTTGCCGTTGAGGAGCTGCACGCGCATCGGCTGGTTGCCCTGGCCGGTGGCGAAGCCCAGCTCCATGGAGCCCTCCATGCGGGTGCCCACGGTGAAGTCCGGGTCGTTGGCGAGCAGCACCGTGGAGGTGGAGGGGCCGACGGTGGTGACCCGGCCGACCAGGCCGTCACCGTCGATGACCGTCATGTCGCGGGTGACGCCGTCCTTGCTGCCCGCGTCGATGGTGACCGTCCAGGAGAATCCCTGCGCGGCTCCTATCGCGATGACCTGCGCGCCCTTGATGGCGTACTGCCCGGCGCCCGCGGTCTTCAGCAGCTTGTCCAGCTCCGCCGCCCGGTTACGGGTGACGTCCTTGCTGCCGAGCTGCTGCTTGAGCGCCTCGTTCTCGCGTTGCAGGCGGCTGATGGTGCTGTTGCGTCCGCCGGAGTCGCGGACCGCGTCTATGGCGTTGCCCACCGGGTCGACAACGCCTGACACGGAGTTCTCGACGGGGCCGAAGACGGACTGCGCCGCCTGCCGTGGCCGGTCGAGCGGTGAGTCCTCACCGCCCCTGATGTCCACGGTGATCAGCGCGAACGCGATCACCACCAGCAGCACCAGCAGAAGCCGGCTCTCTCGTGTGTCCCTCACGGGCGCCAGTCCGTGCCTTCCTCATCGGACCTGCCGCCGCTGTGCACCGCGGCCGGTCAGAGCTTGTGGGGCGGGTTCCCGCCGTCGCTGCGGGCGACCGGTGAGCCCGTGTGCTGCCCGTGCCTCATCTGCGTGGCGAGGAGTCGAGCACCTGCTGGAGTGCCTCGAATTCCTCGACGCACTTGCCCGCGCCCAGCGCCACGCAGTCCAGCGGCGACTCGGCGATGTGAATGGGCATTCCCGTCTCGTGCCGCAGCCGCTCGTCCAGGCCGCGCAGCAGCGCGCCGCCGCCGGCCAGCACGATCCCGCGGTCCATGATGTCGCCGGACAGCTCGGGCGGGCACTTGTCCAGGGTGGTCTTCACCGCGTCGACGATCGCGTTGACCGGCTCCTCGATGGCCTTGCGCACCTCGGCCGCGGAGATCACCACGGTCTTGGGCAGGCCGCTGACCAGGTCACGGCCGCGGATCTCGGTGTGCTCGTCGTCGTCCTTGGAGGCGAAGGCGGAGCCGATGGTGAGCTTGATCTGCTCCGCGGTCCGCTCACCGAGCAGGAGGCTGTACTCCTTCTTGATGTGCTGGATGATCGCGTTGTCCAGCTCGTCACCCGCGACGCGGATGGACTGGGCGGTGACGATGCCGCCGAGGCTGATCACCGCGACCTCGGTGGTGCCGCCGCCGATGTCCACCACCATGTTGCCGGTGGCCTCGTGCACCGGGAGCCCGGCGCCGATCGCCGCCGCCATCGGCTCCTCGATGATGTGCACGGTACGGGCGCCGGCCTGCGTGGTCGCCTCGATGACGGCGCGTCGCTCGACTCCGGTGATGCCGGAGGGCACGCAGACGACCACCCGCGGGCGGGCCAGGTACCGCCGCTTGTGGATCTTGAGGATGAAGTAGCGCAGCATGCGCTCGGTGATCTCGAAGTCGGCGATGACGCCGTCCTTCAGGGGGCGCACCGCGACGATGTTGCCGGGGGTGCGGCCGATCATCTTCTTGGCCTCGGAACCGACCGCGAGGATGCCGCCGGTGTTGGTGTTGACGGCCACGACCGACGGCTCGTTCAGGACGATCCCGCGGCCCCTGACGTACACCAGCGTGTTGGCCGTCCCGAGGTCGACTGCCATGTCACGGCCGATGAACGACATGTTGTTCGCCATGTGGATACGTCTGGCCTTCCCGAGCTTGAGCGGAGATTCCATCGTAGTCGCGCCCGGCGGGGCACGGGGTCGGGGTTCCGACGTCATTGTCATCAGAACACACAGCGGACCTCTGTAATGGTGACGCCGTGTCGGGGTGTTTGGTTCCCGATCGCCGACGGCATATGCCCGGGGCGGCGGGATTCCCCCGGGCGCCTGGTCCGACGGGGCGTCAGCAACGGTACTCCGTACCCGAACAGCCAGGTCCCGGGATTAGGCCAGACCGGGGAAGAAGATCTTGATCTCGCGCTCGGCGGACTCCTCGGAGTCCGAGGCGTGGATCAGATTCTCCCGGACAATCGTCCCGAAGTCCCCCCGAATGGAGCCCGGCGCGGCGGCGATCGGGTCGGTCGGACCGGCCAGCGCGCGGACGCCCTCGATGACCCGCTCGCCCTCGACGACCATCGCGACCGCGGGGCCCGACGCCATGAAGTCCATCAGCGGCTCGTAGAACGGGCGGCCGACGTGCTCGGCGTAGTGCTGCTCCAGCGTGCCGCGGTCCAGGGTGCGCAGTTCGAGCGCGGCGACGGTCCAGCCCGCCTTGCGTTCGATGCGGCCGACGACCTCGCCGATCAGGCCGCGGCGGACGGTGTCCGGCTTGAGAAGGACAAGGGTGCGCTGCGACACGGGACGGCTCCTGCTGTGTGCGGTCTACGGGTTCGGTGTACGGGTTCTCTGTACGGGTGCGGTGTGCGGCCGGCGGGGTGCGGCCGCGGGGGGCGCGGCCGTATGGGCTCCGGCCGGCGGGGTGCGAAGTACGACGAGCCTACAAGGGCGGGCGGTGCCCGGCGGACACCGGGCCGGGACGGACGGGACGGACGGTGCCGCTGGGGTCACGCTTCCTGGGCCCGCGCACGGTCTTGTGCCTGCGCCTCGGCCTGCGCCGCGTGCCGGGCCTTCAGGACGTCCACCTTGCGCCCGTAGTGGATCGCCGCCCACCACAGACCGGCGAAGATCACGCCGAGGAAGAACATCGTGCCGACCCAGTACCCGCTGACCACCAGCGCGGCCTGGAGCACCCAGCCGACGGTCAGCGCGCCCGGCCGGGTGAGCATCCCGCACAGCAGCACGCACAGCGCCATGGCGATCCCGCACACCGTCCAGACGGTGCCCATCGACAGGTCGGGATGCTTCATCGCGACCAGACCGGCGAAGCCGATGACGAAGAACTCGCCGATCAGCGTGCTCGCGCACAGCGTCCGCATCGTCCCGCCCCCTTCACTTGCGGCCCAGCAGCAGCCGGGCCTCTCCGACGGTGATGACGGAACCGGTGACCAGCACTCCGGCCCCGGAGAACTCGCCCTCGTCCTCGGCGAGCGTGATCGCCGCCTCCAGCGCGTCGTCCAGCCTCGGCTCGACCTGCACCCGGTCGTCCCCGAACACCTCGACGGCCAGCGCCGCCAATTCGTCCACGTCCATCGCGCGGTGCGTCGAGTTACGGGTGACGACGACCTCGGAGAAGACCGGCTCGAACGCCTCCAGCAGCCCGCGTACGTCCTTGTCGCCGCTCGGCCCGACCACACCGACCAGGTGCGTGAAGCCGAACGCCTCACCGACCGCGGCCGCCGCGGCGGCCGCGCCCGCCGGATTGTGCGCCGCGTCCAGGACCACGGTGGGGCTGCGGCGCACCACCTCCAGGCGGCCGGGCGAGGTGACCGAGGCGAACGCGGCCCGCACGGTGTCCATGTCGAGGGTGCGCGACTGGGTGCTGCCGATGCCGAAGAACGCCTCGACGGCGGCCAGCGCGACCGCCGCGTTGTGCGCCTGGTGCTCGCCGTGCAGTGGCAGGAAGACCTGTTCGTACTCGCCGCCCAGGCCGCGCAGCGTCAGCAGTTGCCCGCCGACGGCGACCTCGCGGTGCACGACGCCGAACTCCATGCCCTCGCGGGCGACCGTCGCGTCCGCCTCCACGGCCCGCTTGAGCAGCGTCTGCGCCGCGTCGGCGGGCTGCTGGGCCAGGACGGCGGTGGCGTTCTTCTTGATGATGCCGCTCTTCTCCACCGCGATCTCGCCGGGCGTGGAGCCCAGCCGGTCGGTGTGGTCGAGCGCGATCGGGGTGACCACGGCGACCTGGCCGTCCACCACGTTGGTGGCGTCCCAGCCGCCGCCCATGCCGACCTCGACCACCGCGACGTCGACCGGCGCGTCCGCGAAGGCCGCGTACGCCATCCCGGTGAGCACCTCGAAGAACGACAGCCGGTGCGGCTGCGCGTCGTCCACCATGCCGACGAAGGGCTGGATGTCGCGGTAGGTCTCGATGAACCGCTCGGCGGAGATCGGCGCGCCGTCCAGGCTGATCCGCTCGGTGACGGACTGCACGTGCGGGCTGGTGTAGCGGCCGGTGCGCAGGTCGAAGGAGAGCAGCAGCCGCTCGATCATCCGGGCGGTGCTGGTCTTGCCGTTGGTGCCGGTGATGTGGATCGCCGGGTAGGCGCGCTGCGGGTCGCCGAGGACGTCCATCAGCGCCGTGATCCGGTCGAGCGAGGGCTCCAGCTTCGTCTCGGGCCAGCGGCCGAGCAGCTCCTCCTCGACCGTGCGCAGCTCCCGGTCGACGGCGGGGTCCGCGGGCCGCGCCGGTACGTCGTCCTCGGCCGCGACCGGGCTGACACCGGCCCGCAGCGTCCGGCTGCCCGCCTCGATGACGGCCAGGTCGGCCTCGCGGAGGGTACCGTCGGCCGCCCCGTCCGCGTCCTCGACGTCGTCGTCCACGTCGTAGGCGGTGTCCTGGATTTCGTACGCGTCGTCTTCGGGGCCGTCGCCGTTGTGCGGGTGCTCGCTCACAGCGCCCAGTCTACGGAGCCCGCGAGCGGAAACGGCCACGGGCCCGGACCGCGGGTGCGCGGTCCGGGCCCGTGGCACACGGTGGCCCTTCGGGGCGGGCGGCCCTCGGTGCGGTCAGGCCGAAGGGAGGGCCGCGATCTGCGCGGTGATCCGGGCGATGTCGGCCTCGGCGGTCGCCAGCCGCGTACGGATCTTGGCCACCACCGGCTCGGGCGCCTTGCCGAGGAACGCCTCGTTGCCCAGCTTCTTCTCGGCGTCGGCCTTCTCCTTCTCGGCCAGGCCGAGGTCCTTGGTGAGCCGCTTGCGCTCGGCCGGAACGTCGATCGTGCCGGACAGGTCGAGCGCGACCGTGGCGCCCGCGACCGGCAGCGTCGCGGTGGCGTGGAAGTCCTCGCCCGCGGGCTGGAGCCGGAGCACCTGGCGGATGGCGTCCTCGTGCGGCGCGAGCAGCGTCCCGTCCAGGGTCAGCAGCGCCGGGACCTTCTGGCCGGGCTGGAGCCCCTGGTCGGAGCGGAAGCGGCGGACCTCGGTGACCACCCGCTGGACCTCGGCGATCTCCGCCTCGGCCGCCGCGTCCCGGAAGCCGCTGTCGCTCGGCCAGTCCGCGACGACCAGCGACTCGCCGCCGGTCAGCGTCGTCCACAGCGTCTCGGTGACGAAGGGGACGATCGGGTGCAGCAGCCGCAGCATCACGTCCAGGACCTCGCCCAGGACCCGCCCGGAGACCCGGGCGCCGTCGCCGCCCGCGAAGAAGACGGTCTTGGACAGCTCCACGTACCAGTCGAAGACCTCGTCCCACGCGAAGTGGTAGAGGCTGTCGCTGAGCTTCGCGAACTGGTAGTCGTCGTACAGGCCGTTGACCTCGGCGACGACCGTGTTCAGCCGGGACAGGATCCACCGGTCGGTGGCCGACAGCTCCTCGGGCGCGGGCAGCGGGCCCTGGACCGTGGCGCCGTTCATCAGCGCGAAGCGCGTGGCGTTCCAGATCTTGTTGGCGAAGTTGCGGGACGCCTGGACCCAGTCCTCGCCGATCGGCACGTCCGCGCCGGGGTTGGCGCCGCGGGCCAGGGTGAAGCGGACGGCGTCCGAGCCGTATTTGTCCATCCAGTCCAGCGGGTCCACCGAGTTGGGGTTGGACTTGGACATCTTCTTGCCGAACTCGTCGCGGACCAGGCCGGTCAGCGCGATGGTGTGGAACGGCGGGGTGCCGTCCATCGCGTACAGGCCGAACATCATCATCCGGGCGACCCAGAAGAAGATGATGTCGTGCCCGGTGAGCAGGACGTCGGTCGGATAGAACTTCTCCAGATCCGGCGTCTGTTCGGGCCAGCCCAGCGTGGAGAACGGCCACAGGGCGGACGAGAACCAGGTGTCCAGGACGTCGGAGTCCTGCGTCCAGCCCTCGCCGGACGGCACCTCGTCGTCCGGTCCGACGCAGATCTGCTGGCCGTTCGGCCCGTACCAGACGGGGATGCGGTGGCCCCACCACAACTGGCGCGAGATGCACCAGTCGTGCATGTTGTCGACCCAGTCGAAGTACCGCTTGTTCAGCTCCGGCGGGTGGATCCTGACCCGGCCGTCGCGGACCGCGTCGCCGGACGCCTTCGCCAGCGGCTCGACCCTGACCCACCACTGGAGGGACAGCCGCGGCTCGATGGTGGTCTTGCAGCGCGAGCAGTGGCCGACGGAGTGGACGTAAGGACGCTTCTCCGCGACGATCCGGCCCTGTTCGCGCAGCGCCTCGACGATCGCGGACCGCGCCTCGAAGCGGTCCAGGCCCTGGAAGGGGCCGGGCGCGGTGATGACCGCGCGCTCGTCCATGACGGTCAGCGACTCCAGGCCGTGCCGCTGGCCGATCGCGAAGTCGTTCGGGTCGTGCGCGGGCGTCACCTTGACGGCGCCGGTGCCGAACTCCGGGTCGACGTGCGTGTCCGCGACGACCGGGATCGTCCGGTCGGTGAGCGGCAGCTTGATCCGCTTGCCGACCAGGTGCCGGTACCGCTCGTCGTCCGGGTGGACGGCGACGGCGGTGTCGCCGAGCATCGTCTCGACGCGGGTGGTCGCCACGACGACCGTCTCGTCGCCCTCGCCGTACTTCAGCGAGACCAACTCGCCGTCGTCGTCCTGGTAGTCGACCTCGATGTCCGAGATCGCCGTCATACAGCGCGGACACCAGTTGATGATCCGCTCGGCGCGGTAGATCAGCTCGTCGTCGTACAGCTTCTTGAAGATGGTCTGGACGGCCTTGGACAGGCCCTCGTCCATGGTGAAGCGCTCGCGGGACCAGTCCACGCCGTCGCCGAGGCGGCGCATCTGGCCGAGGATCCGGCCGCCGTACTCCTCTTTCCACTGCCAGACGCGGTCGACGAACGCCTCGCGGCCGATGTCGTGCCGGGACTTGCCCTCGTCGGCGAGCTGCTGCTCGACCTTGTTCTGGGTGGCGATGCCCGCGTGGTCCATGCCGGGCAGCCACAGCGACTCGTAACCCTGCATCCGCTTGCGGCGGGTGAGGGCGTCCATCAGCGTGTGCTGGAAGGCGTGACCCAGGTGGAGCGTGCCCGTGACGTTCGGCGGCGGGATGACGATGGTGTACGCGGGCTTGTCGCTCTTCGCGTCCGCCTCGAAGTAGCCGCGTTCTACCCAGCGCTCGTACAGCGCCCCCTCTACCTCGGCCGGCGTGTAGGTCGTCGGCAGTTCGGGGGTGCTGTGCGGCCCGCGGTCGGGGCTCTGCTGAGAGTTGTCGGTCACGGCACGATTCTACGGTGGCGGACCATCCCGTTACGAATCCGTATCGCCCCCGCTGTAAGAACCCGATAAAGGATCGGCGAGGATGGTCCGACGGTCGTAAACGAGGGGACCACCTGACATGAGTGACAACCAGCCGCCGCCGAACCCGTACGGGCACCAGCCCCAGCAGGGCGGATACGGGCAGCCGCAGCCGCAGCAGCCGCAGCAGGGCGGATACGGGCAGCCGCAGCAAGGTGGTTACGGCCAGCCGCCGCAGCAGCCGTACGGCCAGCCCCAGGGGCAGCCCGGTTACGGCTACCCCCAGCAGGGCCCGCCGCAGCAGGCGCCGTACGGGCAGCCGCAGCAGCAGCCGGGGTACGGCTACGGCGGCCAGCCGCCCGTGCCGCCGCAGGGCGGTGGCGGCGGGAAGCGCACCGGGATCATCATCGGCGCCGTGGTGGCGCTGGTCGCGATCGGCGCCGGGGTCTTCTTCCTCACCAAGGGCAGTGACGGCGACAACAGCGCCAACAGCGCCAACGGCGGCAAGGGCGGCGGCAAGAGCACCGTCAAGAACGACGGCAAACAGTACAAGCTCATCACGCCCGAGACCGTCGCGGAGACGTACAAGAAGTCGAAGGACGCGGACACCGGCGACGGCTTCGACGCCAAGGACGTCACGCTGCTCAAGACGCTCGGCGTCACCGACCCCCAGCAGGTCAGCTCGGGCTACACCAGCGGGTCCCAACTCACCGGCAAGCTGCTGGAGTTCAGCGGTGTCTACGGCAAGGTCGCGGACCCGCAGAAGGTGGTCGACGGCATGTTCGCCGACCTCAAGAAGCAGGCCGCCGACGACAAGGAATCCGGCGGCGGCAAGACCGAACTGGTCGGCAGCCCGCAGAAGGTGCAGCCCGCGGGCATGGACGACGCCGTCATGTCGTGCCAGAACACCAAGTACACCGAGGGCAGCAAGTCGTTCACCACACCGATCTGCCTGTGGGCCGACTACAGCACCGTCGGCTACACCCTGCCGGTCGACCTGGCGACGGCCACCACCGGCGTCGGCAGCGGCATGCCGATCGACGAGGCGGCGGCGCTCACCGCGAAGGTCCGCAAGGACGTGCGCGTCCCGCTCAACTGACGCCGTACGCCGACGCGTTCGGCGTGAGCGTTCCGCGGTCAGCCGTTCCGCGGAGCCGTTCCGCGCAGACGGAAGGGGGCGCCCGGATCCACCGGGCGCCCCCTTCGCGTGTGCTCGTATCTGTGGCGCTACGCGCTCTTCTGCTCGCCCTTGCCGACGATGCGCGGCTCACGCGGCACCAGCGTCGGGTTGACGTTGGAGTGCACGACATCGGCCGTGATGACGACCCGGGCCACGTCCTTGCGGGACGGCACCTCGTACATCACCGACTGGAGGACTTCCTCCATGATGGCCCGCAGACCGCGGGCGCCGGTCTGCCGCAGGATCGCCTGGTCCGCGATGGACTCCAGCGCGCCGTGCTCGAACTCCAGCTCCACACCGTCGAGTTCGAAGAGTTTTTGATACTGCTTCACCAGCGCGTTGCGCGGCTCGACCAGAATCTGGAGGAGCGCCTCGCGGTCGAGGTTGTGCACGCTGGTGATGACGGGCAGCCGTCCGATGAACTCGGGGATCATGCCGAACTTGACCAGGTCCTCGGGCATGATCTCGGAGAACTGGTCGGCCATGTCCAGCTCGCGCTTGGAGCGGATGGTCGCACCGAAGCCGATGCCCTTGGCGCCCGCGCGGGACTCGATGATCTTCTCCAGACCGGAGAAGGCACCGCCCACGATGAACAGCACGTTCGTGGTGTCGATCTGGATGAACTCCTGGTGCGGGTGCTTGCGCCCGCCCTGCGGCGGCACCGAGGCCGTCGTGCCCTCCAGGATCTTCAGCAGCGCCTGCTGCACGCCCTCGCCGGACACATCGCGGGTGATCGACGGATTCTCGCTCTTGCGGGCGACCTTGTCGATCTCGTCGATGTAGATGATCCCGGTCTCGGCCTTCTTGACGTCGTAGTCCGCCGCCTGGATCAGCTTCAGCAGGATGTTCTCGACGTCCTCGCCCACGTAACCGGCCTCGGTGAGGGCGGTCGCGTCCGCGATGGCGAACGGCACGTTGAGCATGCGGGCCAGCGTCTGGGCCAGCAGCGTCTTGCCGGAGCCCGTCGGGCCGAGCAGCAGGATGTTGGACTTCGCCAGCTCGATCGCGTCGTCGTGCCCGCGGCCGGCGTTCTCACCCGCCTGGACCCGCTTGTAGTGGTTGTACACCGCGACCGACAGGGCCTTTTTCGCGGGCGTCTGCCCGACCACGTAGCCCTCGAGGAACTCGTAGATCTCCCGCGGCTTGGGCAGGTCCTCCCAGCGCACCTCGGAGGACTCGGCCAGCTCCTCCTCGATGATCTCGTTGCAGAGATCGATGCACTCGTCGCAGATGTACACACCAGGGCCTGCGATGAGCTTCTTCACCTGCTTCTGGCTCTTTCCGCAGAATGAGCACTTCAGCAGGTCGCCGCCGTCACCGATGCGTGCCACGAGGTGTTTCCCCTTCGCCTGGGATCCGCCGAGATCAACGGAGCCTGGTGCTTCTCTCATCGACGGTACCTTGCCGCGACCCCCGTGTGGGCCCCCCTTGGACGTACTCACTCAGTGGAGTCCAAGGAGGGCCACCCGCGCGACCGGTCCGTTGTCCGACTGTGTTCAGACCGTCACAGAGGTCTTGCGGGTCGAGACGATCTGGTCGACCAGCCCGTAGGCCAGCGACTCCTCGGCGGTAAGGATCTTGTCCCGCTCGATGTCGTCGCGGATCTGCTCGATCGGCGTCGTGGAGTGCTTGGCCAGCATCTCTTCGAGCTGCTGCCGCATCCGGATGATCTCGTTGGCGGCGATCTCCAGGTCGGAGACCTGCCCGCGGCCGGTCTCGCTGTACGGCTGGTGGATCAGCACCCGCGCGTTCGGCAGCGCCATCCGCTTGCCGGGGCTGCCGGCGGCCAGCAGGACCGCGGCGGCGGACGCCGCCTGGCCCATGCAGACCGTCTGGATGTCCGGCTTCACGAACTGCATCGTGTCGTAGATCGCCGTCAGCGCGGTGAAGGAGCCGCCGGGGCTGTTGATGTAGACCGAGATGTCCCGGTCGGGGTCCATGGACTCCAGGCACAGGAGCTGCGCCATGACGTCGTTGGCCGACGCGTCGTCGATCTGCACGCCGAGGAAGATCACGCGCTCCTCGAAGAGCTTCGCGTACGGGTCGTACTCGCGCACGCCCTGCGAGGTGCGCTCGACGAAGCGCGGAATGATGTAGCGGGCCTCGGCACCGAACACACCGGGCCGCTCGGCCTCGGTGCGCTCGTACAGGCCGCTGCCGGGGAAGTTCATGCTGTTCACGTCCACCGTCCTGGTGATGATGCGGAAGCTGGGTGCTGTCGGCTGGGGTTCCTGAACGGATCAGGCGCCGGTGCCGCCACCGCCCGGGACCTCCGTGGCGGACAGCATGACGCCGTCCAGCAGGCCGTACTCCTTGGCCTCCTCGGCGGAGAACCAGCGGTCGCGGTCGGAGTCCTTGGTGATCTGGTCGAAGCTCTGCCCGGAGTGCTGGGCGATCAGCTCGGCCATGCGGCGCTTGGTGTGCAGCAACTGCTCGGCCTGGATCTTGATGTCGGTGGCGGAGCCGCCGAGACCCGCGGAGGGCTGGTGCATCAGGATGCGGGTGTTCGGCAGGGCGAAGCGCTTGCCGGGGGTGCCCGCGGTCAGCAGGAACTGGCCCATCGAGGCGGCCATGCCCATGGCGATCGTCACGACGTCGTTCTTGATGAACTGCATCGTGTCGTAGATCGCCATACCGGCGGTCACGGAGCCGCCGGGGCTGTTGATGTAGAGGAAGATGTCCTTGTCCGGCTCGGCTGCCAGGAGAAGGAGCTGGGCGGTGATCTTGTTGGCGATGTCATCGTCGACCGCCTGGCCGAGGAAGATGATTCGCTCGCCGAGCAGTCGGTTGTAGACCTGGTCGCCGAGGCCACCGAGAGTCGGCTCGCCGGCGGCGGAAGGCATCGGAGTCGTCACGTATCCACCTGCTCGTTGTCGGACGGCCGTGAAGCCGTCACAGGGTCTTCGTCCGGGCCGGGGCCGACCCCTTCTGGTGCCGAGCCCCCGCCCTCCTACTTACGGACCCTAACGCGCAGGTGGGGCCCAGCAATCCCCTACGCGGAACTGTTCGCTGCCAGCGGAGACCAAGACGCCGCGCCGGCACAGGGGGTTGGTGGCCCGGCCCGGACGTGCCTGCGCGTTCACCTCGCGGAGGCGGGTGCTTCGAGGGGCGCGGGGAACCGCGCGACACGTCCCCACCGGCCGGCGGTCCGAGAACAACCGTGACTGCCCTCTCCGGGGCCGGTGGTGACATGCAGCCGTCGTCGTGGCTGATCGCGCGGTTCCCCGCGCCCCTGACGGGGCTCAGGCCTGCTCGACAGGCTCCGGCTTCTCGTCGGCGGCCTCGGCGGCCTCGACGGCCTCGACGGCCTCAACCGTCTCGCCGTCCTCGTCCTCTTCGTCCTCGAGGTCCACGACCTCACCGTTGGTGTCCGTGACCTTGACGGACTCCACGACGACCGCGAGCGCCTTGCCGCGGGCGACCTCGCCGACGAGCATCGGCACCTGGCCGCCTTCGACGACGGCCTGGGCGAACTGGTCGGGAGACATCCCGGAGGTCGCCGCACGGCGCATGAGGTGCTCGGTCAGCTCCTCCTGGTTGACGGAGAGCTTCTCCTTGTTGACCAGCTCGTCCAGCAGGAACTGGGTCTTGATGCCCTTGACCGCCTGGGCCTCGAGCTCCGCGTCGTACTCCTCGCGCGTCTTGCCCTCGCGCTCCAGGTACGTGTCCCAGTCCAGACCCATCTGCGGGAACTGGTGGTGCTCCAGGTTGTGGGTCCTGGTCTCGATCTCGTCCTTGAGCAGCTTCTCCGGGATCGGCACCTCGGACAGCTCGATGAGCGCGTCGAGGACCTTCTCCTGGGCGGCGGTCGCCTGGTCGTACTGCTTCATCCGCTCCAGGCGCTTGCGGCTGTCCGCGCGCAGCTCCTCAAGGGTGTCGAACTCACTCGCGAGCTGGGCGAAGTCGTCGTCCAGGGCGGGCAGTTCGCGGGCCTGTACGTCGGAGACGTCGACCTTGACCTCGGCGGCGCTGCCGGCGGCGGAGCCGCCCTTCAGCTCGGAGGTGAAGGTGGCGGAGCCACCGGCCTCCAGGCCGATGACGGCCTCGTCGATGCCGTCGAGGAGCTGGCCGGAGCCGATGGTGTAGCTGACGCCCTTGGCGACGCCGTCCTCCAGCACCTCGCCGTCGACGGAGGCTTCGAGGTCGACGATCACGACGTCGCCCTCGGCCGCCGCGCGCTCGACCGTGGTGGTCGAGGCGAAGCGGTCACGGAGCTGCTCCAGCGAGGTGTCGACGTCCTCGTCGGTGACCTCGACGGCGTCCACGACGACCTCGATGCCGGAGTAGTCCGGGATCTCGATCGCGGGGCGGATGTCCACCTCGGCGGTGAACTTCAGCTCGTCACCGTCGTTGAACTCGGTGATGTCGACGTCGGGCTGGCCGAGTACGTTCAGCTCACCCTCGTTGACCGCCTC
This sequence comes from Streptomyces sp. NPDC024632, assembly GCF_055559175.1. Lineage (NCBI taxonomy): Bacteria > Bacillati > Actinomycetota > Actinomycetes > Kitasatosporales > Streptomycetaceae > Streptomyces > Streptomyces sp. NPDC024632. Next base: position 469,446 of record NZ_JBVHLD010000003.1, read on the forward strand.
CGTGTAGAACTTCGGCAGCGCGTCGTTGATGGCCTCTTCGAGGACCGCGCCACGGCCGAACCGCTGGTCGATGACGCGCGCAGGGATCTTGCCCTTGCGGAAGCCCGGCACCGTGACCTGCTGGTTGATCTTCTTGTACGCCGCGTCGAGGCTGGGCTTGAGCTCCTCGAAGGGCACCTCGACAGTGAGTCGAACCCGAGTCGGGTTCAGAGTCTCGACGGCGCTCTTCACGGTTGGGTCTCCTTGGGGGCTTTACGTTGATGGGGGCGGCCGGATCATCCGGTGATCTCGCCGGATCGTCCGGTGATCTCGTCCGGCAAGCAGTACACGGCATGCCGCGCGCTCGGTCGCCAGCGGCCCATCCTACCGGTACCACAATGCGCACGGTCCGGGCCTTCGTGCCCCGGCCCCCAGAATCCCCTCGGGATCGCGGAACCGCTGGTCGGGGTGGCCGGATTCGAACCGACGGCCTTCCGCTCCCAAAGCGGACGCGCTACCAAGCTGCGCCACACCCCGCTGGTGCGACACGTAGAGTACATGCCCCCGTACGCGTGGGCAGCCGGTATTCCCCCGCCGGTTCACCGGTTCGACCGGCTACTATCCGATGTGCCACAATCACTGGCGCATCACACTCCCGCGGGCGTAGCTCAATGGTAGAGCCCTAGTCTTCCAAACTAGCTACGCGGGTTCGATTCCCGTCGCCCGCTCCACGGCCTCCGGCCCGGTCGGTACCACTCGACCGGTGCCCGGGGGCTTTCTGTTTCCCCGGGCCGCGACCGGCGCCGGGACCGGCCCGGGTCGGCCGGGGTCGGCCCGGGTCGGCCCGGGGCGGCCCGGATCGGCTCGGGTCGGCCCGGGTCGGCCTTCTAGTCGACCGGGATGCCCTGGGGGGACTTGATGCGCTTCATGATCATCTGGGAGTTGACGTCGCTGACGCCCGGCAGGTCGATGAGCTGGTCGGTCCAGAAGCGCTCGTAGGCGTCGGAGTCGGCGACGGCGATGCGCAGGAGGCAGCCGGGGGCGCCGTAGAGGCGGTAGGCCTCGACGACGTCGGGGGTGGACTGGACCTCGGCCTCGAAGGCGGCGACGGAGGCGCGGTCGCGGCGGACCTCGACGGAGGCGAAGACCTCGAAGCCGCGGCCGACGGCGGCCGGGGCGACGACCGCGCGGTAGGTCTCGATCACTCCGTCGTCCTCCAGCTGCCGCACCCGGCGCAGGCACGGGGAGGGCGTGAGGCCGACCCGCTGGGCCAGTTCCTGGTTGCTCAGCCGGCCGTCGGCCTGGAGCTCGCGCAAGATTCGTCTGTCGATGGCGTCCATGGTGGCAATACCTACCACTCGGTGGCCGAATACCGATCGGTACGAGCAATCAAATGTCAGGTCTACGCGCATATCATTGCACCGGGTGCAGAGTGGGTAAGTGTCACCCCGAGGAGTGGGGACATCCGGCGGCGTCCGGAGAGCCCCGCGCGAACGCACCGGACGCGCACAATCAGACGGAGGCGAAGGCATCGTGCGACACGTCGTGGTCATCAGCACCGGGGGCACCATAGCCAGCCGATGGCAGGGCGACGGGTACGCGGCGGAGGCGGCAGGGCAGGAAGTGCTCGCCGCCGGCGCGGTGCCCGAGGGCGTCGAGGTCCGGGTGGTGGACCTGTTCACCGTCAACAGCTCGCGCCTGACCACCGACCACCAGCTGCGGCTGCTGCACGCCGTGCACGAGGTGCTGGCCGATCCGGCGGTGGACGGCGTGGTGGTCACCCACGGCACCGACACCCTGGAGGAGTCCGCCTTCTTCCTCGACCTCTTCCACGGCGACCGCCGCCCGGTGGTCTTCACCGGCGCGCAGAAGCCGCTGGACGCGGAGGACGGCGACGCGGCGGGCAATCTGTACGACGCGCTGCTGACCGCGGCCACCGGCCGCGACATCGGCGCGGTGATCGTCTTCGCGGGCCAGGTCTGGGCCGCCCGCGGCACCGTCAAGCAGCACACCGTGGACGCGCACGCCTTCGGCGCGCCGGACGGACTGCCGCTGGGCCGCGTCGAGTTCGGCCGGGTGACGTGGGGCCGCCGCCGTCCGCGCCCCGAGCCGCTGCCGCTGCCCGCGCCCGGCGCCGTACCGCCGCGGGTGGACGTCCTGATGCACCACAGCGACGGCGACACCGTGCTCTTCGAGGCGGCGCTGGGCGCGGGCGCGCGCGGCGTCGTCGTGGTCGGCACGGGCGCGGGGAACGCGAATCCGCAGGTCGCGGAGGCGGTACGGAAGGCGACGGCGGACGGCGTCCTGGTCGCGGTCAGCACGCGGGTCGCGGCGGGCGCGGTGGCGCCGCTCTACACCGGCGGCGGGGCGGTCGACCTGGTGGCGGCGGGCGGGCTGCTGGCGGGCACTCTGCGTCCCGGCCAGACACGTATCGCGGTGCTGGCGACGCTGCTCTCGCTCACGTCGCCGTCCTCGGACCTCCCCCGCCTGCCCTCGGAGCAGGACGGACGGTCCGGCACGGGCACCGCCACCGCCGCGTTGCGGCGGATTCTGGAGGCGGCCCCGCAGGCGCTGCCCGCGTCAGAGCTTTATCTGGTTGATGGTGTCGGCAAGTGAGGTCAGGAATCGGTTGACCGACGGCGCCATGTTGGTGGAGGCGAGGAAGAAACCGAAGAGGGCCGCCACTATCGCCGGACCCACCTTGATGCTCTTCCCCCGGATCATGACCACCAGGATGATCGCCAGCAACAGCACTACGGACAGGGAGATGGCCACAGCGGTTCACTTCCTCTTCACGGTACGCCTCGCCGGTCCGGGAGCATGGAGCCGCGCCCCCGCCCCGCCCGGTCCCATGGTGCCATCGGGGAACGACAGTTGGACCCGAAGGCCCATAGTCCCATTCCCGTCGGCTAGTCCCTGCACACCACGAGTAGCGCCCGGTCGTCGTTGACATCCTTGGCGACCGCTTCGATCAACCGCCAGGCGGAGCCCCGGAATCCGGTCGCCACGAAGCGGTCCGCCTCGCCGATCAGCCGGTCGATGCCCTCGGAGATGTCCTTGTCCGGCGTCTCCACCAGGCCGTCCGTGAACAGCATGAGGACGTCCCCCGAGCGCAACGTCCCCTTCACGCCGTGGAATTCGGCCCCGTCGTAGACCCCGAGCAGCGGGCCCTCCGCGGCCTTCTCCTCCCACCGGCCGCTGCCCGCGTGCAGTTGCACCCCTGGGAGGTGCCCGGCGGACAGCAGTTCGTAGTCGCCGCTCTCCAGGTCGAGCACCAGGTGCACGGAAGTGGCGAAGCCCTCGTCCCAATTCTGCCGGAGCAGATAGCCGTTGGCCGCGGTGAGGAAGGAGTGCGGCGGCAGCGAGCCGAGCAGGCCGCCGAAGGCGCCGGACAGCAGCAGCGAGCGGGAGGCGGCGTCCATGCCCTTGCCGGAGACGTCGGTGAGCACGGCCTCCAGCGTCCGGCCGCCGACCGAACCGCGGGTGGCCACCACGAAGTCGCCGGAGAAGGACTGGCCGCCCGCCGGACGCAGCGCCATCTCGGCGTGCCAGCCCGCGGGCAGCCGCGGCAGTCTGCTCTGGACCCTGATCCGCTCCCTGAGGTCGAAGAGCATGGTGTGGCCGCCCCGCCAGGGCACGCCGACCCGCGCCCTGAACTGGGCGATGACCAGGCCGGTGAGCGCCACCGCGGTGACCACCAGGACGGTGCCGGGCGTGACGCGGGCCGGGCCCTCGCGGTACGGGCCGAGCGCCGCGGATTCCGCGACCAGCGCGACGGCGGAGGCCGCGTAGAGGAGCAGCAGGCTGGAGGGGCGCAGCAGCAGGCCGCCGGTGAGGATCGGCAGGACCAGGGAGCTGGGCGGGCACCAGACGGGCAGGCTCACGGTGGTGTACGCCAGCGCGGGGACGGTGAGGATCAGTACGGTGAGGCCGACCCAGTCGGAGGCGCCGCCGCGGAAGTAGTCGACCCCGGCCCTGCGCACACCGAGCCGGGCCCGGTGCAGCCATCTGCTCCACCGCAGCCCGAGCCCCTCGCCCGCGACGCCCTTTGCCATGTCTTGGCGACCCTATCGACCGTTCGCCCCGCCGTGCAGGGCGGATACCCCCCGACCTGTCACGTAGACGGCGGAAATACGTTCGCCCGCGGACGGCGCGGCTGGTAGGCAGGGCCTATGACGACGGAACTGCGGGTGCTGGAACGGGACGACTGGGAAGAGTTCTACGGCCGCCTGGAGCGGGCTTTCGGCGGGCCGGCCGAGCCCCCGGAGGAGCGGGGGCTGTGGCGTGAACTGACCGAGCTGGAAAGGTCGTTGGCGGTGTGGGACGGCGGGGAGATCGTCGGCACCGCGGGCGCCTTCTCGTTCCGTGTGACGGTGCCCGGCGGGGCGTCGCTGCCCGCCGCGGGCGTGACCATGGTGAGCGTGCAGCCGACGCACCGCCGCCGCGGTGTGCTGACCTCGATGATGCGCAGGCAGCTCGACGACGTGCGCGAGGGACCCGAACCGGTCGCCGTGCTGACCGCGTCGGAACCGGCGATCTACGGCCGGTTCGGCTATGGCACGGGCACGTTGCAGCTCCGCGGCAACGTCGACACGACCAGGACCGCCGTCAGGGCCCTGCCGGGCGTGGACGACGTACGGCTGCGGCTGGTGCCGCTGGAGGCGGCGGGCGAGGCGTGCGAGGCCGTCTACGCGCGGGTGGTGCCGACCCGGCCCGGCATGCTGGCCAGGCGGCCCGGCTGGGAGCGGGTGCCGCTCCTCGACGCCCCGGCGAGCCGGGACGGCGCGGGCGAGCGGCTGTGCGTGGTGGCCGAGGTGGACGGTGAGGTACGCGGTTACGCGCGCTACTCGGTGAAGCTGTCGTGGAGTTCCTTCGGTCCCGACAACATCGTGAAGCTGAGCGACGTCGAGGCGCTGGACCCGGTGGTCTACGCGGCGCTGTGGCGCTATCTGTCCTCCATCGACCTCACCTCGCGGGTGGCGTTCTACAACCGGCCGGTCGACGACCCGCTGCTGCACCTCCTGTCCGACGTACGCCGCGGTGAACTGGCCTTCCGCGACAGCCTGCACGTGCGCCTGGTGAATCTCGGCGAGGCGCTGGAGGCGCGGACGTACACCGCCCCGGTGGATGTGGTGCTGGAGGTGGAGGACGCCTTCTGCCCCTGGAACGCCGGGCGTTGGCGGCTGTCGGGCGACGCGAAGGGCGCGACGTGCGAGCGGACCGCGGACGCGGCCGACCTGGCGCTGTCCGTCAAGGAGTTGGGCGCGGCCTACCTGGGCGGGCCGACGCTGCGCGGGCAGGCGGAGGCGGGGCTGGTACGTGAACTGCGGCCGGGGGCGCTGGCGGAGGCGTCCAGGGCGTTCCGCGGGGACGTCGAGCCGTGGCTGCCGCACGGCTTCTGAGATCCGTCAGCTCACCAGCGGATGCGCGGGCTGGCAGACCGGGCACCAGAAGAGATTGCGGGCCGCGAGCGGCCGGGTGCTGATCCCGGTGCCGCACACCAGGCAGGGCTGTCCGGTGCGCCGGTAGACGTACACCTCGCCGCCGTGGTCGTCCTGGCGCGGCGGGCGGCCCATCGCCTCGGGGGTGTGCTCGGGGCGCACGGTGTCGATCCGGTTGGTCCGTACGCCCTCGCGCATCAGCGTCACCAGATCGGACCACATCGCGTCCCACCGCTGACGCGGCAGTTCACGCCCCGGCAGGAACGGGTCGACGCCGTGCCGGAAGAGCACTTCGGCGCGGTAGACGTTGCCGACGCCCGCGATGACCTTCTGGTCCATCAGCAGCGCGGCGACGCTGATCCGGGAGCGGGACAGCCGCTGCCACACCCGCTCCGGGTCGTCGCCCGGCCGCAGCGGGTCGGGGCCGAGGCGGTCGTGTATCGCCCGCTTCTCCGGCTCGGTGATCAGCTCGCAGGCGGCCGGGCCGCGCAGATCCGCCCAGTGCGCGCGGTTCGCCAGCCGCAGCCGTACGGTGTCGGTCGGCGGGGGCGCCTTGCCGTCGCCGAAGGTGACCTTGCCGATCAGGCCGAGGTGGATGTGCACCCAGCCGGTCGCGCCGAAGCCCAGGAACAGGTGCTTGCCGTGGGCCTCGGCGCTGTCCAGCACCTGCCGGTCGACGAGCGCGGCGCTGTCGGAGAACTTGCCCTGCGGGCTGCTCGCCCGGACCGCCCCGCCGCCGAACCGCTCGCGGTGGTCGGCGGCCAGGCGGTGGATCGTGTGGCCTTCCGGCATCGCCCGCGTCAGCCCTGGCGGGGGTGGTGGTCCGGGACCGGCGGCAGCTCGCCGGTGGCCTCGTACGCGCTCAGCATGTCGATACGGCGCTGGTGGCGCTCCTCGTGCGAGTACGGGGTGGTGAGGAAGATCTCCACGAATTTCGTGGCCTCCGCCTCGGTGTGCATCCGGCCGCCGATGCTCAGCACGTTCGCGTCGTTGTGCTCCCGCGCCAGCGACGCGGTCTGCTCGCTCCACGCCAGCGCCGCGCGGACGCCCTTGACCTTGTTCGCGGCGATCTGCTCGCCGTTGCCCGACCCGCCGATCACGATGCCGAGGCTGCCCGGCTCCCCCGCCGCGCCCTCGGCCGCCCGCAGGCAGAACGGCGGGTAGTCGTCCACCGCGTCGTAGATGTGCGGCCCGCAGTCCACGGGCTCGTGGCCGTGGACGGTCAGCCACTCCACGAGGTGGTTCTTGAGTTCAAAACCGGCATGATCGGACCCGAGGTAAACGCGCATGCGATGAGTTTTGCATGTCCGGCGGGCCGGAGCGGGAGTGCCCTACCGGGTGAGCCGCCAGGCCGCGGGGAGCAGGCCCATCGCCAGGACGGCCTTGAGCGCGTCGCCCAGGAGGTACGGGGTCAGGCCGAGGGAGACGGCCTGGGACGCGGACAGATGGGCGGACCAGGCGAGGTAGGGGACGCCGATCGCGTAGATCACCGCGGAGCCGAGGACCATGACGCCCGCGGTGCGCGCGACGGTGCGGTCTCCGCCGCGGCGGGCGAGGGCGCCGACCACGCCGGAGGCCAGGAGCATGCCGAGGATGTAGCCGAAGCTGGGCATGGACCAGCCGGAGGCGCCCTCGGAGAACCAGGGGAGCCCGGCGACACCCGCGGCGGCGTACAGGGCGAGGGCGGCGAAGCCGCGGCGGGCGCCGAGGGCGGTGCCGACCAGCAGCGCGGCGAAGGTCTGGCCGGTGACCGGGACGGGCGAGCCGTGCACCGGGACCGAGAGCTGCGCGGCCAGGCCGGTGAGCACGGCGCCGCCGACGACCAGGGCGGTGTCGCGGACGCGCGAGGCGGGCAGCAGGTCGGCCAGGACCGCTCCGGGGGCTCGGGAAACGGCGACGGATTCGGCGGTGGTCATCGGTACTCCGCGGGGTGAGGACGGTCGGGGACACCGTGACGCTAACGCAGCGGCCGAGCGTGATCATCGTGAGAAGGGAACAAAGCCGCGAGCGACCGGTTGGAGACTTCCGTGCACCGTCAAGTTATCGGCGCGGTCCGGGGAGTCGGGGAGTTTCGGCAGGTCGCGTGAGGCATCTCACGTCCGTGACATGCGTCGGGGCGGGACCTCGCGGGCCCGCCCCGACTGCCGTGCCGGTCAACGTCACTTGTGGGGTTCGATCAGATCCCACCGGTTGCCGTAGAGGTCCTGGAAGACCACGACCGCGCCGTACGGCTCGTAGCGCGGCTCCTCCTCGAAGACGACCCCGGCGGCGACCATCCGTTTGTAGTCGCCGTCGAAGTCGTCGGTGGTGAGGAAGAGGCCGACCCGGCCGCCGGTCTGGTCGCCCACGCGGTCCGCCTGGGCGAGGTTGCCCGCGCGGGCGAGCAGCAGCGCCGTCTCGGACGAGCCGCGGGGCGCGACCACCACCCACCGGCCGCCGTCCGCGCGGGGCGTGTCCTCGCGCAGCTCGAAGCCGAGCGCGCGGGTGTAGAAGTCGATGGCCTCGTCGTAGTCACGCACGACGAGCGCCACCAGCCCTAGATGTGCCATCGGCGCGGCACCCCGTCCCGAACCCGGTCCCCCGCGCTCACTCGAAGCTCGGGCCCTTGGTGCGGGTGCGCTTGATCTCGTAGAAGCCGGGGATCGAGGCGACCAGCAAGGTGCCGTCCCAGAGCTTGGCGGCCTCCTCGCCGCGCGGGGTGGGGGTGACGACCGGGCCGAAGAAGGCGATCTGCTCGCCGTCGTCGCCGGGGACGGCGATGACGGGGGTGCCGACCTCCTGGCCGACCTTGTCGATGCCTTCCTTGTGGGAGGCGCGCAGCTCGGTGTCGTACTCGTCGGAGTCCGCGTAGTCGGCGAGGTCGGCGGGCAGGCCGACCTCTTCGAGCGCGGCGACGAGGGTCTCGCGGGTCTTGGGCAGGCCCTGGTTGTGGAAGCGGGTGCCGAGGGCGGTGTAGAGCCGGCCCACGTACTCCTCGCCGTACTTCTGCTGGGCGGCGACGACGACCCGGATCGGGCCCCACGCGTCGCGCAGGAAGGTGGCGTACTCCTCGGGAAGCGTGTCGAGCTTGTCCTCGTTGAGCACCGCCAGGCTCATGGCGTGCCAGCGCACCTCGACCGGGCGGACCTTCTCGACCTCCAGCATCCAGCGGGAGGTCATCCACGCCCAGGGGCACAGCGGGTCGAACCAGAAGTCGGCCGGGGTCTTGTCGTTGCCTGGCCGGTTGTCGGTCTCGGGGGCGGTCGCGGTCACTGCGTACTCCTCGAACGGATCGTGCCGGGGCGTGCCGGGCGGCACGGGGGGCATGTGGGCTCACGGGGACATGAGTCCTCTGTCGCACAACGCGCGACCGGCGCGACGGCATTCCCCGTACCCCTCCCCCGTACGCCCCCCGTGGGAGGATGCGGGACGCTGTGACCACCCGGGAGACCCCCGGGGCCGCCCATGAGCCCACAGACCCGCGGGGCCTGTGAGAACAGACAAAGGAGTCGCCCGTGCCCGGCGAGAACCTCAGCCGCGAGGAGGCCCGTGAGCGGGCCTCGATCCTGTCCGTCGAGCGCTACGACGTGGCCCTCGACGTACGGTCGGCGGTGGACCCGGCCGACGCGGGCGGGGACCGCACCTTCCGGTCGACGACCGTGATCGACTTCCGGTGCTCGCGACCCGGCGCCTCGTCCTTCGCGGACCTGCTCGCCCCGGCCGTCACCTCCGTCCGGCTCAACGGCCGGGAGCTGGACCCGGCGGCCGTCTTCGACGGCACCCGGATCGCGCTGGACGACCTCGCGGAGCGCAACACCCTCGTGGTCGACGCGCGTTGCGCGTACAGCAGGACCGGCGAGGGGCTGCACCGCTTCGAGGACCCGGAGGACGGCGAGGTCTATCTGTACACGCAGTACGAGCCCGCCGACGCGCGCCGCGTCTTCGCCAACTTCGAACAGCCCGACCTGAAGGCGCCGTTCACCTTCCAGGTGACCGCGCCCGAGGGCTGGACGGTGCTGAGCAACAGCGAGCGGGACGGCGAGCCGGTGCCGTACGAGGGCGACGGCGGCGGCGCGGTGTCGCGCTTCCTGCCGACGCAGCCGATCTCGACGTACATCACGGCGGTCGTCGCGGGCCCGTACCACGTGGAGCACGACCACTACTCGCGGACCTTCGAGGACCGGGCGGTGCTCGACGTGCCGTTGAGCGCGCTGTGCCGCAGGTCGCTGGCCCGGCACTTCGACGCGGACGAGATCTTCACGGTCACCAAGCAGGGCCTGGACTTCTTCCACGACAACTTCGACTACCCGTACCCCTTCGGGAAGTACGACCAGGCGTTCGTGCCCGAGTACAACATCGGCGCGATGGAGAACCCCGGATGTGTCACCTTCCGGGAGGAGTTCGTCTTCCGCGGCAAGGTCACCCGCGCGTCGTACGAGGGCCGGGCCAACGTCATCCTGCACGAGATGGCGCACATGTGGTTCGGCGACCTGGTCACCATGCGCTGGTGGGACGACCTGTGGCTGAAGGAGTCCTTCGCGGACTTCATGGGCGCCTTCGCGATGGTGGAGGCCACGCAGTACGACGCCGGGTGGATCACCTTCGCCAACCGGCGCAAGGCGTGGGCGTACCGCGCCGACCAACTCCCCTCCACGCACCCGGTGGTCGCCGACATCCGCGACCTCCAGGACGCGAAGCTGAACTTCGACGGCATCACGTACTCCAAGGGCGCCTCGGTGCTCAAGCAACTCGTGGCGTACGTGGGCCGGGACGCCTTCCTGGAGGCGGCGCGCCGGTACTTCAAGCGGCACGCGTACGGCAACACCACGCTCGCCGACCTGCTGGCGGTGCTGGCCGAGACCTCGGGCCGCGACATGGCGCAGTGGTCGCGCGCGTGGCTGGAGACGGCGGGCGTCAACTCCCTGACCCCGCAGGTGGTCTACGGCGCGGACGGGAAGATCACCGAGCTGTCGGTGCTCCAGACCGCCGCCGAGTCGCACCCCGAACTGCGCCCGCACCGCGTCGCGGTGGGCCTGTACCGGCGGGTGCCGGGCGGCGCGCTCGAACGGTACGCGCGGGTCGAGACCGACGTGTCGGGTCCGGTGACCGTGGTGGACGGCCTGACCGGCCAGGACCGGCCCGAGCTGGTGCTGGTCAACGACGACGACCTGACGTACTGCAAGATCCGCTTCGACGAGGTGTCGCTGGACACGCTCCGCGCCCATCTCGGCGACCTCACCGACCCGTTGGCGCGAGCGCTGGCGTGGTCGGCGGTGTGGAATCTGACCCGTGACGGGCTGATGCCCGCCCGTGACTACCTCGGTCTCGTGCTGCTCTTCGCGGGCTCCGAGAGCGACATCGGGGTGCTCCAGTCGCTGCACCAGCAGGCGCGCTCCGCGCTGTCGCACTACGTGGCACCCGACCACCGCGAGGAGGCCGCCAGGTCGCTCGCCGAGGGCGCGCTGCGGGAGCTGCGGCAGGCGGAGCCGGGCAGCGGCCACCAGTTGGCGTGGGCGCGGTTCTTCTCCTCCGTGGCCTCGTCGGCGGCCGATCTCCAGTTGCTGCGCGGGCTGTTGGACGGCTCGGCGAAGATCGACGGGCTCGACGTCGACCAGGAACTGCGCTGGACCTTCCTCGAGACCCTCACCGCCGAGGGCGACGCGGACGCGGCGGCGGTCGCGGCCGAGCGCTCCCGCGACGACACCGCCTCCGGTCACCGGCACGAGGTGCGCTGCCTGGCCGCGCGGCCCTCCGCGCAGGTCAAGGCGGCGGCCTGGGCCGATGTCGTGGACTCCGACCGGCTCTCCAACGCCTTGGTCGAGGCCACCATCGCGGGCTTCGCGCAGCCGGGGCAGCGGGGGTTGACGGCGCCGTACGTCGAGCCGTACTTCGCCTCGATCGAGCGCGTCTGGGGCGAGCGGTCGATTGAGATCGGCATGGCGGTGGTGCGGGGTCTGTTCCCGCACCACCAGGGTCCTGAGGCGCTGACCGCGGCCGACGCGTGGCTCTCCTCCCGCGCCGACGCGGCGCCCGCCTTGCGGCGCTTGGTCGTTGAGTCGCGCGACGACCTCGCGCGGGCGCTCCGCGCGCAGTCCCTGCGGTGAGCTGACGGGGGGGTGTCTTTGCCCGCCCGCCCACCCGTGCGGGTGCTTTTTCGTCTGCGGGTGCCGCTTGTGCCTGGCCGGTGCCGGTCCGGGGCACCTCCTCGAAATGCGGCTGCCTGCTCTTTGCTCATCCGGTGCCGTTCTTGTCACCGCATTTCTGCGGGGGCACCCCGGCCCGTCCCCTTCCGGTACGTCGGCGTCCGACGGTCCGGTGGGGGTGCCGGGGAGGGGGGTGGGTGGGCTCGGGTACGTCGGCGTCCGCCTGTCCGGTGTGGTGGCGGACGGGGGTGGGTGGGGGCCAGGCCCTGCGCCCCGCCAACCTCTCGGCGGGGTGAGCGAAAGGCGGTGAGTGGGGGTGCGGGCCCTGCGCCCCCCGACCTCCCGGCGGGGTGGGCGAAACGCGGTGGGTGGGGGTGCGGGCCCTGCGCCCCCCGACCTCCCGGCGGGGTGGGCGAAAGGCGGTGAGTGGGGGTGCGGGCCCTGCGCCCCCCCGACCTCCCGGCGGGGCGGAGACAGGCGGTCTCCGCCGGTCCCCACAGCGGAGGGACACCTCCCCCAGTTACAGCGCACGGGCGGACGCCGATGTAATGGAGCCCGCCCACCCCCTCGCCGCCCCCACCGGCCAGGCGGAGGCCAACGGACCGGGACCCACCCACCCCCGCCCCGGCACCACAGCGGACCGTCGGCTGTCCCCGCACCTCAGCCCACCCACCCCCTTCCCCGGCAACCCCCACCGGCAGGCGGACGCCGACGTACCGGGAGGGGACGGGCCGGGGTGCCCCCGCAGAAATACGTTGACGGCCGGGTGCCGGATTCGCGAAGGCCAGGTGGTACGGATTTCGAGGAGGTGCCCCGGCCCGGCACCGACCAGGCACAAGCGGCACCCGCAGACGACAAAACACCCGCACGGGTGGGCGGGCGGGAAAGAGCAGGCCCCCGGAGGGGGTCACCCGAATAGGTGAAAAGGTAAGCTCGGCATCCGAACACGTGGACTTTAGCCCAGGCTTGTCCGGGTTTGTCGACGGGCGTGTAACAGCGGTTAGTGACGGGGCCGGCGGCGGGAACGACCACGGCATGAGCATCGAGAACCCCCACTCACACCGCACCGCCGACCACCTCCGCACCGCCCACAGCGTCTTGACGGTTCGTCAGCTCAGGGAGCGCGGCGTGACACCGGGCGTGATCGCGGAGCGGTGCCGCCCGGGAGGGCCGTGGCAACAGGTGCTGCCGCAGGTGTACCTGCTGCACTCCGGGCCCCCGAACAGCGCGGAGCGCCTGGAGGCGGCGCTGCTGTACGCGGGCCGCGATCCGGGAGCGCACGGCCCGCTCGGCGGCGGCCGGGAGGCGATGGTGACCGGGCTGGCCGCCCTCGCCCTGCACCGCTTCTCTTCGGTGCCGCCGCTGCCGGGGCTGCCCCGGATCGACGTCCTGGTGCCGCGGCAGCGCAGGCTGCGCGACGCGGGCGACGTGGCGATCCGCAGGACCAACGCGCTGCCCCGCCCGCAGGAGGTCGCCGGACTGCCCTGCGCGCCGGTGCCGCGCGCCCTGGCCGACGCGGTCGCGGAGCTGGACGACGCCGAGACGGTGCGGCGGTTGCTGACCGAGGCGGTGCGCGGCGGGCACTGCGACGCGGGCGCCGTACTGGAGGAGCTGGAGCACGCGCGGCTGCTGGACCGGCCGCAGGTGGCGGCGGCGCTGGACGCGTTGCTCGCCGAGGGCCGGTCGGTCGCCGAGGACCGGCTGATCGCGATGGTGCGCCGCCACGCACTGCCCGACCCGGTGTGGAACGTCGACCTGCGGCTGCCGGGCGGCCCGCCGCTGGGCGGGGTCGACGCGTACTGGCCGGAGCACGCGGTGGCGGTGGAGATCGACGCGCGCACCGTACGGCCGGGCACGGCGGCGGGCGAGGACGGCCACGACGACGTATACGCGACGGACGCGTACGGGGACGGCGACGCGTACGGACCGGGCGGCACGTACGGTCCCGGCGGCGCCTTCGACCAGCTCTTCGACCGGGCCTTCGAGCACGGTTTCGAGAACGCCGAGGACGACGCCGTGTGGTCGCGCTACGCCCGTGAGCGGGAGCGTCTGGAGGCGCTGGGCATCACCGTCATCCACCTCACTCCGGCCAAGCTGAGGGACTCCGCCGAGCAGCAGGCGGCGATCGTCAGGACCGCGCTGATGGCGTCCGCCGACCGGACACCCGCCGCGTATGTGGTGGTCACCCCGAGGTGACCACCCGTCACACGAGGAAGCGGGGTCCCGGTGATTTACCCCGACCCGTACCGTATTCGTCCTGATGGCGGTTGGCGGAAACACGTCATGCCCAGACCATTGGACGGTCAACACTCCCCAAAGGGGAGTCAATTCCAGCAATGTGAGCGATCGACCGGCTCCGTTTTCCGAACAGACCACCTCGGTCCGAACAGGGATGCCCATGCCACTCGCTCACATTCCCGGCAAGAGACGCGCGGCCCGTATCGCGCTGGCCGCGGGTCTGGTTGCCGCGCTGTCGGCCGCCGGGCCCGCGCTTGCGATCGCGGACGCGCCCGCCTCGCCCTCCTCCACCCCCGCGCCCGGCCCCGGCTCGCCGGACAAGGGCGCCGCCGACAAGGGCGGAGCCGCGGACAAACTCGGGTCCGCGGACGCCTCGCTGCTGGCCAAGGCCAAGGCGGACGGCGACAAGAACGTCACCTTCATGGTCGCCACCAAGCCCGGCAGCACCGGCCAGGTCGCCGACAAGCTGGACGCGCAGGGCGCCAGCGTGGGTCTGCGGTACGACAAGATCGGCTATGTGCGGGCCACCGTGCCGACCGGCAAGGCGGACCAGGCCATCGCGGCGGCGCAGAAGCTGTCCTCGGTCATCGCGATCGACCTCAAGCAGGAGATCAAGCTCGACGACCCGACCCCGGCGGCGGACACCACCGCGGCGGCGGCCAAGAACGGGAAGGCGTCGGCCACGACGTACCCCGGTCCCGGCAAGGACACCCCGGCCAAGAACCCGTACCAGCCGGCGTTCGAGACCGGCGCGGTCGACTTCGTCAAGGACAACCCGAAGTACGACGGCCGCGGCGTGACCATCGGCATCCTGGACTCGGGTGTGGACATCGGCCACCCGGCGCTCCAGAAGACCACCACCGGTGAGCGCAAGATCGTCGACTGGATCACCGCGACCGACCCGATCCTCGACGGCGACGCCACCTGGCGCCCGATGGTGACCGCGGTCTCCGGCCCGGCCTTCACCTCCTCGGGACGCACCTGGAAGGCGCCCGCGGGGAACTACTACTTCAGCACGTTCGCCGAATCCGCCACCATCGGCGGCGACATGAACGGCGACCTGAACCGCGACGGCGACACCACCGACAAGTGGGGCGTGCTGTACGACCCGGCCGCCGGTACGGTCCGCGTGGACCTGAACGACAACGGCGACTTCACGGACGACACCGCGATGAAGCCGTACAAGGACGGTTTCCAGATCGGCCACTTCGGCACCGACAACCCGGCGACGCCGATCTCCGAGTCGATCCCGTTCACCGTCGAGATCCGCAAGAACGTGCCCATGGACCCCTACGGCGGGACCTGGGTCGGCAAGACCGCGGACTTCGTGAACTTCGGCCTCGTGGAGTCCGAGCACGGCACGCACGTGGCGGGCATCACCTCCGCCAACAGCCTGTTCGGCGGCAAGATGAACGGCGCGGCGCCCGGCGCGAAGATCGTCTCCTCGCGCGCCTGCACCTGGAGCGGCGGCTGCACCAGCATCGCGCTCACCGAGGGCATGATCGACCTGGTCGTCAACCGGCACGTGGACGTGGTCAACATGTCCATCGGCGGTCTCGGCGCCCTCAACGACGGTGCCAGCGCCCGCGACCAGCTCTACAAGGAGCTGATCGACACCTACGGCATACAGCTCGTGATCTCCGCGGGCAACGACGGCCCCGGCGTCAACACCATCGGCGACCCCGGCCTCGCGGACCACGTGCTCAGCGTCGGCGCGTCCATCTCCAAGGAGACCTGGGCGGCCAACTACGGCTCGCAGATGACCGTTCCGTACTCGATGATGCCTTTCTCCTCGCGCGGCCCGCGTGAGGACGGCGGCCTCGCCCCGGTCATCACCGCGCCCGGCGCGTCCATCAACACCATCCCGACCTGGGAGCCGGGCGGGCCGGTGAAGGAGGCGGGCTACACCCTGCCGCCCGGCTACGCGATGCTCCAGGGCACCTCGATGGCGTCCCCGCAGGCCGCCGGAGCCTCCGCGCTGCTGCTGTCCGCGGCCAAGGCCAAGCACCTGACGGTCAGCCCCGCGCAGCTCCGTACCGCGCTGACCAGCACCGCCAAGTCGATCCCCGGCACGCAGACCATCGACCAGGGCGCCGGTCTCATCGCCGTCGGCCCGGCCTGGAACCTGCTCAAGCAGGGCGGCAAGACCAACACGTACACGGTCAAGGCGCCGGTCAACACGGTGCTGAAGGACTACCTCGTCACCCCGGGCTTCGGCACCGGCGTGTACGACCGTGAAGGCGGCCTCCAGGCCGGGCAGTCGCGGACGTACGACGTCACCGTGACCCGTACCAGCGGTCCGGTCTACGCCCAACTGCACACGCTCACCTGGGCGCACAACGACGGCACGTTCAAGGTGGCCAGCCCGCTGGTGCTGCTGCCGCTGAACAAGCCGGTCACCGTGAAGGTCACCGCGAAGCCGAAGTCGGTGGGCGCGCACAGCGCGTTGCTGAACATCGACGACCCGCTGACCCGCGGCATCGACTCGCAGATGTCGGCCGCGGTGCTCGTCTCCACCCCGGTCGCGGGCCCGTCGTACACGCTGACCCGCTCCGGCAGCATCGAGCGCGACACCACGAGGTCGTACTTCGTGAAGGTCCCGGCGGGCGCGACCTCGCTGGAGGTCGCCATGGACGGGCTCAAGACCGGCAGCCAGACCCGGTTCCTGACGATGCACCCGTACGGTGTGCCGCTGGACTCGACCCAGACCATCGACTGCTACCCGAACTACGACAACCCCAACAACAAGTGCCGCCCGGACGTGCGCTCCTACGCCAACCCGATGCCGGGCGTGTGGGAGATCGCGGTCGAGGCGCGCCGCACCTCGCCGCAGCTCGACAACCCGTACAACCTGTCGGTGACGCTGCTCGGCGTGGCCTTCGACCCGGCGGTCAAGACGGTTCCCGAGGCCAAGGTCGGCACGCCGACCCCGGTCGACTGGACGGTCACCAACGGCTTCGCCCCGATCCAGGGCAAGCTCAAGGGCGGCCCGCTCGGCTCGGCGTTCACCGCCAAGCCGACGATCGCCGACGGTGACACGCAGACCACCACCTTGACGCTCGGCCCCGGCGCCTCCCGGCTCGACGTGTCGATCGGCGGGACGTCCGACACGGCCGCCGACCTCGACCTGTACGTCTACCGGGACGGGGTGCTCGTCGCGCAGTCCGCCAGCGGCGGCTCCGACGAGCGGGTCAGCCTGGCCAACCCGCCCGCGGGCACGTACACCTTCGAGGTGGACGCCTACGCCGTACCGGCGGGGACGACCACCTACGACTACGAGGACGTCTACTTCTCCGACGCCCTCGGTACGGTCACGGTGGACGACACCACCACCGTCAACCTGCCGCACGGCGCCTCCGCCAAGGTCTCGGCCTCGCTCCTGGCCTCGGCCGCGGCGCCCGAGGGACGCAAGTTCTTCGGTGAGGTGCAACTGCTCAACGCGCGCGGCTCGGTCGCGGGCAAGGGCAGCGTGATCATCACGAAGACGACGCCGTAACGGAGTTGTCCTTCGGGGGGTGGGGGGGGGGGGGGGGTGGGGCCCCCCCCCCCCCCCCCCCCACCCCCACCCCCCCCCCCCCCCACCCCCCCCCCCCCCCCCCCACCCCCCCCCCCCCCCCCCCCCCCCCCCCCCCGGGCCCCCGCCGCCCGGCACGGGCAACGGCCCCGCCCCCCAGCCGCCGCCCGGCACCCGCACTCGCACTTCCGCCTTCTGGAGGCACCGATGACCGCAGGCCCCGTCCTGCCCCGCAGCCCGCTCCCCGGCGACCCGCCGCCCGCCGGGCACCCGCGCCGGGACACCGGACTCTCCCGCCGTGACGTCCTGCGCCGCGGCACAGGACTGCTCTCCGGCGCCGCCGCGGGCGCGCTGCTCGCGGGCTGCGGCACCGGCGAGAGCGACGGCGTGGGCGCGGACGGCCGGGTCACCGTCGAGCTGTGGCACGGCCAGACCGACACCGGCCGCGCCGCGATCCAGCAACTGGTGGCCGAGTTCAACCGCACCCACCCGAAGATCAGGGTCGACCCCGGCGGCGGCGTCCTGTCCGACGCCATGCTCCAGAAGGTCACCGCCGCGCTCGCCTCCGGCTCGTACCCCGACATCGCCTACATCTTCGGCTCGGACCTGGCCAGCATCGCCCGCAGCCCCAAGGTCGTGGACCTCACGGCGACGATGGCCCACGGCCCCACCCCCTGGAACGACTTCTGGACCCCGGCCCGCGAGGCCGTCACCGTCAACAAGCGGGTACGCGCCGCGCCCGCGCTCATCGACTCGCTCGCCGTCGTCTGCAACAAGAAGCTCTTCGCCCGCGCCGGAGTGCCGCTGCCCGAGCCCGGCTGGACCTGGGACGAGTTCACGGCCACCGCGAAGAAGCTCACCAGCCACGCCGACGGCACCTTCGGCACCGGCTGGCCGGGCGTCGGCGACGAGGACACCGTCTGGCGGATCTGGCCGATGATCTGGGACCTCGGCGGCGAGGTCATCTCCGCCGACGGCCACGGCATCGGCTTCGAGGACACCGGCGTCCGCGCCCTGGAGACCATCGCCACCCTCGCCTCCGACAAGAGCGTCTACATCGACCCCAAGCCCGGCAGCGAGCAGATGTACCAGGTCTTCCTCTCCGGCCGGATGGGCATGGTCCCCACCGGCCCCTGGCAACTGCCCGACGTCATCCAGGCCAAGATCGACTACCACGTCGTCCCGCTGCCCAGCTACAGCGGGAAAGAGGTCACCATCTCCGGGCCCGACACCTGGACGGTCTTCGACAACGGCTCGGCGCGCGTCGCCGCCGCCCGCACCTTCGTCGAGTGGCTGATCCAGCCGCCGCAGGACGTGCGATGGGACATCCAGGCCGGCAGCCTCCCGCTCAGCCGCAGCACCCAGGCGCTGCCCGCGTGGCAGGACCGCAGCTCCCGCACGGAGGGTCTGTCGGTCTTCACCAAGGCCCTGGAGACCGCGCGGGTACGCCCCGCCCACCCCGCCTACCCGCAGATCTCCGAGGCGCTCGGCCAGGCGATCACCGCGGTGCTGCTCGGGCGCAGCACCCCCGCCAAGGCACTGCGCGACTGTGCGCACGAAGCCAACGCCGCACTGCTCATCCCGCGTTGAGGAGACCCATGTCGAGAACCACGCCGCGGCTGCTGCCCCGGCACAGGCCGGGCCCCGCGCAGCGCCGCCCCGCCCCGCTCACCCTGTCCGACCAGGACCGCGACCGCGAGCACGCACAGCAACTGCGCGCCCGGCGCCGCAGGCTGCGCGGCGAGTCCGCGACCGCGTGGACCTTCATCGCGCCCTCGATCGTGGTCATCCTCGGCCTCAGCGTCGTCCCCGTGGTCTGGTCGCTGCTGCTGTCCTTCCGCGCGGACGACCTGGTCACCCCCAGCCGCTGGGTGGGCCTGGCCAACTACCGGGCCCTGTCCAAGGACCCGCACTTCAGCCAGGCGGTGCGCAACACCCTGGAGTACACCGCGCTGTACGTCCCGCTGAGCATGCTGCTGGGCCTGGCGCTCGCCCTCGCGCTCAACCGGCGCATCCGGCTCGTCGGCGTCTACCGCACCCTGATCTTCGTACCGTTCGTCATCTCGGCCACCGCCCAGGGCGTGCTGTTCTCCTTCATCCTCGACCCGCAGTTCGGCGCCGCCAACTCCGTACTGCACTCCATCGGCGTCTCCCCGCAGGGGTTCCTCACCGATCCGTCGCAGGCCCTCCTCGTCCTCGTCGCGATCTCCCTGTGGAGCGGCACCGGCTTCTGCGTCGTGGTCTACCTCGCCGCGCTCCAGGACGTGCCGCAGTCCCTCATCGAGGCCGCCAGACTCGACGGGGCGGGACGCCGCCAACTGCTGCGCCACGTTGTGCTGCCGACGCTCACCCCGGTCAACGTCTTCCTGCTGCTGTGGCAGACCATCAACTCCCTCCAGGTCTTCGACCTCGTCTACGTCACCACCAAGGGCGGACCGCTCGGCTCCACCACCGTGATCGTCTACTTCATCTGGGAGCAGGCGTTCAAGAACTTCACCGCCGGTTACGGGGCAGCCGCCGCCTACGTGCTCGCGCTCGCCCTGCTGGTGATCGCGGTCGGCACGCGGGCCCTGCGCCGCCGCGAGCCCGTACGCCTCGAAGGAGCCCCGCGATGACCGTCACCTCAGCCCTGCCCGACGCGGCGCCGCCCGGCGCCGGGAACGCCGACGCCCCGCGGCCGAGCGCGCCCCGCCCCCGGCGGTCGCGGCTGCCCTTCAGCGGCTGGCACCTGCTGCTCGCCCCGCTCGCCCTGCTCTTCGCGGTCCCGCTGATCTGGCTGCTGGTCAGCTCGGTGATGAGCAACGCCGAGATCAACCGCTTCCCGCCCGCGCTGTGGCCCTCCCACATCGACCTCGGCGGCTACCGCTACGTGCTCGGCAACGCGCTGTTCCCGCGCTGGTTCGCCAACTCGCTGATCGTCTCCGTCGTCGCGGTCGTCTCCAACCTCGTCTTCGGCGCGCTCGGCGGATACGCCTTCGCCCGGATGCGGTTCGCCGGCTCGCGCACCCTGCTGGTGCTGATGCTGGCCACCATGGCGATCCCGTTCCAGCTCACCATGATCCCGACCTTCCTGGTGATGAAGCGGCTCGGCCTGATCGACACCCTCGGCGCGCTCATCGTGCCGTCGCTGGTCACGCCCTTCGCGGTCTTCCTGCTGCGGCAGTTCTTCCTCTCGCTGCCCAGGGAGCTGGAGGAGGCCGCGTGGATCGACGGCTGCTCACGGCTGCGCGTACTGCTGCTCATCGTGCTGCCGCTGTCGCGGCCCGCGCTGAGCACGGTCGCGGTGCTGACCTTCCTCGGCACCTGGAACGACCTGACCTGGCCGCTGATCGCCATCAACCACGACACGCAGTACACGCTGCAACTCGGCCTGACCACCTTCCAGGGCCTGCACCACACCCGCTGGTCCGCGGTGATGGCGGGCAACGTCCTGACCGTCCTGCCGGTGCTGCTCGCCTTCCTCGCGGCGCAGAAGCAGTTCATCCAGTCGATCACCTCCAGCGGCCTGAAGGGCTGACGGGACACCGCCCCGTCGCCCGAGGACGGACGGACCCGCTCCGTCGCCCGAAGGGATGACGGGACACCGCCCGGACTCCCGCCGCCGGACTTCCGCCCCACCACCACAGAAAGCCAGCTCATGCCGGACACGTTCGACCTGCTCGTCATCGGGGACGCCAATCCCGACATCGTCCTGGGGCCGCTGGACGCCCCGCTCGCCTTCGGCCAGCGCGAACAGCTCGTCCCCACCGGCCTGCTGACCCTCGGCGGCTCCGCCGCGATCATGGCGTGCGGCGCCGCCCGGCTCGGCCTGAAGGTCGCCATCGCCGGCCGGATCGGCGACGACGACACCGGCCGGTACGTCCGTACCGCCCTGGCCGAGCGCGGCGTCGACACCGCGGCGCTGCGGGTGGACCCGGACCTGCCGACGCCGCTGACCACCGTGCTCACCCGCGGCGACGACCGTGCCATCCTCACCGCGCCCGGCACCCTCACGGCCACCGTCGGCGCCGACGTGCCCCAGGCGCTGCTCGCGCACAGCCGCCATGTGCACGCCGCCTCGTACTTCCTGCTGCCGGGACTCGCGACCGCGCTGCCCGACCTCTTCCGCACCGCCCGCGCGCACGGCGCCACCACCTCGCTCGACACCAACGACGACCCGGCGGGCGACTGGGACCCGGCCGGAATCGCCGCGCTGCTCCCCGTCACCGACATCCTGCTGCCGAACGCCAGGGAGGCGTGCGCCCTGGCGGCCGGCGGGGAGACCGCGTCCGGTGACCCCGAGGCGCACGGGAAGATCCCGGCGGGGGACCCCGAGCCCGCCGACGTCGAGCGGGCCGCGGCCCTGCTCGCCGCGCGCGGTCCGCTGGTGGTGGTGAAGAACGGCGCGGACGGCGCCCTGGCCCACGACGGCCGCGGCCCGCTGCGCGCCCCCGCCGTCCCCGTACGGCCGCTCGACACCGTCGGCGCGGGCGACAGCTTCGACGCCGGCTTCGTCGCCGCCACCCTGGCGGGCCTGCCCCTGGCAGCCGCCCTCGCCCTGGCCGCCGCCTGCGGCGCCCTGTCCACCCGAGCGCACGGCGGCACCACCGCCCAACCCACCTGGGACGAGGCGCTCGGCGCCTCCCGCGCCGCCACCACCCGCAACGGAAAGAACCCGTCATGAGCACAGCCAGCACCACACCCCGCACGACGACCAGCGGCGCCACCCGTACGACCAAGATCGCCTTCATCGGTGCCGGAAGCGTCGTCTTCACCCAGGGCCTGCTCGCCGACCTCTTCGCCTTCCCCGAGCTCAAGGACGTGCACATCGCGCTGCACGACATCGACGCCGAGCGGCTGGCCACCGCCGACGGGGCCGCACGGCACATCGCGGCCGAGCGCGGCGCGGCGCCGCTGATCACCGCGCACGCCGAGCGCCGCGCGGCCCTGGAAGGCGCCGACTTCGTCATCAACATCATCCAGGTCGGCATGGGCGAGGCGACCCGCACCGACTTCGACGTCCCCGCCCGCCACGGCCTGCGCCAGACCATCGGCGACACCCTCGGCGTCGGCGGCATCTTCCGCGCGCTGCGCACCTTCCCCGTCCTGCGGGAACTCGGCCGGGACATCGCGGAGGTCTGCCCCGACGCCTGGCTGCTCAACTACACCAACCCGATGGCGATGAACGTGCAGTACCTCGCCGAGGCCACCGGACTGACCCGGGTCGTCGGCCTGTGCCACTCGGTGTACTGGACGATGCACGACCTCGCGGAACTGCTGCGCATCCCGCTGGAAGAGGTCACCTACCACGCGGCGGGCGTCAACCACCAGGCGTGGGTGCTGCGCTTCGAGTACCAGGGCGAGGACGTCTACCCGCGGCTCGACGCGCTCATCGCGCAGGACCCGCAACTGCGCCGCAGGGTCCGCGTCGACATGTACCGGCGGCTCGGCTACTACCCGACCGAGACCAGCGAGCACTCCTCCGAGTACGTGCCCTGGTACCTGCACCACGACAGCGAGATCGAGCGGCTGCGGCTGCCCGTCGGCGCGTACCTCGGCATCGTGGACGAGAACGTCGCCGCGTACGAGAAGACCCGCGCCGCGCTCGCCGCCGGACTCCCGCTGCCGGTCGAGGGCACGATGGAGTACGCGCCGCAGGTGATCCACAGCATCACCACCGGCACCCCGCGCACCATCTACGGCAATGTGCCCAACCACGGCCTCATCGACGACCTCCCGGCCGCCGGTACGGTCGAAGTGCCGTGCCTGGTCGACGCGTTGGGCGTCCAGCCCACCCGGATCGGCGCGCTGCCGCCGCAGTGCGCCGCGCTGAACCGCACCTACCTCAGCACCACCGACCTCGTCGTCCGCGCCGCGATCGAGGGCGACCCCCGCCACATCCGGCACGCCGCCATGACCGACCCGGCGACGGCCGCCTCGCTCCCCGTCGAACGGATCTGGGAGCTGTGCGACGACATGGTGCGCGCCCACGGTGACGCGCTCCAGCCGGAGTTGCGAGCCGTCCTGGGCACGTGAGGCGGCGGGCCGCGCGCCGGGCCGGTGGGCTGAGTCGGCCCGACGCGGCCCGGCTCCACTCGGCTCGGCTCCACTCGGCTCGGCTCGGCCCGGTTCGGTTCGGTTCGACGGGGCTCGGCTCAGTGCGCGAGGGCGCTCATCAGGTGGCGCATGGCCCGGATGAGCGCCGGGCGCAGCGCGATGGTGTCGGCGGGGGTCGCCTCGATGGGGGAGCCGTCGGCGTTCAACGGGCGGGCGGCCACGCCGTTCCACTGCTTGATGCCGTCCACGCTGAGCGAGAAGACGGCGCCGCCGTGCCGGACGGTGACGGCCTGCCGCGCGGTGCCGTAGATCGTGAACGCCTGGTCGCCGAGGCCGCGCAGCGCCCTGGTGACCTCGGGCGAGTCGGTCATGAACAGGAAGTCGCCGGAACCCGCGGTCGTGGGGTCGGGGACGATCACATGCGAGAGGTCCGCGAATTCGGCGTGGACGTCGGACTTCTTGTGCAGGTCGACGGTGACGGTGACCGTGTACGTCGTCTCCCAGTCGCCGCTCCCGGTCACCGACGTGGTCAGGGTGCAGGCGGCGTGATCGAGGGCGGGACCCTTGGTGATCACGGGGATGCCCTGGAGGAATTCGGTGCCGAAGGCGTCGGACAGCGGCTGGAGATTGTCGCTGGTGCACGGGTTGTCCGCGAGGTGATAGCCGTGCAGGTCCGGCCGCGGGCCGCCGTAACCGGTGAACTGGAGGACCGCGAGCCAGACCGCCGACGCCGTGACGACGCCGCCGAGCGCCCACAGCACGCGGCCCCGGCGTCCCTCGGGCCGTGGCCGCCAGGGCTTGAGGGTCGGGCCCCTGTCCTCGCCGCCGTGACCGCCGCCCGTGTCGCGGACGCGGTACGGGTCCGCGGGGGAGCGCGGCGGCGGGAGGCGGGTGCGCAGCCGGGAGAGCGCGGAGCGCAGCGACGGCGGCGCGTGACCCGCGCCGCTCAGGATGTCGGGGGCGGGGCGGTCGGGCTCCGGCTCCTCGACCATCTCCGGCTCGGTGATCATGCCGAATCCCCTCGTCGCGGTGTGCCGGACACTGTACGGCGGGGCGGACGCCGCATCGGGACCCCTGCTCCCAGGCTGCCCATGGGCGGCGGCGGGTAACAGGCGGGTTCGCGCCAGGGGGGATCGGGGCCGGACGGGTGCGGTGCCGGGGAGTGCGGGCCGGGCGTCGGGCCGCGGTCAGCCGCCGGTCTCCGCGCCGCCGCCGTCCCCGTTCTCCGAGAGGTCCGCGTCGACCCCGTTCGCGCGGGCGATCCGGAGCGCGTCGTCCAACTCGTCGCAGGCCACGGCCAACGCGTACGCGTCCCCCGCCCGCCCCGCGGCGGCCACCGCCTCCCGAGCCACGCGCACCCGCTCCAGCATCGCCTCGGCGAAACCGTCCACCCGGACCTCCATCCGACGTCATCGGCCGCCCTCCGCCCTGGCCCCGATCGCACGGAGAGCCAAGGGAGATCGCGGATCTCCGGACATGCTAACGACGCCGCCGCGGCCCGGCGCCACCCGAACCCCCGTATGGCGTAGGGCGGTTCGGCCCGCTTCACCTGCTGTCCAAGGTCCGTCCACCGCCCGTCCGCGCTCAGGTCGGACGGTGGACGGACGGCGTGCGAGCCGGGGCGGCGGCGGACCTCCGGGCACGGCGGAAATCGGTGTCGCGCGCGCCGGTCGATGGACATGATCGGATCAGCGGACAGCATGAGAATCGCACCGACGCGCCGGTGCCCACGGCCGTCAACCGGCGCCGCGCCGGGGCGAATTGACAGAGTTAGGCATGCCTAACCTAGGCTCGTCGCGCCCCTGGTCACCGGTCGTCCCACGACCGTCGGCCCGAACGACTGCGCGCCCGGAAGTGGACCCCCATGCGGCTCTATGTGCTGGCTCTGAACCCGACCGACTCGGTCACCGAGGGATTCCTCCCGGCCGCCCGCCGCCTCGGCCTGGACGTCACGGTCCTCACCGACCAGCCCGCCGCGCACCGGGCCGCGTACGGAGACGATCCGGCGGTCGACGTCCTGGAGTGCGACGTACGCGACTTCCGCGCCGTCATCACCCGCGTCTCCGCCTATCGGCCGCCGGACGCCGTCTTCACCAACAGCGACCACCTCCAGGTCCAAGCCGCCCTGGTCGCCGACTACTTCGGCCTGCCCGCCAAGAGCTGGCAGGCCGCGCTGCGCACCAAGGACAAGGCCGAGACGCGCCGGGTCCTGGCCGCCTCGGGCGTCGACACGGTGTGGTCGGCGCAGTTGCCCGCGGGCCAGGACCCGGCGGCCTGCCTCGCCGGACTCGACGTGCCGTACCCCTGCGTCGTCAAACCGCGCGAGGGCGTGGCGAGCGAGGACGTCGTACGCGCCGAGGACCCGGCGGACCTGGAGCGCCGCGTCCGGCGGATCCAGGCCGACCGGCCGGGCGCCGCACTGGTCGTGGAGGAGTTCCTGCCCGGCGAACTGCTCACCCTGGAAACCCTCGGCGACGGTACGACGCGCCATGTGCTGGGCGGCTTCCGCACCACGCTGTCCCCGCCGCCGTACTTCATCGAGGAGCGGCTGACCTTCGTCCCCGCGCACCCCGCGCCCGTCGTCGACCAGGTCCTCGCCCAACTCGACGCCCTCGGTGTCGGATTCGGCGCCTGTCACACCGAATTCGTGCTGCACGAAGGGTGCGCGCGCCTGATCGAGGTCAACTACCGCGCCATCGGCGACCAGTGCGACCTGCTGCTGGCCGAACTGCTCGACCTGCCGCTCTTCGAACACATCCTCCGCACCCATCTGGGCGAATCCCTCCCGGCCGACCTGCGCACCGCGACCGGCCGCGCGGCCCGGCTCGACTACCCCTACGCGCGGCAGGCGGGCACCCTCACCGCCGCCCCCGGCCCGGCCGACCTGACGGCCGACGGCGTGCGCCTGACCTACCGGCCGTTGCGGGCAGTCGGCGAACGGCATCCGCTGCACCGCACCAACCGCGACCTGCTGGGCGTCGTCCGGGCCATCGGACCCGACGAGGACGCCGTGGAGCGGGCCGTCACCGGCTTCCTCGCCGAGCACCGCTGGGAGATCACCCCGTGACGGTGACCGGCCGGGCCGTCGGAGACGAAGAACGCGCCCTGCTGCTCGACGTGTTGAGCACGCTGCTGCGCGAGGACGTCGTGCGCCTGCGCACCGGCAGCGCCCTCGTACGCCGCCCCGACGGCGACTGGCTGCGACTGCCGGTCCCCGAGGCCGATGCGGACGTGCCGCCGCTGCCGCTGCCGCTGCCGCTGCCCGTGACCGACCCGGCAGGGGAGGAGTCGGCGCTCCTGGTGCCGGTCACGGCGGACGGCTTCCAGAGCGAGTACGCCGCCCGGCTTCCGCTGCTGCTCCAGGAGCCCGGCGGGCGGGAGTTGACGACCGGCGAGGACGTCCTGGCGGCGCTGCGCGCTCTCGCGGCGCCCGAGGACCGCGCGGGCTTCACCGCCTTCGCGACCGAGTACCGGGACGCGCTGACCGCCCTGCGGCTGCGGACCGCGACCCGCGCCGACACCGTGGCCCGGCTCACCGCACGCCACGGCGGTGACCCCGCCGGGTGGACCGGACTCACCGGCGCCCTCGCGTACGACACCCTGGCCGCCCGGCACGGCCACCCGGTGCACCCGACCTCCGCCGCCCGCAGCGGACTGACGGAACGTCAACTCCTCGCCCACGCGCCCGAATTCGCGCCGCGCTTCGCCCTGCGCTGGCTCGCCCTGCCCAGGGAGGCCGTCACCGTGCAGGGCGCGGACGGCGATCGGGCACCCGACGGCCTCGGCCTCGGCGTTCTGCGGCCGTCCGCCCTCACCCTCGGCCTGCCGCAGGAGCTGGACGGCACCCATGTCGCCTTCCCCGTCCACCCCCTCACGGCGGACGGCCCGCTGCGGGACGCGCTGCGCGCCACCGGCCTCGACGGCAGGTCCGTACTGGCCGACCGTACGTACCTGGACGTGGCGCCCACACTGTCGACCCGCACCGTCGCGGTCCTCGCCGACCCCGGCACCCACCTCAAACTGCCCCTGGCCACCTCGACGTTGGGGCTGCTCAACCGGCGCACGATCAAACCGGGCAGCCTGATCGACGGCGCGGCCGGGCAGCGGCTGCTGGAGGCGGTGACCGCGCGCGAACCGCGCTTCCGCGACAGCGTGCTGCACGCCGACGAGACCCGGTTCGCGCACGCGGGCCACGAACTCCTCGCCGTGCTCGTCCGCCGCCACCCGCCCGGCCTCGACGGCTGCGCCGTCCTGCCCATGGCCGCGCTGCTCGCCGAGGCCCCCGACGGCCGGCCGGTCATCGACCACCTCGCCGACCGCTACTACGGCGGTGACCCGCTCACCCTGCTCGACGCGGTCCTCACCCTGCTCCTCGACTGGCAGACCACGCTCTTCGGATACGGCATCGCCCTGGAGTCCCACCAGCAGAACATCTCGCTGCTCCTGGACGACCCCGAAGGCCGCACCCGGCTGCGCCTGCTCCTCAAGGACGACGACGGCCTGCGCGTCAACCGCGTGCGGCTGCGCGCGGCCCTCGGCCCCGACGCGCCGGAGCGCGCCGCCTTCGACGACCCGCGCATCCTGGTCGACGACGACGGCCCGGTGGCCGACCTGTTCACCACCATCACCGTCCATCTGTGCGCGGGCGCCTACGCGTTCGCCCTCGCGCGGCTCGGCCGCGCCCCGCTGGAAGACCTGCTCGACCGCGTACGCGACCTGCTCGACCGGGCCGCGCGGCGGCTCGGCACCGGGCCGGGCGAAGCGGGCGAGACCCTGCGCGCGCGTGTGCTCGACGCACCGCGCCTGCCCGTCAAAGCGATGGTGAGCGCGGGCACGCTGCTCACCAAGGACCGCTCAGGAGCCACCGACATCAACAAGCACTACACCACCGGACCCAACTACCTTCTGCGGAGCCGTTGATGACGCTGCCCACCATCACCGGACCCGCCGACTGCGCCCGGCACGCGGGACTGCCCGACGCGGACCGGGCCGTGGCCCACACCCTGCTGAACTGCCTGCTCCGCGAGGTGTCGGGGCCCGAGCACCAGACCGCCGTCATCGACGGTCGCCTGCTGGTACGGCTGCCCCGCACCGGAGTACGGCTGCGGGTCGCGCTGCGCCGCACCTCACTGCTCGGCGCGCACCGCTTCGATGGGCCGGTCACGGAACAGACCGGCCACGACGACTGGACCGAGATCGACTGGCGACGGCTGGCCGAACACACCCACGCCGAGCTGACCTCGCTCACCGGCGTGCCCAACGACGAATTCCTCGACCAGGTGGAGTCCAGCCACCACGGAGTCGCCACCGCGCTGTGCGCCCCGCGCCCCGTCGCGGCCGGGCTCCCGCTCGCCGGATACCTCGCCTCCGAACAGTCGCTCGTCTACGGCCACCGCTTCCACCCGGCCCCCAAGTCCCGTGGCGGCGACCCCGGTTCATGGGCCGCCTACGCACCGGAGACCTCGGCGTCCTTCCCGCTGCGGCTGCTCGCCGTGCGCGAGGATCTGACCGTCCAGGAGTGCGCCGAGCCCGGCGCCACCGACCCGCTGGACCGGCTCGCGGCCGTGCCCACGGGTTACCGGCTGCTGCCCGCCCACCCCTGGCAGTACGACCTGCTGCGCCGCCACCCCGTGCTGCGCGCCGCCCTGGACCGCCGCGACGTGCTGGACCTGGGCCCCGGCAGGACCCGCTTCGCCGCCACCGCCTCCGTCCGCACCCTCTACGACGGCGACACCTTCCTCAAATTCAGCCTCAATGTGCGGATCACCAACTGCCTCCGCAAGAACGCCAGTTACGAGCTGGCCGGGGCCGTCGCCCTGACCCGGATGCTGCGGCCCGCCTTCGCCGACCTCGCCGCCCGCTTCCCCGGCGCCGACGTACTGCGCGAGCCCGCCTACCGCAGCCTGGCCCTGCCCGGCCGCGACGGCCGCCCCGACCAGTCGCTGCTCGAAGGCTTCGGCGTGATCGTCAGGGAAGGGCTCGACCGGCGGCTCGGGCCCGGCGGTACAGCGTTGCTGGCCGCCGCCGTCGCCGACGAGTACCCGACAGGACCGGGGCACATCTCCCGGCTGGTCGCGGACGGCGGCCCGGCGGCGGCCCTGCGCTGGTGGCGCGCCTACCTGCGGCTGCTCGTACCCCCGGTGCTTGCCGCCTACTTCGACCATGGCGTCGTGCTCGAACCCCACCTCCAGAACGTGCTGGTCTGCGTCGACACCGACGGCGACCCCGTCCAGGTGCTCTTCCGCGACCTGGAGGGCACCAAACTGGTCCCCGAACTGCTCTCGGGCCCCTGCGCCGACGCGCTCGCCGCGCTGCCGCCCGAGGTCGCGGAGCCCCTGCGCTACGACGCCGACCGGGGCTGGGACCGGGTGGTCTACTGCCTGCTGGTCAACCACGTCGCCGAGATGCTGGCCGCCCTCGCCGACCTCCACCCGGACACCGAACCCGCCCTGTGGGCCGAGGTCCGCCGCGCCATCCGCGACCACGCGGACGAGCACGGCCATCACTCCCGGCTCGACGCCCTGCTCGCCGGAGCGCCGCTGCCCGCCAAGGCCAATCTCCTCACCCGCTGGGAACGCGCGGCCGACCGGTTCGCGGGATACGTACGCCTGCCGTCGCCCCTCGCCGAGGACGTCCTGCCGGCACCGCTCGCCGAGCACACCCTGCCGGCACCGGACGGCGGACCCGGACACCCCGTGCGCGGCGCCGACCGCGATCCCGACGACGCGAGGACGCAGTCATGACCGCACCCGCACCTGTCGCCGTCCCCGACTCCGTACGGACCACGGCTCTCGCCCTTCCGACCTCCCAACTGCCCGCCTACCTCTACGACCTGGCGGCGCTGCGCGCGCACGCGGCGGCCGTGCGGGCGGCGCTGCCCGAGCGGGCGGAGCTGTACTACGCGGCGAAGGCCAACCCGGAGCCGGAGATCCTGGCGGCGCTCGGCCCGTACGTGACCGGCTACGAGGTCTCGTCCGGCGGCGAGGCCGCCCATGTGGCGGCGGCGGTGCCGGGCCGCCCGCTGGCCTTCGGCGGACCGGGGAAGACCCCCGCCGAGATCACGGCCGCGCTCGACCTCGGCGTGGACCGTTTCCACGTGGAGAGCGCGTACGAACTGCGCGTGCTCGCGCATCTCGTGGCCGCGCGCGGGACCCGCGTCGGCGTGCTGCTGCGCTTCAACCTCGCTGTCGCACCGGGGGAGTTGGCGACGGGAGTGCTGGCCATGGGCGGCGGACCCTCGCCCTTCGGCCTCGATCCGGCGCAGGCCGACGCGGCCGTCCGCGCGCTCACCGACGGCAGCCATCCGCACCTCGAACTGCGTGGTGTGCACGCCCATTTGGCCAGCGGCCTCCCGGCGCCGCGATTGCTCGCCGTCGCCGAGGCCGTGGTCGCCTGGGCGAGTGACCTCACGGCGCGGCACGGCGTCCCGCTCCGGGAGGTCAACGTCGGCGGCGGCATGGCCGTCGACTACACCCGCCCGGCGGACCGCTTCGACTGGGCCGCGTACGGCGAGGGGCTCGCCCGGCTGCTCGACGCCCACCCCGGACCGCTGCTGCGCATCGAACCGGGCCGCGCCCTGACCGCGTACTGCGGCTGGTACGCCACCGACGTGCTGGACGTGAAACCCAGCCACGGCGAGGAGTTCGCGGTGCTGCGCGGCGGCACCCACCATCTGCGGACCCCGGCGGCCAAGGGCCACGACCAGCCCTGCGCGCTGCTCCCGGTCGACGACTGGCCTCACCCGTGGCCGCGCTCGGCGGCCGACGGCGAACTGGTGACGCTGGCGGGCCAGTTGTGCACACCCAAGGACGTGCTCGCCCGGCGGGTCCCGGCGGCGGGACTCCGCGCGGGCGACCGGGTGCTGTTCGCGCTCGCCGGGGCGTACGCCTGGAACATCTCGCACCACGACTTCCTGATGCACCCCCGGCCGACCGTCCACTACGTCGATTCCACGGATGTCCCGGATTCCACGGCTCTCCCGGAACCCACGGCCCGCTCCTGAGACCGGCCTCTCCCGGCCCGCTCCTGAGACCGGCCGCTCCCGGCCCGGCCGAGGCGCCGGTCCGGGAGAGGGCGTGTGCGGCGGACGGTTCAGGACGCCTTGCCGGTCACCGTGATCGTGTGGCTGCCCGCCGGGATGCCGCGCAGCGTCACCCGGCCGTCCTTGAGCGTGGCCTGGAAGGCGTGCGCCCCCGAGCCGTCCCAGACGACCCGGCCGTCGACCTTGACGGTGACGCGCGTGCCCGTCGCGGGCAGGTCGACGACACCGGACGTCCCCTTGGGCGCCGTCAGGTCGAGCGTGAACTGCCGGTCACCGCCGCCGCGCTTCCAGCCGACGGTCAACGGACCGTGCGGCGTGGGAAGTTGACCGCGCGCCCAGGTGACGGAGCCCGGGTGCGGTGCGACGCTCCAAGTGGCGAAGCCGGGAGTGACGGGCGTCGCGCCGAGCAGGTCGTTGGTCAGTGCCGGGACCACCCCGGTCGACCAGCCGTGCGCCGCCGAGGTGAAGCCGCCCTCGTACATCGAACCGCCCGGGCCGATGCCCTCCCAGTCGGTGATGCCGGGCCCGTGACCTGCCATCCAGCCGTACAGCCGCTTGATCTCGTCGATGGCGGAGTCGGCCTTGCCCGCCAGGAAACGGGCCTGGATCTCGGGGTACGAGGTGAAGGCGTAGACCCGCTGGGAGCCGTCCGGGACCAGGGTGTTGTTGTCCATGAAGGCGTTGCCGTACGGCTGGGCGGTGGTCCGGGACAGGTGGTCGAGCGCCGAGGCGGCGCGCGTCGGGTCGGCGACCCCGGCGACCACGGCCAGGCCGTTGCCGTCCTGCCCG
The DNA here is from genome assembly GCF_055559175.1 of Streptomyces sp. NPDC024632. NCBI lineage: Bacteria > Bacillati > Actinomycetota > Actinomycetes > Kitasatosporales > Streptomycetaceae > Streptomyces > Streptomyces sp. NPDC024632. The sequence goes on from NZ_JBVHLD010000003.1 coordinate 501,606, forward strand.
TGCCGTACCGCGCCGGTCGCCGAGTCGAGATAGGCGCCCGCGGCGCTGTCCCACAGACGGGTGTTGATCGCCGTGCTCACGGTGGCGGCGCGCTTCTGCCAGCGGTCGGCGTCCGCGCCGTGGCCCAGTGACGTCGCCAGCGCCGCAGCGTCCTTGAGCGCCTGGACGTAGAGGGTGTTGTAGTAGGTGACCTCGCCGCTGCGGGGCAGGAAGGCGTAGTCGCCGTAACCGCCGGTGCCGTTCAGGCCCTTGGACAGCAGGCCGTTGGCGTCGGTGACGCTCGGGTACCAACTGTCCAGCGTCTTGACCAGGTTGGCGTAGTAGTCGCGGGCGTAGGCCGTGTCGCCGGTGTACAGCACGTAGTCCCAGCTACTGGTCACCCACCACAGCGGGTAGTCGAACAGCGGGAGCGTGTAGGTGTTGATCGAGGCGGGCGGTATCCAGCCGTCGCCGCGCTGGTGGTCGGCGAGGTCGGCCAGCACGTTCTTGGCGGCGACCGCCGCGTCATGGGTCAGATACGTGGTGCGGCCGGAGACCGCGACATCGCCCACGTACGGGTCGCGGTCGCGCTTGGCGCCGTCGTGCAGCACGAGCTTGCCGTCCAGCGTCGGGCTGTCGGCGTTGCGCGGGTCGACGTCGTCCGACCGGAAGGTGTCGGTGACCAGTTCGTTGGTGTACGAGGCGTCGTACCAGTACTGGTTCAGCTCGGCGTCCGAGGACTCGAACCAGCCGGTGTAGGAGTCCGGGATGCCGAGGAACGGGGTGAAGTCGAGCGAGACACCGTCGATCCGCACGGTGCCCGACGGCTGCGCGAGCGGCGCGTCGGAGGGGAGCGCGTCCAGGCTGATCCTCATGTAGCGGAAGCCGTGCAGGCCGTCGGCGCAGACCTTCGTACCGCTCAGGCAGCTCTTGTGGTCGGTCCAGATGCCGCCCTGCCGGGGGACCGCGTACTGATCGGTGCCGGGGCCGCCGGAGACGTCGGAGCGCGTGTAGTCGGAGCGGTCGGTGAGGTAGTCGAGCGTCTCGGAGAAGGCCACCCGCACGCCGGGGCTGTTGTCCGAGGCGCCCGCGAAGCTGATCCGGGGGTAGCCGGAGACGACCTTGCCGAAGTCGAGCGTGACGCTGGGCACCGGCTCGGCGGCGACCAGCCCCGGCCACACCTCGTTGATCCTGGTGTACTCGCCCTTGCCCGAGGACTGGTCCTTGGTCACGGTGATCCGCACCCGCGCGGTGGTCACGGACGAGGAGAAGGCGACCGCGCGCCGCACGTCGGAGTTGCCGGTGATGGTGGCGCGGGTGGTCCAGGCCGAGCCGTCCCAGGTCTCGACGGTGAAGTCCTGCGGGACGCCGTCGCTGTTGGACAGCACCGTGATGCCGGGGAGCGTGACCGGGGTCGGGCTGGTGATCTCCAGCCAGGCGGGATACGTGGCCGCGTTCGCGTCGTTCCAGAACGTGTCGGTGTCGCCGTCGACCGCGTTGCCTGGCACGTAGGTACGGGGCTTGCCGTCGTTGCCGTTGTTGCCGTCGTGGTACGAGGAGGCGGTGGCCGTGGTGTCGGCCGGCCACGTCGGCTCGGGCTTGGGGGCGGGCCTGTTGAGGGTGGCGGTGCCCTTGCCGAGGACGCCCTGAGGGTGGGCGACGTCGCCGGTGGTGGCCGTCACGGCGACCGGCCGCACCTCGCGGCTCGACGGTGCCCGTACGTACTTCCGCCAGGAGGCGGAGTGGGGGGAGTTGGCGGAGGCCGGCCCCGACAGGGCCATGGTCGCGGTGAGCGCGCCGACGACGGCGACGGCCTGCGCGATGCGGACCGACCGTCGGGAGAGCGTGCCACGGAGGGGATGCGCAGAGGACAAGAGGGCTCCAGGTGTTCCACGAGCCGCGTCCCGCAGCCCGCACCACTAAGAACGATTCAATTCGGCGCCGCTGAACCTATGGCGCGATTGAACTGGGGGTCAATACATCCTTCGGCCAAGGCTTCGCATTGTCGCGGCGCTGAATTGAAACGTCATTGAAACGGTGCGGCAGAGCCGCCCCCGCGTCCGGCCCGCCGTCGGCCCCGCTCGCCGGTCTCGTCCCGTGTTCCGACATCTTCTCGAAACTGTCGAAGCCGACACCGCGTCAGTTCGGTGGTCCGAACGGGTGTTGGGTCACGCTTTGGTAACCCGTGGCACGAGCCTTGACCCTCTCTCCGGGCGCACTTTACCGTCACAGCGCGCAGCAAATTTCGGCGATGATGCCGAATCTTTCGAAAGGCTGGACCGATGAAGAAGCGCGCATTGCTCTCCCGCGCCGCGACCGCCAGAGCCCTGGCCGGCGGCGTGGCGCTCGTGCTCGGAATGTCCCTGGCCGCCTGTGGCGGCAGCAGCGGCGGCGACTCGGGCGGCGCCGGCTCGTTCCACGTGCTGGTCTACGGGGACGCGACCAACAAGGTCGAGAAGCAGATCGTCGCGACGTTCAACAAGACGTCCAAGGTCAAGGCGGTCCTCGACACCATCCCCGGCGCGGACTACCAGCAGAAGCTGCAGACGCTCATCAGCACCAAGCAGGCGCCCGACGTCTTCTTCAACTGGGGCGGCGGCAGCATCGCCCCCTTCGTCAAGAAGGGGCTTCTGCTGCCGCTGGACGAGATGATCGCCAAGGACCCGGGGCTCAAGAACAACTTCCTGACGTCGGTGTTCGACAGCGCCAAGGTGGACGGCAAGCCCTACGGCATCCCGATGCGCGGCACCCAGCCCGTCCTGCTCTTCAACAACAAGAAGGTGCTGGCCGACGCGGGCCTGACCGAGCCCAAGACGTGGGACGACCTGCTCAACGCGGTCAAGGTCCTGAAGTCCAAGCACATCACCCCGATCGCGCTCGGCGGCGGCGACCAGTGGCCGACCCTGATGTGGTACGAGTACGTCTACGACCGCGTCGCGGGCCCCGGCCTGTTCGAGAAGGCGATCGCGGGCGACAAGAGCGCCTGGGCCAGCGCCGACAGCAAGAAGGCGCTGTCGATGCTCAAGGAGCTGGTCGACGCCGGTGCCTTCGGCACCAACTACGACTCGGTGAAGTTCACCGACAACGGCTCCGCGGCCCTGGTCGCCACCGGCAAGGCCGGGTTCGAGCTGATGGGCTCCTGGTACTACTCCACCCAGCAGGACGCCAACGCCGACTTCGCCAAGAACGACCTCGGCTTCAGCACCTTCCCGACCGTGACCGGCGGCGTCGGCGACCCGACCGACGTGGTGGGCAACACCAACAACTTCTACTCGGTGCTGAAGAAGACCAAGTACCCGGACGCGATAGCCGAATTCCTCAAGCTCCAGTACAGCGACGAATTCGTGCAGGCACAGCTCGGCATCGGCAATCTGCCGACGACGAGGAACACCGAGAAGTTCCTCGACACCTCGGCCGATCCCGCCTACTCCAAGTACCAGTACAACCTGGTCAAGGACGCGAAGTCCTTCCAGCTCTCCTGGGACCAGGCGTACCCGCAGTCGGCGAGCACCGCGATGCACACGGCGGTCCAGCAGTTCTTCGACGGCAAGCTCGACGCCGACGGGTTCATCAAGGCCATGCAGGCCCTGCCGTCGTCCTGACCAGGGAACCCTCCACATGATCACCACATCGCCCCCTGCGGCACGGAGCGGCACGGCCCACCGGGCCGGGATGAGCCGCCGCTCCGGCTCCGCGGTGACCCGCCCAGGTCTGGCCTGGGCGGTTCCCGCCACCTTGTTCTTCGTCTGCTTCGCCGTCGTTCCGCTGCTGCTGGTCGCCGTGCTGTCCTTCACGAGCTGGGACGGCCTCGGCTCACCCCGGTGGGCGGGCGTGGCCAACTGGAAGGCGCTGATCCACGACCACACCATGATCCAGAGCCTGTGGCTCAGCGCGCTGATCACGGTGCTCGGCGTCGTGATCCAGACACCGCTGAGCCTGCTGCTCGGCGTCTGGGCCGCGGGCCACCAGCGCAACCGCGCGATCCTCTCGGCGGTCTACTTCATCCCGCTGCTGCTGTCGGCCACCGCGATCTCGGTCCTGTGGCGGGCGATGCTCGACCCCAACTTCGGTGTGCCCGCACAGGCCAGATGGCTCTTCGGGGACGGAAATCTGCTCGGCATGCGGTCCGGCGCCATCGGCGTGCTCGTCTTCGTCGGCGCGTGGCAGTACACCCCGTTCCACACCCTGATCTACCAGGGTGCCGCGCGCGCCGTCCCGCCCGTGCTCTACCAGGCGGCGGCCATCGACGGCGCGGGAACCATCCGGCAGTTCTGGCACATCACCCTGCCGCAACTGCGCAACACCATGATCACCTCGATGATCCTGATGGTCGTCGGCGGCCTCACCACCTTCGACACCGTGCTGATCCTCACCCAGGGCGGCCCCGGCACCGACACCACCATCAGCGCCTACTACATGTACCAAAAGGCGTTCAAGAGCTTCGACTTCGGCGGCGGTTCCGCCATCGCCCTGGTCCTCGTCGTGATCGCCACGATCGTCTCGCTGATCGTCGTCAAGGTCTCCGGATACGACAAGATGCGCAGCTCGGCGGAGGGCCTGTGATGACACGCCGAACCAACCGCCACCGCCCCAACTACCTGGCCGGGCTCGGCTCCCTGGTCTGGCTCTTCCTCGTGGGCCTGCCGCTGTACGTGATGCTCGCCGCGACCCTCCAGAGCCGCAGCGACTACTTCAAGAGCGGCCCGCTGGGCTTCCCCCGGCACTTCACGCTGAAGAACTACACGCAGGACTTCCACAACGGCTTCGGCCAGTACTTCCTCAACACCCTGCTGGTCACCCTCGCCGTCGTCGCCATCGTGCTGCTGCTCGTGCCGCCGCTGGCGTACGCGATCGTCCGCGGCCGAGGGCGCCTCACCACCGGCGTCTTCCGGGTCTTCCTGCTGGGCCTGGCCATCCCCGCGCAGGCCGTGATCGTGCCGATGTTCTACGTCATCACCAAGGCCGGTCTCTACGACAACCTCATCGGCGTCATCCTGCCGACCGCCGCGTTCTCCATGCCGGTGTGCGCGCTGATCCTGTCCGGCGTCATGCGCGACATCACCCCCGACCTCTACGAGGCCATGGCGATGGACGGCGCCGCGCCCTGGCGGGTCTTCTTCCAGCTCGTGCTGCCGCTGTCCAAGGGCGGCCTGTCCACCATCGTGGTCTTCTCCGCGCTCCAGTCCTGGAACGGCTTCCTGTTCCCGCTGGTCCTGACGCAGTCCGACTCGTCCAAGGTCATCACCCTCGGCCTCTACAACTTCCAGACAGAGCACGGCATCGACGTCCCCGGCCTGCTGGCCGCGGTGGTGCTGTCGATGCTGCCCATCTTCATCGTCTACCTGTTCGCCCGGCGCGCCCTGGTCCAGGGCCTCATGGGCGTCGGAGGAAAGTGACCGACACCGTGGTCGAAGAGACAGAACCCGTCACCGAACCCTGGCGCGACCCCGACCTGGCCCCCGAACTGCGGGCCGACGCGCTGATCTCCGCGATGACCTTGCGGGAGAAGGCCGCGCAACTCGTCGGCGTCTGGGTCGGAGCGTCCGACGACGGCGGCGAAGTCGCCCCGTTCCAGCACGAGATGGAAGCGCCGGTCGACCTGGAGGCGCTGTTGCCGCAAGGACTCGGGCAGCTCACCCGGTCGTTCGGGACCGCGCCGGTCGACCCCGCGCTCGGCGCGCTGTCGCTGCTGCGCACCCAGCGCGCCATCGCCGGGGCCAACCGCTTCGGCATCCCCGCGCTCGCCCACGAGGAGTGCCTGGCCGGTTTCGCCGCCTGGGGCGCCACCGCCTACCCCGTACCGCTGGCCTGGGGCGCCACCTTCGACCGCGCGCTGATCCGCCGCATGGCCCGCGCCATCGGCGACGACATGCGCTCGGTCGGCGTGCACCAGGGCCTGGCCCCGGTCCTCGACGTGGTGCGCGACGCCCGCTGGGGCCGCGTCGAGGAGACGATCGGAGAGGACCCGTACCTCGTCGGGACCCTCGGCACCGCCTACGTCCAGGGCCTGGAGTCCGCCGGAGTCGTCGCCACCCTCAAGCACTTCGCGGGCTACTCCGCCTCCACCGCGGGCCGCAATCTCGCCCCGGTCGGCATGGGCGTACGGGAGCGCGCCGACGTGATCCTGCCGCCGTTCGAGATGGCGATCCGGGAGAGCGGGGTGCGCTCGGTCATGCATGCCTACACCGACACCGACGGCGTCCCCTCCGCCGCCGACGAACTTCTGCTGACCGGACTCCTGCGGGACACCTGGGGGTTCACCGGCACCGTGGTCGCCGACTACTTCGGCATCGCCTTCCTCCAGACGCTGCACGGCGTGGCGGGCACCCTCGGCGAAGCGGCGGGCGCCGCCCTCGCGGCCGGCGTGGACGTCGAACTGCCCACCGTGAAGGCGTACGGCGAACCCCTGCTCAAGGCCGTCGCCGACGGGAAGGTGCCCGAAGCCCTCGTCGACCGCGCGGTACGCCGGGTGCTGATCCAGAAAGCACAGCTCGGACTCCTCGACGCCGACTGGGACCCGACTCCCGCCGCCCTCAAGGGCCTTGGCGCGGCCTCCGCCGACGGCACAGCCTCCGTCGACGGCACGGCCGACCTCACCGACGCCGGGATCGACACCGAGGCGCTGCGCGGCCGGGTCGACCTCGACCCGCCCGCCAACCGCGCCATCGCCCGGCAGGTCGCCGAGCAGAGCGTCGTCCTGCTGCGCAACGACGGCGACACCCTGCCGCTGGACCGCCCCGCGACCATCGCCGTCATCGGCCCCAACGCCCACACCCCCACCGCTGTGCTGGGCTGCTACGCCTTCCCCGTACACGTCGGCGGACAGCACCCCGACACCCCGCTCGGCATCGAACTGCCCACGCTGCGCGAGGCGTTGGTCGCCGAATTCCCCGGCGCGCGGATCGTCTCGGCGCTCGGCGCGAGCATCGACGGCGCCGACACCGACGGCTTCGCCGAGGCGGTCCGGGTGGCACGCGGCGCGGACGCCGTCGTCCTCGCCCTCGGCGACCGGGCGGGCCTGTTCGGACGCGGCACCAGCGGAGAGGGCTGCGACGCGGAGTCGCTGACGCTGCCCGGCGTGCAGCAGCAGCTCCTCGACACCCTGCTGGACACGCTCGCGGGCACCGGTACCCCGCTGATCGTCACCCTGCTGGCCGGGCGGCCCTACGCGCTCGGCCGCGCCGCCACCGAGGCCGCCGCCGTCGTGCAGTCCTTCTTCCCCGGCGAGGAGGGCACCGCCGCTGTCGCCGGAATCCTCAGCGGCCGGGTCGAGCCCTCCGGCCGACTGCCCGTCAGCGTCCCGCGCCGCCCCGGCGGCCAGCCGTCCACGTATCTGGCGGCGCGGCTCGGCAAGGCCAGCGAGGTCTCCAGCATCGACCCTACGGCGGCCTTCGCCTTCGGTCACGGGCTGACGTACACCCGATTCCAGTGGACGGACCTGGACGTGCCGCGCCTGCACACCGGGACGGACGGGGAGATCGCGCTCGCCTTCACGGTGCGCAACACCGGTCGTCGGGACGGCACCGAGGTCGTCCAGCTCTACCTCCACGACCCGGTCGCCTCGGTCGTGCAGCCCGTGCAGCGACTGGTCGGCTACCACCGGGTCGCCCTCGCGCCCGGCGAGTCGGCCCGCGTCGAGGTCACCGTGCCCGCCGACCTGGCCGCGTTCACCGGCCGCGACGGCCGACGCGTCGTGGAACCGGGGGAGTTGGAGCTGCGGCTCGGCGCCTCCTCCACCGATCTGCGGCTCACCGTCGTCTGCGCCCTGACCGGCCCGGCCCGCACGGTGGACCACACCCGCAGGCTGCACGCCGACTTCACGACGGATCGCGAACGGGACTCCGTGTCCTGAACATCCTGAACGCCACTTCTGTAGCGATGACCTGACGGACCGACAGCCGTGCCCCGCCCTGTGCGGAGGCGCGGCTGTCGGCGTTACGGAACCGGCGCCGACGGGGGAGCGGCGGGTTCCTCCCGTAGCGCCCGCGCCTCCAGGTGCCGCCACATCGCCGACGCGTTGAACCCCGCTCCCCGGCCCGCGGCTGGACGCCCTGCACGCGCTGAGCGACGTGCTGGACCTTGGCCACGCCCTCTTCGCCCCCGCCGGGCTGCCGCGGGACCGCCTCGCGGCCCTGCGCGACGCCTTCCGCGCCTCGACGCCCGCCGCCTTGGTGAGCGTGACGCCGAGGTCGTCGGAGCAGAAGACGCCGCCGTAGTCGCCGCGCCGGATCCGGCCGCGCCGGTTCGGATCGGCCACGACGGCGCGGTAGACGTCCTCCTTGCGCAGCCCCTTCCAGTGCCCGCCGCCGTCGGTGGTGGTCCAGCCGCCGACGGAGTCCAGCCGCTGGCAGCCGACTACTGGCAGCTGTGCTGGCAGCGGGCCGTCCCGCTGAACGCCCCGGCCGAGGACCCGCCGGCCGGGGAGGACCGGCTGATGCTGTCGCTGCTGGTCGGCGGCCTGAAGGACGAGGCCATCGCCCGTCAGCTCGGCTGGTCCATCCGTACGATGCGCCGCCGGATGAGCGGCCTGGACGAACGTCTCGGGGTCACCAACCGCTTCCAGGCCGGGGTGGTCGCGACCCGGCGCGGCTGGATCTGACCGGCGGTCGCATGCGCCGGGAGCGGAGGCCGGGCTCACGGCCGGGTACGGGGTCGGGTACGGGGGCGGATGCCGCCTGGATACGAGGCCCGAAGCGTGCCCGCGCGGACTCACCCATTCGGCGATCCGAGTGACGGAGCGTCGGGCGGAGCCGCGATACCACGCTGACCTGTGGAATTGCCGCATGTCGAGCGCGACACGCTGCCGGATGCCGCCAGAAGTGACGGGTTGTCAGCAGGCGCGGTGCCCGGCCGCCGGGTTGCCTCGGAAGCGCGAGCACGGATTTCCCCCGTTGCGGTGCACCGGCATCCGCGTCCGGACTCGCTGGAGGATCACTCATGCGTTCGATCAACACGCTTCTGGGCACCGCCGTTCTCGGTGCGAGCATCGCGCTGGCCGCTCCGGCCGCTCACGCCGCCGCCGCGCTGCCGCAGACCACGGCCGAGTGCACCAAGGCGGTGGCCGCCGCCGACAAGGCGCAGGCCGACTACGACGCCGCGCTGGCGGACTACAAGAAGCAGGTCGCGGCGGGCGGCCACCCCGGCACCGCCGAGCAGGACAACCTCTCCGCGCTGGAGAACCAGGTCAACGTCACGGCCTCCGACGCCTCGCGCGTCTGCCCGGACGCCAAGGTCCCGTCCGGCACCGTGCACACCGGCATCGGCAGCACGAGCGAGGGCGGCAACACCACCGAGATCGCGCTCGGCGCCGGTCTGCTCGGTGTCGTCGGCGCGGGCACCCTCGTACTGCGCCGCCGCCGCGCCGGTGGCCAGGTCTGACGAAGGTCCGACGCGAGGTCGCCGACGCGGGGCGCGCAGCCCTGACGCAGCCCTGACGCGGTTCTGGTCACCGGCCGTCACGACCTCACCGGGCCGCCGCGGTCGCACCCGTGCCCCGTACCCCGTGGTCGTACCGCGCGGTGCGGGGCCGCGCCCCGGCGCCTGCTCGCCGCGTCATCCGATTGGCCGCGTCCCCCGGCAGGCCGCGTCTTTCGGCAGCCCGAGCCGCCTCCCCCTACGTGACGTCAGACAGGCAGACCCCGTGGACCACAACGCCCCCGCAGGCAGCGGCCTGCTCCGCCGTATCGCGCTGACCGTGCTGACGACGGTCGCGGTGTCCGTCGGGATCACCCTGATCAGCAACGGCGCCCAGTCGCAGACGCCCCCGCCGCAGCCGGGCGCCGCCCAGGCGTTCGCGGCGCAGGACGACACGCCGAGCCCCGCGCCGACGCGGCCCGGCGTCCCGGCGATCACGGTGCTGCCGCCCTCGGTGCCGACCGAGGTCCGGATTCCCTCCATCCGCCTCGACGCCCCGGTGACCGGCCTCGACCTGCGACAGGACGGCCACCTCGACGCGCCGCCGGACGACGAGCGGAATCTGGCGGGCTGGTACCGGGGCGGCACGGCGCCCGGAGCCGTCGGCACCGCGATCCTCGCCGGTCACGTCGACACCCGGCAGGGCTCCGCCGTCTTCTACAACCTCGGCGCGCTCAAGAAGGGCGCCGCCGTCGAGGTGGACCGCCAGGACGGCCGTACCGCCCTGTTCACGATCGACGCCATCGAGGTGTACGCGGCCAAGGACTTCCCGAACAACAAGGTCTACGGCCCCGCCTCCCGGCCGGAGCTGCGCCTGATCACCTGCGGCGGCGGATTCGACAAGAAGCGGCAGCAGTACCTGGGCAATGTCGTCGTCTACGCCCACCTGACCGGGGCCCGCCTCTGAGGCCGTGACGTGCCCGGCGTACCTGCTCCGACGTACCGGCCGACACCGACGTACCTGCGCGACGTACCGCACGACACCGACGCACCGAACGTTCCGACGTACCGAACGACACCGATCGAGGAGTGGCTGTGGCCAAGGCATATCTGGTGGGAAGCGGAATCGCGTCGCTCTCGGCGGCGGCGTTCCTGATCCGCGAGGGCGGATTCACGGGCTCCGACATCGTGATCCTGGAGGAGCAGGACCGCGAGGGCGGCAGCCTGGACGCGGCGGGCACGCCCGAGAGCGGCTACACCATGCGCGGCGGCCGGATGTTCGAGGTGCACTTCGACTGCACCTACGACCTGCTGTCCTCCGTCCCCTCCCTCGACGACCCCACCAAGTCCGTCACCGAGGACACCTTCGCCTTCCACGAGGACTTCGCCTGGAACGACCACGCCCGGCTGGTGGACGCGGAAGGGAAGGTGATCGACGCGCACTCGATGACCTTCTCCGAGCGCGACCGGCTGGAGTTGGTGGCGTGCGTGGCGACCCCGGAGAAGCTGCTGGACGGCAAGCGCATCGCGGACTGCTTCCACGAGGACTTCTTCCACACCAACTTCTGGGCGATGTGGTGCACCACCTTCGCCTTCGAGCCCTGGCACAGCGCGATCGAGTTCCGCCGCTATCTGAACCGCTTCGTGCACCTGTTCAAGACCTTCGACAGCATGTCGGGGATCTACCGCACGCGGTTCAACCAGTTCGACTCGATCGTGCGTCCGTTGATGAAGTGGCTCGCCGACCAGGGCGTCGTCGTGCAGTTGGGCACCCGCGTCACCGATCTGCGGCTCGCGCCGGGCGACGAGCTCACCGTGGAGGCCATCACCTGGGTGCGCGGCGGCGCGACCGAGGAGACGGCGGTCGGCCCCGACGATTTGGTGATGGTCACCAACGGTTCGATGACCGCGAACTCCACCCTCGGCGGCACCGACACCGTGCCCGCCCTGGACACCACGAGCACCGCCGGGTCCTGGGCGCTGTGGGAGACGCTGGCCGCCAAGCGCCGCGGGCTCGGCGACCCGAAGGTGTTCGACTCCTCCGTCAAGGACTCCACCTGGGAGTCGTTCACGGTCACGACCAAGGACCCGCTCTTCTTCGAGCTGATGGAGGAGTTCAGCGGCAGCGAGGCGGGCAAGGGCGGCCTGATCACGTTCAAGGACTCCACGTGGCTGCTGACCATCGTCCTCAACCACCAGCCGCACTTCCGTGAGCAGCCCGAGGACACGTACGTCTGGTGGGGTTACGCGCTCTTCCCCGACCGGGAGGGCGACTTCGTCGGCAAGCCGATGGCGCGGTGCACCGGCCGCGAAATCCTGGACGAGGTCCTTCAGCACCTGCGGTTCGCCGAGCGCCCGCGCATTCTGGACGACTCGATCGTGATCCCGGCGATGATGCCGTACATCACCAGCCAGTTCCTGGTCCGCTCCGCGGGCGACCGCCCCCAGGTGGTCCCCGAGGGCTCCACCAACCTGGCCTTCATCGGGCAGTACGCGGAAGTGCCCGACGACGTCGTCTTCACCGTGGAGTACTCGGTGCGCACCGCGTGGACCGCCGTGGCGGGACTGCTCGGTCTCGAGCGGCAGCCCCCGCCGGTCCACAAGGGCGGCCACGACCCGAAGGTGCTGATCGAGGCGGTGCAGACGCTCCACCGCCGCTGACGCCGCTGACGCCGCTGACGCCGCTGACGCCGCTGACGCCGGTTAGGCGGGGCCGGGCTCGCGCTGCGCGTCGTCCAGGGCGCGGAGGTGTTCGAGCGCGGGGACGGCGGCGGCCAGCGCCGCCGCCTCGTCGGGGGGCAGCCGGTCGATGAGCCGGGCGAAGACCTCGACACTCGACCGGCGGCGCTCGGCCAGAATCGGCGTGCCGTACCGAGAACGAGCGCTCAGTAGACCGCGGCGACCAGTAGGAGAGCGACCCCGGTCACCGACGCGCCTATGCGTACGAGGTGGAAGCGGCCCCAGCGGTCCCGGAGCCCCTGCCAGTCGTCGGGAAGGGTGTCGACCGTCCAGGTCCCGATGCGCGTGACGATCGGGACCTCGACGGCTGCCGTCACCACCAGGGCGACGACGAACAGCGCGAGTGCCGCCAATGTGAGGAAGAACGTACGGCGGTGCCCGTCGTAGGACAGCACCAGGACGGGAACCGCGGACAGCAGCGCCGCGGGCATGAGCACGGTCATCACCTGGGCCATGTTCCGGCTCAGCCTCCGCACGAGCGGCAGCATGAAGTCCGGCTCGAAGCGCGGCATGGACCGGGTGAGGGCGAGCCAGGGACCCCAGAACATCCCCGAGACCGCGGCCGACAGAAGGATGTTGACCAGCTGCCAGGTCTTCATGGTGATGCGCCTCCCCGTGGTTACCGTCACTGTAAATTTACAGTAGCAGAATAAATTATGCTCCCGCACTATGCTGTGCACATGAGCAGGGGCACGGTGAACTGGACGGTGCTGCGCGCGCCCGCCGCGGGGGAGCCCGAGGGTGAGGGGCTGCGCGAGCGCAAGAAGCGCCTGATGCGGCAGCAGCTCTCCGACGCGGCGACGCGGATGTTCGTGGAGCGCGGCTTCGACGCCGTACGGGTCGCCGAAATCGCCGAGGCGTGCGGGGTGTCGGAGAAGACGGTCTTCAACTACTTCCCGACCAAGGAATCGCTGATCCTGGACCTGCCGCAGGCGACCGCGGCCTCCCTGGAAGTGGCGCTCTCCGACCCCGCGCCCGACTTCTCACCGGTCGCGGCGGCGCTGCGGGTCCTGGCCGACGAGTTGGCGAGCGTCACCTCCTGGCTCGCCGCCCAGGTCGACCGGGCCGGCGCCGCCGCGGACTTCCGTCGATTCGGCGCGCTCATCCACTCGACCCCCTCGCTGCGCGCCCAGCAACGGGAGATCCGCGACGAACTCGTCGCCGTCACCGCAGGACTGCTCGCCCGCAGGACCGGCGCGGAGCCCGGCGACCCGGAGCCGCAGATCACGGCCACCGCACTGCTCGGGCTGTGGCCCGTGCAGTTCCGCAGCCTCGGCCGCCACCTCGACGGGACCCGCACGCCCGGCCAGGTGCGGGACGCGGTCACCGTCGACGTGCACCGTGCCGCGAACCTCATCGACGCCGGACTGCGGACGTTCGGGGCGCCGGACGCCGGATAACGCCGGGTCGGCCGTACGGGACGGCGCTTCATGCGTGTCCCGCGTGCGATCTCCGTCACTCGCGCGGGCATTGTCCCCACGGCACGGGCCGGTTACCGTGATTGCTGTTTTCCGGCAGGATCGACGCGAGAGAGGGGACGGGCATGCGCGGCGCACACGACAGCGGCGGCACACCCCGCCCCGGCGGGTCCTTCCAACTCCACGTGGCCAGGCGCCACGTCGACCTGCTGCGCGTGAGCAGCGCCCTGTGTCCGGAAACCCTCCCGGCCCGCTGACCGTCCAGGAGCCCGCAGGTCCGCACGTCCCGTCGGGACGTCGACCCCGCTTCCCGCACGGCGGCGCGTAGCCGTTCGCCGACGCGCGCCCGCACACCCCCGCACACCCCCGCGCGCTCGCCCTCCCCGCCGCCGTTTCCCGACGTCAACCCGCCCGCAGCACGGGGCCGTTGACGCCGTACGCGCGCTGCCGCGACCGCACATCCAGACGGGAAGCACCGACCATGGAGCACCAGGACACCTTCCAGCGCCTACGCGCTGTGCCCGAAGACCCCCCACCACCGGCCGAACCGGGGAAGACCCGCGCGCCGCGCGCCCTCGACCGCCGCCCCACGGACGACGAACTGCTCGCCGCCAGGCTCGTACCACTGCGCAGGCCGGGCCAATGGGTCTCCGCGCTGGTCCTGTTGGTGCTGTTCGCCATGCTGGTGCACACCCTGCTGACCAACAAGCGGTTCCAATGGGGCACCGTCGGCGACTACTTCCTGCGCGGATCGATCCTGCACGGCCTGGAACTCACGCTGTGGCTCACGGGCGCCGTCATGGCCAGCGGCTACCTCCTCGGCATCGGCATCGCCGCGATGCGCCTGTCCCGCAACCCCGTCCTGCGCGCCCTGAGCTTCGGCTACGTCTGGCTGCTGCGCTCCGTGCCGCCGCTGGTGCAACTCCTCTTCTGGTACGAACTCGCCTCGCTGTACCCGCGGATATCGCTCGGCATCCCCTTCGGCCACGAATTCGTCACCGTCAAGACCGCCCACCTGTTCAGCGGCATCCTCGCCGCCTACGTCGGCCTCACCCTCGACGTGGCCGCCTTCTCCTCCGAGATCGTCAGGGGCGGCATCCTGTCCGTCGACCCGGGACAGAGCGAGGCCGCGCAGGCGCTCGGCCTCGGCAACGGCCGGATCTTCCGCAAGATCGTGCTCCCGCAGGCCATGCCCGCGATCATCCCCGCCTCCGGCAACCTGCTGATCGGCATGCTCAAGGCGACCTCCATCGTGAGCGTCATCGCCGTCCAGGACCTGCTGTATTCGGCCCAGTTGATCTACAACCAGAACTTCCTCATCATGCCGCTGCTGCTGGTGGCCACCGTCTGGTACGTCATCCTCACCACGCTGCTGTCGATCGGCCAGTTCTACGTCGAGCGGTACTACGCGCGCGGCAGCGGTCGCGGCGGCGGCGGTGGTCCCAAGCGCGGCTTCTGGGAGGTCACCCGCGCCAACATCCCGGTGTTCGGCCGGACCAGGACCGACCTGGCGGGTCTGTCATGACCGACGACGGACGCCCGCTGGTCAGGATCCGCGGCCTGCGCAAGAGCTTCGGCACGCAACTCGTCCTCGACAGCGTCGACATGGATGTCCACGAGGGCGAGGTGACCGTCCTGCTCGGCCCCTCCGGCTCCGGGAAATCCACGCTGCTGCGCTGCGTCAACCACCTGGAGCGGCCCGACGCGGGCTTCGTCGAGGTCGGCGGCGACATCGTCGGCTACCGGCCGGGCCGCGGCCGACTGCACGAACTGCGCGCCCGCTCGATCACCCGGCAGCGCGCCCATGTCGGCATGGTCTTCCAGCAGTTCAACCTCTTTCCGCACATGACGGTGCTGGAGAACATCACCGAGGCGCCGGTCGCGGTGCGCGGCGTGCCGCGCAAACAGGCGGCGGTCCGGGCGCGCGCCCTGCTGGAACAGGTGGGGCTCGGCGGACGCGAGTACTCCTACCCCCGGCAGATGTCCGGCGGTCAGCAGCAACGCGTCGCCATCGCCCGCGCGCTCGCGATGGAGCCGAGACTGCTGCTCTTCGACGAGCCCACCAGCGCCCTCGACCCCGAACTCGTCGGCGACGTCCTCGCCGTGATGAAGGACCTCGCGGTGAGCGGGATGACGATGATCGTCGTCACCCACGAAATCGGCTTCGCCCGCGAGGTCGCCGACACCGTCGCCTTCCTCGACGGCGGCCGGATCATCGAGTCGGGGCCGCCCGCCGACGTCCTCGCCGACCCCCGCCACCCCAGGGCGCGGTCCTTCCTCGCGGCCGTCCTGTAGCGCCGGTCCCGCATCGCCCCCGCACTCCTCCCATTGACGCTCGCCGTCGCGCGGTTCACGCCAGGCCGCGCACACACCTGCCCGCACTCGTCTCGACCCCGCTGCGAAAGGCACCCCCGTGACCACCGAAAGACGCCCCGCCCGCCGTCTCCCGCGGCCGGCCGCCGCCACGCTCACCGCCGTCATCGGCCTCGCCCTGCTGACCGCCTGCGGTGACTCGTCCGACGACTCGGGCACGCCGAAGTCCCGGGCAGCCGGCGCCACCTCGTCGTCGTCCGCGTCGGCCGGATCGACCGCCATCCCGATCGAGGACGTCGTCTCGGGCATCGCGGCCGACCCCGCGCTGACGGCGGAGCTGCCCGCCGCGGCGAAGAGCAGCGGCACGCTCACCCTGGGCACCACCCGCGCGCCGGGCGTCACCGGCCTCCCGCACGGCGGCGAGAGCGAGGACGGCACGCCCATCGGCCTCGACGTCGACCTGCGCAACGCCGTCGGCAAGGTCCTCGGCATCACGTGGAAGGTGCAGTACGGCACCTTCCCGACCGTCATCCCCGGTGTGCAGAACGGCCGGTACGACGTCGGCCAGGACAACTTCGGTGTCACCAAGGCCCGCGTGGAGGTCGTGGACTTCGCGACCTACCTCAACGACGGCCAGTCCTTCCTCGGCGCCGAGGACGTGCCCGTCGACTCGGTCACCCAGCTCACCGACCTCTGCGGGCTGACCGTGGCGACCAGCCCCGGCTCCACCTTCCAGCAGATCCTCACCGACGGCGCCTCGAAGTGCTCGGGCGCCGGGAAGAAGCCGTACAAGGTGCAGTACTTCACCGACTCCGCCCCCATCTTCCTGGGGCTGGCGAACGGCAAGGTGGACATCTACTTCGGCCCGACGCTGGCACTGAAGTACGACGCCACGCATGTGCCCCACACGAAGTACCTCGGCCAGATCAGCACCACGCCGGTCGGATTCGTGACGGCGAAGGGCTCACCGATCGGCAAGGCGCTCAGCGACGCCGTGAACAAGCTGATCGCCGACGGCACCTACGCGAAGATCTTCGCGAAGTGGGACGTGCCCGGCACGGGCATCACCAAGTCCGAGGTCAACCCGGCGGCCACTTTCTGAGACCCGCCGCCCTCGACCGCGCCCGCCTCCGGCGGCGCCCGGACCCCGTGCCCGAGCGGCACGGGGTCCGGGCCGCGCGGCCCCGCACGACGATCACACCGGCTGACCTCCGCGTGCTACGGTCCCGCGAAGTCCCTTCGCCCCATGAGGATTTCCATGCCGTATCAGCCGCCTGTGTGGCCGGTGTCCGTCAAGGCCGTGGTGCTCGACGCGCGTGGCCGTGTCCTGCTGTCGAGGAACGACCGCGAGGAGTGGGAACTCCCCGGCGGGCACCTGGAGTCGGGCGCCGAGCAGACCGGACGACGGCCCGACGACAGCCCCGAATCCGCCGTCGAACGCCAGGTGCTGGAGCGGACCGGCTGGCTGGTCGAGGCCGACGGCCTCATCGACGACGGGGTGTGGATCCACGGGGCCGCGCCCGGCCGTCGCGTCCTGGTCGTCACGTACGGCTGCTCGCTGCTGCCGCCCGACCAGCCGCCGCCGCCGACGGCAGAGGAGCACAAGGAATCCGCGCTCTTCCCGCTCGACAGCATCCCCGAGCTGAACATGCCCAGCTCCTACAAGCGCGCCATCTACGCCTGGACACACCGAAGTTGAGCTGAGGCGCGAGGGAGGGACAGCTACCAGCTCGATTTGCGCACGCCCGGCAGGAACCCCGCGTGCGCCTGCTCGCGCAGCCGGACCCGTGAGATGCCGAAGGCGCGGAAGTAGCCGCGCGGGCGGCCGTCCACCGCGTCCCGGTTGCGGACCCGGGTGGCGCTGGCGTCGCGCGGCTGTCGGCCCAACTCGGCCTGTGCGGAGGCTCGTTCGCCGGGCGTGGTGGCGGGGGAGGCGATGATCCGCTTCAACTCGGCCCGGCGTGCCGCGTATCGGGCGACCACCGCCTGACGCTGCTCGTTCTTCGCGATCTTGCTCTTCTTGGCCATCAGACCTTCTCCCCGCGGGCGCGCAGCCGGGCGACGGCCGCCTCGACGCCGATCCGGTCGACGGTCTTGATGCCCTTCGCGCTGAGCGTCAGCCGGACGAAGCGGCCCTTGGAGGCCAGCCAGTAGCGCTTGCGCTGGATATTGGGGTCGAAGCGGCGTGGTGTGCGCCGATGGGAGTGGGAGATGGCGTTGCCGAAACCGGGCTTGCGCCCGGTGAGCCGGCAGTGGGCGGACATGGTGCCTCCAGGGCGGTTGCGGACTCGCGAGGGCCCGCGACGGCCCGGACGACCGCCGCCGATGCCCCGGCGACCGGCCCTACCGTACCTTAATGGAAACGAATGTCATTACGCCGGGCTACCGGCTACCGGACTGCCGCACTCCCGGACTGCCGCACTGCCCCCTGTCCGGGACGCGGCAGCGCCCCCCCTGAAACGCGTCGCGGCCCGGCCTCCGGCGTCACCGGAGACCAGGCCACAGGGGAACGGGAGGTGATCAGGGCTTACGGGCGACCGCTCCGTACATCGCGATCTGCTCGTCCCGCACCGCGGGGTCGACGGAGTCGTCCGGCCGCCAGCGGTGCACCTGCGTGATGCCCGGCTCCACCAGCTCCAGGCCCTCGAAGTACGCCTGCGCCTCGCTGAGATTCCGCAGCCGCATCGGCATGCCGCGCGCGGTGTACTCGGCGTTCACGCGCCCGACCTCCTCCGGCGCGAAGTCGTCCGTGCCGATCGACATCGCGAGGTAGCTGCCGGACGGCAGCGGGTCCAGCAGGCGGTGGACGATGCCGAGCGGGTCGTCCTCGTCCATGATCAGGTGGACGATCGCGATGAACGTCAGGCCCACCGGCTTGCCGAGGTCGATGGTCTCGCGGAACTGCGGCGAGCCGAGGATCGCGGCGGGTTCCCGCATGTCCGCCTCGATGTACTCGGTCCGCCCCTCGGGGGTGCTGGAGGACAGGCCCGCCGAGAGCGTGAGCACGATCGGGTCGTTGTCCACGTACACCACCCGCGACTCGGGGGCGATGGACTGCGCGACCTCGTGCACGTTCGGCCGGGTCGGTATGCCGGTGCCGATGTCGACGAACTGCCGGATGCCCGCCTCCTGCGCCAGGTAGCGCGTGGCGCGGTGCATGAACTTCCGGTTCTCCAGCATGTGCGGCACGATCGACGGCCACACCTCCACCATGGCGTCGCCCGCCTCGCGGTCGGGAGGGTAGTAGTCCTTGCCGCCGAGGATGTAGTCGTACACCCGTGCCGGGTGCGGGTTCTTGGTGTCGATACGGTCGGCCGGCCAGCCGTTCTCGGGCACGCGGTCCTCCGGATTTCCTTGTCGATGTGCGGTGGTGCCGCTCGCGCGGCCTGGCGTCACTGCTGGAGCAGGAAGTCGGCGTCGCCCGCCTTGGTGCCCCGGATGAAACTCTCGATCTCCCGGCGGTTGTAGATCAGTGCGGGGCCGCCCGGATCGGTGGACTGGCGCAGCGCCACCCGGCCGTCGGGCAGCTTCATCGCCTCGACGCACGCTCCGCCGGCATCGTCGCTCCACGGCTTGTGCCAGCCGTGGGGCCCGAGGTCGGCGGCACTCATGCCGTTGCGAATGTGATCCACGTCAGAGCTCCTTGCGTAGGGCACCCAGCAGTGCCTTGGTCTTCTTCTCCTGCGCCGCCTGGGCGGCGAGCCGGTCCATGGCCTCGCGGTACGCGGCGACCTCGTCCTGCTTGTCGAGGTAGGTCGACCCGATCAGGCCGCCGAGATAGACGACATCGGGCAGTTCCGCGGCCTCGAACCGGAAGAGCTGGAAGGCCCCCGCGCGGGTCGCCGGGTGCGGCCCGTTGGTGAAGGGCATCATCTGAAGGCGTACGTGCGGCAGTTCGCCGATCTCCAGCAGATGGTCGATCTGAGCGCGCATCACCTTCGGTCCGCCGACCGGCCAGTGCAGCACCGTCTCGTCCATCACCGCCCACAGCAGCGGGGGTTGGGCACGGGTCAGGATCTGCTGCCGGGTCAGCCGCAGGGCGACCCTGCGGTCGATGTCCTCGGCCGACGCCTGCGGGTCGCCCGCGGTGAGCAGCGCGTGCGCGTACTCCTCGGTCTGGAGCAGGCCGGGGATGAACTGCGCCTCGTACGCGCGGATGTGGACCGCCGCCTGCTCCAGGCTGAGATAGGCGCCGAACCAGTCGGGCATCACGTCGCGGTAGGTGTGCCACCAGCCGTGCTTGTTGGCCTCGCGGGCGAGTTCGAGGAAGGTCTCGATTTCGGCCGTTTCCGTGATGCCGTAGGTGCGCAGCAGCTTCTCGACGTCGGACAGCCGCAGCCGTGCCACCTTGGCCTGTTCCATCCGGCGGATCGTCGAATGGCTCACCCCGATGACCTCGCCGGCCTGCTCGAATGAGACGCCGGCGCGGGATCTGAGCTCCTCCAACTGGCGTCCCAGTATCATCCGCAGCACCGTAGGAGGGCCGCCGCCCCACCCATTGTCGGTGGCCGCCATTGCTACCTCCCCGTGCGAATGTTCAGTGCTCGCCGCAGTGTGCCATGTTGCCCCGCAGTCTCCCGCCGCCCTGGCTCATTCTGCGAATTGCACTTTGTGGCTTGCGAGTTGAGGGTAGCAGCACCATAGTTGGAGTCGACGGCGTAGCCGATCACCATGATGACTACGTTGTCAGGAACCGCCACGCGCCCGGTCGTCCTCAGCCGTCGTCATCGCGGAAGCACCGACACAGGCAGTGACGCCGATGGTCGAGCCCGGCAGTGATGCCGCCGAGCGCGCAACCGCGACCCCACATACGCGGCCCCCACGAGAGGTGACGGCCATGGCAGCATTAACGGGTCTCCGAACCCCACCGATCACGTCATCGCGCCCGAGCGGCGATGCGTACGCCGTCTTCCGTCTCGCCGCCCACCGGACCTCCGTGAGCGCCGCCCGCCACGAGGCCCGCGCGGAACTCGACCGCTGGGGCCTGCCCGAGGGCGTCCGCGACGACATCGTGCTGGTCGTCTCCGAGCTGGTCACCAACGCGATCGTGCACAGCCTCAGCGACAGCGTGACCTGCCATCTGCGCGGCGGCGGCCCCGAGGTCTACGTCGAGGTCGGCTCCGAGGGGCGCAGCGCGTCGCGGCACGACGCCCGGCCGCCGGACGAGGGGGGCCGCGGGCTGGTCGTCGTGGAGGCCCTGAGTACGACCTGGGGAATCAACGTCCCCTCGCCCGGAGCCGGTTGGACGGCCTGGGCCACCTTCACCGTGCCCGCCGCCCCGGCCGACGACGCGTCGGCCACGTACTCGGAGGACCCCCGATGAAGCGTGTCCCCCCGGCCGGCCGTCGCTCCGCCCTGCCGCCCCGGGGCACCCGCCTCGACTGGCTCGCCCCCCGCGTGGACGGGCCTCCGGCCGCCAGGGAACGGATCCATGTCCCGACCACCGCCGACTTCCCGCCGGGACTGGCCTGCGACGTGGTCGAGACGTCCGCGGAGCACGGCATGCGGATCCTCGGCTGCCTGCCCAGCTCCGGCTGCGTCCTCACCAACGGACGGCAGTGGTCGTGGATCGTGCCGACCGGCTCCGACATCGACGTGGAGTGGCCGTCCTCCACCCGCTACCTGGTCGACGCGGCCGTGCTGGTGCCCGCGTACGAGACGCTGCCCGACGTGTCCGGCGGCCACGACGTCATCCACCCGCCGGACCAGGCCGTGCCGTACACGCACCCGATCCTGCTGTACTTCGCGGCCTGCTGCATCGCCGGGGTGCAGCCCGCCATGACCGTCGAGTAGCGGCCCCGACTGGCGGCCCGGAACGGCACGGGGCCTGCCCGGAGCCGCCGCGCGGGCGGTCCGGGCAGGCCGTGGGTGACAACTCAGCGGACCGTGAAGGGGAGTTGGACGGTCTTGCCGTTCACCAGCACTTCGGCGGCCATGATGCCGACGGTCTTCGGGTCGCGCACGGTGAAGTCGAGCGCGAAGGTACCGTCGAGACCGATGACGCGCAGCACCGAGGAGTCGGAGCTCTGGGCGCCGTTGGCGCGGCGCCCGGAGACGACGACCGTGGCGACGGGGGCGAAGTTCCGCCCGCTGACAAGTACGGAGGTGCCGACCGGTCCCGCGGCCGGACTGAGCGAGTAGGCGGGAGCGGGCGGGGCCGTGCTGCCGTTGACGGCGAAGGCGGCGGTCGCGGTGTGCCCGTTGATCAGCCACTCGTGCGCGTAGAGCGCCACCGTGGCCGGGTCGTTGACCGTGAAGGTCTGCGACCAGGTGCCGTCCAGGCCGATGATCTTGGTGGCGTAGCTGTCGGAGGTACGGGAACCGTCCGCCTTCAGCCCGTCGATCTCCACCGTGGCGACCGGCGCCCAGCCCTGGCCGACGACCGTGACCTTGGTGTGCGCGGGACCGGAGGCGGGGCTGAGCGTGATGAACGTCGTGGCGACGGACAGCGGCGCGAGGACGTGGATCGAGCCCGCGGTGACCTGCACCTGGTAGGAGCCCTTGGCGACGGATTTCGCCACGGTGACCGAGCCGGAGAGCTTTCCGTCGGAGGCGATGCTCAGGCTGCTCGACGAGACGGACGCGGTCGAGCACGCGGTGCCGTCCGCGGCGCAGAGCGCGGCGGTCGGGGTGGTGCCCGCGGGCCAGCCCGATCCGGTGAGCGTCGCCGCGTGGCCGGGAAGGACGGTCGGGGTGGTGGCGCTGAGCGTCACGGCGGTGGTGGTGACGGTGAACGGTACGGTGACGCTGGTCCCGGCCGTGCCGCTCTCGTCGGCGTAGACGGCCACCAGGTCGGCGCTGTCGATGGTGAAGTCGGTGCTGAACGTGCCGTCGGGCAGGCTCTGTACGTAGACCGCGTCGTCGAGGGCGTTCCCGGCGGCGTCGAGTCCCCAAATGTTGATCCACTGGTCCTGGCGGAAGTTGTGACCCACGACGGTGATCACCGTGCCGACCACGCCGTTGTTCTGGGACAGCGTCATCGTTCTCGGACCGGTGGGCGCGAACGCCTTGACCGTCAGTGGCGCGTTCGCGTGGGTCGTGCCGTCGTCGACCTGGATCTGATACGAGCCGTCGGCCACGGTGTTGGCGTCGGCGAGCGTCGCGGTGCCGGTGAGGATGCCCGAACTGTCGATGGAGAGGGTGTCGGACGTGAAGTCGGCCGGGTTGCAGCCCGCGCCGTTGGCGTCGCACAGCGACACCGTCGGAGTGCCGCCGGCCGTCCAGCCGCCGCCCGCGAGGTCGATCGCGGTGTGCGGCCGGACCACTCCGGTGGGCCCGGACAGCGACGCGCCGCTGCCCGCTCCCTGCGCGGTGACCGTGCCGACCGGTCCGCCGCCCGCGGTGATCACGCAGGGCGTCTGGTACGTACCCCCGAGGACCACGGTGCTGGTGAGGGTACGGGTCGGCGTGAAGGTGATGGCTCCCGAGGCGTTGGCGGGCAGATAGATGTCACCCTCGTACGGGGGAACGACGACGGGCTGCCCCGAGGGGTAGTTCATGTTCACCGTGGGGCCGGTGACCGTCACGGTGCCGGTGGCGCCGCCGGACATCGCCAGGTCCATGGAGGGCGTGGTGGGCACATTGGACAGCGAGGTGCCGGGGATGGCGGGGCTGGCGCCGAGGGTGACGGTGACGTGCACCTTGCCGCCGGGGGTGACGACGGCCGGGGTGAGGGTCACCGTCATCGACTGCGGCCCGGTGGCGTCGCCCTGACCCGCCGGGAGCGTGCAGTGCACGGTCGGGTTGATGGTCGCGGCCTGGGCCGTCGTCGCGGAGGTCAGACCCGCGCCGACGAGGGCGAGCACCGCGACGGCGCCCGTGGCGATTCTTGCCCGCCAGCCCCGTCCGGGCCTGCGGTGGAAGGGTGGGAACATCTGCTGCGCCGCCTTTCGGGCATGGCAGACCCCTCCCTGAGCCTGGGCACGGGAGGGGTCCGGGAAGAGGGAGAAGGTCCGCGGGGTGGGGTCCCGGGGAATGAGTCCGCGGGGGATGAGCCCCGGGGGAGAAGGAGCGGGGGTCGGGTCCGGGCCGTTCCGCCCCCGGGAGATGGGCCCGGGAGATGGGCCCGGGGGAGGAACGGATCAGGAGGAGGGACGTCGGAGTCGGTTGGTGCGGAACGGGGACGTGGCGCTCAGGTGAGGGTGAGTGTGAGGATCGCGCTGTAGTCGCCGGGCGCCGTCACCGCGGGGAGCCGCAGGTCCATGTCGGCGTTGACCTTCACGGTGCCGCCGACGACCTTCTCGCCGCCGGCCGCGGTGAGTTGGCACAGCGTCGCCGCGGTGCTGCCCAGCGGGCCCGGCGTGCCCGGTGCGGGCGTGCCGACGCTCTGCGAGCTTCGGACGCAGTCGGGTGTCCAACGGACGGCCGAGGCGGGGATGGTGTTCTGACCCGAGGTCAGGTCGGTGAGCGTGCCGGTCAGGGACCAGCCGAGGTCGACGCCGCGGGAGTCCACGACGGTGACGGTGTTGAGCGCGCTGGTGGCGGTCTGGGACCGTCCGGTCAGGGGGATGGTGCCGAAGTCGATGGTGTCCCCGGACTGGGTCATCTGGAGATTGCCCGCGGTGACGGTGGCGCTGATCTTCTGGGTGGCCGTCGCGCCGCCGCTGTCGCCCACGGTGAACTTCGCGTTCACGTCGGAGCCGTCCGCACCGCTCTCGTCGGTGTGGATCGCGGTGGTGGCGGGGTCGTTGACGGTGAACTCGGCGGTGAAGGTGCCGTCGGGTGTGCTGACCGGGTACACGGCGTCGTCGGCGGTCTGGTTGCCGTCGGCGTCCACCCCCCAGACGTTGATGTACTCGTCCTGGTGGAAGTTGCGGCCGCTGACGGTCACCACGGTGCCGAGCGGGCCGTGGTCGGGCGAGAGCGTGACGCTGCGGGCGCCCGTGGGCACGAACGCCTTGACGGTGAGGTCGGCGGTGGCGTGCTTGGCGCCGTCACTGACCTGGACCTGGTAGGAGCCGTCGGCGATCACGGACGACGCGGCCAGTGTCGCGCTTCCCGAGAGGGCGCCGGACGAGTCGATCGCGAGGGTGTCGGAGGTGAAGCGGGACGGGTCGCAGCCCAGTCCCTGCGCGTCGCACAGCGAGACCACGGGGGTGCCCCCCGCGGTGAATCCGCTGCCGCTCAGCGCGACCGAGGTGCTGGGACGTACGGCCGAGGCCGGGGCGGTGAGCGTGGTGGCCCCACCGCCGCCGCCCTGCACGGTGACCGTGCCGATGCCGCCGCTGCCCGAGACGATGTCACAGGGCGTCTGGAAGGTGCTGCCGAGCACCACCGTCTGCGTGTTCATCTTCAACGGCGTGAACGTCACCGGTCCCGACGCGTCCGAGGGGACGAAGAAGTCCCCTCCGTAGGGCGGGATGACGATCGGCGCGGGCGCCGCCGGGATGTCCACGGGAACGGTCGGGCCGGTCACCGAGACCGTCCCGGTCGCCCCGCCCGACATGGTGAAGTAGATGCTCGGCGTGGTCGGTACGGCGGACAGTGCGAGCGGGCTGGTCGCGGGCGAGGGTCCGAGGGTGACCTCGGCGTGCACCTTGCCGCCCGGCGCGACCGTGGCCGGGGTGAGGGTCACCGAGACGGACTGCGGCCCGGTGTTCTCACCCTGTCCGGCGGGCAGCACGCAGTGCACGGTCGGGGTGACCGTGTCCGCGTGCGCCGCGGGGGCGGCCAGCGTGCAGGCCGCGGCCAGGGCCAGAGCCGGCACCGCCGCCCGCGCGAGGCGCCGTAGAGAGAACTGCCCTGCATGATGCAACGCGTGCCTCCTGACTCCGGGACGCATACGTGTATATGACGGTGCGTCAGGTGCTGGTTCCAGGGCATTGCGACAGCGCGGGACGCAGAAGTCAATGCGAACCCGCCGGTAACCTCGCGGTGTGGGGCCGCCGTTCGCACCGGGCGACGCCGGCCGCGGGTCAAGCCGCGGGTCACGTCGTCCCGTGGCGCTTGACTCTTCAAGGTCATGGGGCTTCACTCCCGACCAGCGCGCCGGGCCGGACAGCGGGTAGTCACTCGACAACGGGATGTCAAGGGTGCCTGTGCGAGGTCGTCCCCCGGCGCACCCTCACCCTGCTTGATTGGAGTGCTTTGCCATGTCCAGATCCAAGCGTATGGGGACGATCGCCGTCCTCAGCGGCGGCGCACTGTTCGCCGGTCTGACCCTCGCCCCGCACGCGGTCGCCGTCACCCCGGCCACCGCCACCGCCAGCTACAACTGCGGCACCTGGGGCAGCGGGACGGCCACGCTGACCGCCACCGACTCCGGCGGCGTCAAGAAACTGAAACTGAGCTCCTCCACGATCACGGTCCCGGCCGGCACCACGGTGCCGCCGAACAGCATCACCACGACCATCAAGGTCAAGAAGAACGGCTCGACCGAGGTCGACTTCTCCGGCACCGTGAACCCCGCGATGACCGGCGCCGTCACCCTCGGCCCGCTCCCGCAGTCCACCGGCACGCTCGCCGCCGGTGACAAGACCGACTCCTGGGTGCTGTCCGGCACGCCGAGCGCCACCAACTGGTCGGTCAAGATCGTCACCACGTCGCCCTCGGTGACCACCGTCTACTGCATCGCCACCAGCGCCCAGTCCACCGCGTTCACCTGGTAGCGGTTCACCTCGTCGCACGGGATTCGCCCGGCGCGACCCGGTACGCGGCACGCACGGCGGGACCCCGCTCCCAAGGGAGCGGGGTCCTCGCGGCGGCCTGACCCGCTAGTGGCCGGTCTCCTCCGGCGCGCGCTTGGGCATCAGCGCGACCGCGGGCAGGCACAGCAGGCTGAGCCCCAGGACGACGGCGAGGCTGATCTTCATGGCGTGGCCGAGGCCGCCGCCCGCGGTCTGGAAGAAGACCGAGGTCACCGCGGCCGAACCGATACCGGCGGCGAGCTGCTGGATCGCCGAGAGCGAGCCGCTGGCGCTGCCCGCCTCGTCGGGGCTGATGTCGCCGAGCGCGATGTCGAAGATCGTGCCGTAGCAGGCGCCCATGCCGAGCCCGGTGACGAAGATCGGCGCGGCCAGCGTCCACAGGCCCACGCCGGTGCCCGAGTGGGCGACCAGCGCGAGCAGCCAGCCGCCGCCCGCCAGCAGGATCGCGATGCCGACGAAGATCAGCGTGCGGCCGAGCTTCTTGATCAGCGCCATGCACGCGCCCGCGGCCACGATGATGCCGAGCGTCATCGGCAGCAGGGCGAGCGACGCGGTGCGCGGTGAGGCGTGCAGGCCCTCCTGGATGAACAGGGACAGTACGTAGATCAGCCCGCTGGTGGTCGCGAAGACCACGAGCCCGACGACCAGTCCCGAGCTGAAGCCGCGGTTGCGCAGCAACGACGCCTTCAGCAGCGGGTCGGCCGCCGTGCTCTGGCGGCGGGCGAATGCCGCGAAGGCCGCCACACCCACGACGAGGGAGAGGACGGGAGTGGCCGTCCAGCCGTTGGTCGAGCCCTCGACCAGGCCGAAGAGCAGGCCGAACATGGTGACGGCGAGCAGACCCGAGCCGATCCCGTCCACGACGACCGCACGGTCCCCGTCGTCGTGCGGGAGCAGCCGGACCGCCAGGACCAGGCCGACCGCGCCGAGGACGAGGTTGATCAGGAAGATCGGCCGCCAGGACAGGCCGAAGAGGTCGGCGTCGATGATGAATCCGGCCAGGATCGGACCGCCGACCGAGGCCAGGCCGAGCAGCGGCCCGAAGAACGCGAACGCCTTGCCGAGCATGTCGCGCGAGAAGGTCTTGGTCATGATCGCCATGCCCTGCGGGATCATCAGGGCGCCGAAGGCCCCCTGCACCACACGGGCGGCGATCAGCAGTCCGGGATCGGGGGAGAGCCCGGCCACGGCGGAGGCGACGGTGAAGCCGCCCATGCCGATCAGGAACATCCGGCGCTGGCCGAATTTGTCGCCGAGCCGCCCGCCGATGACGAGCAGGACGCCCATGGCCAGCATGTAGGAGGAGCCCAGCCACTTGATCAGGCCCTGGCCGCCGTGCAGCTCGGCGCTGATGGTGGGCGCGGCGATGTTGGTGACGGTCGAGTCGATCATGTCCAGGGCGTCGGCGAGCAGCACCAGCCCCAGGATCGCCCACATCAGCCGGGCCGATGTGCTGGTGCCCGCGGGACGGGGCGCGGTCGAAGTCGTGGTCGCGGTGGTCATGGCGGGACCTCCTTCCGGGGTGACGTCGGGTGACGTCCGCTGTGACATTGCGTGATCGGACCGGTCTGTCCGACCACATCCACCACCGTACACGAACATGTTCGTCGCGAACGTGTTCAGAGCGAACATGTTCGTTCCGGGCGGCGTGATCACGCCATGGCCGGGCGAACGTGTTCGTTATGCTGAGGCGATGACGCCTGGGAAAGCCGCCCCCATCAGCCGCCGCGACCGGCCCGCCAAACCCGCGCTCTCCCGCGAGGGGATCGTCGGCACGGCGCTGGAGATCATGCGCGCCGAAGGGCTCGACCGCGTCACGATGCGCCGCCTCGCCCAGGAGCTGGACACCGGCCCGGCCTCGCTCTACGTCTACGTGAGCAACACCGCCGAGCTGCGCGCGTACATGCTCGACGACCTGCTCGCCGGACTCGACCTCGGCCCGGTGACCGCGCCAGGGGACTGGCGCGAGCGGCTGTTCACGCTCCTGTGGTCGTACGGCAGGGCCCTGATGGAGTACCCGGGGCTCGCCCAGTCCGCGCTGGTGACCAGGCCCGCGGGCCCCGGTTACCTACGGCTGGTCGACGGCCTGCTCGCGCTGCTGGCCGAAGGCGTCCCCGCGGAGCGGACCGCGTGGGCGGTGGACCTGCTGCTGCACTTCGCGACCTCCACCGCCACCGAACAGGGCACCCGCAGCGTGGCCGACGGCGCGGAGCAGGAGGAGAGCGACCTCGCGAACGCGATCCTCTCCGCCACGCCCGCCACCTACCCCCATATCGCCGCCCTCGGCATGGACCTGCTGAGCGGCACCGGCACCGGCCGTCTGACCTGGGGATTCGACGTCCTGCTCAACGGCATCATCCACACGCCCCGGCCGTCGGCGTAGCAGGCGTTCTCACCCGCCCGGTCACGGCTCCGGCAGCCGGTGGTCGCCGACCGCGTCGTACGTCTCCTTGAGCGCCTTGCGGGCGCTGTCCAGATGGTGCTGGGCGACGCCGATGAACAGGCAGTCGATCACGGTGAGCTGGGCGATACGGCTGGCGGTCGCGCCCGAGCGGAAGGTGGTCTCGGGGGCCACGGTCGTCAGGAGGTGATCGCTCACCGCGTGGATCGGCGAGCGCGGGAAGCTGGTCAGGGCGACGGTCGTCGCGCCGTGCTCGCGCGCCACCCGCAGCGCCTCGACGGTGTCGGCGGTCGCCCCGGTGTGGGAGAGGCCGATGGCCACGTCACCGGGGCTGAGCACCGCCGCCGAGGTGAGCATGATGTGGGTGTCGCTCCACGCGAAGCTCACCCGCCCGATCCGGTGCAGCTTCTGCTGGAGGTCGGCGGCGACCAGGGCGTTGGCGCCGACGCCGTAGATGTCGACGCGGCCCGCCGCCGCGACCGCCGCCACGACGCGGCGAAGCGTGTCGACGTCGAGCTGCCGCGCGGTCTCCTCGACGGCGCGCGCGTCGGCGAAGGCGACCTTGCCGACGACTTCCGACAGGTCGTCGGTCGGCGTGATGTCGCTGCCGAGGTGCCGGTCGTCGCGGGTCTCGGCGCGCGCGGCGTCCGCGGCCAGCGCGATCCGCAACTCCGGGTAGCCGCGCAGGCCCACGGAACGGCAGAAGCGGATGACCGTGGTCTCGCTCGTCGTCGCCGCCTCGGCCAGTTCGGTGATGCTGCTGCGCGCGGCGAGCGCCGGATTGGCCAGCACGGCCGCCGCCACGCGCCGCTCGGCCGGAGCGAGGTCCGGCAGCAGCGACCGGACGCGCGCCAAGGGACTCGCCTCGGGGGATTCGTTGTCGGAACCGGCTGACACGGGGGAAACGTATCCACCGTGATCGTCGGGGTCAACGTGGCCTCGGGCGAGCCCCGGCGCGGGTGAGCGCTCCGCGGCCCGTGGACGGATCAGTGCACGGTCCGCCAGGCGCCGGCCGGGGTCAGTCCCGCGGCCCGCAGCAGGTCGTGGTGGCCCGAGGTGACCGACAGCCCCGCGAGGTCGACGCCGCGGCCCTCGTAGACCGGGTCGGTGGCGTACGTCCAGCGGATCAGCGCACCGGCCCCGCCCCGCGGAAGCTCGGCGCGCACCCGCCACCAGGCGCGGACGTCCTGCCCCGACAGCGAGGTCGGGGTGCCGGACGGCGCGCCCTTGCCGGTCACCCGCAGCGGCAGCGGCTGCCAGGTCGTGCCGCCGTCCGTGGAGGACTCGACGGTGAGCAGATCGGTGGACTCGGTGTTGACGAACGCCGAGAAGTCGATGTCGACCGGTGCCTTCGCGGTGATCGGTCCCGTGGTGAGGGTGCTGGTGGTGCCGCCGCCCTGCCCCGAGTACCACAACGGGCCGCCGCCGGGGGCCCGGACCGCGATCGCCTGCGCGAGCGCGGTGGCGATGGCCCGGCGCGGCGGATTGGTCGAGGGCGTGTTCCGCGTCGGGTGCACCCGGTTGCTGAGCAGGACGGCGAACGAACGCGACTGCGGGTCGATCACCAGCGAGGTGCCGGTGAAACCGGTGTGCCCGAGGGTGCGCGGACCCGACAGGCCGCCCATGTACCAGATCTGGTCCAGCTCGAAGCCCAGGCCGTGCGAGTCACCGGGGAACGCCTGGTTGAAGTTCTGCTCCATCAGCGTGACGCTGTTCCGGCTGAGGATCCGACGGCCCTTGTACGTACCGCCGTTGAGGATCGTCTGCGCCAGGACGGCCAGATCGTCCACGGTGGAGAAGACGCCCGCGTGGCCCGCGACGCCGCCCATGGCCCACGCGTTCTCGTCGTGCACCTGGCCGCGCACCATGCCGCGCGCCGGACTGGTCTCGTACTCGGTCGCCGCGATCCTCGGCAGCTTCGCGGCCGACGGGTTGTAGCCGGTGTCGGTCAGCCGCAGCGGTCCCGTGATGCCGTCGCGCACCAGCGTGTCGAGCGGCTTGCCCGTCACCTTCTGCAACACCAGTTGCAGGCTCAGCATGTTCAGATCCGAGTACAGATACGTCGTCCCCGGCGCGTTGATCGGCTTCGCGTCGAGAATCGCCTTCTCGCGGGACGGCAGATCCGGGTAGCCCTGCCACAGGGAGGGGACCGGATCGGCGTCGAACCCCGAGGTGTGGGTGAGCAGTTGCTCGACGGTGACGGCGCCCTTGCCGTTGGTGGCGAACTCCGGCAGGTAGTGCGCCACCGGTGTGTCGAGGCCGATCCGGCCCGCTTCGAGCTGCTGCATGGCCACGATCGAGGTGAACAGCTTCGACAGCGAGGCCAGGTCGTAGATGGTGTCGGTACGCGCCGGGACCCGCTGGTCGGCCGGCAACTCGTGGGTGGCGTCGGCGTATTCGACCGCGTAACCGCCCGCGTCGCGCTCCACCACCACGCCGTCGTGGGCCATCAGCGTGGTCGCGCCGGGGAAGAGGTGATTCGCACCCGAGGCGGGGTCCTCCCAGCCCGCCATCTGCCGCTCGAAGGCGTCGATCGGCGCTGCGTCCAGCCCGGCCGACCGCGGGGTGCCCCGGTGCAGGACGGTGTCCGCCGGGGCGAATCCGGAGTACGGCCGGTCGAATTGGCCGCTCCCGCCGTGCTGCGGGGCCGGGGCCGCGTCGGCGCTCCCGGCGAGTACGAGGGAGAGGGAGGCGAGCAGCGCCGCGGCTGCCGTCAGTGCAGGGGTCCGCATGGAAACCTCGTCTGTAGAGGCCGGCTGGATCGGGAGCAGTGGTCGGGAGCGGCAGGGAAGGGACGCCGGGGGAGTGGAAGGATTCCTACCGCATGGCAGCTGGCGTCGGTAAGTTACTCACGCCGCACGCGCGGGTCAACCATTGGACCGGTCAAGGCTGTCGGGCGCGACGAACCCCGCGCCGCCGTCCGGTACCCTCCCACGCATGCCATCAGCACTGGACAGCCAGGAGATCGGCAATATCGCGCAAGAGTTCGACAACGACCTGGTGCTGCTGCGCCGCGACATCCACCGCCACCCCGAGCCCGCGGGCGCCGAGGAACGTACGGCGGCGCTGGTCGCCGAACGGCTGCGGGCCGCGGGCCTCACGGTGACCACCGGCGTCGGCGGCCACGGCGTGGTCGCGGTGCTCGACGGCGCGGGACCGGGACCCACCCTCGCCTACCGCGCCGACATGGACGCGGTGGACGACGACGAGCTGGACGAGCTGTTCGAGAGCGACTTCGCCTCCCTCGTCCCCGGCACCGCGCACCTGTGCGGCCACGACCTGCACACGGCCGTCGGGGTCGGCGTCGCCCAGGTACTCGCCCGGCTGCGCGAGCGCTGGCACGGCCGGATCGTCTTCCTCTTCCAGCCTGCCGAGGAGACGCTGGCCGGAGCGCGGGCCATGATCGAGGACGGCGCCCTGGAACACACACCCCCGCGCGAGGTCTACGCGCTGCACTGCGGGCCGTTCCCGGTCGGCACCTTCGCGGTCATGCCCGGTCACGGACTGCCGGGACAGGACCATTTCCAGGTCGAGTTGACCGGCCCGGACGCCGCGTCCGACGCGCGCCG
Source organism: Streptomyces sp. NPDC024632 (assembly GCF_055559175.1). Taxonomy (NCBI): domain Bacteria; kingdom Bacillati; phylum Actinomycetota; class Actinomycetes; order Kitasatosporales; family Streptomycetaceae; genus Streptomyces; species Streptomyces sp. NPDC024632. Next base: position 534,025 of record NZ_JBVHLD010000003.1, read on the forward strand.
GATTCTCGACCTGGTGGACGGCCTGTCCACCGTCCGCCTCCCGCGCAACCCCGAGGAGTACGACCGCCTGCTGGCCGACCTCCGCGACCCCGACGGGCCGCTGGCGCGATTCGTCGTCACCTGGCCCGAGTTGACCGCGCTCGACGACGGCAGCCCGCTCGTCCGCGTCTCGCTGCGCGCCTGGCCCGACAGCCGCTACGCCGAGATCCGCGACACCGTACGCGCCGCGGTGGAACCGCTGCCGGGCGCCACGGCCGTCTTCGCGGACGAGCCGTTCCCCGCGATGGTCTGCTCGCCGGAACTGAGCGAGGCCGCGGCGCGGTACCTGCGCGGCGCGCTCGGTCCGGACGCGGTGGAGGTGCTGCACGCCTCCTTCCCCTTCAACGGCGAGGACTTCGCGCTCTTCCTGAACGGTGTGCCGGGCGCGATGTTCTACCTCGGCGTCGCCAATCCGGAGGCCGGGATGAACGGCGCTCCGCACGCACCGGACTTCGCGGCCGACGAGCGGGCGCTGGGGTTCGGCGTCCGCGGCATGGCCGGTTTCCTGCTCAGCCGCCTCGCGGCCGACGTGGCCTGAAGGCCCGCCCCACCCTCGGCGGGAGCGGGCCTCCTCATCGGCCCTACGCCGACGATGTCCTGCCGGTGGCCGCCGCCGCGGGGCCGACCCCGGTCCCGGTGACGGCCGCGACGCTCACAGTGCACGACGTGCCCGTGAGGGCGCCGACGACCACGGCTCACGCCTGCTGCGCGTCGTCGTGCGCTGAGCCTGACCTGATGTGACGTCAGCGGCCCCCGCGGCACTGCCGGGTTTGGGGGGGGGGGGGGGGACCCGAGCGCCCTCCCCCCTCTACATCAGGCCCGCCCTCAGGCGATCTGCACCACGCGTGCGTTCTGGCACAGCGGATAGCTGGCCACGAATTCGGCAATCGCATCACGCATCGCCTCGAACGATTCGCCATACATGTACAGCGCGGTTTCGGTCGGGCCCTGCCACCAGCTGCAGATCTCGCCCAGGCCGTCGATGTTCTCCGACAGTTGTTCGAATACGTGGTTGGAATCGCACTGTTCGTAGACTTCGTCCGGCAGATTCAGGCCATCCAGGTAGATGCCGAGGCCCTCGGTCACGCCGAAGCTGCGATCAGCCTCGCCAGCCCCCTGCAGCTGCGAACCCTTCGGCGCGCCCAGCTGTTCCAGCAGATCGATCAGCTTCGGCACGCCGGCCGCGTCCACCAGGGCAACTTCAATATCGCCGTACTCGACCTCACCCAGGTCCGACATCGCGGTGCCGCCGCCAGTCAGCTCGCCCACCTGGGCCGCCTGCAGCAGCGCGTCGAGCGGATCCTCGAACAGTTCGTGGCGATGCTCCGGCTGCAGCCGGGCGTTCAACTTCACAGTGACGTGCAGCGTGGGTTCGGTCATGGGGCGTTCCTGGAAGAAGTGCCGCTTATTGTAGAGCCGAAGGCAGCGGCAGGAGCCGCTGCCAACGTCGCTGGCGACGGCCCGAAGGGTGCCGGTCAGGACGACCGGCATCGCCATGCTCAGCTGCTTCTGGTGGGAAAGAGCAGCCGAGCATGGGCTCGGCTCTACAACAGCCCATCAGCGCAGGAACGGCGTCACCTTGCGTTTCAGCAACTCCCCCAGCACCGGGTCCATGTAGTCGTAGTCATCCGGGATATCCAGGCAGATCACCCGCTTGCCGTTCAACCAGGCCTTGTAGCGGCTGGACAGCCGGTTGCGGTGGGCGCGTTCCATCACGAACACCAGGTCGGCC
>NZ_JBVHLD010000004.1:0-7988 GCF_055559175.1 Streptomyces sp. NPDC024632
GAGATACGACAAGACCGCGACCCTCTACCTCGCCGGACTCCACCTCGCCGGCATCTTCATCTGGTCCGCCCGATGATCCAAACGAAACGCCCTAGCTCCGACGGTGATCCGGCACCTCGTGCGGGTCGTCCCAGCGCAGGGGCTTGCCATCACCCGGCGCTGACACGGCTGGCTTCACAAGACGGCACAGCGGAGCTGCGCGCCCGGTGTCGCAAGAATCCCCCGAACCGCGCCCTTCACCGTCGGGCGCACGGCGGTGGGGCTGCGGGGGGCGACGGGGGAGGGCAGCTCGGGCGGGGCGGTGACATCGTGTCGGCCGGGACCCTGTCCGCTGGCACGGGGACACGCCATGGGCCGCTGACCTCCCAGGCCTTTCCTGTGTCGACGTCGATATCATACCTGTGCGGCACCGCAGCATCAGAGGGTGGGGAATCATATGACTGATAGCGGAATGAGCCATTCCTTCTGGGTGCAGCCGAGGGAACACTCAGCTTCGGATGGCCGGGATGCTCTCTTCCCGCTTCGTCTCCTGCGCCTGCCGCCCGTTGCGGGTTCCGATTCTCCATGGAGCCGTGGGGGTGAGTGCTCGTGCATCCGGCCAGTGCAAATAGAGCGGCACTCAAGATCACCCCGAAACGGGTTAATCGCGGAGAATCAGCTACTGTCTGAAATGCGCTCGCGTTAAACATATGGCCTACCGATGCGTCTTTTTGTATGCGACCGGGGAAGCGTCTTCTGGGCGCCTCGCACGCCGCCGTACGCCGACTGCCTGCGCTGGAACGCCACGTGGTCGGCGTTGCTGACACCAGCGACGCCGGACGCTACGTCGGTGACGGAGGGTCAGTTGTCTTCCTGAGTCCCCCGGGGCGGCGACCGCGACGGCATCGTCGCGGTCGAGGGAGTTTGAATGGTCGATCATGGATGCGGGCACATCAGCAACGGGTGATGACGCCCTGGGCGCCCTGACTGACGCAAGCTGGGGCAACGGGAGTTTTCCTTCCTGATTCGTGTGCTCCTCCAGGGAGGACCGCACCTCCGCGTCGACTCGGTCATTCCTTTGGGCCGGGGCGGAAATTCTGTCAGATGAGGGCCGTTTCCGGTTGCCCAGGTTTCCGCAGTTGGGGCGGTTCGGGGCAAGGGCCTGCGCGCGGGCAGAGTGCGTGCGAGCTGTGGCCGCCGGTACCCGTCGAGGAGTGCGTCCCGCCGGGATCCGGCGTATGCAGGCCGGGTACGGCGGACGGTCACCCGCAGGTGCCCGGCGCATCCGCCCCCGCTCGTAGACGGTGACGTTGAGATGTGCTGGCAGGGTAGTCACGGTGACCTGGACTGCCTGGCCCGTATTCGTGTAGGCGGTGGAGATGATCTCGATCGCGAGGAGCGAGTCGTCGCCGCTCAGGCCCCCGACGGGTGGCCTCCACCGGCTGCGTCAGCCGTGGACGGAGTTCGTCGACGACACTCGACACGGTGTGGCCGGGGCCGGCGAGCGTCTCGGTCAGATTCTCCGGCGTACGGTCGTCCTGCATCCAGGCGCTGCCCCGGACAAGCCGCAGCGGTGCCGTCGTGTCCACCGTGCGGATCACGGTGTCGTTGACGAAGTAGGTCCATCGCCAGACATCGGCCTGCTCTCCTTCCTGCATGCTCAGGCGGCGGCACACGTAGTCGGGAGCAGGTCCGATTTCCGGTTCCTGGCCGCGGACTTCGAAACCCTCGGCGGGCGTCAGGCCGCCGACCCGCGCGGGCACCGAAGCCGAGAGGGCCGGGAAAACGGCCTGGGGGCGTACGGGACTGCTTCCCAGTCGAACGGCCACGCGCCGGCTCCCCTCCTGCTACGGACGACGCTCAGGGTTTTGAGCCGTTCCACTGCCGCTGCGCGCGCGACGCCGTGCCGCGGTCGCCGCCCCGGCTGGCACCCCGCCTCACCTGTCTTGACAGGTGAGGGGTCGTGTTGAGGCACCTGTTCGGTCGACGCCGCACACCCAGCCGGACCATGCGGGGAGGAACCCGTTCGACGACACCGAGTTCCTCCGTGAGCACCCGCATGGTGTGGGCGACATTTCGTGTGAGTGCGTGCGTCGGCACCGCAGGGTTGGAAGACGGGCGGGCCGTATAGGCTGCGAGGTCATCGCTCGCAGGGACTAAACGTACAATCTTGGGCCAGTACAAGGGCGTCACCTTCAGCCAACCGTCATCACGTATCCGGAAGAAGGGGTAGTAGAGGCCGTGTGCCCGGATCGCCTCGCTCATGACACGACGATATGGGTTACCTGCAATTGGTGGATGGCTTCTTCTCCCGCTTGTGGCCCTCGTCCTCGGCTCGTGCCGCCAAGTACTCGGTCCAGTCGCGTCTGACGTAGGCGACCCAGTGGATCGCGGTGTGGCGGTGCGTGCCGGTCAGGTCGGCGAGGATGGGGCTGGGGAGGTTGGTGGCGAGGGCGGAGGTGCGGGCCGCGCGGCACGAGATTCTGTGCCGGTTCAGCTTCTGTGTCATGGAGTGCGTCGAAATCGGCTTCCGCGGGACCAGACCCGCGAACAGCAGTGGTGGACCTGGAGTGGTCTGAGCGAACAGGGGTCGGGGGACGGACCGTGGTTCGTCGGCCAGCTGCTGCAGCAGCCCGACCAGTCGTGGCGCCACCATCCGTATGCGCCCAGGACCTTTTTGCGGTTGCCCGCAAGTGCCGTCAGACCCTGAGCCTGATCACCGGCTTCGAACAGGCACTCGGCCGCAGTGCGGGCTCGGGCGACCGTCTCGTCCGTTACGGCAGGGGACCAACCGGGGACCACACGCGGTGCGCGGTAGTGAGCGATGGACGCATAACTAGGCGTAATGCGCGGGGGATTGGTCCCGAATGGCGGGGAAATTCCCTTGGCCTTCGCGACTGGGGGTCAGGGGGTCGCAGGTTCAAATCCTGTCGTCCCGACGGTGCACGAAGGGCCCGCTGGACTGGCATTTAGCCAGGTCAGCGGGCCCTTCGGCTTGTCGGCAGCGGTTTCCGTGTGATGAGGCGTTGGAGGCGGCGCTGGGTGGTCTGCGGGGAGCCGTGGCCGGCGATCAACCGCAGGACGTGCAGGGGGACTACGGCGTGCGCCATCCAGGTCGGGTCGGTGTGTCACAGGTCGTGTCGGCGCGGGTGTTCGTAGCCGAGGGTCTGGACGACGTCGTCCCAGTGGGTGGCGTCGCGCAGGACGGCGGTGGTGATCCGTCCCCCGTGGGGGCCGCGAGGACCCCGGCGTCGGAGTTGGTCGCAGGTTACCTCGGCCCCCGGTGACTGAAAATCTGTGATGGCCGGAGTAGACATTTGGTGGTGGCGTGGGTACGGTTTCTCTTGTACCCAGAGAGACGGAGGGCCCGGCAGAGACGAACTGCCGGGAGGCAGTACGCACATGACGCAGGTCGGTACGGTGGTGGAGTTCCAAAGCCAGGGATGTTGCCAGACGGGCGATGGGACTGACGACCGGACCGGGTGGCCCGCAGTGATCAGGGGCCGCCGTGAGAAGGACCGCAGCGGTAGTAGCGGTAAGTGCAGTGTGCGGTAACCAGCAGCGAAGTCAGTGAGCAGTACCTCGGTGAAGGCGTCGGCTGCGGGCGCGCGCACCGGGAGGTTCGGCAGTGGGGTTCCAAGCCAGAGAAGACGCAGGACGGGCGACGGGGCTGGCTGTCGAAGAGTGGTGCTGGTAGAGGCCATCAGCAGTACAAGAAGTGTGCAGTTCACGTTTGGCAGGCAGTTGATCCAGAGGGAAGGACGGAGGAGTTGAGCGCCATCGGGATCGCCCGGGCGGAGTGTTGAGTCCGGGTACCGCAGGACATCGATAGTGAGGTGGTCTCCGGTCAAGCAACCGCGATCCCCGCACCTGCCGCTCACCCTTTGGTGGCGGTGCGGACACAGTAGGCCGACGCAATAGCAGGTCGGCAGATGGTGTAGCAGTTCCTTCGGGGCCCCGGTGCCGGTATGGCACCGGGGCCCCTCCACGCGTTCCGCAGAGAGGTGCGATGACCGCAGGCGACACGAACGGGCGTCTCGATGACGACGACTACCCCGCGTACACCATGGGCCGGGCCGCCGAGATACTCGGCACCACCCAGGGCTTCCTCCGCGCGATCGGCGAAGCCCGCCTGATCACTCCGCTGCGCTCCGCGGGCGGCCACCGGCGCTACTCCCGCTACCAGTTGCGCATCGCCGCACGCGCCCGGGAACTCGTCGACCAGGGCACCCCGGTGGAGGCGGCCTGCCGCATCGTCATCCTCGAAGACCAGCTCGAGGAAGCCCAGCGCATCAACGAACAACTACGCCGTTCCCAACCCGGCGACCGGGCCGACGTCTGACCGGTGTCCCTGACACGAGGGAGCCTCTGCGGCTCGCGGAGGTGCTCCTCATATGTGTACATGATCGCCGAAGACGTTCAGCCGCCGGCTCCTGAGCGTGATTCCCGGTCTGGCGCCGACACGCCACCCGACGTCGTCCCGGACACCGCCGGTGCACCTTCCGCCGGCGGGCCCGGCCACCGGTCCTCTGCCGCGGATGGCGTGGTGGGCGTCGTGGTGGAGCGGGTGGCCGCCGGGCCGAAGCCGGGGATGCGTGGCTCGCTGCACGCGGGTGGTCGAATCCGCTTTTGTGGTGTCCCGGCGACGGCCAATCCTTGGGCCTGCCAGGAGAGATCGTGATCGAACACGGGGGGCCCGCTGTGCTCGGGTGCTTGACCAAGCGTACGGAAAAAGATCGGCACTTCTTACGAGCCGCGGGTCTTTTCCGGTACGGGCGTCCGGCTCGACGAGCCGTGCGTCGGGGCGGGCCGCGACGTCGGATCGCGGAGGGGTCCGGACCGGGAAGACCGCCGTGTCCACGCTACGGAGCCACCGGACAGCGAGCCGACTGGGACGGGCCGGGAGTGGCCCGGCGTCAGTCGCAGGTGATGTTCTCCGCGTACAGACCCCTTGGGTTCTGCCCGATGTCGAAGTGGACCCTCTGGCCTTCGGTCAGCCCAGGAAGAGCGTCGTCGACGAGATTGGAGTAGTGCGCGAAGACGTCTTCACCGTCGCCCGACTGCTCGATGAATCCGTATCCTTTAGCTGAATTGAACCATTTCACAGTACCTGTGGCCATTCTGTAACTCCTGCTCGCTCGGCGTGCGGCAACAGATTCGCGAACTCCGCATCTTTGTGGAATTTTCTTGTCCGTGCACCGGTGAAAAGGAAGAACCAGTCGTCAATCACGCGGCTGGCGCGGCCCCACGGGCTGGTGGACGCGGGCATCTGCGGCGAGGCCGCCCGCAGCCCTCTTCCTCGGGCGTCGCCCGAGAGGCCCCTGGCGTCTGCCCCGCCGGCGGCTGGTGGGGCAGAGGGCTGAGCGTCCGCCCGCGACATGCGAGGGTCGGCGACCGCGGGCTGAGCGTCCGCCCGCGACATGCGAGGGTCGGCGACCGCGGGCTGAGCGTCCGCCCGCGACATGCGAGGGTCGGCGACCGCGGGCTGAGCGTCCGCCCGCGACATGCGAGGGTCGGCGACCGCTCGAATCGGAAGCCTGGCACGGCCGTTGGCCGGGGTGGCGCGGGCCGAGGAGTGACCTCCGCGCTTGGGACGAGGCGGGATCGGGCGCCTGCTGCTCGGCGCCAGGAGCCCGCCGGTGTGCCGCGAGTGTGGGTTCTCCTCGTGGGTCAGGCTGTCACGGGGATGCCGAGCAGTGACTGGGCTGTCCGGAGTGGACTGGAGGCGGTGACGGGGACGTGGGTGGCGGTGTTGCGGCAGGTGTAGCCGAGGCTGAGGAGGGCGCGGGTCATCTCGGCGGCGCTGAAGTCGCGGCGGTCCTGGCGGGTGATCACCTCTCCCACTTGCTTCACGGGGTAGTGGCGTCGGCCGATGATCACGTACTCGCCCGTGACGACCTCGGGTTTGATGCCCTTCATGGACGCTTGCACGCCGCTCTTGGTGAGGTCGAAGGGGAAGTGGGCGATGATGCAGCGCATGGGACCTCGCGGAGATGAGGGGGGATGGGGACAGGAGCCGGTTCGCCCTGGTGAGTGCGGTCCGGCGGCGTTCAGGCCGCCGGGCTGAGTGCGGTACGGCGGCCCTGGGTCTCCGTCGAGGCCGTGGTCGGACGGGCGGAGCGCCGGGCCGCGGCGGGGCGGCTGCGCCGGCCGCGCGCGGAGGCGGCGGACGTGCTGCGCCTGGTGCGGTCGGCGACTGGCTCGGTGATGGTGACGGGCACGCCGGAAGGCGTGCGGGCTCCGGTGATGCGGTTCAACTCGGCTTCCCCGGACCGGATCTGGGTGGTCTGCGGGGTGATGCCTGCGGTGGTCATCAGACGGGTCATCTCGCGGCGCTGGTGAGGCAGGACCAGGGTGACGACCCGACCGGACTCACCGGCGCGGGCGGTGCGTCCACCGCGGTGCAGATAGTCCTTGTGGTCGGCGGGCGGGTCGACGTTGACCACCAGGTCGAGGTCGTCGACGTGGATGCCGCGGGCGGCCACGTTGGTGGCCACCAGCACCGTGACGTGCCCGGTCTTGAACTGCGCGAGGGTACGGGTGCGCTGCGGCTGCGACTTGCCGCCGTGCAGCGCCGCCGCCCGTACACCGCTCTTGAGCAGGTGCTCGGTGAGCTTGTCGACGGCGTGCTTGGTGTCGAGGAACATCAGCACCCGGCCGTCGCGCGCGGCGATCTCGGTCGTCGTGGCGTGCTTGTCCGTGTTCTGCACGTGCAGAACGTGATGCTCCATGGTGGTGACCGCGCCGACTGACGGGTCGACGGAGTGGACCACCGGGTCGTTGAGGTAGCGGCGCACCAGCAGGTCGATGTTGCGGTCCAGGGTGGCGGAGAACAGCATCCGCTGGCCGTCGGGCCGCACCTGGTCGAGCAGCGCGGTGACCTGCGGCATGAAGCCCATGTCGGCCATCTGGTCCGCTTCGTCCAGGACGGTGACACCGACCTGGCCCAGTTGGCACGCGCCGCGGTCGATGAGGTCCTTGAGCCGTCCGGGCGTCGCCACGACGACTTCCGCTCCGCCGCGCAGCGCGCTGATCTGCCGGCCGATGGACATGCCGCCGACGACCGTGGTCATCCGCAGCCGCAGGGCGCGGGCGTACGGGGTGAGGGCGTCGGTGACCTGCTGGGCCAGTTCGCGGGTCGGAACCAGGACCAGGGCCAGCGGCTGCCGGGACTCGGCGCGCTGACCCGCGATACGGGCCAGCAGGGCCAGGCCGAAGGCGAGGGTCTTGCCGGAGCCGGTGCGCCCGCGGCCCAACACGTCACGTCCCGCGAGGGAGTTGGGCAGTGTCGCGGCCTGGATCGGGAAAGGCACGGCCATTCCCTGCGTGGCCAGCGACGTCAGCAGAGTGGCGGGCAGGTCGAGTTCGGCGAAGGTTTCCACCGGCGGCAGGGCCGGAGTGACGGAGACCGGCAGGGCGAACTCGCCCAGCGGGGCCGAGGGCCGCCGACCGCCGTAGCCGCCGGAACGGGAAGGGCCGCCGGAACGGGAAGGGCCGCCGGAACGGCTCGGGGCCTGGCCGCCGCGGTATCCACCACGGCCGGAGGCGGAGCCGGAGCCGGAGCCCGGGGAGCGGGTGCGGGAGTAGCGGTCGGTGGAGCGAACAGTGCGGTTCACGGAGAACCTTCCTCGATGCGGTGCGTCGAGGGATCCCCGGCGGCAGACGAGCCGCACAGGGAGCACAGGAACGAACCGATGAAAGTGAATGTACGAAGCGGGCCATCTGGAGCTCTCGACGAGCTGTCCGGCCGTTCCCGCGGGCACCAGCGGTACTCACACGTTGATGGCGGACCGGGGCTGGACTTCCCCGCTGCGGCAGAGGTGCTCCTCCGGGCGGCCGGGAAGGCGCGCGGGCCGCCATGGCGGCCGGGGGCGGGGGGAAAACCAAGTAGGCCGGGGGCCGCACCCCCAAAGGGGGGGGCCCGACCCCCTCCCCCCGCTGGGATCCGGGGGGAAAAAGTGTTTCCGTCTTTCGGCCCCTCTCTTCCCCCTTGCACCCTCAACAAAACC
>NZ_JBVHLD010000004.1:7998-53059 GCF_055559175.1 Streptomyces sp. NPDC024632
GGCCGCCCCAGCCGGACTGGTCGGAGCCGTCACCGGCGTAGGAGGCCGCCGCGGGGGGGGGGGGGGCCGGCCCCCCCCCCCCCCCCCCCCCCCCCCCCCCCCCCCCCCCCCCCGGCCTACTGCTACGCGTGAGCGTCAGGCGGGAACGATGTTCTCGGCCTGCGGGCCCTTCTGGCCCTGCGTGACGTCGAACGAAACCTTCTGGCCCTCCTGCAGCTCGCGGAAGCCGGAAGCGGAGATGTTCGAGTAGTGAGCGAACACGTCAGCGCCGCCACCGTCCTGCTCGATGAAGCCGAAACCCTTTTCCGCGTTGAACCACTTCACGGTGCCAGTAGCCATGTCATATCTCCTTCGGGGCAGTGCCCGGAGCCCGCACTGTGCGGCCTCCGCGTCGCCGCGAGGTTGCCCCATCCGGAATGCACCGGAAATACAAAAGTGCTTCCACCGCTTACAGCGGTGAAGGCACTTGAAGTCTTTGGGAACCACAACTGCAACTGGGGAAACCATAGCATGCCACCAGCGGTAATGCTGGATCTCCGATTACTGGCCGCTAAAGGCACGAAATGCTGCGGTCGGTCTGCTGGTATTTCTGTGCCGGCGGTGTCAGATATTCCACCTGGGCTTTGACAGGGTCGGCGGACAGGATGCCGGGGGAGGCGGTCACCGACCGGCCCCTCGCGCGCAGGCGGGCGACGCGTGCGGGGGCTGGCGAACTGCCCGGTCAGCGGCGGCCGGTGGCCAGGATGACGAGGAACTGGCCGCCGCCCGGCTCGATTTCGGCGGTCACCGGCAGTCCGGGAACCAGTCGGGAGAACCGGTCCACCAGCCAATCCGCGGCCTCCTGGGCGTCCCGCCGGGTCGGACAACGGCCCACCATCTCGCGGCCCCCCTTGCGCTCCAGTCTTCCGGCAACGGTAATCAGCGGCGCGGGTTCGACCACGTACAGGCGGTCCGGCCAAGCGATGACCACCTCGACCGCGCCCTTGCGGGTGTTGCAGCCGCGGTGCGCCAGTCGCTCGGCGACCTTGGCCTTCCGGTCGGCGGTCCGGCTGTCCACGCTGGGCCCCCGCGGGTCGTTCACCGACATCTCGGGGTCGACCGGTTCGTCGCACACCCAGCACCGCCAGCCGTCGCGCTCGGCCACATCATCAAGGAGGCTCACCCGGGTAAGCTACCGCGCCCAGCCGGTACCCCGCGCACCTGGGCCGCGGCGGGCGAGGGTCCAGCCGCCAGCCGGGCAAGGCGACTCTCCGTAGCCAGGAGACCGACGAAAACCCACCTGTAATCTCCAATCAGCCGCGATGTCAGGCTGCCAATAAACGACCGCGTTCATAGCCGGTCACACGGAGAATGTGAACGCAACAGGCATTGAGCCGTACGCGCGTATCGCCAGTTCATCCCGGTCGGTCTGGAATTCCCGGGCGCTGCCGGAGGCGTCGTGACGGTCGGCGCGCCCCCTCCGTTTCCTCCGCCTGTCATCCCTCCTCCACCACGTCCCCGAGCCGCCATCCCGAGACCGCCCCTGACCACCCGTCAGCCGGAACATCCGCAGGCCACACCCCGTGCCCGTGCTCCGCTGGGGGGCAGGGCAGGTGCATCGCCTGACTCGCCGCAGGTTCGGGCGCTCGAACCGTTACCACATCCGAGCCGGTACCACCTCGCGGCATCCGGGGGCGTGGGATCTTCCGTTGCTGATCTTCCGTTCACGCTCGCTCTGCGCGACGAAGAGGCCATCCGTCGGGAACTGGAAGCTTTCCCAGCCGCCGTAAGTCCGCGAGTTCTGTGGCGGTGTCCGGATTCGTGGTCACCTGTTTGACCGGTCCGGCAGGCGTGGGCACGGGAGGAGCCGCCTACTGGGGATGGGTGCGTGGTGCCGGGCCCGTTTTACGAGCCGGCTTCCGGGACCCGCGGAGATCTGTTCGCACGAAGGGATGTTCCTGTGCCAAGTCAACTCACGCGTGGCAAGCGGCTTGCACTGTGCGCTGCCGTAGGAGCGGTTGTGGCGGCGGGGGGTGTGGCTGCTCTGGGCTACGGTACGGCCGCAGCGGTTCCGCAGGCAGCGGCGCGGCACACCGCATCGCCGAACCCCTGCACAGCCCAGGACCATCTGCTCACCATCGCCGTTACCACGGATGCCAAGAACGTCGCTGTCGGCGACCGCCTGTGGGACAGCCATGCCCGCTTCGTCAGGAGCACTCATCAGTCCTTCCTGGTCGCCTATGGCCTTGCGAAGGGTCCGGAGCGGGCCGACCCGCTGGACCCGGCCTCGGCGCTGACGGGTCGGACGGTGTACGTCCTCAACGAGTGCTACCGGACCAGCGCCGACATCAGCAGGCACTGGAAGATCACCTCCACGCGGTGGCCCGAGTTCCAGGCAGTCCTCAACTGGATGCACACCCCGGGCACGCAGGTGGTGACCCTGCACGACGGGCAGGTCAGAAACTCCCTCTGGTAGTCCGCAGCCCGACGGCAGTCGGGCGTGCAGGGCTGGTCGGCGCGGCGCCTGACTCTAGCTGTCGGCAGTCGACGGCCGGTTCGTCCACGTCAGCGATGCTGGGGCCTTCGGGCGGCGCCCGCTCCGGCGTCTCGCGGCCTTCGGCCGTGGCGGCGCGCAGCCCTGGGGGGCGGTATTCCTGAGGCTGCGGATTCTCGGCGACGGGGCCTCCGGGCAGGGTGAATGGGCCGTTTCCGTTGGTCGTGTCCCACGAAGATCAGGACGGCGGTCCAGTGGACCGGCGGTCGCCAGTTCTCGTATCGGGCGCATGCCAGTGGGGCGACCGGACCGGCGTCCACCACGTCCTCAGCCGCGCCGAGGAGCTCGCCGAACGGCACGATGTTCCCGACACCATGACGCCGTGCGTCTCGCTGTCCCCCTACGGCCTGACCCGTACCCGCGCCAGCGCCGCGACCGCCCACCTGGCCCTCGGCGACAGCTCGCAAGCCCTTTTCCGCGCCGGGCAATTCGCCGAGGTTCCGGCAGACCCGTGGAGCCGCGCACTCGTCAGCCTCGACGCCGCCACTGCCTACCTGGCCGTACGGGACGTAGAACGCGCGATGGAACTGTGGGCCGCCGCCATCCGGCAGCCCGCCGGACCGCCGATCCCGTCCGTCGTCACACGCGCCCACGAACTCGCAGCCCGCGCCACCGCCCGCTGGGCAGAACTGCCCTCGGTCCAGGACGACACCGAGATCCTCAGAGCCTGGTCCGCGACCCCTGCTGTCGCCGGCTTCGCAACACCTGCCACCATGATCGCAAAGCCGGTCGAGGGAGGGACATCGGCACGTGTGGACCGGCCCGGACAAGCGGCCGTTTCCCGCCGACCCGCCGACCCGCCGCCCGACCTCGACAGTACGGCATCGGTGACCGCACACGACTAGGCCGCGTTCACCGATGTGGAGGTCATGACCAACCACTGGGACGGGCCGGGCTGGACCGAAGCGACACGCGCCTACTACTGGCTCGTGCACTTCACCGATGCCCCGGACCTAGGAGCTGTCCGGCCGATCATTGATGGCGTGCGTGCGGCTGCTGCTGCATGAGATCGAAGTCGATTGCTGGGCGCCTGTTGCTGCGCGACCATCGTCGGATGAGTATGGATGAAGGTCGAAAGCTGACGCGGGTCGTGCAGACGTGTTCTGGCTGCCCATCGCAGTGGGATGCCTGGACGGCGGACGGCCACTACCTGTATCTCCGATACCGGCATGGCGAGGGCAGCGTCGAGTGGCACCCCGGCCCTGACTTTGATGACAGTCCGGAGTCTTGGAACGAGGGTCGCTCGGGGCTCCTGACCGAATGGGACGACGGCACCGGCAGCGGCGTCATCAGCCTTGAGGACTTCATGACGGCAGCCGGCCTAGTACTTGCGCCGGCAGCTTTGGTGGGTTGATGTCATGACACGCGGTCAGGTGCGGAGCCTGATGACAAGGGCGGCTGGCGTGACGGTGCCGAGGAAGACGTAGCCGCGCTTGTGGTAGCGGGTCGCGACAGCGCGGAAGTTCTTCAGCTTGTTGATGGCCCTCTCGACAGTGTTGCGGCTCTTGTACCGCTCCTTGTCGAAGCCGGGTGGCTGTCCGCCTCGCGATCCCCTGCACAGGCTGGCAGCCTGGCTGTCGGTCTTCTCCGGGATCGTGTGCCGGATGCCGCGCCGCCGCAGGTACTGACGGCAAGGACCGCTGCTGTAGGCCTTGTCGGCTGCGGCGCTGTCGGGCTTCTTGCGGTGTGGGCCCGACCCGAGCCGCGGAACCCGGATCTTCTCCAGCACTGGAATGAACGGGGTGCAGTCGGCCCGCTGCCCCGGCGTGACGATCAGGGACAACGGACGGCAGAAGCCGTCCGCGCTCAAGTGGATTTTGCTGGTGAAGCCGCCGCACGAGCGCCCCAAGCTCTCGCCTCCCGCACCACCTCCGCCGGGCGGCCGACGAGGCTCTGCCACGGAGTTTCGTCCTGGTGTTCCAGGGCCCCCGTCCCCCTTTGAGTCGGCAAGACCCGGCGGCGGGTCGGTGCGGGCGCCGGCCGCGTGCTGGTGCGCGCGCACGATGGTGGAGTCCACCGAGACGGCCCAGTCGATCTCGCCCACCGCGTCAGCTGCGGCTGGACCTGCCGCATCAGGCGTTCCCAGGTACCGTCGGCCGACCACAGCCGATGGCAGTCGTAGACGGTCTTCCACGGCTCGAACCGCTCCGGCAGATCGCGCCAGTGCACCCCGGTCCGCACCCGGTACAAAACCCCGTCGATCACTTGCCGGTGATCACGCCACCGCCAGCACCGACCGTTGCTCACCGGCAAGAACGGCCGCAGCCGTTCCCCCTCGGCATCCGACAGATCGCCGCGTTCTCCCCGCCCCATAGCGGGAACAACGAGCAGATCAGGAGACGGTCACATGATCGGCCGGACAGCTCCTAGCAGACCAGGCAGAGCGCAGCCGGACCGTCCTCACCGGTCTGGGGCTTCGACGCCATCGACCGTACCGGCTCTCGGCCGCATCGGACTGGCCCACGACGTCACCGAACACCAACTCGCCCGTCTCGTTGACCTGGCCGGACACCACCTGCCGTCGGCGGCTACCGTGCACGCCATCCCCATGACAGGCTCCCGCGGCGCCGTCCGATACAGCCTCGCACCTTGGACCCCCGTCCGTCGGCTCCACTCCCACCTCGACACGTCGACTCGCGCCGCGGGGCTGCCCGGCCTACACCCCACCCCGGCGCTGCGCCCCGACATCGGCATCGCCTACTCCAACCGAGTACAGCCCGCCGCTGCATGGAGTTCCACGCGGGCACGGCGGGCACGGACAGTGCCTACTACGTCCAGCCCCTTGGTGCTGGACCGAGTCTCGCGACCACCCTGAACAACGCATTGCGTGCTGGGCGTTGGAACACGGCGGCGACGTTCGACTGTCAGATGCCGCCGGGTGGGGCAGGCCGGAAAGAGGACGTCTTGTGAGGTGCGGGCCCAGGTTGCCGGGGAGCAACCAAAGTCCACACGCGGTGCGCGGTAGTGAGCGATGGAGGACTTCGCGATCTGGTGATCAAGGAGTCGCAGGTTCACATCCTGTCGTCCCGACGGTGCACGAAGGGCCCGCCGACCAGGTCAGCGCAACTTCACCCTGGACCAAGATCGTCTCAACCGGCGGTGAGCCCGCGCGGCCCGGGGCTGCCGGTGAACTACCAGCGCAATAAGGTGAGTTGAGCCTCCGGGCAGTACCCTGTGGTGCTTTGCGGCGACCACAGGGAGATCACGATGCACTACCGGAATCCCCGTTTCGAGCACTGGCCGGTCTACGAGGACATCACCGACACCTACTACCGGCACGGCCGCTTCTTCTACGGCGAGGACCGGGACGGCCACCTGCGGGTGGGGCGCGTCGTGGCCTTCTACCGGTACCTGCATCCCATCAACACCTCTGCCGTAGAGCCGGTCGTGCGCTTCGTCGGCACCGACGGGGTGGAGGGCGAGCCCGAGTACGTCTCGCTGGGTGAGGTGACCGAGCGCTGGTGGATCGGCCGGACCGCCGAGGACGTCGAACAGGCGTGGCGGGCGGCATCCACGACCGGGGAGTGGCCGCAGCCGCAGACCGGCGGGCCGGGACAGCACCCCGCGGCACCCTTCTACGTTGATCCGGCGCACTACCTGCTGTACTACGCGGCCCGTGACGACGACCGGTCCTACCTCGGCCGGGTCGTCGGGTGGGATCCGCCGCTGGATCCCAATGAGCTTCCCACGCCGATCGTGCGCCTCTACCAGCCGGACGGCAGCCTGGACGAGGAGGGCCAGTACGAGGGGCTGAACCTGCCGGTCGGCGGTTACGTCGCAGGGACGCTGGATGCAGCCCGGGACTACCTCGAAAAGTAGCGCTAACGGGTGCCCCATGCCCTGCCGCGCGAGGGGAGGCGCGGCGGGGCGCTGTCGAGCCGCTGTTCGCGGGAAACGCCTGGGCCCGCTGCCATTCGGGGGAGCGTGCCCAGTCGTGGCGATGCGGAATCTCCACGCCCACGGCCGAGTCCACGGCCGAGTCCACGGCCGATCCGCGCGCACGGCGCGGGTGGCTCACTCGGCGCGCTGGCCGACACGAAGGACGCTCAGATAGCGGCGTGCTGCTCGGTCGCCCATCCGCGTGCGGACGCGCTCGGCTACCGCGTCGAGCAGGGGCTCACGGATGTCGCGGTCGAGCCTCCGGTACAGCGACAACGAGCGGAGGTGATCGGCAAAGCCGTCTCCGTCGAACCATTGCACGGTCGGGTACCAGCGCACGATCGGTGGGCCGAACAGTCCTCCGGGATCGTCGACCAGGCCCCAGCCCTGGTCGGTGGCGCGCACGTCGTCCTCCAGGGGAGGACGACGCCAGTCGGGGTTCCCGGGGCAGAGCTGCTCGTGGAGATCGGCGGTCTCGGCGTAGAGCTCCTGCTCTCCCGGCCGGCGGACGACGACGTGGCCGAGCACCGCCATCCAGCCTCCGGGACGGAGCACGTCGTGCGCCCGTTGCCAGCCGATCGACGGGTCGACCCAGTGCCACGACGACGCGGCCACGAGAGCGTCGAAGCGTCGGCCGCGGTCGTCCCACTCCTCGAACGTCGACGTCTCGACTTCGACGTTGCCGAAGGACGCGATCCGTTGGCGAGCGAGCGCGGCCATGTCCGCGCCCGGCTCGACGGCGGTCACTGAGCCGCCGAGTGCTGCCAGCGAGCGCGTCGCCTGACCGGTGCCGCAGCCCACTTCCAGCACCGACGACCTGTCGTCCGTGCCGGTGACGGCGACAAGGTCCGCGAACAGTTCGTCGGGGTAGCCCGGCCGGACCCGGTCGTAGAGCTCCGGCACCTCGTTGAACACCCGGCCGAGGTCGCGCGGATTCGGGCGCATCTCCGGAGTATCGGTCATGGGCGTACAAGCTATGAGGTTCGTCCACGGGGACGCCACTGGTTTAACGGCGGCTCCTCGACAGCAGCCGTGTCGGTCCTCTCTGTCTGCCCTGCGCGACGGCCCCGCAGCGGTCGCGGCGGTGTGGGACAGGTGGAAGGCCGGGGCGAGGTGCGGCGGGTCGGCGCCGACGGCCAGAGCTTCCCGGAGTGACGCGGCGCATCAAGGGTCAGGCGTGTCGTGCTTGTAGGCATTTGCGCATTTCGCGATGCTTGACGCGACATTGGTCGGCATCGTGTGGAGGCGTTTCATGGGTTCATCACGTGGTGTCAGCCGGCGTGCGCTGCTGGCGTCGGCCCCGGCGCTGGCGACGGGGGCGCTGCTCGCGCCCCGGGCCGCAGCCGCGCCCGCGCCGTTCCCGCAGCCGCCGGTCATCCGCTCCAAGGGCGGCGTCCTGTCGACCTCTCTGCGGGTCGCGTTCACCCGCGGCGTGCTGCCCGGCGTCGGCAACGTCAACCTCCGGCTCTACAACGGGCATGTGAACGGGCCGACACTTCGGCTGCGCCCGGGCGACGTCCTCGACCTGGAGCACGTCAACGACCTGCCGCCCAACCCCGACCAGACCTCCCACGCCGACCACAACGTCCCGCACAAGTTCAACTCGATCAATGTTCACACTCATGGCCTGCACGTCTCGCCGACGGGGAACGCGGACAACGTCTTCCGCGAGTTCACCCCCTACGACCCGCGCAACGGCCTGAACACGCGCAGCTACCGCAGCCGGATCGAGATTCCCGCGGATCACGAGGGCGGCACGTTCTGGTACCACCCCCACGTACACGGAGCAGCCGCCGTCCAGTTGTCCAGCGGGCTGATGGGCGCCCTGATCGTCGAGGGGGCCATCGACCAGGTCCCACAGGTGGCCGCCGCGAGCGACCTGGTGATGTGCGTCGGCGAACTGAAGCTCGCCCGGGGCCAGGTACCCGACCTGCACGCCGAGGACGATCTCAGCTCGGTTCCCTCGACCTTCGTGGTGAACGGGAACTACCGGCCGCAGGTGCGGCTGCGCGTGGGCGAGGTACAGCGCTGGCGCCTGGTCAACGCCTCCGCGTTCACCGTCCTGCCGATCGAGGTGGAGGGGCACACCCTGCACCAGATCGCCATGGACGGCATCGCCTTCACCCGGCCCGTGGAGCGCGAGCGCGTCACCCTGGCGATGGGCAACCGCGCGGACGTCATGATCCGCGCACAGCGCCCGGGCAACTACCGGATCATGGCCGGGGACACCCTGCTGGCCACCATGACCGTGCAGTCGGGACCCGGCGTACGGATGGATCTGCCCACCGAGCTGCCCGGCCCCGCGCCGTTCATCGACCCGGCCGAGGTGACCCGGCGCCGGGCCCTGACCTTCCACAGCGACATGGACGCCTTCCCCAGACAGGCGTTCACCCACGCCTTCCGCATCACCGGTGACGGCGCGACCCCCGCCACCCGCGACGCGGCTGACCCGTCGGATCCGACCTACGGGCGATTCGACCCCTCCTACGTCAACCACACGCTGCGGCTCGGCGACACCGAGGAATGGACGCTCACCAACGACTCCGCCAGCCACGCCAATCACCCCTTCCACCTGCACACCAACCACTTCCTGGTCACCGCCGTCGACGGCCGCGCACTCGACACACCCGTCTGGCAGGACACCGTCGCCATCAACAAGTCCGGCTCGGTGACCCTCCGCGTCCGCTTCAAGGACTTTCCCGGCCGGGCCCTGGTGCACTGCCATCACCTCCAGCACGAAGACCGCGGCATGATGCAACTCATCGAATACGTCTCCTGACCAGGGCGGGGACCAAGTCTGCTTCTCGACGCCCGGCCGGCCCTCCTCGGTCGTCCCTGCCCCGGAGACCGGCCGTCGAGCCGCTCTTCACCGCAGGCCAGCGGACCGAGGGCGATCCGGAGACCCTGACCGTGCTGGACGCCGCCTACGCCGCCCGTCGGTGCCCGCCACCAGCTGGTCGGGGCAGCGGGCAGCGGCGAGGACCGCGTCGTGCTGCCGTCCAGGGAGCTGGGGCAGACCCCCGGGACGCGGGATCCTCCACGGGCGGGCGGTGCTCGCTCTTCCACTGTTCGTACGCCTGCCTGCCCGCGTCAGTCATCTGATGGGAGCCGCTACCGGGTTGGCGTCCGGTGATCTGGTTGTCGGCCTGGAGCCAGGGCCAGGGCGGCGGGGTGTCCGGTGACGGTGCCGTTGTCATGGGCGGCGACGACCGGCGGAGTCGCAGTGGTTGGTGGTGCACGGCGTCGGGCGCGTATGCGGGTGAGGGGGCGAGGGCGCGGCGGCGGGTACCGATTTAGTGACCAACTGCGCGCCCTGACCGAGGCGATGACCGGCGCTGAGGACGACGACACCGCAGCCGCCCTGACCGACCAGGCTGTCCAGGGCATCCTGTCGGCCCTGGCCGGGTGCCTCCAGGCAGCCCACCGGCAGGCGCTCGCCCCCCAGTGCCCGACCAGGATCCGCGACTGCCTGCCCGGCAGGCAGTCGACGGTTCGTCGGGCACCGGCTACAACCCCGACGTTGGCGGCGGCGTGAACTACGCCAACGCCAGCCCCGCAGGGAGATGATGCCGCCCGCCCGAACGTGCGCCTCCGGGGCCGGACCCCCGTGTCCGGCCCCGTGTTTCTGCCGGGCGGCGCCTTCCTCAACTGACGGCGTCAACCTCTGCCCGGCTATTCACCGACGTTGTGAGGACTTCCGGACCACGGCACATCAGCCCTATCCCGCAGACACCGCTTGGACCTTCCGCAGCCTCGACATCCCGCATGAAGGCAGCGTTCCCCTCTCCTTGCGCCGAGAGACCAACGGCGATCGCGGCGGCTCACGATGAGGGTGCGCCCGCCTGTTCAGGAGCGGGCCAGAAGTCGACGGTCCATTCCTCGGTGACGTCGGCGGGTGGACGGGTGGGCATGTCGCCGGTGTGGGACTTGCTGGGGTTTCCGCGTCGGTATGCCTTGATCTCGTACGGTCCGGTGGGTACCGGGATGCTGTCACCGGTGCTCCCTCCGAGGAGGTGCCTGACGGAGATGGTTCCGGTCGGGAATTGGACGGTGAAGGTGGGGGATTCGTCCCAGGTGCCTTCCGGCGGCTGTGGCGGAGAGTCCCAGTGGCGGAGCCGGACGAGGGGGTAGAAGTCGTTTCCGTCGGACATGAGGATGATGCCGTGGCGTCCGGCCTGGGCCCGGTCAGTCCCGTTCGCGGAGGGTGCGTCGCTGCCCGGTTGCGGGCACTCCGCGTCCGATACGACGACTGACCGGTACTGGACGAGAGGCCGTGTGTCGACGCTGGCTCGGGGTGTGTTCGTCATGAGTGGCGGTTGTCCTCGGCGGTGTTCCGGCGTATGCGCGGGCGGCCGGGCCGGCGCCGGGCTCCTGCGCCTTCGGTGTGGTCGTGGACGGTCAGCTCATCGAGGCCATTGCGTTCGAGCCGCCGTCCCCATGACGGTTGACGGCCCGTCAACGCGATGGCCAGAGGCATCGTATCCGCCGGGGGAGAAGAGGGGCTGGCCGTCGAGGGATCAGCGGCCGGTCCGAGGCCGTCCATCCACCGCCGCCGTAGACGGTTCGGGTCCCGATCGCGCCTGCGGTGTGGCCCTTGTTCGTGAGGTCGCCGACGCTGACGAGGGGGCGGTACGGCAGGGCGGGGTCGGGGACGGCCAGCAGATGCTTCGGGGTGACCCGGGGCACCGATCGTTCCGCAGCCCCTGCCCGGATAGACGTACACCTGATCGCTGGCTACCGCGAATAATGGGCGCTGGAACACGTTAGATCCGCCAGTATTCTTCACCCGGTCGTGCGCGGCCCGCCCGCGGCTGTCTCGGGCCCTGGCTGCGACGGGCGCCGCGCCGTGCTGGCCACGCAGCCACCACTCAGCACGCAGGGGTGGGCCGTCCGCCCACGGCCGACCTGCAGAACCGATCCGCTGGCCGGTGCGGCCGGGCGTCTGCGGCCTCGGCGCCGAGCGCCAGCAGGAACGGCAGATCCCGCCCCGCACTGACCGCCTTGCCAGTCGGCACCTTTCTGCTCCTTACGGATGCCCAGTGCGCCATGGCGGCGGCTTGACGAGATTCTCCCTAGTGAGATCGCACCTCTCACCGCCGAATACGTCCTGTCTCGCGCTGCCAGCCCAGCAGATTCATTCACGCCGCAGGCCGCGTAGGATGAGATAGGCCAGCGTTCCGGCGGCAGCGAGCGTAACGATTCCCATGCAGATGAATGCCGCTCCGCCTGCGCCCTTCTCGTTACTCCCCTGGATGATAAGAAATGCGGCGGCGATGAACGTGATGATGATGAAGATCACCATTCTCCGCGCCATATTCGGACCTGATTCACCCATTCCAAACCTCTCCTGTGCGGTGTATATCGAACGGTCTACCATGGATTAATCTGACGGCATCAGGTGAACCGAGTTCGAGTGTCGCGGTTAGCTCGCAGGGTGCAGTTACCGCCGACGAAACGATGGGGGGTTCTGGGCGGCGGCCCATCTGGTAGTTGTGGTCGTATCGTTCCCATGCCAGTTTCCGGTACCGACTTCAGGACGGGGGGCGGCCGCGTACGAGCACGGAGCGCGCTAGTGTTCACGTTTCCTGGCAGAGGTCGCCGAAGACATTCCGATGACCACGATCATGACACCGAGCGTGCAAAGGAGCTGCTCCCAACGCGCCCAGGGCGTCGTCCAAACGAGAATCATGGACATGGTGATCACTAGCGCAAGCACAAACCAGATAGCGAATCCGACGACACGGTTTCTGCTGATCGGAACTCTCCTCTCCGTGCTGCTCGGTGTTTCCTGCCGGTAGGAAGCACCGAGCAGGTGATGCCTTAGAAAGCGGGCAAGAACGGAGCGAGTAGGCCCCGGCGGCGCTGGCCTCCAGGTAGCCCTCGGGATTGAGTCCGAGGGAAGCGGCTGTTCCGCCACTACAGCTCCTGTCCACGGGCCAGCAGTGACCGAACCGGCCAGGACGGTGGTGGGGTCGTGGTCGATGTAGGCGGTGCAGGCGTGGAGTTGACCTGTTCGATGACGGGCTGGCCGTTGCCGTTGGGGCGGCCGTTGTCCCGGTGGCGGTGGTGCGGGTGCCGCGTATGCCGTAGCCGTACGTGGTCCCACCCCCCCCGAAGTCGCCACTGACGTCAGCCGGTTGCCCGGGTCGTATGCGTAGGTCGTCGCTTTCCCCGAGAGGTTGTCCCTTAGACCACTGGAGCAGGCTGCGGGTCGTCGGGGGTGGCGCTGGTGCTGTTGCCCGGGTCGGTGGAGGTGGCGACGGTGCCGTCGGTGTTGTAAGTGTCCTTGGCATTGGCGGCGGTGTTCTCGTCGCGCCCGCCGGTGCCGGTGTAGTGATAGGTGCTGGCGTTGGACCGGGAGTCGGTCGAGGAGGACGGCAGGTACTTGCTGGCGGAGGCGGTGTTGCCGTAGAGCGCAGACTGCGAGGCGCCGGTCGGCGAGGTCGTCTTCATCAGCGAGGGGAGTCGGCGACGCCGCCTCGTGCTCGGGGGGCGGGGCGTTTCGACTTCGGCGCCGTCGACCAGAAGGGTTTGACCCGGTTGGTGGGCTTGGCGTCTCTCGTGATCGTCGGTGGTACGGAGGGCGGAAGGGGCGTCGCTTCGCGGAGGAGCGGAGCGGCGGCGCCTCGGGGATCACCCGGCTGCCTCTCACCCGTATGGCTTAGAGTTCCGCGAGGATCGCTTGATCCCGTTGAGAGAGGATTCCCTGTGGCTGGCAAAGACATCGCTAAGCGCTTGATCGGTCTGCTGTCCGTCCGGGGTGAGGATCTGGCCGCCGAGTGGGCCGACAAGGTGACCGGTTCGCTCGGCGGACGAGTGAGCCGTTCCGAGGTCGAGCGGGAGCTCCGGGAGATCTACGCCGCGCTGCTGGCCGCGCTCGGCAGCGGGAGCGTGGACGGGCACGACGAGGCGTTCGGCGAGGTACGTGCGCTGCTGACCGAACTGTCGCGGAACCGGGCCATGCAGGGCTTCGCTCCCACCGAGACCGCCGTGAGCGTGTTCGCGCTCAGGGAGGTCCTGGCGCCGGCGCTGGAGGGCGAGGACAGCGACCCGCAGGCGTACCTGCAGTTCGCCGCGCTGCTGGACACGCTCGGGCTGTTCACCATCGAGGTCTACACCCGTACCCGCGAAGGGCTGATCGCGGCGCAGGCGGAGCAGTTGCTGGAGCTGTCCACCCCGGTCGTGAAGCTGTGGGACGGCGTGGTCGGCGTCCCCCTGGTCGGAACCCTGGACTCGGCGCGCACCATGGTGGTCATGGAGAAGATGCTCCAGGCACTGATCGACACCGGGTCGGAACAGGCGATCATCGACATCACCGGTGTGCCCGCCGTGGACACCGAGGTCGCCCAGCATCTGCTGAAGACCGTCGTGGCGGCCCGGCTCATGGGCGCCGAGTGCACGATCTCCGGCATCCGCCCGCAGATCGCCCAGACCATCGTGGCGCTGGGCATCGACTTCGGTGACATCGTCACCAAGGCCACGCTGGCTGACGCCCTGCGGCACGCGCTGCGCCGTTCCGGAGTCACGGTCTCCCGTACGGCACCGCAGGCCGGTGGCCGATGAGCGAGCAGGTACCCGTCCTGCGGATCGGGCAGGTACTTCTGGTCTCGATCCAGACCGACCTCGACGACCAGGCCGTGATGCGACTCCAGGACGACCTCGCCGCCGCGGTGGTGGACACCGGCGCGCACGGGGCGATCATCGACATCACCGCCGTGGAGATCGTCGACTCGTTCGTCGGCCGCATGCTGGCCACCATCGCCAACCTCGCCCGGCTGCTGGACGCCCAGACCGTCGTGGTGGGCATGCGCCCCGCCGTCGCGATCACCCTGGTCGAACTCGGCCTCTCGCTCGGCAACGTACGGACCGCGCTCACCTTGGACAAGGGCCTGCGCATGCTCGAACACGACCGCGTCGGGCACGGCTTCGAAAGCACCGTGCCGGACGCAGCGGCTGACGCATGAACGGCGCCTCCCGTACCCCGGAGGTACTGGAGATCACCGCCACCACCCAGGTCGTACAGGCCCGCCAGTTGGTGCGCGCGCTGGCACAGGAATGCCGGTTCTCCCTGGTGGAGCAGACCAAGCTGATCACCGCGGCCAGTGAACTGGCCCGCAACACCCTCATCCACGGCGGCGGGGGCACCATGACCGCACTGCTGGTGGAGCAGCACGGACGGCGCGGCGTGCGGCTCGTCTTCACCGACGACGGACCGGGCATCGCGGACATCGACCTGGCGATGACCGACGGCTGGACCTCGGACAGCGGAATGGGCCTGGGACTGCCCGGTTCCAAGCGGCTGGTCGACGACTTCGTACTGGAGACGACGCCCGGCGAAGGCACCACCGTCACCATCACCAAGTGGGTCCGATGACGACCCCCGGTTCCCCCGGGCTGGCCGACTGCGAGGACGTGGCCTGGTTCCGCGACCGGCTCGACGCCGCGCGTGGCGCGGCGGCGGCGCTCGGCCGCCGGATCGGCCTGGGCGATCAGCGCACCGCCGAGTTGGTCCTGGCCGTCTCGGAACTGGCGGCCAACATCACCAAGCACGCCGTCGACGGCTCCCTGCTGCTGCGGGTGCTGCGCAGCCACGCCGAGTCCGCGGGGAACGTGGTGGCAGGTGTGGAGGTGATCGCTGTCGACAGCGGTCCCGGCATGGCCGACGTCTCCGCCGCCCTGCGGGACGGGATGTCGACCGCGGGCACGCTGGGCATCGGCCTGGGCGCCGTACAGCGTCTCGCCGACACCTTCGACATCCACTCCCAACCGGGCGTCGGCACCGTCCAGTTGGCCCGCTTCTGGCCGCGCTCCGCGGCGCCCGCCACGGCCGGGGAACCCGCCGTCGGAGGCATCACCCGCCCGATCAGCGGCGAACAGTCCTGCGGCGACGCGTGGGCCGCGCGTATGGACGCGCGGACAACGGCGCCGCGCGGCCAAGCGCCGGCAGCCCCTGACCAGGCCGCCGGCGCACCGCCCAGTTGGTCGGACCTGACCAGCCCCCGTCCCACCGCGGTCAGCGCCGCGGACGCCGGCCTCCGGGCCGGTCCGTGGCCGGGTTCGGGCGGCCGACCGGCGTCGGCACACGGAGGCGACCGTCCGGCGTCGGCACACGGAGGCGGCCGTCCTGCGCCCGTGCACGGGGGCGGCCGTCCCGCGTCGGTGCGCGGAAGCGGACGTCCCGCGCCCGTGCGGGGCGCCGTGCCAGGGCCCGGCGAGGGCCTGCTCGTCATGTCCTGCGACGGACTGGGCCACGGCCCGCTGGCCGCGCTGGCCGCACAGGCGGCCGTCCAGGCGTTCCGCACCGGATCCGGTCATACGCCCGAGCAGGTGATGGAAGAAGTGCACCGCGCGCTACGCGGCACCCGCGGCGCCGCCGTGGCCATCGCCCGTCTCGAGCCCGACGGGCGGGTGCTGTTCTGCGGCGTCGGAAACATCACCGCGGTCCTGCTCACCCGGACCACCCGCACCACGTTGCTGTCCCACCCCGGCATCGTCGGCCACCAGACGCACCAACTGCGCACCCATGAATACCGCATGCCCGCACAGGGGGCGCTGGTGATGCACTCCGACGGGCTCAGCGAACGCTGGAAAGGCGCCGATCTGGCCGGGATGCTGCACCATCCGCCCGCGGTGATCGCCACGGGGCTGCTGCGCCTGGCCGCGACCCGCCGTGACGACGCCAGCGCAGTGATCGCCAAAGCGGCCCAGTGAGCCCGCCCGTGTCCGACCGCCTCAGCCCGACCCCGCTGCTGGTCACCCCCATCAGGACCGAGCGGGACGTGTTCGCGCTGCGCCGCCACGCCAAGACCATCACCGAGGCGGTCGGCCTGGACAGCCGCGACCAGGTACGTCTGGCCACCGCGGTGAGCGAACTGGGCCGGGACCTGCTCCGCCCCGCGGTGAGCGAACCGGGCCGGGACCTGCTCCGCCCGGCGCCGATGACCGCGGTCTTCAGCATGCGGCAGGAACCGCCCGTTCTCCTCACCGTGTTGCAGTGGGGCGACGACCGCGCCCCCAGCCGCGAGTCGCTGACGGCCGTCACCCGGCTGCTGCCCCAGACGCGTTACGAGACCGCCCCCGCCGCTCCCGCGCGGCCCCCGTCGGGCCCCGGCCGCGTCGAGATCGCCTGCCCGATCCCCGAACTCGCCGCCCGCGACCTGAGGATTGAGCAGGTCCGCTCGCTCCTCGCGTCCGCGAGCCCGGCCAGCGCGATCGACGACCTCCAGGCCCAGACCCGCGACCTGATCGCCTCACTCCAGGAAGCGCACGCCCAGCGCGACGAACTCGAACGGCTCAACGACGAACTGACCGAGACCAACGCCGGCGTCATGGCCATGTACGCGGAACTCTCCGTCGAGCACAAAGACGTCGTCGAGCGCTACAGCCAGGAACACGAGCTCGCCCTGGCTCTGCAGAGTACGTTCCTGCCCGCCACCCTCCCACAGGTCCCCGGCGCCGAACTCGCCGTGCGCTACCTGCCCTCCGCCACCACGGCCGAGATCGGCGGTGACTTCTACGAAGCCGTCGACACCTCCCGAGGGCTCCTCCTGGCAGTCGGTGACGTGGTCGGCCATTCCCTGCAAGCCGCCATGGTCATGGGCGAACTCCGCCACGCTCTACGCGCCTACGCCGCCCAGGACCACCCCCCGCACGTACTGCTGGAGCAGCTCGACCGCCTCCTGGGTCTTCATCGGCCCGGATGGACCGCCACCGTCTGCATCGCGCTGGTCGAGCCCGGCAACGCCTGCCTGCGTATCGCCAACGCGGGCCATCTCCCGCCGCTGCTCCTCCACCCCGACGGCACCTATCGCTACCTGACCGAACACGGCCCGCTGCTGGGCCTGGGCCTGCCCCATCCCCCCGCCACCGCGCACCCCGTCGAACCCGGCAGCCGACTCCTCATGATCACCGACGGGCTCATCGAGACCCGCGACAGCATCCTGGACAAACGCCTCGAACTCCTCGCCGCCACCGCCGCGGCCGGCCCCCAAGAACCCGACGCCCTGTGCTCGGAACTCCTCGACACCTTCGGCGCCGAGCCCGACGACGACATCATCGTCTTCACCACCCGCCTCACCCCGCCCCCAGCGGAGGGGTGAGTGTCGCCGTCGGCCGTGGTCCTGCCCGGGGCCGGGCCGGGCCGGGCCGCCGGGTGAGACCCGCCGCACCCCCGGCGATCGACGGTGTCGACGGCCCGTGCCGCCGACTTCGGCGATGACGTGGGGCGCCGTACAGGGTTGCCAGCACCCGGCATCGTGGTCCGTTGCTCCGTCCTGTCATCATGACCACGGCGCGGGAGTGGGGGCGTCGTGGTCCGCATGAGGGCATCCGCGCCATGTGCCTTCCACCGGTCCTGTGCCGCCTCGCTCCGATGTGCGCGAGCATGCCGGGCGCAAGAGCGCTCGCCTGAGACAGGAGCCGTAATGGCACTGAAGATACGCACACCGAAGACTGCCGCCGTGGCGCTCGCCGTCACCGTGGCCGCGGTCTCGTTGGGCACCGCCCTTCCCTCGGCCGCCGCCGGGTACACCGCTTCGGCGGGACCGTGGAGCGCGGCCGTCGCCCTGACCGGAGCGGACGGCCAGCAGACTCTCATCGATGTCCAGGTGGCCGGTGACGGCGCCGCGTTCGCGCTGTGGCGGGACAAGGCCGCCGGGGCCACCGGTTGGGACTTCCGGACCGCCGTACGGCCTGCCGGAACCACGACATGGAGTGCGCCGCACACCCTGGCGACCGGGCGTGCCGAGAATTCCGCGGCCGTCCTTGCCGTGAGCGCCGACGGACGGGCCGTGGTGTCCTGGCTGGACGGCAGTGGCGCGGACGGTTCGCTGGTCGCCCTGGCCGCGGGCTGGAACCCGGCCACGGCGGCCTGGTCCGCCCCGGCCACCCTCGCAGCCTGGGACGGCCTGGACATGTCCACGCCTCGCCTGGCCGCGGCGGCCGACGGCACCTTCACCGCCGTCTGGGACCAGGGCGACGGGTACCGTAACTACGATGTGAGAACCGCCGCCCTCGCCCCCGGCGACCAGGCGTGGTCCGCGCCCCGGACGCTGGCTTCCACCACGACCGGATCCCTCTGGAGCATCGACCTCGCGGTGGCCCCCGGCGGCGCCGCCACCGCGGTCTGGGATGAACTCAACCGTTTCACCGGCGAGCACACGGTCTCCACCGCCACCCGCACCTCGGCCCGGTCCAGTTGGAGCGGTGCCTCCGTGCTGCCCGGCACCGACGCCACGTCAAGCGACGTACAGGTGGCGATGGACGCCAAGAACGCCTCCACCGTGCTGTGGCGCAACGGCGCCAACGACCTCAAATCCGCCACCCGCACCGCTCCTTCGGGTAGTTGGAGCGCAGCTCAGACCGCCGTTTCCGCCATCAACTACAGCGACGGAAGCGAACCGTTGGCCGCGCCCAACGGTGACGTCACCTACGTGTGGACGGGCTGGAGCCCCACCGCCGGTGTCCCCATTGTGCAGACCGTGACCCGTACCGCGAGCACCGGGACCTGGTCGGCGCCGAAGACGCTGTCCACCGGCTACGTGAACTGGCGGGTGGACGCCTCCATCGGCGCTGACGGAACCGTGCAGGTCGTGTGGCCGCAGGTGCCGAGCATCGACAACGGCAACGACCACTACCTCGAGTGGGCGGTGCGCGCCGACGGCACCTGGAGCCAGGCCACCGCTTTGAACAGCACACCTGTCGTCGACGTCCCCAACACCGACGCCCTCGCAGGCGAGGTGGCTGCCGGACCGGACGGCCGGGCCACGGTGCTGTGGCGCAAGGCCGAGTACGTCGGCAGCGGCGGCTACACCTCCCAGGTGTGGTCCGAGGCGCAGACCCTGTTGATGGTCAAGCCACAGATCACCACCAACGCCGCGGTGAGCGGAACGGCCCGAACCGGCTCCACCCTCACCTGCTCCGCCGCCTGGAACGGCACCAACGCCAAGGCCGCCTTGGCCTGGCTGCGCGACGGCGCGGTCATCTCCGGTGCCACCGCCAAGACCCACGTCCTCACCTCTGCCGACTACGCCCACAAGGTGTCCTGCCGGGTCACGGTCAGCAACGGCGCGGGCTCCGTCGCTTCCACCTCGCCCGCGCGGAAGATCGAGGTCGGCCCCGCGCTGAAGACCACCACCGCGCCGTCGATCTCCGGCTCCGTCAAGGTCGGTCACAAGCTGACGGCTGCCCGCGGCACCTGGTCGCCGTCCGCCACTTCCTACACGTACCAGTGGAAGCGCAACGGCAAGACCATCAAGGGCGCGACCAAGTCCACCTACGCCCCGGTGAAGGCCGACCGCGGCCGGAAGATCACGGTCACGATCACGGCCCACCGCAGCGGCTGGACCAATGGCGCGGCCACCACAAAGCCCGTCACCGTGCGCTGACCCGACGCGGGCCGGTACCACCGGCCCGCGTCCGCCGGTCCGGAGCCCGGTCGACTCAGAGGTGGTGGGCCAGCCCCGAGTCGGCATGTCCAGGTGGGCGAACGCCGCGCGCGTCAGCGCCGGAGGCCGGGCGACGCCACGGCGGCGACCGGGACCGAAGGGTCGTTCTCCGCGCCCGGTCGCCTGCCTCGCTGACCCGCGGGGACGGTGTTCCGTGAGGCGCACCGCCCGCTGACGGGATCAGCGGGGGCGGTTCAGCCGATGCCGAGGCGGCGCATTGTCAGGCAGGCCAGGGCCACGTCGCAGGCGGCGACGCCCTGGACGATGCCGAGGACCCGCTCGTCGGGGTGCGTGCGGCCGGGGAGGGAGCCGGCGGCGACGGCGGGGAGGGAGCCGGTGAGCCGGGCGTCAAGGGTCCGCGGGGGCAGGCCCGCCGCGAGCCAGGAGGCGATCGAGCCGATCTCCCGGGCGTAGCCGAGATCGTCGACGAAGAAGCGGTCGGCCGTCCCGGTCCCATGCCCGGTGGCCTCCGGGGCGAGCACGGCTCCCGCGACGCCTCCGCACCCGGCTGCCTCGGCGGCATCGGGGGCGGGGGCCCGGGTGCCGTACGGCGTCGGCCCAGTCACGATCTCGGCCGCGATCTCCGCGCCGCCGCCGAGGCCGAGCAGCGTGACGCCGGGCCCGAAGTGCCGCGGGTGGACGACGGGTTGGCGGGCCGAGGTGAGGGCGACGACGATGTCCGAGCCCGGTGCGGCGGCGTCCAGGCCGTCGTACGGGGTGAGGGTGGCGCCCGGTGCGACGGGCTGCCGGGCGACGAAGTCGGCGGCGGAGCCGGCCGCGCGCGCCACCACCCGGATCTCCTCCAGCGCGAACGCCTCGGCGAACGCGGCCGGGACGAAGGCGGCGATCTGTCCGGCGCCGACCAGCGTCAGCACCTTGCTGTCGGGCCGGGCCAGCAGCCGCGCGGCGACGGCGGCGGAGGCCGCCGTCCGCAGCCGGTGCAGCCAGGTCTCCTCGACGGCGACCAACGGGCGGCCGGACTCGGTCTCCAGCACCAGGCACCAACTGTTGCGCCCGGCGGTGTGGGTCGGGGTGACCCGCACCCCGGCGACCCCGTACCGGTCGAGCAGCGCGCCCTTGAGGCCGAAGCCCCGCGTGCCGCCGCTCACGCCGAGCCGGGTGATGGTGGGGGCGGACAGGGAGAGCCGGTCGGCGCCGAAGTCGGCGTAGGTGGCCTCGACCACCTCCAGCGCGTCGGCGACGGTGATCACCGACCGTACGTCGGCGTCACCCACCATGGGCAGGGTCGGCAGGCTCATACGGCGCCACCCGCCGGGGAGGCCGCGACGGAAGCCGGTACGCCGCGCGGCGGCACGTCGGTGGCCGGCGCGCCGGAGACGGGCGGTCCGACGATCGCGACGCAAAGGCCGCCCCCGTCCGGTGCCTGGTGGACGGAGTTGGCGGAGATGAACATCCGCCCGGTGCCGAGCACCGCTCCCGCCACCCCGCTCATGATCGCCCGGACGTGCTTGTCCGGGTCCAACTGGCTGGTCAGCACGGTGGTCCGGGCGCCACGCAGAGTGCCGTCCCGCCGGTTGCCCGCCTTGATCAGCAGAGCCGCGACCTGTCCCGGCTCCCGTACCGTCCCGTCGGCGGTCAACTCCGTGCCCGCCGCGGCCAGGACGCGGCGGATGCCGGGCGCGTCCAGGACGTCGGCGAGCAGTCCGGAGACGATCCGGAGGTCGCCGCCCGCGCCGGGGCGGTTGCCGAACACCAGGACCTCGACACACGCGGCCTCCGAACTGGAGAAGACCATGGTGCGGCGCGAGTGCAGGGTCAGGTCACGGCCGAAGGCGGCCGGGACGACGTCGGCCCGCTCCACCTCGCCGAGCGCGAGCGCCGCGCCGAGGGCGCCGACCGCCTTGGCCTCGGCGGAGGTGACCCGCATGGGCTCGTCGTGTGCGGTCAGCGGCGTCTTGACGACGGCCAGCGCGACGTCGGCGGGGTCGAGACCCGCGTCCGCGACGGCCTCCGCGACGGCCTGCTCGGCCAGCGCGACGTGTTCGGCCGAGCCGATCTCGGAACCGCGGATCCGGCGGCTGCGCCCTATGCCCACGCAGAGCGTGCCCGCTGGGCCGGGCGCCCCGCGAGGAGCCGGGGCCGCCTCCCCGCCGGTGGACTCCGCGTCGTCCGTGACGGCAGCGATACCGGCGGTGTCCGTCACGGCAACGGCCTCTGCGTCGTCCGCGTCGTCCAGCTCGACGACGAGATAGCCGAACGGCGTCATCGCCCCCTCGGCGCCCGTGGAGTGCAGGAACACCGAGCGTTCCAGCAGGTCCCCGCCGCCGTGCGCGAGCACGGCCTCCCGGGCCCGCCAGGACGCGAGTTCGCGTGAGAAGTCGTTGGTCTCGGCGCTGCCCTCGGTCTTCACCAGCAGAGCGAGCCGCCGTATCCGTGCCGGGTCGTGGGCGCTGAGCACCGCCACCAGCCCGTCGGTGTCACCGGGCCCCGCGGTGTCGAAGGAGTCGATCCTGACTGTCATGCTCGGGCGCCTTTCGGAAGGGGGGCGGCGACAGCCGGCCAGCGGTCGGCCCAGCCGTACGCGGCCTCGTAGTCGGATGCGAGGTCCAGCAGCGCCCGGTCCGCGCCGTACGGGCCGACGAGCTGGAAACCGATCGGCAGGCCGGCCGGGGACGGCGGTCCCGGCAGGCTCAGAGCGGGCACACCGGTGGCGTTGGCGATGCCGGTGAACACCCGCTGGTAGGGCGGGGCGAGCTGGTCGGCGGCCCAGGGCATCGCCCCGGCGACCGGGGTGAGCAGCAGGTCGGTGCCGGTGAAGAAGTCGGCGAGCTGCGCGAACAGGTCACGGAAGGCGTCGAGCGCGTCCACGTAGTCCGCGGCGCTCAACGAGCGGCCGTGCTCGACCATCGGCGGGTAGATGTCGCCGACCGCCGCGCGCCAGTCCGGGTGACGGCGCATCAGCCAGGCCAGGCCGGTGGTGCCGATGGTCCGCCAGTGGGTGTCGAACCGGCCGAAGTCGAAGGGCACTTCGCCGGACTCCACCCGGTGGCCGAGCGCGCTGAGCCGGTCGGCCGCGGCCGTCAGCGACGCGGTGATCTCCGGTTCGACCGGATAGTCGCCGAACCGCCCCACCATCCTGATCCGCAGCGACCGGCCGCGGAAGGCGGGGCCGTCCGGCACACCGAGCGAACGGCGGTCCCGCGCGTCGGGCCCGGCCACCGCCCCGAGCAGCGCGGACAGGTCCGCCACCGTACGGGCGGCAGGTGCGATCACCTCCAGGTCGTGCAGCACGGTCGGCAGGCCGTCGAGCCGGGCGACCCGGCCCAGCGTCGGCTTGAGCGCGACCAGCCCGCAGTACCCGGCCGGCCAGCGGATCGAGCCGCCGCCGTCGGTGCCCAGCGCCACCGGCCCGACGCCCGCGGCCACCGCCGCCGCGCCGCCACCGGTGGACGCGCCGGTGGTGAGCGCGGGATTCCACGGGTTGCGGGTGGTGCCGTGCAGCAGGGTGCTGACATTGCCGAGACCGAGGGTGAACTCCGAGACATTGCTCTTGCCGAGGATCACCCAGCCGCCGGCCCGCAGCCGTCCGACGCACAGTTCGTCGCGCTCCGGGGTGCGGTCGGCGTAGAGCCGGCTGCCCCAGGCGCAGGGCATCGCGGCCACCGGGATGTTGTCCTTGACCGTGAGCGGCACGCCGTCGTACGCGCTCAACGGGGTTCCCGCGCGCCACCGTTCACCGCTGGCGGCGGCGGACCGCCGGGCGGCGTCGAAGGCGCGGTGGGCGAAGACGTTCAGACGCCGGTCGACCTGCTCGGCGTGCTCGACCACCGCTTCCAGCACTTCGGCGGGCGTGGCCGAGCCTTCGGCGTAGGAGGCGGCGAGTTGCCGCGCCGAGCGGCGCCACAACGGCTCGGAGCCGGACTCCCCGGTCGACGGCCCGGCCTGCCCGGCCGTCACTTCTTGGGCTCCAGCGTCCAGTAGAGGGTGACGGGCTCCGGGGTGAAGGTCAGGCCGGAGACCCCTGAGGCGCTGACCAGGGTGCGGCCGGTGACCACCAGCGGCAGGAACGCGGCGTCCTGCGCGGCGAGTTGCTGGATCTTCTCGTACGCCTGGTCACGCGCCGGGCTCGGCGCCGCCATGGCGAACTCGCCCTGGAGCCGGTCGATCTCCGGGATGCTGGTGCGGGAGAAGTTCACGACCCCGCCGGTCACGGTCCACAGCTTCACCGGGGTCTTGGCGTCCTCCACGTACGTCGACAGCGTGGTGAGCACCATGCCGTCGTCGGCGCTGCCGCCGGTCTTGGCGGTGGCGCGGCCGATGATCGAGGTGATCAGCGCGGCCGAGGTCTGCGGTTGCAGGGTGACGTCGACGCCGATCGGCTTGAGCGCGCTCTTGATGAGCTGGGCGGCGGTCGCGAAGTCGGTGTTCTCGCTGGGGTAGCGGAGCTTGGTGGAGACCGACGGGTTCCCGGCCTGCGCCATCAGGCTCTTGGCCTTCGCGGCGTCGCCGTAGTCCTTCCACGCGGCGCTGTAGCCGGGGGCGCCGGCGGAGACGTAGGAGTCGGCACGCTCGGCCTGGCCGTAGTAGACGTTCTTCACCAGCGCGTCGTACGGGAGTGCCTCGGCGACGGCTCGCCGCACCAGCGGGTCCTTGAACGGGCCCGCGTCGGAGGCGAGTTGGAGGTAGAGGTAGCTGGAGGTGTTGGCGTGCTGGACGTTGAAGCCGGCCGACTTCAGCGAGGTCGCGTCCCGGGGGCTCAGGCCGTACTGGGCGATGTTGACGCTGCCGCCGCGCAACAGGCCCGCCACATTGCCGTCGTTGACGACGCGCAGTGTCACGGCGGAGAACTTCGGCGCGTTCAGGGCCGCGCCGGGCACCGCCGCGAGGTTCAGCGACTGGCCGGTCTGCCGGCTCTTGACGTAGTACGGGCCGCTGCCCGCCACGTGGCTCTTCAGCCACTCGGCGGCGATCGGGTCGGACGGGCCCGCGTTCTTGAGGGCGGCGGCGGAGTCGATGACGCCGTACCAACAGGTGCGCAGCGTGGCGATGTTGACCTCGCTGGCCTTGATCGGTTTGCCCGCGCTGTCCTGGTAGCGAATGGCGACGTGGGTGGCGTCGGGGGCGGTGATCTGCGCGGCGTCGAAGACACCGCTGTTGTTCAACTCGACGGCGCCGTTGAGCTTCAGCGCCCGCTGGAGCGACCAGACGGCGTCCTTGGCGGTGACCGGGTTGCCGCTGGGGTAGAACTTCAGGCCGTCGCGGAGGGTGAAGGTGACGGTGTCCCCGGCGATGGTCCAGGAGGAGGCGAGGGCGGGTGCGGCGGCGAGGCCGTTGGAGGCGGAGTGGCCGCCCTGGGCCGTGGTCTTGTAGCCCACCAGGTTCTGGTAGACGTTCATCGCCAGCTCTTTGTCCTGGTCGGTGTTGACGTTGCCCGGGTCCATGGTGGAGATGTCGCTCGGCCAGGCGGCGACCAGCGCCGCGGGCGGTTTGGCGGCGCTCTGTCCGGTGGTGCCTGCCGAGGACGAACAGGCCGTCAGCACGGCGGCGACCGCGACCGCGGCCGTACCGGCCAACAGCCGGGCGCGCTGCGGAGATCTACTGGTCATCTGAGTCTTGCCTCTCTCTTCGCGCGGCCGAGAGGTCGGCGCTGACCTGTCGGTGGGTGATGGGGCAGGCGGCGTCGTGCGTGCCGCCGAAGGACAGTTGCGGGGGCCTTCCGGCCGTGCAGGACTCCTCCGCCAGCGGGCAGCGGGGGGCCAGCGCGCAGCCGGCGGACAGGTCGAAGGGGCCGGGGTTCTCGCCGCTGAGCCGGATGGCGCGGGTGTGGCCGCCGTACGCGGCGACCGGGGCGGCGTCCAGCAGCGCGCGGGTGTAGGGGTGAGCGGGACGGCGCAGCACCTCCTCGGTGGTGCCGGACTCCACGACCCGGCCCACGTACATCACCTGCACGCGGTGCGCGATCCGGCGTACGGCCTGGAGGTCGTGCGAGATCAGCAGGTAGGCGATGCCGGTCTCGCGCTGGAGGCGGGCCAGCAGGTCCAGCACGACGCCCCGGGTGGAGGCGTCGAGCGAGGCGGTGGGCTCGTCGAGGATGACGGCCCTGGGCTGGACGGCCAGCGCGCGGGCGATGCCGATCCGCTGCCGCTGGCCGCCGGAGAGCGCGGCCGGCCGCCGGTCCAGGAGGTCCTCGGACAGCTCAACTGAGGCCAGCAGCTCACGGATTCGGGCCTCGCGCCGCGGCGCGGGCATTCGCAGGTGCAGCCGTAGCGGCTCGTCCAGGATCGAGCGGATCTTCTGCCGGGGGTCGAGGGAGGAGCGGGGGTCCTGGAAGACCATCTGCACGTCCCGGTACACCTCGCGCCGGTCGCGGAAGGACGACAGCGGGCGCCCGGCGACGGTCACCCGGCCCGCGGCCGGTTCGACCAACCGCAGGATCGACCGGGCCAGCGTGGACTTGCCCGAGCCGCTCTCCCCGACGACGGCCAGCGTCTCGCCCGGCCGCAGCACCAGGTCCACGCCGTCCACGGCGCGCAGGGTGTGCCGCAGGCCCCGGCTGCGGACGGTGAACTCCGTCCGGAGGCCGTCCACTTGGAGGACCGGTTCGGACCCGGCCGGGGCGGACGCGCCGACGGCGGCCGAGTCGGCGGCGGAGGCGGAAGAAGCGGGTACGGCGGACGAGGTCATGACGGCCTCCCGGAGTCGTCGTCAACGCGGTTGGCGGCCAGCAGGAGTTGGGAGTAGTCGGCCTGCGGAGCCCGGAAGAAGTCCTCGGCGGCGGCCTGTTCGATCACCGTGCCGCCCCGCATCACCACCACCCGGTCGCAGGTCTCGCCGACGACGCCCAGGTCGTGGGTGACCAGGCACACGGTGAGCCCGTCCTGCCGGGCCAGCTCCACGACAAGTTCCATCACGTCGGCCTGGGTGGTGACGTCCAGCCCGGTGGTCGGCTCGTCCAGCAGCATCATCCGGGGGCGGCACAGCAGTGCCATCGCGATCATCGCCCGCTGCGCCATGCCGCCGGAGAACTGGTGCGGGTACTGCGCCATCCGCCGCACGGGATCGGGGATCCGGACGCGTGCCAGCGTCTCGGCCACCAGTGCGCGGCCCGCGCGTTTGCCGAGGCCGTGGTGGAGCCGGGCCACGTCGGTGAGCTGGCGGCCGACGGTGAGCACCGGGTTGAGCGAGGAGCGGGCGTCCTGGAAGACCATCGCGATCTGGCCGCCGCGCAGTTCGCGGTAACCGGCCTCGTCCAGGCCCAGCAGTTCCTTCCCGTCGAAGCGGATGGAGCCCTCGACGGCCAGCCGGGGCGGGCACAGTCCCATCACGGTGAGCGCGGTCAGCGACTTCCCGCTGCCGGTCTCGCCGACGATCGCGGTGATCTGCCCGCGCGGCAGCTCGAAGCTCACATCGCGCAGCACCTGGACGGCGCGCGCCCGGTCGCCGTGCCCGGAGCGGAAGGCGCCGGACAGGCCGGCCACGGTGAGCAGCGGGACGCCGGGGTCGGCGCCGGACGCGTTCCCGGCTCCGTCGGCCAGGGGCGCGGACGGCTGTACGGCCGCGCCGGAGGTGGCGCTCATCGGTCGTCCTCCCGTTCCAGCAGGCCGTCGCCGAGCAGGTAGAAGGCGGCGGCGAGCAGCAGAATGCAGACGCCGGGGAACAGCGAGATCCAGTACGCGTCCGGGGAGTCCTTGCCGCCCGCGATCATCGAGCCCCACTCCGGGCTGCCGGGTTCGATCCCGACGCCGACGAAGCCGAGACTGGAGACCACGATCGCCACCCAGGCGGCGTTGACCGCCGCGTAGGACACCAGCGGGGTGAGGCCGTTGGGCACCAGGTGCCGGGCCAGGACACGCCGTCCGCTGTTGCCCGCCAGCACGGCGGCCTCGGCGAACTCCCACGACTTGCGGCCCTTGACCTCCGCGCGCAGCAGCCGCAGATAGCCGGGCAGTCCGACGAAGGCGACCACGACGATCACATTGGCCAGGCCCGAGCCGAGCGTGGTGACCAGCAGCAACGCCAGCAGCAGCGCGGGGAAGGACTGGAGGATCTCGGTGACCCGCATGATCACCGCGTCCGCCCAGCCGCCCCAGTACCCGGCGACCGCGCCGAGCAGGCTGCCGATCACGAAGGCGATGGCGACCGCCACCAGGGTCAGCCACAGGTCGGTCCAGGTGGCGGCGAGCGTCTTGGAGAAGACGTCGGACCCCGCCTGGTCGGTGCCGAACCAGTGCTTCCCGCCCGGGGACTGGTACGGCAGCCCCACGCCGGGCTGCTCGGGGTCGTACGGCGTCCAGATCCTGCCGACCGCGGCGGCCACCAGCAGCACGGCCATCAGGCCGAGGCCCAGGCGTACGGTCAGCGAGTCGGCGCCGCCGGCGCCGGGCAGCAGGCGGGTCAGCCGACGGCCGGACGGGCGCCGGTCCTGGTCCGGGCCGCCGGGCCCCGCGGGCGGGCCCGCTGAGGGGGCGGCGGTCAGGTCGGCGGAGGGCACGGGGGCCGGGGCGGTCATGAGCGGATCCTCGGGTCGGCCAGCGAGTAGGCGAGATCGACCAGTGCGTACAGGGCGACGTATACGACGGCCGCGTAGAGCACGAAGCCCTGGAGCGCGGGGAAGTCGGACTGCTGGACGGCGGTCAGCGCGTACTGGCCGATGCCCGGCCAGCCGAAGACCCCCTCGACCAGCACCGCGCCGGTGAAGGCGAAGGCGACGCCGCCGGCGATCATGGTGATCACCGGGAGCAGCGCGTTGCGGAGCGCGTAGCTGCGGTAGATACGGGACCGGCTGAAACCGTAGGCGTGCGCGGTCCTGACGTACTCGCTGCGCAGCGCCTCGACCATGCCGGACCTGGCCACCCTGGTGATGGGGGCGAAGATGCCGCAGACCAGGACGACGCAGGGCAGCACCAGTTGGAGCAGGGCCTGCCGGACGGTGTCCCACTGCCCGGCCAGCAGCCCGTCGATGACGTAGCTGCCGGTGACGCCGGGCGGCGGCGCCAGGCCCGCGGGCAGTCGGCCGATGGGGCCCGGCAGGATGCCGAACCGGACGAAGAACAGCGACAACAGCACCAGGCCGAGCCAGAACTGCGGCATCGCGAGCGCCGCCACGGTGACCACCCGGATCGCGTGGTCGGCGGCCTTGCCCCGGCGGACCGCGCTGATCACGCCGAGCGCGGTGCCGAGCAGGACGCCGATGATCAGGGCGGGTACGGCCAACTCCAGCGTGGCGGGGAGCCTGCTGGTCAGGTCGGCGCTGACGGCGCGGCCGGTGCCGAAGGACGTACCGAGGTCGCCGTGCAGCAGATCGCGCAGGTAGATGAGGTACTGGCGAGGGATGCTGTGGTCCAGGCCGAGGGAGGACCGCACCTGGGCCCGGACCTCCTCGCTCGCCCCGGGCGGTACCAGCAGGCCCGTCGGGTCCGGCGCCACGACGCGGGCCACGACGAACGTGAAGGTGACCACGCCCCAGACGACCAGCACCGCGCCGCCCAGTTTGCGGGCGACCAGCAGCAGGGCGCCTCGTGGCAGCAGGCCACGGGACGGGGACCGGTTCGGCGGCCTGGCGGCGGCCGGAGGTACGGCCACCTCGATGTCGGAGACGGTCATCAACCCCCCTTCCCTTATTTCCGTGAGACGGAAACGAATATTCCGCACTGCGGATTCGACAGTATTGGAAGGCCCCGGTCCGGCTGTCAAGGGTTTCGTGCCCGATGACCTTGCGAATCGGCATTCCCGCTGCGCAGTCTGAGGAAGTGTCATTGACAGGGGGCCGGTGAGGCTCCGATACTCCAGTGGTGCGGAGCCGATATGTTGATTCCGTGTTACGGAATAACTCTCGCCGACACCTCAGCGGTAACGGCGGGGAAATCCAAGGGATCCAGCGGCGACCAGCGGGACGGACGCGACCTGCGCGACGATGCGATCCAGGCGATCTGCGGGATCAACGGGATGGGGACACCTCATGAAGAAGACCGGCGCCCAGCGACCACGGTCTGACAAGTCCGGTGCGGAGACGGCGGGTTCGGACAAGCCGGGTCCGGAGCGGTCGGGCGCAGACAAGCCGATGCACGTGGTGGTGCGGGCCCTGTCGGTGCTCACCCACCTGTCCGCGTACCGCCAGGGCCTCACCCTCCAGCAGCTCCACCAGCAACTGGAGATCCCCGTCGGCAGCATGCACCGGGTGATGAGCACCCTGGAGCACACCGGCTTCGTCAGCCGGTCGCCCACCACCAAGCGGTACGTGCTCGGCCCCAACGCGCTCGAACTCGGCCATGTCGAGGACTACGAGCCGTTCGTGATCCAGCCGCCCTCTGCGCTGGTGGAGGCCGAACGCCGGTGCGGGGAGAGCGTGGTGCTCACCCAGTTGATCGACGGCCGGGTGGTGGCGGTGTCCATCGCGGGCACCAAGCGCCCGCTGCGGCTGTTCGTCAGGCTCGGCCAGGAGGTGCCGCTGCACGCCGCCGCCTCGGCCCGCGCGATCCTCGCCTACCAGGACCCGGCCTTCGTCGAGACGCTGCTGTCGTCCTACCCCCGCGCGTCCTTCACCTCCGGCACCGTCCGGGAGATCAACCGGCTCATCGACCACCTCGCCGTGGTCCGCCAGCGGGGCTTCGACGTGTGCGACAACGAACTCGACGAGGGCGTCTGGGCGGTCTCCGCGCCGGTCCGCAGCGGTCCGTCCGGACGGGTCAGCTCGGCCGTCACCGTCTGCGCGGCCTGGTCGCGGGTCGCCGATCCGGCCGACCGTGCGGTCAAGGCACGGATCGTGCTGGACGCGGCGCAGGCGCTGTCGCGCGAGCAGGGGTACGAGCGGCCCTTCGCGCCGGACCCGACCCAGGAGCAGCTCGTCGCACTGATGCAGGCCGACAGCACGTCGCCGGACGTCTTCGTCCCGCGGCCCTCCTTCGCGGGAGGGGACCGGCCATGACGGCGGAAGCGGGAGCCGGGGCGGTCTCCGCGGCGCCGGTGGTCGCGGCGGCCGGGGCGGAGGCGGTCGCATCGCGCGGCGTGGCGGAAAGCCGGTCGCGGGTCGGAGCCCGGGTGCTTCCCGGTCTCGACCGGGCCCCGGGAGTGCTGGCGGACGAGCTGGCCGGGGACCTGGCCGCGGCCGGGTACGCCGCAGGTGACGCCGCCGCCGGTGACGCTGTCGGCGACCGGGGGAGTGGCTCGGGCTGGCTGGACCGGCCCGCGCTGCTGCGCCGGCTCGCCGCCGCCCTGGCCGCCGAAGTCCCCGCCACCGCCGACCGGTTGGTGGCGGCGGGGCCCGGCGCCCAGGCTCTGGGCGCGGCAGTGTCGCTGGAGACGGGACTGCCGTTCGCGGCCCTCGTCGCGGGCGCCCCGCCATTCGGCGTGATCCACCCGGGCGAGACGGTCGTCGTGATCGCCGTCGACGCCGCCTCGGCCGCCGGAGCGCTGCCGCTGCTGCGCGAGGCCGGAGCCCTGCCGCACAGCGCGGCCGTGGTGGTCGCGCCGTCCGGGGAACCGCCCGCCGGCCTCGGCCTCCACACCGCCCTCGTACGGCGGACGGCGACCGGTTACGCACCCGTCGGGTCTCTCGGCCCGCTCGAAGGGGTCACCCCCGCGGGCCCCGCAGCCCTCGCCGGACCCGCCGGCCCCGCCCCGAAACCCACCGCCCGGCAGGAGAACCGTACGACCCGACAGGAGAGCGCCATGCCCACCAGCCCCCTTCCGCATCCCCCCGCCCCGCCGACTCCGGCCGCCAAGTCCCCCGCGGAGCCCGCGGATTCGACGACGGGCGCCGGTGCCGCTCTGCTCGCCGACGACCCCGCCACCGTGGAACGGGCGGGCGCGGCGCTGGCCGAACTGGCCGCCCGCTACCACCCCGAGGCCGTCGTGAGCTGGAACGCGACCGCCGACGTACTGCTCGCCCACGTGGTCGCCCACACCCTCGGGCTGCCGCGCCGGGTCGTGGTCGAGGACCTCGGACGGCTGATCGTGGAGGACGTGCTGCCCGGCGAACGCACGGTCGTGGTCGCCCGGGGCGGCGTCGACAGCGGCGGCCCCGGAGCCGAACTCGCGCCGCTGGTAAGGGCGGTGACCGGTCACGGCGGCCGGGTCGTCGCCGTCTGCTCGCTCGCCCCGCTCCTCGGGGCGGCCCCCGACGGCGTGGACGTGGTCAGCCCCGGGAACGGCGGAGCCGACCGTGACAACGGCCGCACCGGCCACGACAGGGACGAAGCGTGAGCACCGGGACGGCCCAGCCGGCGACCGCCGACCTGCTCGACGGGGTCGACCTCGGGCGGATCGACGCTCATCTGGCGGGCTTCGCCGCGCTCACCGAACCGGGGCCCGGCTGCACGCGCCTGGCGTACAGCCCGCTGGAACGCCAGGCGCACGCGGTGTTCGCCGCCCACATGACGGCCCTCGGGCTGACGGTCACCACCGACCACGCGGGCAACACCGTGGCGGAACTGCCGCCCGCCGGGCCGAACACGGGCTCCGGCGACGCACGCGCGCTGGGCACCGGCTCGCATCTGGACACCGTGCCGCAGGGCGGCGGCTTCGACGGCATCGTGGGCGTCGTCGCGGCCATGGAGGTCGCCGAGATCGTGGTCCGGCAGGAGGCCGCGCACCGTCGACCGTGGCGGTTCGTGGCGTTCGCGGCCGAGGAGGGCGCGCGGTTCGGGCAGGCGTGCAACGGCAGCCGGATGGCCGCCGGGCTGACCGGCGCGGCGGATCTCGCGGGGCTCACCGACCGCGACGGGGTGACGATGGCCGACGCGATGGCCGCAGTCGGGCTGCGGCCGGACCTGGTGGACGCGTCGCGCTGGCGGCCCGAGGAGTGGTTCGCCTTCGTCGAACTCCACATCGAGCAGGGCGAGGTGCTGCGGTCGCAGGGGGTCGACCTCGGCGTGGTCGACGTGATCTCCGGCAGCACCCGGCTGCGGGTGCGGGCCGAGGGCCGCGCCACCCACTCCGGCGGCACCCCCATGCACCTGCGGCGCGACGCCCTGGTGGCCGCCGCCGAGTGCGTGGTGCTGGGCGACCGGCTCGCCCGCGACCCCCGGCACCACGGCGTACGGGTCACCGTCGGCCGGCTCCGCGTCGAGCCCGGCTCGATCACCACGGTCCCGGGGTCGGTCGAGTTCTTCGTCGACGTACGCGACGTGGACTCCGTCCGCCAGCGCGACACCGCCCGTACCCTGGCCGCCGAGTTCGCCGCGCTGGCCCGAGACCACGGGGTCGCGCTCACCACGGAGGTCATCGCCGATACCTCACCGGTCATCCTGCCGGGCTGGGTCGCCGACCACATCCGCCATGCCTGCGCCTCCCTGGGCCTCCCGTACCGCGTCCTGCCCAGCGGCGCCAGCCACGACGCGCAGCAGATCGCCCATGTCATCCCGACCGGCCTGCTCTTCGTCCCCAGCGACGACGGACTCAGCCACGTCCCCGCCGAGTTCACCCCTACGTCCCAGATCGCCTCGGGCGTCCGTACTCTCCTCGCCGCCCTCCACCGGCTCGACGGCACCTCGTGAACACGACGCCGGGGCACGGGACATGGCGGGTGGAGCGGGTCGGCGTCGCCGGGCGGACGGGGGTCTTCGACCTGACTGTCGAGGACGGGGTGATCCGGTCCGTGGACGCGGTGGCCGGGGAGCCGACAGGCGGGACGGTGCTGCCCGGGCTGGTCGATCTGCACACGCATCTGCGGGAGCCGGGCGGAGAGGAGGCGGAGACGCTGGCGTCCGGGGCCGCCGCGGCGGCGGCCGGAGGGTTCACCGACGTCTTCGCGATGGCGAACACCTCACCGGTGACGGACACCGTCGCGCGAGTACGGGAGGTACGGCGGCGGGCCCGGGGGCTCGGCGTACGCGTCCACCCGGTGGCGGCGGCGACGGCCGGGCTGGCCGGAGAGGCGATCGTGGACGTGGCGGCGTTGGCGGCGGCCGGGGTGACGGTCTTCTCCGACGACGGCAAGTGCGTGAACGA
The DNA here is from genome assembly GCF_055559175.1 of Streptomyces sp. NPDC024632. NCBI lineage: Bacteria > Bacillati > Actinomycetota > Actinomycetes > Kitasatosporales > Streptomycetaceae > Streptomyces > Streptomyces sp. NPDC024632. The sequence goes on from NZ_JBVHLD010000004.1 coordinate 41,764, forward strand.
CGACAATCTGGTCCTGGAACTGCTGACGGCGATGGCCCGGTACGGCACCGCGTTCGCCCAGCACGCGCAGAGCGCCGCCATCGTCCGCGACGGAGTCGTCAACGCGCCGGTCGCCGCCGGTCTCGGCGTGCCCGGCTGGCCGGGCGCGGGGGAGGAGACGGTGATCGGCCGGGACCTGGCGCTCGCCGCCGCCACCGGTGGACGGCTGCACATCTGTCATGTCTCCACGGCGGGTTCCGTCGCGCTGGTACGGGCCGCCAAACGCGAGGGCCTGTCAGTGACCGCCGAGGTGACGCCCCATCACCTGATGCTCACCGACACCCAAGCCGCCGAGCGGGGACCGGCGTTGAAGGTCAACCCGCCGCTGCGGTCGGCCACCGACGTGGCCGCGGTGCGCGCGGCGCTGCGCGACGGCACGATCGACGTCGTCGCCACCGACCACGCTCCGCACCCGGCTCGAACGAAGACCTGTTCCTGGCTCAGCGCCGCCTTCGGCCTGACCTCGTTGGAGACGGCGCTGCCGGTGGTGGCCGAGGTGTTCGCGGACCCGGCCACCGGGGCGGTGGACTGGACCGCGGTGGCGCGTGTGATGTCCACGGCCCCGGCCGCGATCGGCCGGATCGCCCACCTCGCGGGCCGCCCGGTCGCGGTCGGCGAACCGGCGACCTTCTGTGTCGTCCGGCCGCAGGCATGGCGGGCCGAGCCCGCCACCTGGCTGAGCCGGTCGGCCAACTCCCCTTTCCACGGTCGGGACTTCGCACACAGAGTCACCCTGACCGTCCTGGAAGGCCGCCCCACCCACGGCAGCCTCACCCCCGACCCCGTCACGCCCATGAGCCCGCCGCAACGCAGCAGCCCGCTCGCGGAGCCTCCTTCGTCTCCGCGGTGACCCGGATCCGGCCACTCCCGCGACATCAGCGCCTGGAGGACTCGGCCCACTGGCAGCGGCGTTGCCTCGCCGGGGACGGCGTTGTGCGGATGCCGTATTACGGTGCCCGTAGGTTCCACGAAGGGGCCCGTGTCGTGAGCGACCGGGCGGATGGAAGCGACGTAGCCGGAGCGGCGGAGATGGGGAGCGGATGACTCTGAAGGCGGGCCAGCGGGTGGTGCTGGCAGCGGACACCAGACTGACCGATTCGGCGGAGGTGTCGGGGGTCGTGATCGGGTTCCTGTCTTTGGCCGCGGGCACAGGCGGGGCCGTCGAGCAGGTGGTCGCCCACCGGGACGAGAGCGACGAGGTGCGCGAGTACGAGCGGCTCAAGTCGCTGCTCGACGCCTTCGGAGGCGAGATGCCGACGGAGAGCAGGAGGCAGCTCGAAGAGAAGGTCGGCTCTCTGGAACCCGCGTGGACCGCCTTCCAGGAACAGCCGCCTCTCGTGAGCGTGCGGGTCCGCTTCGACAACGGGTTCATCCTCGACGGGGCCCACGAGGCTCTCTTCGTCCCCGCCTGATGCGTCACCGATCCGGGTCATGCGCAGACCGGCACGGGCGGGACTCGGAGGGCGGGTTCCGCGACCGGCTCTGGCGTTCTTCGCTGACGCGCGGTCGGAGATCACCGTTCCCCGCCCGACATACCGGCCGCCCCAGTGGCGCTGGCCGGTACGTCGGGTCTTGAGGGGTCCGGGGGAGCCCCCCCCCCCGCGCGAGGGGTCAGTCCCAGGCGTTCTGGTTGAGGAAACGGGCCACGCCGCGCCAGGAGTTGGGGCCCATCACGCCGTCGATCGGGCCGGTGTAGCCCCACTGCGCGGCGAGCCGCTGCCAGGCGGCGTACGTGTTGACGCCGGGCACCCCGTCGACGGGACCGGCGTAGCCGAAGTGCGCCTTCAGGTACCGCTGGAGGGCCGCGTAGGTGTTGACGCCGGGCACGCCGTCGACCGGGCCGGTGTAACCCGAGGTGAGGGACAGCCACTTCTGCGCGCGGCTCCAGAACACCGGTCCCGGGATGCCGTCCTGCTCCGTCGTGGTCTTCGGCAGACCTCCGCCTCCGCCGCCCCCTCCTCCGCCCCCGCTGCCCGGAGCGACCAGATCGAACGCCGAGCCGCGAGCGAGATTGTGGTCCACGTTCCGGATGCCGCCGATGGAGCCCACGGAGGTGTACTGGTGGACCGCCCAGTCCGGGTACGCGCCGCCCAGCTCCGGTTCGCCTTGCCGCGTACCGTTGTTGGAGCCGTACGCGGCCACCCACAGCTTGGCCCCGGTGGCGATCGTCTGGCCCCAACTGCCGCCGCGCAGATTCGCGGCGCCGATGTAGAACCAGGGCACGCACGTACCGACCCTGGCCTGCACCTGCCGGAACCAGGCGGCGACCTGGCCGTCGTTCCACAACCCGGTGGAGTCGTCCAGCACTTCGTCGTCCAGGGCCAGTACGTCGCCCTGCCGGTAGTCGTGCAGGTGGTCGACGAAGTAGTTCGCCGCGTCCGTCGGCGCCTGGAAGTCGCCGGACAGCCAGTAGTGGCCGACCCGCAGTCCGGCAGCTCGCGCGCTGTCCACTTGGGCCGTGTAGTACGGGCTGACGTACGGTCCCTCGCTGAGCTGGCTGCCGCCGGTCTTGGCGATGGCGAACTGTTGGCCCTGGTTGCGGGCGAGCGCGAGGTCGATGCCGCCTTGGGTGGTCGCGACGTCGATTCCGTACGAATCGGCCGCGGCGGACGCGCTTCGTGCGCCCAGACCCAGACCTGCCGGGGCGAGCGTGCCTACGGCGAGGGCGCGTATCAGCGTTCTCCTGCGCATGTTTCCTCCGTGACGGTGGGGACGAGAGGGGCTGTCGAACTTTCGTTCCCTACCCACGATTGGGTCCGCGCAGTTCCTCGCGCCCCTGCGAAGACGGGGCTCGGGCAGAGTTCTGGATTTCCGAACTAGCGCGGGAGCGAGGCGAGTTGGCGATTCCTACGGTCACGGTGGAGGGCGAGGGCGAGGGCGGGGGCGGGGCGGAGCGGGCCGTGGAGCCCTCGAGTCCACGAAGGGCCGCAGGACGCGGTCGTAGTTCGCCAGCGCGGTCGGCAGGTCGTGCTGGAGGAGCAGGCGGACGCGGGGGCGCCGGACGTTGTCCCCGTCGTCACTCACGAGGAGGCGTTCGAGGCGGGCCTCGCGCTCATCCTCGGGTGCCTCGATCAACCGGCGGGAGACCCCTGTACGTTCGAGGGCCCCTTGCGGGGCCGGCTCCGGTCGCTTCCGCGGGCGGAACGGGCGTTGGCGGTCGCGGGATATGACGCGACGGTCCGGCGACGCGTCAACTGGGCTCTCCGGTCAGGGAGTTGGCCGAGACGTCACGGCGGCGACGGGCGACGCCGCCGCCGGGGCGGATACGTCGGCCGGTCGGCGCAGCCGCCAGACCTTCGCCGGGGGCAGGTTGCCCCACACGGTCCGGCAGCCGGTGGCGTACTGGTCCTGGTATCCCGCGAGGACCTCTTCGACGGCGCGGTGGCGGCGGGCTTCGCGGCGGGTGGCGGTCAGGGCGCGGGCGTAGCGGGTGCCGCGGTAGGCGAAGTACGTGAGCGTGCCGCCGGGCCGGAGCAGTTCGATGTACCGGTCCATGATCGTCGTGACGTGCGCCGGGGTGAAGTTGGTGAACGGCAGGCCTGAGACGATCACGTCGTAGCGCCGGTCGGTGTCGAGCTGTTCGACGAAGGCGTGATGGACGCGAATCCGTTCGCTCCCGTCCGCCGGAAGCGGATGGGAGCTGACGAGGCGTCGCAGTTGGGAGGCGAAGCGGGAGTTGGCCTCGACGATGTCCAGGCTGCTGCCCGGGGAGAGGCGGGGGAGGAGCGTGCGGGTGACGGAGCCGGTGCCCGCGCCCGCCTCCAGGACGTTCAGGGGCCGCGCTCCGTATTCGCCCGCGGGATCAGTGAGCAGACGGGCCAGAGCCTTGCTGCTGGGAGCGATGGCGCCGGTGGTGCGCAGATCGCGGGCCGCTTCGAGCAGGAACATCCAGCTCTCCGCTTTGCGCCGCGCGGGGGCACGGTGGTGTGAGGTGGTCCAGTCGTCCATGTCCGAGACGCTAGAGACGCCTTCAGCCGCGCATATCCTCCCTTGTGCGGCCGTCCTCCCCTACCAAAGGTGGAGGTCGGCGTAGCCGAACGTCGGACGACAGGCGTCCGGGCGCGTGCCACGCTCTGCGGGTGAACGGGGAACAGGGGCAGGGATGGGCGGTCTACGGCCGCTACGGCTTGGTGGCGTTGCTGGCTCTCGCGGCTTTCCGGAACGAGGCGTTGAGCGCTGAAGGCCGGTACGCGCCTGCCGGCGGTGCGGCGGCCGTGGTGTGCGGGCTGGCGCTGCTGCGCCGGGCGCCCTGGTGGCTCGCTCCGGTGGTGACCACAGCGGCGGCGGGGGTGTGGGGATGGCCGCTGCTGCCGCTGCTCCTGCTCGCCCTGTTCGACCTCGCCGCGCACCGGCACGTCGTGGCGGCTGTGACCTGTTCGGCTGTGGCGCTCTCGGTGAGCGCCGTGCTCCACCCGGCGGTTTCCCTGTGGCGCCCGCAGCAGTACGGCTCCACGGTGCTGGCGGTGGTGGGAGGGCTGTGGATGGGCAGTCGGCGACGCCTGGTGAAGGCGCTGAACACACAGGTGGAGCATCTGCGGACCGAGCGGGAACTGCGCGAGCAGGCCGTACGCATGGCCGAGCGTTCCGCCATCGCCGCCGAGATGCACGACGTACTCGCCCACCAGCTCAGCCTGATCGCCCTGCACACCGGCGTGCTCGCTGCCAGGAAGGACGTCCTGCCCGCCGCACTCGTCCACCGCCTCACCCTGTTGCGCACCGCCTCCACCCATGCCCTGACCGACCTGCGTGACGTGCTGGGCGCCTTGCGCACCACCGACGTCCCCCACGGTGCCGAACGGCCGGCGCCGGTCCTGCGTGATGTCGAGGAGATGATCGGGCAGGCGCGGACGGCCGAGCAGCACATCGACACCGTCATCGAGGGCAGGCCGGAACAGGCCCCGTCGGCCCACAGGCTGGCGGTCTTCCGCCTGGTCCAGGAAGCCCTGACCAACGCCCGCAAACACGCTGCCGACGCCCCCGTCCGCGTCCGTATCGACTACGGGCCGCCCGCCACCGTCGTCGAGGTCACCAACACTCCCGGCGGGCGCGGCGAGGCGACGGCGCCCTCGGGGTTCGGCCTTGTCGGGCTGCGCGAGAGGGTCGAAGCACTCGGCGGACACCTGAATGCCGGGCCCGGCGGCAGCGGGTCCTGGCGGCTGGCCGCCCGGATACCGCACCGCGCCGCCGCGCCGAACGGTCCCCGTGCATGATCCGCGTCATGGTCGTCGACGACGACGCACTCGTCCGCCTCGGACTGACCGACCTCCTCGACGGCGACGAGGCCATCGAGGTCGTCGCCCAGGCCGCTGACGGGCTCCACGCCATCGAGCAGGCCACCGCCCACCGCATCGACATCGCCCTGGTCGACATCCGGATGCCCCGCATGGACGGCATCGTCGCCACCAAGCGGTTGCGCGCCTTGCCCCACCCGCCCAAGGTCATCTCGCTGACCACCTTCGACCTCGACGAGTACGTCTACAACGCGCTGGCCGCGGGTGCCGACGGCTTCCTGCTCAAGGACACCGACCCCGCCGAGATCCTGCGCGCCGTCCACCTCGTCGCCGCCGGCTCCGCCTTGCTCCATCCCGCCGCCGCTCGCCGTCTCATCGACTGCTACCACCGCACCAACCGGCCTCGGGCCGCCCAGGCCCGGACGCGGATCGACCCTCTGACCCCGCGGGAGAAGGACGTGCTGGCCCTGCTCGCCGAGGGGGACACCAACGCCGACATCGCGAACGCGCTCGGCATGCGGGAGAGCACCGTCAAATCCCACGTCAGCCGCATCCTGACCACCTTGCGCGTGACCAACCGCGTGCAGGCCGCACTCCTGGCCCGCGACGCCGGCCTCGCGCCGTGAGCCGTGAGCCGTGAGGTCCAGCGCGGCCGTCCGGGGGAGGGGCCGCCGCGTCCCGCGCACCGGGCGTCGTTCTCCCTCCGCCCTCGGCCGCGTGCCCGCGAGGGGAGTCCCGGAGGACGTCCGACCACCCGGATCGCCGCAATATCGCGCCATTCGGGCAAATCGGTGAGCATTTCGAGGCATTAAAGCTGGTGAAGGGGTAGCCGCACATCGAGCCCGGGGGGCCACCAGCACAAGAAGCGCGTAAGGAAGGAACCGCCATGGCGGTCAGCAATCTCAAGGACCGGAGCGTTCTGGCGATCGTGACGAACTACGGCGTCGAGCAGGACGAACTCGTCGTCCCCGTGGAACACCTGCGGGCGGCGGGCGCAAGAGTCGACGTCGCGGCCGTGTCCGACGAGCCGATCCGGACGCTCGTCGGCGACAAGGACCCCGGCAAAACCGTGCAGCCGACGCTGACCCTGGAAAAGGCGGACGTCACGGCGTACGACCTGCTGCTCGTACCCGGCGGCACGCTGAACGCCGACAGCCTCCGGCAGGACGAAACGGCCGTGCGGGCCGTACGGGCCTTCGCGTCGGCCAAGCGCCCCGTCGCGGCGATCTGCCACGGCCCGTGGCTCGCGGTCGAGGCCGATCTCGTCCGCGGAAAGACGCTCACCTCCTACGCGTCCCTGCGCACCGACATCCGCAACGCCGGCGGCGCGTGGGTGGACAAGCCCGTGGTGAGCGACACCGCCGACGGCTGGACGCTGATCACCTCGCGCACGCCCGACGACTTGGACGACTTCCTCCGCGAGGTCGACGCAGCCCTCGTCCCGGCGCCCTGAGCCCGTCAAGCCCTGGGGCGACCCGCCCCCGCCGACCGCGCGGGGACCGCTCACCAAGCCCGGCTCGTGCCTGACACGTGCCCGAGCCGAAATTCACGACCTTCTCGACCGACGAAAGCGAGACAGCCATGCCCACGCGCAAGCTTCCGAAGTACACCGTCCCCGGCCTGACCACCAAGCAGGGCGGCGAGCTCATCGGGATTCTCCAGATGCGGCTGCACGCCCTCAACGACCTCCATCTGACGCTGAAGCACGTGCACTGGAACGTCGTCGGGCCGCACTTCATCGCCGTCCACGAGATGCTCGACCCGCAGGTCGAGCAGGTCCGCGCGATGGCCGATGACGTCGCCGAGCGCATCGCCGCGCTCGGTGGTGTCGCCCTGGGCACCCCGGGCGCCCTGGTCAGTGAGCGGACCTGGAACGACTACAGCATCGGCCGCCAGGACGCCATCGCCCACCTCGGCGCCCTCAACCTGGTCTACAACGGCGTCGTCGAGGACGTCCGCAAGGCGATCGAGGTGGCCGGCGAGATCGACCCGGCCACCGAGGACCTGCTGATCGGACAGCTCCGCGACCTGGAGCAGTTCCAGTGGTTCGTCCGGGCGCACCTGGAGACCACCGGCGGCACCCTCGTCACCGACGGCGCCGCCACCGAGAAGGGCGCGGCCGGCAAGGCCAAGGGCTGACCGCTCGTCACCGCCGGACAGCCCCAGAGCAGGAGACAACCCTCATGACATCCACCCACTACCTGGCAAGCTCCGGGGTTTCCGGCAGCCTGCTCATCCTCCTGGCCGCGATCGTGGTGGCCGCGGTCCTCCTGGGCGGCTTCTGGTACGGCAGCCGCCGTATGCGCTCCCGCCGGACCGCCGCCCCGGCCGTACGTCCCGATCCCGCCGCGCCGAACGGGCAGCCGGATCCCGCCGCCTCGGCCGACGCCCAGCGCGGCCGGACGTGGCAGACCATCGACGACGACCCCGAGCAAGGCGCCCCTCACCGTCAGACGCGGTGACGGGCGGCCTTCCCGGCCCGTACCCGCGCCCGCCGTCCCGGACGTCGGGACGTAGAACGCCGAACCCCGCATCCGCCTCACGGCAGGTGCGGGGTTCGGCGTTCTCGGCGATGACGGCCGGGGACTACGGGAGGGCGCGGGCGGCCGCGGCCAGACGCAACTCCTCGAGTACGGCGCTCTGGTGCTCGGCGCGCTCCAGCAAGGTGTCCAGGTGCTCGGGGTACAGCCGGGTCTCGGTCTCGGCCAGAGTGCGCAGGGTGCGCCAGCAGGCCGCCTTGCCCGCAACACCCAGGCACATGGATTCCAGCTCCAGCAGGTCGCTGAGCGGGGATCGCGTGAAGAGGTGTCCGTTGGGCTTGAGGCGGCCGACCTTCTCCGCCACCCATCCGATGGCGACCTTCGAGCGGTCGGGGGACACGTCCAGATCGGTCATGATCTGGATCAGCGAGTCACGGTCCTGTTCGATCTGGCGGGCCAGCTCCGCCAGTTCCGGGCCGCCGTCGCGGTCCTTCTGGGTCTGCGCCGCCCGGCGGAAGAGCTCCAGCCCGCCGGTCGCGCCGGACAGGTGGTCGTTGAGATAGATCGCCAGCAGACCGGCTCCGCCGGAGGCGGACGCGGCGGCGGCGGTGGCGCCGCGCATCTCGTTGTCCACGGAGGCGCCCAGTTCGGTCCAGCTGTCCTCGAACTTGGTCAGCCCTTCGCGCTCCAGGGTGTCGGTGACATCCGCGAAGTCCACGCCGACCCGCGCCAGCGCCTCGAAGTGGGCGGTCGCCGCGGTGTACTCCTCGCCGGTCGGCGGGTGGGCCGGAAGGGCGCCGTGGTCGGCGAACGCTTCAAGGGTCGTGCCGGGCATGGTGTTGACGGTGCCCGCGATGACGAGTTCGCCGACGTACATCGTGTCGGGGTAATCCGGGTTCTTGACCCCGGTGGACGCCCACAGGGGGCGCTGCGGGCGGGCTCCGGCGGCGGCGAGCGCCTGCCAGCGCGGCGCGGCGGTCATCTCTTCGTAGGCCCGGTACGCCAGCCGGGCGTTGGCGACGGCGGCGGCGCCCCTGAGGTCGCGCGCCTCGGGGGTGCCGAGCGCGTCGAGCCGGGCGTCCACCTCGGTGTCCACGCGCGAGACGAAGAACGAGGCGACCGAGTCGATGGCCGCCAGATCGAGACCCGCCTCACGGGCCTGTTCGAGGCCGCTCTGGTAGGCGTCCATCACCGCGCGGTAGCGGTCGAGGGAGAAGATCAGCGTGACGTTGACGCTGATGCCCCGGGCGACGGCGGCGGTGATCGCGGCGAGACCCTCGCGGGTGGCCGGGATCTTCACCAGGAGATTCGGCCGGTCCACGGCCTCCCACAGCTTGCGTGCCTGCTCGATCGTGGCGTCGGTGTCCCGCGCCAGCCGGGGATCCACCTCGATCGAGACCCGCCCGTCGGTACCACCGGTGCGCTCGTGCACCGGGGCGAAGAGGTCGCAGCCGGTCCGGACGTCATCGGTGGTCAGGGCGAAGACGGCCTCGTCCACGCTCGCGCCCTCGGCGCCCAGGCGCCGCAGTTGCTCGCTGTAGCGGTCCCCCTTGGACAGCGCGGAGGCGAAGATCGTGGGGTTCGTCGTGACCCCCACCACGTGCCGGTCCGCGATCAGCCGCTTCAGCTCACCACCGGCGAGCAGCTCGCGGGACAGGTCGTCCAGCCAGACCGAGACTCCGGCCGCGGAGAGTTCGGCGAGCGGATCGGATGCGACGGGAACAGACATTGCGGGACCTCCATAGGGGCGCTGCGCCGAACGACGCGCGGTGTACGCGGTGCGCGTACCGGCCCGACGCCCGGGGACGCGGGGTTCGTACGTGTACGAGGGGCAGGCAGAGCGCCGTGCGCCGGGCGTACGGAGCGCCCAGCGGATCAGCGCGTGCCGTGCCGGGGAACGGCCGGCTGAAGCTCGACGGATTCCTCGGCCTACGGCATGACTGGGCACCTCAGAAGAGACCGGCCCCCGTTATGCGGCTGCCCAGCCAGCGAATTCAAAACCTCGAACGCCGCCGGGTCCGCGCGCTGCCCGATCGGAGCACGTCCGGCGGCCGGCCGGGCCGGAACGCGGCGGGCGGGACCACCTGACCGGAGGTGTGACTACGGGGTGTGCGGCGGTCGCCCCGCGGGGTTGCGGAGCTGGTGGGTGTGTTCGGTGACGGTGTGGACGCGGTCGGCGAGGTCGGGGTGGCCCGCTTGGAGGTGGGCGTGAGTGGCGGTGAGCGGGGTGATGAGCGCGGCGGCGTCGTCGGCGGCCAGGGCGGTGTCGAGGTGGCCGAGGGCGGTGTCGGCGGCGGTCGGCAGGTCGGTGAGCTGAGTGATCTGGCCGGCGAGTCTGCGCAGGTCGGCGGCGTTGGTGCGGGCCCAGGCATCGACGGTTCTGTCGGCGGCGCGGCGGTTGCGGGTGGCGTTGACCCTTTCCTCGCCGGTGGAGCCGGCCGGGCCGGGGCGCAGGCGCAGGTAGCGGCGCTCGGCGGCCTGGCGGCTGGAGACGCCGAGGGGCGCGGCGAGGTCGGCCCAGCTGGCACCGGCCGCCCGCGCGGTCTCGATCAGGCCGGTTTCCCAGCCGGCGAGTTGTTCGCGGATCTCGCGCAGGAGCAGGAGCGAGGCGAGTACGTGCCGGGGGTCGGCCGCAGGGACCGACGGCTGGTCGGGTGCCGGGCCGCGGGCGTCGCGGACGGCCGCGTCGATGGTTTCCAGTGCCGCCGCGGCGGCGGGGAAGGTGGCCGCGGCGGGCGCTGGCGACGGTGTCGGGGCGGGCTGGTCGGCTGTCATGGCGCCTCCTCCGGGCTGTCACCCAGGGGTGTCACCCTCAGGGTGACATCAATGTTTGTCATCGGATGGATGACATGCTACAACAGAGGGCAGGTGAACGACACCGGCGCCAAGCGCCCGACTTCCTGGAGGTGTTCCGCGATGCTGATGCGTACCGACCCTTTCCGTGAACTGGACCGACTCACCGAGCAGCTCCTGCGCCCCGGCACCTGGTCGAGGCCCGCCGCGATGCCGATGGACGCCTACCGCGACGGCGAGCAGTACGTGGTGTCCTTCGACATCCCCGGGGTCTCGCCGGACGCGATCGACATCGACGTCGAGCGCAACATGCTGACGGTGAAGGCCGAGCGCAGGCCCGCCCCGCACGACGAGGGCGTGCAGATGGATCTGTCCGAGCGGCCGCTGGGGGTCTTCTCCCGCCAGATCGTGCTGGCCGACTCCCTGGACACCGAGCAGATCCAGGCCGACTACGAGGCCGGGGTGCTGACGCTGCGCATCCCGATCGCCGAGCGGGCCAAGCCCCGCAAGATCTCCGTCGGCGCGGGCGACAACCGCCGGCAGATCGCCGGCTGACCCCCCGCCGCCCGCGGTACCGCGCGGCGAAGGACGCGAACCCGTCGGCACCCTCCTTCGCCGCCGACCGACATCTCCTCCACCCCACCCGGCGGGGGGGCCCGCCCCCCGGGGACGGACGGCGGCGCAAAAAGAAAGGCCAACGCAAAAGCCGGACCAACCAGGCCTAACACAACCCGGCGTAGTCTTAGCTTCCCT
>NZ_JBVHLD010000004.1:53069-94266 GCF_055559175.1 Streptomyces sp. NPDC024632
CCCGCGCCTGTGGTGGTGTTTCCCCTGGTGACCACCCAGCCTTTCCTCCCCGTGGTCCCGGTCCTTTAGGTGACAAAGCCCCCGACGCCCCCCCGCCCCCCCCCTCGGTGGCCGCCCCCCCTCCCCGGGCCCGCCCGCCGCCCGAAACGGAAGGCCACCGCCGCAGCCATGCACGCCCAGTCCGAACAGCGCCGGACCGCGTCGGCGCTCACCTACGACCAGATGCTGGAAACCGTCCGTTACGACGGCGCCTACCCCACCCGCGAACGCGCAGAGCAGGCCGTCCACGCCGTGCTCGCGGCCCTGGGAAGCCAGCTCGGCGACGACCTGCGCACCGCGCTCGCCGCCCATCTGCCCCGTCAGGCCGCTGACGTCCTCACCGCCCAGGCGCCCACCGCGCAGCCCCGCACCGGCTGGAGCTTCGTCCAGGACATCGCGGCCCGCACCGGCGTCACCCCCGCCGTCGCCCGCTGGGACACCGGCGCCGTCCTGAGCACCGTCGCCGCCCTCCTGCCCGGCGACCTGCTCACCCGCACCATCAGCGAACTCCCCGCCGGCTACGCCCTGCTGTTCGGCCGCGCAGAACTCGCCCGAGCCGCCTGACCCCCCGTCGCGCCGTCCGGGCCGTGCCATTCGCAGAACAGGACGGTGGCGTCGTCCTCGAGGCGTCCGTGGTGGTACTCCATGACGGTGCGCATCAGGCGGCGCAGCGTCTCGTCGACGGGAAGGTTGTCCGCGTGGTGGCGGGTGATGAAGTCGGTGAAACGCTCCACACCGAATTCCCGGCCGTCGCTGTCGCGGGCCTCGGTGATGCCGTCGGTGAACAGCAGCAGCCGGTCTCCGGGCTCCAACTGCTCGGTGCGCTGCTCGACCGGCAGGTTGAATCCGCTGCCCATCGGCCCGGCCGGAGGGCAGTACAGGGTGCTGGACCACCGGCCCCCGCGGATCAGTACCGGCAGCAGGTGGCCCCGGTTGACCCAGCTGAACTTGCCGGTGTCCAGTTCCAGGTCCGCCAGGACGCCGGTGGCGTACCGGGTGTGTCCGAACTGCCCGACCAGCGTGTCTTCGATGGCTCTGCTGGCGTCGGGAATGGTGGCGCCGGCGCGGCGGTGGCTGCGGCAGGTGGACATCGCCAGAGCGGCGGTCAGTCCGGCGGAGGTGTCGTGCCCCATGGCGTCGAAGATCGCCAGGTGCAGGATGTCGTCCGCCAGCGCGTACTCGAAGGCGTCCCCGGCCACCTCGTAGGCCGGTTCCATGAAGGCGCTGACCGTGGCCCGCTGGTCGGAGAAGGTCCGTGGCGGCATCAGCGCCCATTGGAGTTCGGCGGGCACGCCCATCGGCCGGGTGCGGGTCAGCCGGGCGTGGGAGTCGCTGTTGGCCCGCTTGGAGACCAGCAGCAGTCCGGCCATCGACGCCAGCGCCAGCGCCACCTCACCGTCGGGCGTGCCCGTGTCGTCGGGGCCGGGCTCGACGTGCAGGACGCCCAGACGTTCCGTGCCGTCCCGCACCGGCATCCAGCACGCCCCGCCGGACGCCGGGGCGGTGACCTGTGTGATCTGGTAGGCGCGACCGGGCAAGGTGCCCTCGATCCGGTGCTCCTCGCCGCCCTCGCCGGCGTTCAGGCCGGTCCCGGTCACCTCGCGCAGTACCTCCTCCTGGAGATCCGCCACGAAGAGCCGGGCCCCGCCCGCGCCGGCCTGCTTGGCCGCGGTGTCCAGCAGACGCGGCAACCGCTCGAACGGCGCCGTATGGCTGGCCTCCAGCAACCCGGCCAGTGCGCGCGCCAGACCGTGCGCGGTCATGCCCACCGCTTCGGACCGGAACGCACCCTGCCGGCATCAGTCTCTTCCGCCATGACTCAATCCCCTCACAGCGCGGGACCACGAGGTCGCGCACATCGACCAGCACATGCCACCGGGGACCACAGGGCACACGCCCGAGGGAACGACACCAGCGCGACCACCCCACCCGGCCACTCCGCGGCGGCCGGGACGACGGTCCCCACAACCCTGCCACCCAGGCCCGTCCCCAACAAGCGGCTCCCGCCGGGAGCGGCGAGGACACGGCTCGGGCCTCCGCCGGGAGCACGCGGAATGCCGGGCCACGGCGCGTCGGAGTCGTTCAGGCAGCGAGTCGTTCAGGTAGGGAGTCGCTGAGGTCGGGAGTCGTTCAGCCGGTGGCCCGGTCGCGGGGCTCGGAGGAACTCAGCTCCTCGTTGATGCGCTGGGCCTCCGCGAGCTGGTCCTCGAGGATGACGATGCGGCACGCCGCCTCGACGGGGGTGCCCTGGTCGACGAGCTCGCGGGCGCGCGCGGCGATGCGCAGTTGGTAGCGGGAGTAGCGGCGGTGTCCGCCCGCGGAACGCAGCGGGGTGATCAGGCGGGCTTCGCCGATCGCGCGGAGGAAGCCTTGGGTGGTACCGAGTATCTCGGCTGCTCGGCCCATGGTGTACGCGGGGTAGTCGTCGTCGTCGAGTCGGCCGAACGAGTCGTCTGCTGTCATCTCGCCTCTCTGTGGAACGCGCTTGAGGGGCCTTGGTGCCGAACGGCACCAAGGCCCCGAAGGAACTGCTACACCATCTACCGGCTTACGTACTGCGCCGGCTCTCTGTGTCCGCATCGCCACCGGGAGGGGGTTGGCGGCTGATGCGGGGATCGCGGTTGCTTGACCGGAGACCACCTCACTATCGATGTCCTGCGGTACCCGGGCCCGAAAATCCGCCCGGGCGATCCTGATGGCGCTCGGCTCCTCCGTTCTTCCCTCGGGATCAACCCTCTGAATCATCTCTTGGCACTGCGGTACTGCTCGTGGCGGCCCCTGATCACCTCGGGCCACCCGGTCCGGCGGTCAGTCCCATCGCCCGTCTGGCAACAACCCCGGCTCTGGAACTCCACCACCGCACCGTCCTGCGTCCTGCACTTCGCGTACTGCTGCCCGGCAGTTCGTGTCTGCCGGGCCTTGCTGATCTCGGCTACGAGAGAAACCATAACCACGTCACCGCCGAATGTCTACTCCGGCCGACATAGATTCTGCGTGTCCCGAGAGGGAGATAACCTCCGGCGGCCACGCGGCACGCCTTATACCCGACCGCCCGCTCGTACGTCCGGTACTTCTGCGACAGCCACTCGTACGTGGGCGGAAAGTTGCCGTTTCGGGTGATACCGAACAGCATGATTACGCAGGAGACCGACCGCGTTCTCCGGAAAGGTCTGGTGCACCATGGGCCTTTACTTCGCGAACGAGATCGACGACCTCGTCGTGGACTCCCTGGCCGGTTTCGAACGGGCGCACGCCGACAGCGTCGCCTGGGACGAAGCGAACGGCTTCGTACGGGCGCTGACCCCGTCGCCCGCGCGACGCGTGGGCCTGGTGTCCGGTGGCGGCTCGGGGCACGAGCCGCTGCACATCGGCTATGTGGGCGCGGGCATGCTGGACGCCGCCTGTCCCGGCCGCGTCTTCGCCTCGCCGCACAACCGCCAGATCTTCGCCGCCTCGCTCGCCGTGGCGCGGGAGAACGGTGTGCTGCACCTGGTGAAGAACTACACCGGCGACAAGATCAACTTCGGTATCGCCGCCGAACGGCTCGCTCGTGAGGGCGTCGACTGCGCGCGGGTCCTGATCGACGACGACGCCGCCTCGGACTCCGCGGAGGTCGTGAACGGCCGCCGGGGCACCGGCGCGACGGTGCTGGTCGAGAAGATCCTCGGCGCGGCGGCGGACACCGGGATGGGCCTGAAGGACCTGGCCGCCCTGGGCGTGGACGTGGTGGGCCGCTGCCGCAGCATGGCCGTGGCCTCCGCCGCCCACACCGCTCCCGCCACCGGCCTGCCCGCCTTCGACCTGCCGGCCGGCGGTCTCGAGTACGGCGTCGGCATCCATGGTGAACGGGCCCGTCGCACGCTGCGCGAACGCCCGTTGCGCGACCTGGCCGCGGACATGGTCGGCACGCTGGCCGACCCCCTGGGCCTGGTCCCCGGCACGTCGGTGATCGTGCTGGTCAACGGCCTCGGCGGCATCACCAGGATGGAGCTGTACGCCGTCCTGCACGAGGTCACCAAGGTGCTCGACGGGCGCGGCGCGGCCGTCGAGCGCACGCTGGTCGGCGACTTCGTCACGGCCCTGGACATGCGCGGCTTCTCGCTGACGTTGCTGGTGGCCGACGCGGACACCCTCGCCTACTACGACGCGCCCGCCCACACCCCCGCCTGGCCCGCGACCGCACCGGTCGTATAGGAACCCCGCGACTCACGAGTTCCCCGGAGGCAGTCATGGCCGCACCGTCCCGCACCGCGTTCACCGATGCCTGGATACGCCGGTTCGCCGCCTCCGCGGAGGCCACCGAGCCCGAACTGACCGCACTGGACCAGCAGGTCGGCGACGGTGACTTCGGCGCGAACCTCGTCGCGGGCCTCCGGGCGACGCTGCGACGTCTCGACGACCCGATCGGCCCGGAGGCGTGGAAGGCCGCCTCGAACGGCGCACCGGAGCGGGTCAGGCCCCCCGAGGCGAGCTGCGCCGGCCCGCTGGACGCCGCCGCGGCCGCTTTCCTCGATGAGGTCGGCGGCACCAGCGGGCCCCTGTTCGGCCTGCTGTTCCATGAGATGGCGGCGGCGCTCGCGGTGAGCGAGGGGGGACCCGACGCCGGAGCGCTGGCCGCCGGTGTCGGCAACGGCCTCGCGGCCATTCAGCGGGTCGGAGAGGCGACCGTTGGCGACAAGACCCTGGTCGACGCGCTCGCCCCGGCCTCCGACGCGCTGACGGCGCAGCCGCCGGGGACCGACCCGGCCACCGCCGTGGCCCACGCGGCGCGGGCCGCGTGGGAAGGCGTCGGCAACACCGCCCGGCTGACGGCCAGGCGCGGCCGCGCGAGCTACCTCGGCGACCGGGCGGCCGGCGTCCCGGACCCGGGCGCGGTGGGGATCGCGCTGCTGTTCTCCTCCGCGCGCGGAACCGTCTCCCGGCTGGGCCCGCTGCTCGCGGCGGCGGGGGACGTACCGGAGGAACAGAGTGCCTGACCGGCCACGCGGCTGACGGACGACCGGCGGACCCGGCGGGTGACCCGCGGGCGGACGGGGCAGCGGGGGAGTGGGCCGGTCCGTCCGGAGGACACGGGGCGGGAGACCCGCCGGTCCGCGGCGGGTCGGATCAGACCGGCAGCCGCTGGGCCATCCGGCGCGTCGCCCACTCGAAGATGCCCGGCTCGTCGAGCGTCGCGACCCACAGGTCGACCCGCGCCGCGATGTCCTCGCCCGGCCAGGGGCCGACGCCGACGACGCGCAGGCCGCCGCGTACGGCCGCCTCCACCCCGCAGGCGGAGTCCTCGACCGCCAGTGTGTCGCCCGGCGCGGCGCCGCAGAGCCGGGCCGCGGTCAGGTAGACGTCCGGGTGGGGCTTGGGCCGGTTGTCCTCGTCGGCGACCACGATGTGGTCGAAGTGGTCCCGGAGCCCGGCGTGGTCGAGGCAGGTCTCCACGACGTCCAGGGGGCAGTTGCTGGCGACCGCGAGCGGGGCGAACTTGGCGGCCGTCTCCACCAGCTCCCGCGCGCCGCGCATGGTCTGCGGTTCGCGGGCCACCAGCGCGCGGAAGTGGTGCAGCAGGCCGGAGGTGAGCTGGACGCCGAGCTCGGGGCGGCCTGCTTCGTCGGCCATGAGCTGACCGCACTCGGTGAAGTGCAGGCCCTTCGCCCGTTCGGCGAAGCCCTCGGCGGGGGCGACCCCGACATCGTTCATGGCCAGTTCGCGGGCCTGCTGCCAATGGCGTTCGGTGTCCATGAGTGTGCCGTCGCAGTCGAAGACGATGGCCGCGGGTGTCCACGAAAGAATGGGATGAGAGTTCATCGGGGATTTCCTTTTCAGGAATGCCTGAATGTGCCGGCGATGCGACGTCGCATTCCTCGCGGCGGGGTCGGCATACCGGTGAAAGCAGACGGGCGCGGGCCCTCGGCGGACGCGGCCCCGTAAAAGGGCCGTCTGGGAGACCGCCAAGAACATATCGATCGTTACGTTATGGATGTCAACCCAACGTAGTCAAGTGAGTCCTCTGCGTAATCACCCGAGTCGCCGTATCCGAGTACGCCGAAAGCGGCGCGCTCGGCGCCGTTGTGGATGCGGAAGACGCAGGTCCGGTGGTGCGGGACGCACTCCACGCTGGCCCGCGGCGTGAACTCGGCGAACCGCGCCGCCACCAGACGGCCGCACGTCGGATGGAGTAGTACGCCGCCGCTGACCTCGGCGGCTGCCTGCCGCGCCGCCTCCAGGAGCACCATGCCGGGGACGTGGTCGGTCGGGTGGTCGAAGAAGAACGGGTGGCAGGGGTCGGCCGGGTCGATCTCGACCGTGCCGGCGCGGTGGGTGATCAGCACATCTCTGAGGTGGGCGACGGCCAGCGCGGCGGGCGCGGGGCGCCCGTCGGCCGTCGGCGTCGGCTGGCGTGCCGTGAGGCGTTCGGCGCGCAGCGCCGCGTATCCGTGAGCGCTCAGGAAACGGGCACCCCCGTTGGCCTGCGCGAACGCTCGGCCGTCGGCGAGGTAGGTGACGTCGAGCCGCAGGCCGGTGGTGACGCCGTCCGCCCCCTGGCGGCGACCGCCGACCGCGATCCGGCACGTCACCTCGGTGCAGCCGTGGCCCGCCCGCGGCGCGCGTCCGGGCCGCAGGTCGAACGACAGGTCGGTGATGAGCAGGTGGCTGGTGGGCGGGACCCCGTACCAGCGCAGGGGTATGTAGATGCCGAGTTGCCGCAGGGTCTCCACCAGGACCAGCGGGCTGTGCCGGTCGGTCCCGTCGAGGGGGAAGGTCGTATGCGATCGGGGCCAGGCGGCGGCGGCCTCGAACGCGTCGTCCGCCGTCGGCCGTACGTCGGTCAGGAGAACCTCGGCGACGGACGCGCGGTGCACTGTCTCGCGGGGGACCGTCCGGGACCAGGTCAGCGGACGGGCACGACCGCCGACCCCTGTCGGAGAATTCATACCATAAGGAGAACTCACGCCCTGGGGATTTGCACGCGCATTGCTTCGTGGATGTTGCGCGGAGGTAGTAGATTGCCTGCTGTTGGTGACGGCGCGGCAGGCGGAGTGAACGTGCAGGAGCGGGCGGAGACGACACGGCGGTTTCTGCTGGAGGCCGCGGCGCGTCTGTTCGACGAACGTGGTTATGCGGGGACGAGTATCAGCGACATCAGCGCGCTGTCCGGCCGCACCAGCGGAGCGATCTACTTTCATTTCGCCAACAAGGAGAAACTCGCGCTGGCCGTCGTCGAGGCGCACTTCGCGACCTGGCCGGAACTGGTCGACCGCGCCCGGACGGCCGACGCGCCCGCGCTGGAGAAACTCGTCGCGCTCAGCTTCACCGTGGCGCGCGCCTTCCGCGACGATGTCGTCGTGCGCGCCGGGTCCCGGCTGTGGATGGAGCGCAAGGCGATCGACGCGAGGCTGCCGACCCCGTTCAGTCCCTGGATCGAGACGGTGACCGCGTTGCTGGAGGAGGCAGGCCGCCGTGGGGAACTGGCCGACGGTGTCGCCCCGGCGGTCGCGGCCCCCGGTGTCGTCTACGCCTTCTTCGGCCTCCACACCGTCTCCGACGCGCTGGACGGCCGCGACCAGATCGAGGAGCGGCTGCACGACCTGTGGGTGCTGCTGCTGGGGGCGCTCCAGCGGGTGCCGGAGGCGGCGGGGCTGCTGGGGCGAGTCAGGAACGGGAAGGCCGAGCCGGTGGGGGAGCGGGTCGCCTCGCCCGCGTAGCGGCGGTGGAGCAGGCGGATTCCGCTGAGCCGGGCCATGGTTCTCCGCACGGTCCCGCGTCCCGCGTCACGCGGGGCCGGGGCCGCGCGTGCGGTGATGCGTCCGTTGGCCACGGCCGCCGCGCGGCGACGTCCCGACCGTGATCTGATGGAAAGGCGCTCTCGCCGCCGAGCGCGACCCGCGGGCGAAGAGGTCCGCCGACGGATCGGGCGTCTCGCCCCCCGATCACTTTCCAGCGCCTGAACGAGGCCGCTATGAACCAGCTCCACCACTTCCACATCGAACACGCCGGACACTCGATCAGCGTGGACGTCAGCGGCGGACACCACCGAGAGGTCGAACTCCTCGTCGACGGGCGGGAAGTGGGCCACCGGGAGGACGGGAACGCCGACCGGCTCACGCTCTCCGGGGAACTGCCGGAGGACCCGCCCCGGCCCTTCGCCGTCCGCGTGGAGGGGCGACCGCACCACCGATCCCAGCCTCCGACCTGCACGCTCGTGCTCGCCGGAGACGAATTCCCCGTCCCCGACCGGACCCCTGTGCGGCGTCCTGACCACCGCGTCCGCTGAGCCGGGGCAGGAGCAGGATTAAGGCCGGAGGGGGAGCAGGACCGGGGCCGGAGCGGGACCGGCGCCGGGGTCACGCGGGTCGTCCGGAAAGAACGGGCCCCTGTGGCAACAGTTCGGCGGCCATGAAGGAGATCACGGAGGCGAGGACGATGACCGGCACGGAGCCGGAGTGGCCGAGCATGATCGCGACCAGTACGACGCTGCTGACCGGCAGCCGCAGCGCCGATGTGGCCGCCGCCGCCATCCCGGCCGCCATCGCGGGTACCAGGCCGAGCCCCGGCAGCGGGGCGAGCAGCGCGCCCGCGGCTCCGCCCAGGAAGAGGGCCGGGAAGACCGGGCCGCCGCGCAGGCTCCCCAGGCACAGGACGTAGGCGGCCCCCTTGAAGACGAGCACCGCCACCAGCGCCCCCACCGACCAGGCATGCGGGTCCTTGGCCAACTGCGACAGCGTCGCCTGGCCCGACAGCGCCGCCTCGGACGGCGAGCGGCCGGTGCTGACCGCGAAGAGCGCGACGCACCCGCCGGCCGCCAGCGCGCAGAGCGTCGTGTGCGGCAGCAGTCGGCCGGACACGAAGACCGCCACGTACCGTCCGCCCACCACGAGTACGTGGACGGCCGCTCCGATGACCAGTCCCATCAGCAGCGACCAGACGACGTCGCCGGTGTCCAGCACGGGAGGGGCGGGCAGACCGACCGCCAGGCTCCCGGTCTTGAAGCCGGTCCACTGGCCGAACCCGCTGAAGATCACCGATCCGATGCCGCTGGCCAGCAGGGCCGGCAGCATCACGGCGAAGAGCTGCGGCCCGCCCACGCCCGCCACCTCCATCAGCAAGATGCCCGCCACCAGCGGGTTGCCGAAGATCGCGGAGATCGCCGCCGCGGAACCGGCGGCACCGAGCAGGGCGGTGCTCCGCGGTGAGGCCGGCGCGCGCGCCAGGTCACGGAAGACCAGGGCCAGCCCACCGCCGAGCGCGATCAGCGGGGCCTCGGGTCCCAGCACCGCCCCCAGCGGCAGGCTGAACAGCGCCGCGATGATCACACCGGGAATCGCTGCCCTCGTTGGCCCACCTGAGTGCAACCCGGCCGCCGGTACGTGTCCGCCGCGGCCGGGCAACCGGCCCGCCACCAGCGGGACGACCAGTCCCGCCAGCGCGAACGCCGGAAAGGGCCACCACCAGGGTGCGTGCGGCCACCCCAGATCCTTGGGCCAGTCCGTCCAGACCAACTGCTCCAACTCGTGCAGCGCCGCGAGGAACCAGAAGGCCAGCGCGGACACCGGAATGCCGATCAGGGCGCAGAAGAGCAGCGCTCGCCGGTAGGCGGGGTCGCGCAACATCGTCCGCAGCCGCTCGGCCTCGGGCGGCTGGGTTCCGGGGGAGGCCCCCGCGGTGGCGGCCTTCGACTCGGCGATAGGTCATCTCCATCGGTCGGCGCGCAGGCGGAACTGCACCCGGGGCAGCGCGAGACTACCCACCCCGACCCCGCCGCCCCCGGCGGCCACGGCCCCGTGACCTGGAATTCCCCTGAGTGGCGGTACGGACGGACCGCGCGGCGTCGTCATGGTGACGACGGGGGCGCCGGGGTCTTCGTCCGGTGCGCGTCACCGATGGTCTGCCACAGCCGCAGTGCACGTTCGTGGTGGCGGTGTGCCAGGTGGTGGGCTCCGGCGGCGGCGTCCAGGTCGCCGAGCAGTTGCCAGCACGCGGCTTCGTCGTGGCGGTCGCCGTGTCGTTGGAAGATTCCGGCCGCGCGCTCCAGCGCCGGGCCTGCCCGGTCCCGGTCGTGCCGGCCGGCGTGCACGCGGCCGACTTCCAGCAGTGTGTACGCGGCGCACCGCTCGTCGGCCAGTTCCTCGAAGGCGGCCAGCGCCTGCCCCAGGCAGCGCAGCGCCTCGTCCGGATCGCCGCGCCGGTCGTGCAGCCGGCTGAACCGCCGCAGCACGACCGCCACCCGATGCCCGTCGTCGAGCGCCCTGGCCTGGCGCAACGCCTCGCCGAACCAGGACTCCGCCTCGTCGAGTTCGTCCTGCATGAGCCGCATCACGCCCATCGAACACGACAGTTGGGCTTCGAGGTGGCGGTCGCCCTCACCGACCGCGATGGACAGGGCCCGCTCGATACGGGCGGCGGCTTCGTCGTAACGGCCCTGCACCCGGCTGATCGTGCTCAGCATGGCCATCGCCAACGCCTGGCCGCGCTTGTCCTCGCCGTTCTGGCACAGGGCGGCGGAGGACTCCAGGGCGCGGGTCGCCTCGTCGAACTCGTCGCGGTAGATGTTCAGTTGGCCAAGGCCGCGCAGCAGCACCGACGCACCGCGCGTATTGCCCGCGGCCTCGGCCGCTTCCCACGCGAGCAGGTGCCCGTGCTCCCAGTCCTGGTAGAGGCACCGGTGGTCGTAGTAGGTCGCGGGACCTGCCGCCAACTCCCAGGCCAATTCGTCCAGTCCCCAGTCCACGGCCAGCCGGACCGCGCCGAGCAGGGTGTCGCGTTCGGCGTCGAACCAGGCGACCGGGTCGGCCATCAGCCGGTCCACGACCGCGTCCGGCAGCGAACGGCGCGGCGCGGAACCGGGTTCGGCGACCAGCAGCCCTGCGGGCAGCCGCTCGGTGGCGCGCCCGGCCAGATCGAGCCAGGTGGCCAGCACGCGGACCATCGCGTCCCGCCTGTCCGCCTCCGGCAGCTGTGCGGCGAGCTCCACGGCACAGGTCCTGATCAGGTCGTGCAGCCGGTAGCGCGGCTGGCCGATGGCGTCGGTGGCGGTGAGACGGACCAGGCTGGCGTCGACGAGGGTGTCCAGCACGTCGTCGGCGTCGCGGCGGTCCAGCAGCGGGCCGACCACCCAGCCGGGCAGGGTGGACGCGCCGAGCAGCCCCAGTAGACCCAGCGCGCGTACCGCGTCGGGCGGGAGCAGTCGCACGCTCAGTTCGACGTTGGCTCGCACGCTGAGGTCCCCGATCCTCAGCTCGGCCAGTCGGCGGGACTCGTCCTCGATCCGTTCCCGCAGCACCCGCAGCGACCAGGCCGGGCGGCCGGTGAGCTTGGCGCCGGCGATCCGGATCGCCAGCGGCAGGTTGTCGCAGCAGGCGAGGATCGCGTCGGCCTCCGCCGGTTCCCGCTCGACCCGCCGCCGCCCGACGATGCCGGTGAACAACTCCCGCGCCTCCGCCAGGCTCAGCACGTCCAGGTCGATGTGCTGGGCGCCGGGAAGCTGCGTCAGCAGCATGCGACTGGTGATGAGCACCGCGCAGCCGTCGGCGCCCGGCAGCAGGGGCAGCACCTGACTGGCGTGACCGGCGTCGTCCAGTACCACCAGCATCCGGCGGTCCGCCAGTAACGACCGGTAGAGCGCGGCCCGTTCGGGCAGGCCGGTCGGGATCGCGCTGCCGCCGACCCCGAAGGCGCGCAGTGCCTCGGCCAGCATCAGCGCCGGGTCCCGTGGCGCGTCCGACGTTCCGGCGAGGTCGAGGTAGAGCTGGCCGTCGGGAAAGGAGGCGCTGGCCAGCCGCGCGGCGTGCGTCACCAGGGAGGATTTGCCGACACCGGGACCGCCCACGACGACGGCCACCGGGGCCCGGTCGGGCGCCGACACGTCCAACTGCCGTGCGACTTCCGCCAGCGCGTCGGCTCGGCCCACGAAGTCGTGCACGCCTAAGGGAAGTTGGCGTACCGGCAGCGCCATGGCCGGTTCGGCGGCGGCGCCGGGCCCGTCCGGTCCGGTGGCCGCGGGGCCGCTCGCCGGGGCGGGTGCCGCCAGGGACGGGTCGGCGGCCAGAATGCGCTGGTGCAGGGCTTGGAGCGGCGGGGTGGGATCGACGCCGAGTTCGTCCGCGAGCGTCCGGCGCAGCCGCTCGTACACCTGTAACGCCTCGCCCTGCCGCCTGCACCGGTACAGGGCGACCATCAAATGCTCGGCGACCTGCTCGTCGAAGGGGAACACCCCTAGCAAGGCGGTCAGTTCCTCGATGACCTCACGATGGCGCCCCAGGCCGACCTCGATGCTCAGGCAGAGCTTGTGCGTGGCCGCGCGCTTCTCGTTCAGCCGTGCCGCGTCCAGCTCCAGGACCCGGCTCGCCATGCCGACCAGGGCGTCACCGCGCCAGCAGGCCAGCGCGCGCCGCAGCGCGACGGCGGTCTCCAACGGTGAGGTGTGCCGCTCGGCGAGCTGCCGCTGGTGGTCGAATTCCAGCAGGTCCAACTGCTCCCGTTCCAGGTGGATCTGGTAGCCGCCGCGCCGGGTGCTGATCAGGGAACGCGACGCCCCGCACGCGGCCAGGTTGCGGCGCAGTCCGGACATGGCGTCCTGGACCTGGCGGACCGCGGTGGCGGGGACCTTCCCGTCCCACATCACGGCAACGAGCTGTTCCATGGTGACGAGGTTGTTCGCGTCGACCAGAAGCGCGGCAAGCATCTTCGCCTGCCGCGCTCCGTCGAGTCGGACTTCGCACCCCGCGACCTGGGCGTGCAACGGCCCCAGCACGCCGAATCTCATGCCCCCGGCACTCCACGATCAGTGCCGGACCCCCGTCTGACCCGGCATCAGAACCGATCCTAGCGCCGCCCCGTGGCCCGCAGGGGTGCAGGTTCAGCCATACGCCGCGAGGAAGCACGCGGACGTCAGAACGTCATAGTTCCTGTCATTGACGTCCTTTATCGTGGCGGCCAATGCGGGCACACAGGCGACAAAGGCGTTCTCCGCGTTGACGAAGGCGGCGACAGCGGTCGTGTTGCAGATGATGATCCGCGTCGTGGTGGCCGCGTAACCCCACTGCGTGAGCGTGCTGATGCAGGAGTTCGGGTTGGCGTCGGGCTTCACCTGCGCCGCGGGCGCGCCGGCAGGGGCCGTGGCGGCGGAGGCGGCAGGCGCCATCGCCAGACCACAGCCCGCGAGAGCGACCGCGGACAGCGCGGCGGCGGCGAGGCGGCGGCCGGAGAGCGGCTTTCTCATCTGTTACCCCGTTTCATGGGAAAAGGTGCTGATGGTACGGACGGTGTCCGTCACCAGACGGACGACGACCTTGGACAGGGGACTTCCTTCGACGGTGGGCTTTCGTCGACAGGGGGACTCAGGTGGCCACGTCGAAGACGAGCCACGCCTGGTATCCCGAGTCCTGGGACGTTCCATTGCACGGATAGCCGCGCAGGCCGTACTGGAGGGAGAGATCGGCGCACATGTTGGCGTGGTCTTCCTGGTACCGCCCGTTCTGGAGCACGACCTGGGTGATGCCGTGAGCCTGGCGGGTGACGAGCCGCCACTCCTGCCATCCCCCGGTGTAGCTGGTGTTGTAGCAGGGGAAACCGCGCAATCCGTATTCCTGGGAGTAGTCGAGGCAGTTGCTGCTGCCCACGTTCTCCAGGTTCGCCCAGCCGTTGGCGTTGATGACGACCTGCCACCGGTACGACGTGTCGTAGAGATCGCACGGAGCGTTGCGGACCCAGTCGACCGGATGCCCGTGATAGGTGGTCAACTCGCGGGAGTCCTGCATGCAGGTGTTGCCCGCGTCCGGCGACAACGATTCGAGCCGGTAGATGTGGCCGGTCTGCCACGACCAGGCGGGCGCGGCGTCGGCGGATCCCGTGGTGGCCAGGATCAGTCCCGCGGCCATCGCCACCGCGGCGGCGATACGAGGCAGGGGTTTTCTCATGTGGGCTCCTATCAGCCGGGTGACGGGACTCCCCGCCCACCGGCGCGGCGGGCTCACAAGCTAGGGAAACGGGTCCTTCCGACGTCCTTGACTCGTCCTAGCGCGAGGTCGTGGGGGCCATCGGGAAGCGTCGCTGATGTCGCCGCGTGCGGCGCGCCGGACCCGGACCCGGCGCCGGACCCCTGCCCGGTGCCGGACCCAGCCGCGGCCCCGGGCCTCAGGGTTCGACGAGGCCGGCCCGGATCGCGTACCGGGTGAGGTCGATCCGGTCGCGCATGCCGAGCTTCTGGAGGATGTTCGCCCGGTGCCGGTCGACGGTCTTCACGCTGATCACCAGCGTCTCGGCGATCTCCTTCGCCGAATTCCCCTCGGCGATCAGCTTGGTGACCTCCTCCTCCCGCGGCGTCAGGATGCTTTCCGGCAGCTTCTCGCCCTGCCTGGCCCGATGCAGGTAGTCCCGGATCAGCGCGGTGATCGCGCCGGGATAGAGGAACGGCTCGCCGCGCATCGCCGACCTGACCGCCTCCAGCAGATCCCGGTCGGCGACCGACTTGAGCACGTATCCCGACGCGCCGGCCCGGAGCGCCTCGAAGAAGTACTGCTCGTTGTCGTGCATCGAGAGCATCAGGATGCGTACACCGGGGGCTCGCCGGGAGATCTCACGGGCCGCTTGCAGGCCGGTCATCCGCGGCATCGCGATGTCCAGAATCGCCAGGTCGATCTCGGACCCGCGGATCATCTCCACCGCTTCCGCCCCGTCGGCGGCCTCGGCGACCACCGTCATGTCGGGCTCGGCGTCGAGAATCAGTCGCAGGCCCCGCCGGACCAGTGCGTGGTCGTCCGCCAGCATGATCCGGGTCTTGGTCGTGGACACGCTTACCCCCGCTTCCTCTGCGCCGCCGACGGAATCGGGCCGTCGGCGGGAACGGTCAGCCGGACCTCGGTGCCGGTGCCGGGCACGGCGGTGATGGACAGCCGCGCGTCGATCAGCAGCGCCCGTTCCCGCATTCCCCGGATGCCGGCGCCCTCCCGGCTCACCTCGCCGAGGCCGTCGTCGGCGACCCGCAGCACGACCGTGTCCGCCTCGGGCCGCAGCGACAGCTCGACCCGGCCGGCCCGGGCGTGCCGGGCCACGTTGGTCAGGCTCTCCTGGGCGATCCGGTAGATCACCAGTTCCTTCTCCGTGCTCAGCGCGGGCAGGTCCGGCTTCGCCCGCCGGACCACCGGCACCCCGCTGACCTGCGAGAATTCCGTCGCCAGCGCGTTCATCGCGCTGAGCAGCCCGAGATCCTCCAGCACGTCCGGGCGGAGCCTGCGGGCCACCCGTCCCACCTCGTCGAGGCTGGACCGCACCGTCTCCTGCACGGCGTGCAGGTCGTCGCGCAGGTCGTCCGGGGCCCGGTCCACGGCCCGCTTGAGGCCGAGCAGCACGACCGTGAGACTCTGCCCGATCTCGTCGTGCAGTTCCCGCGCGATCCGCTGCCGCTCCGCCTCCTGGGCGGCGAGCGCGTCCGCGCTACTGGCGCTGCGTTCGGCCCCCAGCCGGTCCAGCATCGCGTTGAAGGTCGCGATCAGGTCCGCCAGGTCACCGTTGCCGGAGTCCGCCAGCCGGTCCCCGCCGCGCAGCAGGTCCACCCGGCGCATCAGCGCGGTCAGCGCTTCGAGCGGGGCCAGGCTGGCCCGCAACAGCAGGGCGTTCACCGTCAGGATGAGCGCCAGTCCGACGATCAGCACCGGGATCTCGGCCAGCCGTACCCGTGAGGAGACAGTGGCCGGTGAGAGCGCGAGCACGAGCGTACCGATCGTGAAGACCAGGCCGTTCAGCACGACCAGGCGGCGGAACAACGCCTGGGCAGGTGCCCTGCGGCCGGGCTCGTCCCGGCGCCCGTCCTTGCCTCGGCGGTCGGCTTCTTCTCGGTGCCCGGGCTCCTCTCGGCGGCCGGGCTCGGGGATGGCTGCCCGGTCAGCGGAATTGGTCACCGTGCCAGCCTCGCTCGGGAGCGGCCCGTTTGTCCATCGGGTCGCTCACCCATCCACAACCCCTTTCACCTGCATGTTCCGCGCGGGCAGAGATGGGTGTCGGACCCCATGGCCGGGTCGGCCGAATTCCCGAAACGTAGAGGGGGACCAGCCTCCCTTGCTCGAATGACCCGAAGGAGCCCTCAGTGGAGATCACCCGCACCAGTGTTTTCGGCGTCGGCGTCGTCAACCACTTCTCGACCCGTGAAGGGCAGCGCTTCGGCGTACTTGTGCATCAGTCCGGACGCCGATCGCTGCTCTGCTACGGCGCGGGCGATCCGGACGTACCGGTCAACCAGATCGAACTGGACCTCGACGAGGCCGACCAGGTCGCCGAGGTGCTGCACAGCGTCTCGGTCGCCGACCGGCTGGCGAGCCTGGAACGCCGGCTCGCCGAGCTCCAGGGCGGGTTCGCGTGATCAGGACGTATCCGAAGGTTGGTCCAGGCCAGGGGAGTTGGTGGAATGCAGGCACAGCAGATCGCCGTGACCGTACCGACGGTGACCGTTCGGGACTCCGTGGCCCACGCGGTCCGGTTGATGGCGCTACGCCGGTTGCCCGGCATGATCGTGGTGGACGACAGGGGCCGACCGCGTACGGTGCTGCCGGGCACGCAGGTGCTGCGGATGGCGGTGCCCGACAGCTACCGGGCGGACCGGGCGTTGGCCCGGGCCATCGACGAGGCGCACGCGGATCACTACTGGGACGAACTCGGCGACCTGACCGTGGGCGACTGCCTGCACCAGGGGCTGGCCCGGGTGGTCACGGTCGGCCTGGACGGGACGCTGCTGGAAGTGGCCGCCCTGATGGCCGGGCAGCGCAGCCCGCTGGTGGCGGTGGTCGACCACGCCGGTGTGCTGGTCGGGGCGATCACGCTGGAGCGGGTGATCGCCGAATTCGCGGTGGCCCACCCGGACGTCTGATCGCGCCCGGACGTCTCATGGGGCCGGGACGGCTGATCGCGCCCGGACGTCTGCTCCCGCCGGGACGGCTGAGTCCGGCTGGACGTCTCATGGCGCCGGGACGGCTGATCCCGTTGTGCGGCGGCGCGAGCCGGTCGGGGGGTGACCGGTGAGCGCCGTCGTCGCGCTATCCATCTTCTCGGTGGCGTTCTTCTTCATCGCCACCGAGAAGGTCGACAAGGTCAAAGTCGTACTGGTCGCGGCCGCCGTGATGCTGGTGTTCGGCCTCGCGCCCGGAGCCGAGGTGTGGTTCTCCCAGCACGCCGGGGTCGACTGGGAGGTCATCCTCCTGCTGCTCGGGATGATGATCATCGTCGGGGTGCTGAAGCAGACCGGCCTCTTCGACTACCTCGCCATCTGGTCCGCGAAGCGGTCGGGCGGCCGGCCGTACCGGCTGATGGTCATGCTGATGCTGATCACCGCTGTCGCGTCGCCGTTCCTGGACAACGTCACCACGATCATGCTGGTCGCCCCGGTGACGGTGGTGGTCTGCAACCGGCTGCACATTCCCGCGCAGCCGTACCTGATCGCGGAGATCCTGGCCTCCAACATCGGCGGCGCCGCAACCCTGATCGGCGATCCGCCGAACATCATCATCGGCAGCCGCGCCGGGCTGACCTTCACGGACTTCCTGGTGCACATGGCCCCGATCGTCGTCGTGATCTTCGCGGTCTTCGTGCTCTTCACCCGGGTGCTGTTCCGCAAGTCGTTCCGGTACAACCCGGAGCACGTCAACGCTGTCCTGGCGTTGCAGGAGCGGCGGGCGATCACGGACGTACGGCTGCTGGTGCGCTGCCTGGCCGTACTCGCGCTGGTGGTGGTCGCCTTCTCGCTGCACTCCGTGCTGCACCTCGACCCGTCGGTGGTGGCGCTGGTCGGCGCCGGGCTGATGCTGCTGGTCTCCCGGATGGACGTCACCGAGGTGCTCAACGAGGTCGAGTGGCCCACCCTGGTCTTCTTCATGGGCCTGTTCGTGATGGTCGCCGGTCTGGGGCACACCGGGGTGATCAGTACGTTCGGCGATTGGGTGGTCGGCCAGGTGGACGGCAACTTCTTCGGCGCCGCGACCGCCCTGCTGTTCGGTTCGGCGATCCTGGGGGCCTTCTTCGACAACATCCCGTACGTCGCCTCCATGGCCCCGGTGGTCGAAGGGCTGGTCGCCGAGGCGCCCGACGAGCGCACCGGTCAGGCGATCTGGTGGGCCTTCGCCCTCGGCGCGGACTTCGGCGGCAACGGCACGGCGGTGGCGGCCAGCGCCAACGTGGTGGCGATCGGCATCGCCGCCCGCAGCGGCCACCGCATCTCGTTCTGGCAGTTCACCCGTTACGGCATCATCGTGACGACCATGAGCTGCGTGATCGCCTGGCTCTACATCTGGCTCCGCTACTTCCTCTGAGCGGGCCGAGGCTTCTCTGAGCAGGCCGCATTCCCTCCGAGCGAGCCCGCCGACCGGGCAGGACATCCCGTCCTGCCCGGTCGGCGCGCTGCCGTGCGGCCGACCGACCGCGGCCTCACCTCGCCCCGGCCTCACCTCGCCCCGGTGTCCCCGGCAGCCCCTCCCGCCATCCTCCGACGCCCCTGACGCATCACTGAACTCACTTCTTTTCAGGCTGAGTTAGGGAAATTTCTTTCACTTGCCCGGCTTATTGCGCGACTGTGTCGCCGAACCTACGATCGGTGGCGCGCGGAGACCCCGCCCCGTCCCACGGATGCTGCTTCCGGCTCGTTCCGCTCCCCCCGCCCACCGAAGGGACAACGACCTGTGAGAAAGCTCCGTCTGACCGCCGCCGCGTGTACCGCGGCCCTGGCCGCCCTGCTGGTACCGGGCGCCGCCACCGCGTCCGCGAGCACCACGGACTGGCCCAGCGGCTGCCAGTACTACACCGACTTCGACTTCATCTACGGCCAGCTCTCGATCTACAACAGCAAGGTCTGCAACGGCGTCAGCCAGCCCGCCTACGCCGTGATCGAGAAGGTCAGCAGTACGGGCACGATCACCGCGGTGGCGTACGGCGTCGGCATCGTCCGCTACACCTGCCAGGGCACCGCCGTGAACACCTTCCGCTTCGACGGTGACCTCAGCCACCAGGTGACCCTGACCCCGGGGGCGCTTCCCTGCGGCTGACCACCGCGCACCCGTCCGCCGCCTCCCCCTCCGGCCGACGGTGAAGACGGGTCCTGTCACGGCGGTGGCAGGACCCGTCCACCGGCGGGCGCCCGCGCGGAGCCGGTGATCCCATGGGCTCACAGGCCGTGGCAGACGTGCGGGGCCGCCGACGGCCTGCCATGATCCGCAGGAAGAGGCAGCGCGTCGCCGAATCCGCGTTGGCCGTCGCGCGGCGGGAGGCTCGAATGACACGCGGAGCGAGTGAAGGCGCCGTCGACGTGGTGGTCGTCGGCGCGGGTGTGGCGGGGCTGGCCTGCGCGCAGGACCTGGTGGCCGCGGGGCTGCGTGTGCGAGTGCTGGAAGCGTCGGACGCGGCGGGCGGCAGGATGCGTACCGACGTACGCGACGGGTTCCGCTTCGACCGCGGCTTCCAGGTGGTCAACACCTCCTACCCGCAGTTGCGCCGTCGCCTGCGGCTGAGCGAGCTGCGCCTGCGGCCGTTCACACCCGGCCTTCTGGTGCACACCCCCCAGGGGAAGCTCCGCCTGGGCGACCCGACGCGCCACCCGCGGATGGCGGCCGACCTGCGGCCCGGGCGGTTGGGCACGCTGCGTGATCTCGCCGGACTCGCCATGATGAGCGGCCGCGACCTGCTGGCGCCGCCCCGCGTCCTCAAACGCCAGACGGACCGCACGACCCGCACCGCGCTCGCGCAGGCGGGCATCGGCGACGAACTGGTCGAAACCCTGTTCCGCCCGTTCCTGTCGGGAGTCTTCCTGGAGGACGAGCTGGAGACCTCCAGCCGGTTCTTCCATCTGGTGTGGCGCTCCATGCTGCGCGGCACCCTGTGCCTGCCCGCTCGGGGAGTCGCCGCGGTGCCCGAGCTGATGGCGGCCACGCTGCCGGACGGCACCGTCGCCTTCGACGTCCCCGTGGAACGGCTCACCGACGACGGGGTGCTGACGGCCCGCGGTGACGAACTGGCCGCGCCCGCGGTGGTCGTCGCCGCCGGCCCGGCCGCCGCGGCCTCACTCGTACCCGGCCTGCGCGTACCGGCGACGCGATCGGTCACCACGTACTACCACGCGGCTCCTGAACGACCGCGGGCCGAACCGACGCTCATCGTGGACACCGCACGGCGCGTGCTCAACACCGTCGTGCTCAGCGAGGTCAGTCCCACCTACGCGCCGCCCGGCCGGGCCCTGGTCTCCACCTCCGTGCTCGGAGTCGACGAGACCGAGGGCGGCGAGGCGGAGGTGCGCCGGGTACTGGCCGAGCTCTACGAGACCGACACCACGACGTGGGAGCCGGTGGCCGCCTACCGCGTCGCCGAAGCGCTGCCCGCCATGCCGCCGCCGTGGCCGCTCAGCCGTACCACGCGGGTCTCGCCCGGCCGCTACGTCTGCGGCGATCACCGGGCCACCGGCTCGGTCCAGGGGGCGATGGCCTCCGGCGCCCGCGCGGCTCGCGAGCTGCTCGCCGATCGCTGAGACCGTTCGATCGCTGAGGTCGGTCGGGCGTTGAGGTCGTTCGGGCGGGCGAGTCGGGGCCTGAGGTGTGGGCGCGGGGCGGGCGGGCACGCGACCGTCTGAGTACGCGTCACCGGCGAGCAGATGCCGCGACGGCATTCTCGTCACTCGGGGCGCGACGTTTCCGATGGAGGAGCCGCGACATGAGGGACAACATCTGGGGCTATCAGCACACCACCGGCCATACGGCGGGGACCGACCTGATCGGTTACCAGGTCGAGGCGACGGACGGTCACATCGGCAAGGTCGACAAGCACTCCGACGACTTCGACTCGGCGTATCTGGTCGTCGATACCGGCGTGTGGATCTTCGGCAAGCACGTACTGCTCCCCGCGGGCACCGTACGGTCGATCGACACGGCGGACCAGAAGATCTTCGTCGATCTCACGAAGGACCAGATCAAGAGCT
This sequence comes from Streptomyces sp. NPDC024632, assembly GCF_055559175.1. Classification (NCBI taxonomy): domain Bacteria; kingdom Bacillati; phylum Actinomycetota; class Actinomycetes; order Kitasatosporales; family Streptomycetaceae; genus Streptomyces; species Streptomyces sp. NPDC024632. The sequence goes on from NZ_JBVHLD010000004.1 coordinate 74,041, forward strand.
CCCCGGAGTTCGTCGTGGACGAGCACACCGGTGATACCCACTACCGCGAGCTGGTGGCTCGGTACTACGAGAACCACTACAACATCTGACCCGCCGTCGGGGCGGCGGGGCCGGGCGGGGTGACCGCGGCCGTCCATCCCCGGTCGAGCAGGAGCATCGCCTGGTCGATCGCGGCGACGGGATCGGGACGGGAACCGGCGAAGGCGAGGGTTTCCAGGGTGAAGCGGGCGTAGGCGGCGCAGAGCAGGTCGTCGTGGGGGCGGCCGGTCTGCTCGGCGAGGGCGACGGCCAGGGCGTTCTCGTGGCGCAGGGTCATCGCGCGGGCGTACTCGCGCAGGGCCGGGGTCTGCCGGACGAGCTCCTGGAGGTCGGCGAAGCGCGGGTCACGCGTGTGGGGCGAGGTGGCGAAGCCCGTGAAGTGCGCGCGCAGGGCCTCGGGGATCGTCCGGTCCGCGGGGCGGTCGGTCACCGCGGCGACCAGGCGGGCCTCGTTCCCGGCGTCCTCGTCGAAGACCAGGGCCTCCTTGCCGCCGGGGAAGTAGTTGAACACCGTCGACACCGACACATCGGCGGACTCGGCGATCTCGCGGACGCTCACCTGGTCGTATCCGCGCTCCAGGAACAGCCGCAGCGCGGCGTCGGCGATCGCCTGCCGGGTGGCGGCCTTCTTGCGTTCGCGCCTTCCGGCGGGGGCGGCCCGGTCGGTGGTGTCGTCCATGCGCCGACCGTACCCCGAAAGTTGCCATCGCACCATTATTGGAGTCGTTGTATGTTTGGAGGCATTCGAATAATGTGACGGCGCCGGACATGCCTGCGGCATCGGGCCGCGGCCCTCCGGCGTCGGCGAGAGGAACCACCCATGAACCCCACGAACCCCGTAGCACCGGCCCAGGCCAGGATCAGCGTCATCGGCGCGGGACCCGGCGGCCTGACCTGCGCCCGCATCCTCCAGCGGCGCGGCCTCGCCGTCACCGTCTACGACCGCGAAGCCGGTCCCGACGTCCGCGACCAGGGCGGCTCCCTGGACCTGCACGCCGACAACGGCCAGATCGCCCTGCGCGAGGCCGGTCTGCTGGAGGAGTTCTTCGCGCTGTCCCGGCCCGAGGGCCAGGAGATGCGGCTGCTGGACCCGGACGGCACGATCACCGCCCGGCACGTCCCGGAAGCCGACGAGCTGTTCAAGCCGGAGATCGACCGCGGGGTGCTGCGCGACCTGCTCCTGCGGTCGGTCGAACCGGGAACGATCCGCTGGGGAAAGGGACTTGAGTCCGTCGGCGGTCCCGCCGAGGGACCGCGGCTGCTGCGCTTCACCGACGGCACCACCGTGGAGACCGACCTGGTCATCGGCGCCGACGGCGCCTCGTCACGCGTACGCCCGGCCGTCTCGGCCGCCGTCCCCGCGTACACGGGGGTGAGCTTCCTGGAGGCCTGGTTCGACGACGTCGACGACAGCCACCCCGAGATCGCCGAACTGGTCGGCCAGGGCATGGCCCACGCGGGCGACGGCGAACGCGCGCTGGTGGCCCAGCGCAACGGCGGCGACCACATCCGCGTCTACATCGTCCAGCAGGTCCCGGCCGACTGGATCAGCCGCGGCGGCCTGGCCGCCGACGACACCGACGCCGTCCGCGCCCTGCTCCAGGAGCGGTTCGCCCACTGGTCGGCGCCCATGCGCCGGCTCATCACCGACAACGACGGCCCCTACGTCCAGCGGCCGATCTTCGCCCTGCCGGTCCCGCACACCTGGGAGCCGCACCCCACCGTGACACTCCTGGGCGACGCCGCCCACCTCATGCCGCCGCTGGGCGTCGGCGTCAACCTCGCCATGCTCGACGCCGGCGAACTCGCCGTCGCCCTGGCCACCGAGGCCACCGTCGCCGACGCCGTCCGCGCCTACGAGAGCACCATGCTCCCCCGCTCCACCGAGACCGCCGAACTCCTCGACGGCGCCGTCGCGGACCTCCTCACCCCCGACCTCCCCGACTTCGCCGACGCCCCCGCAAGGCCCTGATCCCGCAGGGACCTCTCACGGCCCTGAGCCGCGAGGGCGGATTCCGTCATACGAACCCCGGCGCTCCGTCGGTGGCGGGACGGAGCGCCGCGGGCCCCGGTCAGCAGCTCGTGAAGGCGACGCGGGCGTTGTCGTAGGAGCAGACGTCGAGAACGAGGCCGGGCACCCCCCTTGCGGGCCCGGCAGGCCCGTACTTCACCAGATAAGGAGCGCACCGTCAGCCCTTTGTGCAAACCGGACGCACCGTTACTCTCGGGCGCGGGAAGCGGGCGGGCGGGCGGCTGTGACGGCGGACACAGGAACTCGGCCGGTGCTGCGGAGAGTAATGAGTGTGACGCAAACAGAACCAGCGGAGCCGTTGCGTGGGCGGATCCGTGCCGGAGACCGTTCCGCGTTCGCCGAGCTGTACGAACAGAGCGCGCGGGCGGTCTACAACCATGCGCTGCGGCTGACCGGGAGTTGGCCGGAGGCCGAGGACGTGATGTCCGAGACCTTCCTGGCCGCCTGGCGCGGGCGGGAGACCGTGGAGCCGGAGGGCGGGTCCCTCACGCCATGGCTCCTGGGCATCGCCACGCACAAGGCGCACAACGCCAACCGCGGACGGTGGCGCAGGCTCGCCTTCCTCGCGCGCAGCCCGGAGCCCCGCGCTGTCGAGGACTTCGCGGAGGAGGCGATCGGCCGGATCGACGACGCGCGACGGCTGGCCGCCGTCCACGAGACGCTGCGCCGACTGCGCCGCCAGGACAGGGAGGTGATCGCCCTGTGCGTGGCGGCCGGGCTGGACTACCGGCAAGCCGCCGAGGCACTGGGCATCCCGGTCGGCACCGTGCGCTCGCGGCTCTCGCGCGCCCGCAAGCGACTGGCCGAGCTGAGCGCCGTACCGGCACGCGACACGGCGGGGGAACCGGACCGCGTTCCCGGAGAGAAAGACGGCGAGGCCGTGTTCGCGGCGCTCTTCTTGCAGGAGGAAACCCGATGAAGGCTGACAACGCGCCCGCCACCGTCCCGGCCGAGGCGGAAGAACTGCTGGCCGCCTCGGCCGCCTGGGACCACCTTTCGCCGAGCCGCCATCGGCACCTCAAGGACGTTCTGATGCGGCGGATCGACCAGGACCTCGCCTGCGGGACCCGTACGACGGCGACGGCGACGGCGACGGCGACGACGACGACGATGGTGGCGACGGCGGCGGCCCCACAGCGCCGCCGCCGGCAACCGCGTCCGATGATGGTGCTTCCCGTGGCGGCCGCACTGACCGCCGTGCTCGTCGTCACCGCGTCCGGCGGCGGACACGCCCCTGGGCACTTCCCCGCGGCCCCTCCGGCGCACTACAACAGCGCGTCCGCCACGCTCAGCCGCATCGCCGCCGTCGCCATGACGGGCAACGTGACGCCGGTGAAGGACGACCAGCTCGTGTATGTCGAGACGCTGACCCGGGGGAACAAGGGCGCGTTCGGCGGCCAGGTCCGGCTCGGCGCGCTGCACAAGCAGGAGTACTGGACCGTCCAGCGCCCCGGCCCCATGACGGAGGAGGGCTGGATCCGTGAATCGGGGAAGGACGCGGTGATGCCGGGGCTGGGGCCCATGGTGGCCACCTCGCCCGTGTACGCGGGACTTGACCACCCCACCTACAAGTGGCTGGCCACGCTGCCCACGGACCCCGAGGCGCTGCGCGCGCTGCTCTACGCCGAGACCGAGCCGTGGGGCACCTCCTCGCTGGACGAGACCGTCTTCTCGAACATCGGCGGGATGCTGAGCACGGCGATCATGCCCCCGGCCACCGCGTCCGCGCTGTACCAGGTCGTGGAGAAGATCCCCGGCGTCCGCGTGGTGCCCGACGCCGTCGACGCGGCGGGTCGACACGGCTTCGGCATCACTCGCCACGACCCCGGAGCCGCCACCCGCGACACGTGGATCTTCGACAAGGCCACGCTCACGTATCTGGGCTCGCGGTCCTACATGATCGGTCACCAGGGCGACGGCACCGCCGTCGAGACGTTGTACGGCGTGAATGCCGTCATGCGGCGCGGCGTGGTCGACCGCCCTGGTGAGGTCCCCGCGAGCGTCGAGGGCTGACGACGGGCGGGCCGGCCGCCGCAGCCGGACGGTGGTCGGACGAGTCGCCGTACGAAGTATTGCCGTACGAAGTGCCGGACGTAGTGCCGGACGTATTGCCGGATGAGACCGGCACGACAGTGGAGAGCGCACCATGAAACGCAGAGTCCTCGGCGGTACGGGTATGTCGGTGAGCGAATTCGCCCTCGGGACGATGATGCTCGGCGCGATGGGCAACACCGACCACGGCGAGTCCGTGGCGATGATCCACACCGCGCTGGACGCAGGCATCAACTTCATCGACACCGCGGACGTCTATTCGGCGGGCGAGAGCGAGGAGATCGTCGGCAAGGCGCTGAAGGGGCGGCGCGACGAGGTCGTCCTCGCCACCAAGTTCGGGCTGCCGATCGGATCGGACGACAACCGGCGGGGCGGATCGCGCAGGTGGATCACCCAGGCGGTGGAGGGGAGCCTGCGCCGTCTCGGCACCGACCGCATCGACCTCTACCAGATGCACCGCTGGGATCCGTTCACGGACCTCGACGAGACGCTTTCCGCGCTCTCGGACCTGATCCGGGCCGGGAAAGTACGGGCGATCGGCTCGTCGCTGTTCCACCCGGAGCAGACGGTCGAGGCGCAGTGGGCCGCCGAGCGCGGCCACCACCACCGCTTCCGGTCCGAGCAGCCGCCGTACAACGTCCTGCTGCGCGGCGTCGAGGCCACCACGCTGCCGACCGCCCAGCGATACGGCATGGGCGTCCTCACCTTCGGCCCGCTCGGATCCGGCTGGCTCTCCGGCCGCGCCGATCCCACCGCCGGTCACCGCAACGCGGGAGCCGCCACGCCCCTGTTCGACCAGGCGGAACCGGGGAACCGGGCCAAGGCGAAGGCCGTCGGAGAGCTCACCGAACTGGCCGCCGAAGCGGGGCTGAAACTCGCCCATCTGGCCACCGCGTTCGTGCTGACCCACCCGGCGGTCACCTCGGTCCTCCTCGGTCCGCGCACCCCCGCGCAGCTCACCGACCTGCTGGCCGGCGCCGATGTCGCACTCAGCGACGACGTACTGGACCGCATCGACGAGATCGTCCCGCCGGGGGTCAACCTCAACCAGAAGGACATCCTCTTCCTGCCCTCCACCCTCGGCGACAAGCACACCCGCCGACGCCCCCGCTGACGCCGCCCCAGGACGAGTTGCCCCCGACGACGGGCTCGGTCCCCTACAGGTGCGCGGGGACCAGCTTGGGGCTGTTTTTCCTCCGAGGATGACCGATGACCCCGGGGGCCCAGCGGCACACCGGGATGGGGTCCGTACGGGCAGTGACCTGTACGGGCCACGATCTTTCAGAGGGGGCCGCACCGGCACCGGGCTTGACATCGTGACGACGCGTTCGCGCGATCCTCGGGGGTAGACGACTGTCGTTGTGGCGACGGCAGTTGGGGGCGCGGATGAGCAGCGAGTACCGCCCAGACGGGGATGTGGACTGGGACGGTGAACGCCGTTGGTACGACCGCCTGTGGGTGCGTGTCGGGACGGCAGTGGCCTTCCTCGCGGTGATGTACGCCGCGCTGTGGTTCTGGCTGGGCTTCAACTTCGGCGGTTTCGCGGGCGGCTTGGGCGCCGCCACGGCGGGTTTGTGGCGGCAACGGACCTTCCGGCGACACCTCGCCCAGGAGGCCGGAATCCGGCCCCGGCAGATCCCGGTGATCGCCCGCCGCCTGCGCAAGGGACGCGTTCCCGCGGACCCGGCCGTACGGCACGCCATGACCGTCCTTCTGCGACGCCAACGCAAGGCGGCGCGCAGCGGCCTTCGGTGGCTGCCCTGGCTCGCCGGGTTCTATCTCGTCCTCGGCGCCATCTTCCTGATCGTGGGTACCACCGGCTTCGGTGTCTTCTGCCTGACGATCGGCGTCCTCCTCGCCGCCGCCCGGGCCGCCCACAGCCGCACAACCAGACGCCTCGACCGAGCCGAAGCCCGACTCATCCCCCCGCCGCCCCCTCCCGCCACCATGGCTCGCGGCTGACGGTGACACTCTCCGTCGCGCATAGTCGCCTTCAACGAGGTGCGTCGATCCGTCAGGGGTCGGGTGGGGAATTCTGGGATGCGGCCTCCGCTCGTCGGAGCTCTGGAGATGTGTCGGCGCCGCGTAATGCGGAGATTGGGAAGCGTTGTGCTCGAATTGCTAGATGTGGTCCTGGAAACAGTGTTTGCGGAAGAAGCTCCGGACGGCGTCGTGCCGGTTTTGGCTCAAGGTGAGAGTGATACGCCCATATTGCTCTCAAACGGTACCGGCTACGATTGTTGGCGTTGGGACCCTCGCACCGGTGAAATGCTCTGGAGGTTTGCGGGTGAGGATCTGATATCGACGGTTGCGGTGGCCACCCCGACGAATGGTGATGCCGTCGTCGCGGTGGCCACGGATATCGGGGTGGTGCGGGTTGATGCTGCAAGTGGCAGGACCGTGCCCGTTGGCGCGATGGCTGAGTTTGATGACACCGCTTGGGACGTCACCAGTGGGCCGCTGCCCGGTGGGCGAGCGTTCATCGCTGTTGCCGCGCAGTGTGAGCCGTTCATCCACTATTGGGACGCGACTACCGGCGAAGCGTTGAGCCCTCAACTGACGGGGCCGGATTATCCGCTGAAGACCATCACGTCACTGTCGCTCAAGGACGGCACGGTCCTCATCGCAGCGGAGGACGAGGCTGGAGTTGTGTATCGGTGGGTCGCCTCGACCGGCGAGCCATTCGGATCACATATTCATGGCTTTGGCGAATACAACATGAGGATGACCGCGCTGACGCATCCCGACGGCCGGGCTGTCCTGGCGTCACTCGACATGAATGGAAACTTGTCTCGGTATAACGGGGTGACTGGTGAGCCGCTGGGTCCTGCTTTGTCGATGGGCCCGGACGTCGGTGCCATCGCCGCGGGCTGTTTGAATGAGTCCGCGCTTCTGTTCGTGTCTTCCGGTGCGGGCCCTGTGCACATTCTCGATGCCTTCACGGGTGAAGCCGCCTATGCACCGATCCCGGGTAACAACCCAGCGGTTCTCGAGTGTTCTGACGGCGCTATCCTGTTGGCTACGGTTCACGCATCCGACGACTATGCAACGGTGAGCCGATTGACTCACCCTTCCGGCTAGCTCGGCCACTGTGGTCGGGCCGCCGAAGTCGGCGGAAGCGCCATGGGTCGGTGCTGGTCTTGGAGCCGCCCGGGAATGGATCTTCGCCCACCTGAGGCACCTGAGGTGAGCCGAGGAGGCTGCGCCGATCCGGTCGCGCGTCCGCTCGCCGGGCATCTTGCGGGTCCTCGTCCACGCCGCCGCCCGTGCGCTGTCGTCCGCTGGGCCCACGTGCGTCCCCAAGGTTCCACAGGCCGTCCAGTTCGCTTGCCTCCGGTGAGGCGCGTCCGGGCCGGCCTCTTCCTGTCTGCGGGGGCTTTCGGTTCGGAGGGGGTGGGTGCGGCGGGGTGGGATTGGATACGACCGGTGGTTCGTACCAGAGGGAGGGCGGGGGGTCGGGGGGAATCGCGGGGGAGTTGGGGTCGACGGGGGCGGCGGCGCGGGCTGTGCGGGTGGGGCGGGGGGAAATTTGCTGGTCACCTCGGGGTAATACCAGTGGTTTGCTTAGGTTATCGAGCTGTAATACCAGAGGGTTGACCACTGGTTGATACCAGATCTAGCTTGAGGCAACTCACCCCGCTACACATGGCTCAGAGGTGGACGAAACTCTCATGAACGTTACTTCTCATTCACACCGCCGACGCATGGCCGTTGCGGGGGTGGCTGTAGTTGGAGCCCTCATGCTGGCCTCGTGCTCGTCGGACACATCCGACGCGACCTCCGGCTCGACCGGCGGCTCCGGCGGCGGCAAGGCCAAGGACAAGCCGATCGTGGCGCTGCTGCTCCCGGAGAACGCGACCGCCCGGTACGAGGCGCGGGACAAGCCGACCTTCGAGAAGCAGCTCGCGGAGAGCTGCCCCAAGTGTCAGCTCCGCTACTACAACGCGGCCGGGGACGCGAGCAAGCAGCTCAGCCAGGCCGAGTCCGCGCTGACCGAAGGGGCCAGCGTGCTGGTGATCGACCCCGTCGACTCCAAGGCCGCCGGGGCCGTGGTCGCCAGCGCCCGCAGGCAGGGCGCGAAGGTCATGAGCTACGACCGCGTCATCTACAACGCGGCCGTGGACTACGGGGTGAAGTTCGACAACGTCCAGCAGGGCGCCGTCGGCATGCAGTCCCTGCTCGACAAGCTGAAGAAGGACGGCAAGACCTCCGGCAACGTCGTCATGATGAACGGCGACCCCGTCGACTCGGGCGCCAAGCCGGAGAAGGACGGCGCGCACAGCGTCATCGACAAGTCCGGCTTCACCGTCGCCGCCGAGTACGACACCAAGGGCTGGTCGGCGGCCAACGCGCAGAACCAGATGCAGCAGGCCATCACCAAGCTCGGCGCGTCCAAGATCGCCGGTGTCTACGCGGGCAACGACGGCATGGCCACCGGTGTCGTCGCCGCGCTGAAGAGCGCGGGCATCAAGCCGATGCCGCCCGTCACGGGCCTCGACACGCAGCTCGACGCCATCCAGAACATGGTCGCGGGCGACCTGTACGAGAGCACGTACCTGCCGGTCGAGACCGAGGCGCGGATCGGCGCCAAGGCCGCCGCCGCCCTCGCCACCGGGCAGAAGCCCTCCGGCGAACTGCTCAACGGCACCATCGACGACGGCGCGGGCAAGGTGCCCGCCTACCTGCTCGAATCCATCGCCGTGACGATGGAGAACATGAAGGAAATCCTGCTCGACAGCGGTTATCTGACCGTCGATCAGATCTGCACGGCCAACTACAAGAAGGCGTGCGTCGAGGCGGGACTCATCAAGTGACCTCCTTCTCCACCGGCGATGCCGCCCAGGTCGTCGCAGTCGACCTGGGCGGCACCACCGCCCGCGCGGCGCTCGTCGACCGCGGCGGAACCGTGACCGCCAGGCTCAAGGAGCCCGTCCGGCACGACGCGGCGCACGAGCAGGTCGCCGATCTCATGACGCGGATCGCGGCCGGTACGGACGCCGTCTCGGCGGTCGTCGGACTGCCGGGACGGGTGGACCACGTCGAGGGCCGTCTGCACGTGGCGCGCAATCTGCCGTCCACCGACCTTGGCCGCCTGTCGGCCGCGTACCTCTCCGAGGCCACCGGACTCGCCGTCGAGCTGGCGGGTGACGCCGAGTTGGCCGCGATCGGCGAGGCGTACTTCGGCGCCGGGTCCACCGCGGGGACGACGGCCTATCTGACCCTCTCGACGGGGATCGGCGCGGCGGTGGTGAGCGACGGCCGCGTGCTGTCCGGACGCGTGTCGGGGTTCCAGATCGGATTCCTGCACCTGCTCGGCGCCGGGCGCCCCATGATCGAGGACCTCGGCTCGGGACAGCGCGTACGCGAGGCCGGGCGTGAACTGGGCAGGGACGTCGACTACCGCGCCCTGACCGACCTCGCCTCAAGCGACGGCGCCCCCGGCGCCGACCCCGTACCGACCGCGCCCCACCCCGGCGCCCTGGCCGCCGCCGCCCTCACCGACATCGCCGACGCGGCGGCCGCCGCCGCGATCCTCCTGTGCCACGTCGTCTCACCCGACGTACTGGTCGTCGGCGGCGGCCTCGCCCGCGCGGCCGGCGCCCAGCTCCTCGACGAGCTCGACCGCCGCATCAGCGACACCGCGCGCTCGCACGTCTCCTGGGACGTCGACGTACGCGCCGCCGTGTGCGGCGACGACGCCGGTCTCGTCGGCGCCGGCGCGTGGCACCTCGCCCAACCGATCGCGGTCGCCACCGCGGCGGACCGACTCGGCATGAAAGGAGACCGCCGATGACAACGACCGTTGACAGGGCGGCCGACCGGGCGGGAGAACGCCCGCCGCCCGTGCTGGAACTCGAACACATCAGCAAGAGCTTCGGCGCCGTTCAGGCGCTCAGCGACGTCAGCATGACCGTCGCCGCGGGAGAGGTCGTCGCGCTCGTCGGCGACAACGGCGCGGGCAAGTCCACCCTGATCAAGACGATCGCCGGTACGCACCCCCGCGACGGCGGCACCATGGCGGTGAACGGCGAGCCGGTCTCCCCGCGCAAGCCCACGGACTCCACCCGCCTCGGCATCGCGACGGTGTACCAGGACCTCGCGCTGTGCGACAACCTCGACATCGTCGCCAACCTCTTCCTCGGCCGCGAGAAGCACCACGGCGGCTTCCTGAGCGCGCTCGACATGGAAGAGGTCGCCGTCGGGCTGCTCAAGCGGCTCTCGGTCAAGATCAAGGACCTGCGCGCGCCCGTCTCCTCGCTCTCCGGCGGGCAGCGCCAGTCGGTGGCCATCGCGCGGTCCCTGCTCGGCGATCCGCGGCTGGTCATCCTGGACGAGCCGACCGCGGCGCTCGGCGTCGAGCAGACCGCCGAAGTGCTCGAACTCATCGAGCGGCTGCGGAGCGAGGGGCACGCCGTCCTCATGGTGAGCCACAACCTGGCCGACGTCTTCGACGTGGCGGACCGCATCGTCTGCCTGCGGCTCGGGCGCAGCGTCACCGAGTTCCCCGTCGAGGGGACCACAGAAGAACAGGTCGTCGCCGCCATCACCGGCGTCGCCGACAGCAGTGCCCAAAAGCGCCGGACGCTGCGCCGCGACCGGGCTCAGGAAGGATGACCGTGACCACCAACACCGCAACCGCCCCCGCCGGGCAGAGCGTGCTGCCGCCAGGACCGCCGGCGCAGGAGAACTGGGTGCGCGAGCGCGTCCAGCGCCTGCGTACCGGCGACTTCGGGGCGCTGCCCGTCATCCTCGGCCTCGTCGTCATCTCGCTGGTCTTCCAGATCGCCAACCAGCGGTTCCTCTCGCCGCAGAACCTCTCCAACCTGAGCCTGCAGATCGCCTCGACCGGCGTCATCGCGCTGGGCATCGTGTTCGTCCTGATCATCGGCGAGATCGACCTGTCCGCCGGATCGGTGAGCGGGATCACCTCCGCCTCCATGGTGGTGCTGAGCATCAACCAGGGCTGGCCGCCGGTGCTCGCGATCGTCCTGGCCGTCGTGTTCGGCGCCGCGATCGGCCTGTTCCACGGCTTCATCTTCACCAAGCTCGGCGTTCCGTCGTTCGTGCTGACCCTGGGCGGCCTGCTCGCCTGGCAGGGCGGCCAACTCCTCGTCCTGGGCAACCAGGGCACGATCAACATCCCCTACGACGGCACCATCGCCTCGCTCGCCAACACCACGCTCCCCGCGTGGATCGGATACGTGATCGCCGCTGTCTACGCGGGCGCGGCCTTCGGCGGGACGGTCCTCACCGCCAGACGGCGACGCGAACGCGGCCTGACCGTACGGCCGCTCACCGGGGGCCTGGTGCGCGCCGGAGTGATCACGGTCCTGATCGTCGCGGCGACGACCGTCTTCGCGCGGTGGCACGGCATACCCCTGTCGCTGATCATCTTCGTCGGACTCGTGGTCCTGGTCGACCTGCTGCTGCGCGGCACGACCTTCGGCCGCAAGCTGTTCGCCGTCGGCGGCAACGCCGAGGCGGCCCGGCGCGCGGGCATCCAGGTCGGCACCGTCAAGGTCATCGCCTTCACGATCGCCTCGTCGCTCGCCGCCTTCGGCGGTGTGCTCGCGGCCTCACGCCTGTTCGCGGTCAACCAGGCCAGCGGCGGCAGCGACATCCTGCTCAACGCGATCGCCGCCGCGGTCATCGGCGGCACCAGCCTGTTCGGCGGACGCGGCACCGCGTACTCCGCACTGCTCGGCATGCTCGTCATCGGAGCGGTGTCCAACGGCATGGATCTGCTGAACCAGACCTCCGCCGTCAAGTACGTGATCACCGGCGCCGTACTCGTGGCCGCCGTGGTGATCGATTCCCTGGCACGACGAGGAAGGGCGGCCAGCGGCCGATGAGTGTCAACGCGTTTCTGCGCCAGGGGTTCATCCCCTTCGACGAGGGCGTGCTGAGCCAGACCAGCCGGCTCACCGAGGTCGCACCGGTGCTGCGCGAGCGGGCGCTCGCCGCGGCGGGTGCGGTCGGCCGCCCCGACCAGGCCACGTTCATCGGCATCGGCGCGAGCCTCGCGGCGCTCGCCGCACCGGTCGCCCACCTGTCGGCGCGCGGCATCCCCAGCGTCCGGCTCAACGCGGCGCAGGCGGGGCCGTTCGACGAGACCACCACCCTCGTCGCACTGTCCCAGTCGGGCCGCAGCCGCGAGACGGTCGACGTGATGCGCGCGGCCACCGGCCGCAAGCTCGCGGTCGTCAACGTCACCGACTCGCCGATGGCCGCCGCCGCCGACTCGGTGCTGACCCTCGGCGACCTGCCCGACAGCCTCGCCTCGACGATCGGGTTCACCGCCTCGGCGATGGCCGTCTCCATGCTCGCCGAGACCTGGACCGACGGCGAACCGTCGCCGACGTGGCTCAGCCTGGGGGAGCGGCTCGCCGGGTTCCTCGACGCGACCTCCGCGCAGGCCGAGGAGATCGCGGACCGGCTGTCGGCCGCGTCGATCATCGACCTGGTGGCGCCCGCGGACCAGTACGGTGTCGCCGAGAGCGGCGCGCTGCTGCTGCGCGAGGTGACGCGGGTCCCCGCGGCGTCGTTCGAGACGCGGCAGTACCTGCACGGGCTGATGGAGTCCACCCACCCCTCGACGCTGCACATCGTTCTCGACGGTCCCGACGACGGGCAGATCCTGCGCGCCCTCGGCTCGCTCGGCCGTCAGATCGTCGAACTGCGGACGGGCGCTCCCGTCGTCCACGGCGAGCGGACCCTGGTCGTGCCGGTCGAGGCGCACAACCCCCTGGAGATACCGGTGTTCGTGGCGGCGCTGCTGCAACAGGTGGCGCTGCGCTCGGCGCGGGCGCGGGGGATCGATCCGGACGAGTTCCTCTTCCTCGACACCGGAACCAAACTCGACGACGGCGAATAGCCCGGCCGGGCGGCCGTACGAGGGCGGTACGGCCGCCCTCGCACCGTGCGACACGGGCTGCTGATTACGTTCATTCCCACCAACTCCACGAGACACAATCGGGGTCATGTCTACTTCGCCAGCACTGCACCGCAAGGTGGCGCAGCACCTCAGGGAACGCATCGAATCGGGTGTGATCGAGCCCGGTTCGAGACTGCCTTCCGAGCGGGTTCTCGCTGAGCAGTTCGACGTCAGCCGGGTCACCGTCCGTCAGGCACTGAAGGATCTGGAGGCGGCCGGCCTGGTCACCGTCGTCATGGGCGCCCGGTGGGTGCGCGGGCAGACGCCCGCCCCGGCCCCGGCCCGGCCCGCGGACCAGGACGAGGCGGAGTCGATCGAGGAGGGCGCCACCGGCCTGGTGAGCTTCTCCGACCTCGCGGAGGCGAACGGCCTGACCTCCAGCTCGAAAGTGCTGAAGTGCCTGACCCGCGCCAGCTCGCTCGACGAGGCGGACCTGCTGGGTGTCGCCCCTGGCGCACCCATCGTCGACCTGGTCCGGCTGCGGTATCTCGACGGCATCCCGACCCTGATCGACTTCTCGCTCATCCCTGAGCAGTTGGCGCCGGGCCTCGGCGACCACGATTTCACCACCGCTTCCCTGTACTCCACGCTCTCCGACGAGTACGGCCTGCACGCGGTCAGAGCCGACTGCGTCATCGAGGCGCGCGGGGCCACCGCCGACATCGCAGAGAACCTCGGCCTTGCTCCGGGCGACCCCGTCCTGGGGATCGTCCAGACCACGTTCGACGAGAACCGCCGGGTCGTGCAGTGGTGCCGCAGCGTCTACCGCGGTGACCGTTACCGCTTCCGCGCCGCCCTCCAGGGCCAGGCCGGCCGCGCGCACCGCCATCAATCCGCCGCAGAGCCGACCGGCCGCGGCCCAGCCCCCCATATAGCGAGGTTGTATCCATGAGAATTTCCGCACGCGGCGCCGTCGTCGCCGGCGCCTGGGTGAAGGGCGACGTCGAGGTCGACGGCGGACGGCTGGTACGCACCGGCCTGCCCTCGACCGGCACGGGGTACGTCCTGCCCGGCCTGGTCGACCTCCAGGTCAACGGTTACGGCGGGGTCGACTTCAACGCGGCCACGGCCGAGGAGTTCGAGCGGGCGCTCGCCGCCCTCACCCGCGACGGCGTTTTCCACGTACAGCCCACCGTCATCACCGACTCCGAGGAGAACGTGGTCCGGCAGCTCGGCGTGCTGGACAAGCTCCAGGCCTCCTCGCCTCCCGGCGCGAAGGTCGTCGGCGTGCACGCCGAGGGCCCGTTCCTGTCGCCGCACCACCGGGGCGTGCACCGGCCCGAGTACCTCCGCGACCCCGACATCGGCATCGTGCGACGCTTCCTCGACGCCGGGCCGCTGCGTACGATCACCGTCGCTCCCGAACTGCCGGGCGCGCCGGAGCTGATCGCCTGGGCCGCGGGCCAGGGGGTCATCGTGCAGGCCGGGCACTCGGGCGCCGACGCGGCGACCGCGTACGCCGGTTTCGACGCGGGAGCCCGCGCGGTCACGCACCTGTTCAACGGGATGATCGCGTTCAGCCACCGCGCGCCCGGCATCGCGGGCGCCACGCTCAACCGGGAGGAGGTCGCCATCCAGCTCATCGCCGACGACATCCATCTCGCGCGGGAGACCTCGCTGTTCGCGCTCAAGGCCGCCGAGCACCGCATCATGCTCGTCACCGACGCCGCGTCGCCCGCGGGGGCCGGTGACGGTGTCTTCACCGTGGGCGGTTTCACCGTCGAGGTCACCGACGGGGTGCCGCGCCTGCCCGACGGCACCCTCGCCGGCAGTACGGTGACGCTGCTCCAGCAGGTACGCAAGCTGGTCGAGCACGACTGGCCGGTCGACCGGGCGGTGAACCTGGCCAGCCGAGCGCCCGCCCGCTTCTACGGGCTCACCGGCGCGGGGGAACTCACCCTCGGCGGCCCGGCCGACCTGATCGTCACCGACGAGAACGTCGCCGTCGAGCGCGTCCTGGTCGCCGGAGAGGAGTTCGCGGCGTGAACATCCTTCCTCGCGGCCTGATCGTCTCGCTCACCCCGTCGCCCCAGTCGCCCTGGCAGAACATCGACGATGTCGTCCGGCTCGCCGCCGCCGCGCAGGCCGGTGGCGCCGTCGCCGTGAAAATGGACGGCCCGGACGCCGTACGCGCGGTGAAGCGCGCGCTCCCCGGCTTCCCCGTGCTCGCCGTGAGCATCGACGGCTCGCACGGCGGGGTCGTCCGCATCACGCCGACGCTCGACCACGCCGCCGCCCTGGTGGACGCCGGGGCCGACGTCGTGGAACTGGAAGCGGACGCGGCGGCGCGCCGACACGACGGCCAGGACCTGGCCGAACTCGTCGCGTCCTTCGTCGCGCTGGGCAAACCGGTCAAGGCGGGCGTGCCGGGGATCGACGACGCACGCACCGCCGTGGAGGCGGGCGCCGCGATCGTCAGTTCGTCCACGATGGGCTACCCCGCCAAGGCGAACTCCGGGCCCCTGCCCGACCTGGGACTTGTGGCCACCCTCGTCGCCGGCGCCGGGGTGCCGGTCGTCGCCGAGCGCGGCTACTCCACGCCGGACGACGTACGCGCGGCCCTGGCCGCGGGCGCGCACGCCGTCGTGGTCGGCTCCGCCATCGTCGACCCCGTCTGGCTGACCGCCCGCTTCGCGGGCGTGGCCTAGGGCCCGTCCGGCCCCACGCTCCTCGCCTTCGCGGTCCTGACGCCCAAGCCGACCAGCCCCGTTGCCGCCGGGTGACGGCGTCTCCTGTCGAGGCGGGCGCGGCATCGCACGGCGGGTAGGGTGCTTCGGACCGAATCCGCGCGGGGCTGGCAGAATCGGGGTGTGAGCGCCGAGCGGAGGACGCGGGACCCTGGCGGGGCGGTTGTCGTGACGGGAAGCTCGGGCCGGGTCGGATCGGCCCTGGCCGCGGCCTTCGACGCGGCGGGCCGGGAGGTCCGCGGCGTGGACAGGGTGGCCGGCCGCTGGACGAGCGTCGTCGCCGACCTGCGGGACCCGCGCGAGCGGCGGGCCGCGCTGCGGTCTGCCGACGTCCTGGTCCACACCGCCGCGCTGCACGCCCCGCACGTCGGGCGCGTGGCCGATGAGGAGTTCCGCGCCGTGAACGTCGGCATGACCGCGGAACTCCTCGACGACGCCGCGCGCCTCGGTGTCCGGCGCGTTCTCTACATCAGCAGTACCAGTGTCTACGGCCACGCCCTGGTGCCCGCCGACCGCGCCGTCTGGGTGGACGAGCACCTCACGCCGCTTCCCCGGGACATCTACGACGAGACCAAACTGGCCGCGGAACGGCTGGTCGCCGCCTGCGGCGTCTCCGCGGTCACGCTGCGCATCGCGCGGTGCTTTCCGGAGCCGCTGCCCGTACGCGCCCGCCATCTGCTCCACCGGGCGGTCGACGTGGCCGACGTCGCGGCGGCGGGGGTCCTGGCCGTGACGCGCCCTGAGGTGACCGGCACGTTCAACGTCTCCGGGCCGCACGTGTTCCAGCGTGAGGACTGCGTCGCTCTCCACCGCGACGCGGGCGCGGTCCTCGCCGGTCGGGCTCCTGACGTGGTCGAGGCGTTCCGCGACCGGGGGTGGCCGGTGCCGGATCGTCTGGACCGCGTGTACGACTCCACCGCGGCAACGAACGCCTTCGGCTACCGCCCTGTTCGCGGCGTCCGGGAACTCTTGCGGGACGCCCGCGCGGTCTGACGGCACGCCGTCCGATCGACGGCATGCGGATCGTGGCGGATGTGACGCGGGCCGAAGCGGACGCGACGACCTCGGCGACGCTGACCCCTGATCGAGGCCCGGACCCGCGGATGGCGGCTCCCGGGCGGGTTCGCGCATTACCCTGGCGGCTGTCCGACAGTGGGATTCGCAGACTTCACCTTATCGGGGGACCGCGTGCCAGTTCACCAACAGCGCACCGGGGCAACGGACTTGGACGAGCTGCGGCGGCGGGCCGTCGCGGCGCCACGGCGGGAGGAGGGGCTGGTCGTCTGCGAGAACCTGGTGCGGATCTACCAGACCGAGGGCGTCGAGGTGCAGGCGCTCCAGGGCCTCGATCTCGCCGTGGCCCAGGGCGAGATGATCGCGGTGGTCGGGGCGTCCGGCTCCGGGAAATCCACCCTGCTGGGCATACTCTCCGGCCAGGACGTGCCCACCGCGGGCGCCGCCACGGTCGCCGGACACGACCTGCTGACGATGAAGCGCCGCGAGCGGCTCAGCTACCGGCGGGGCACCGTGGGCTTCGTCTGGCAGCAGACCTCGCGCAATCTGCTGCCCTACCTCTCGGCGGCCGAGAACGTGATGCTTCCGATGACGTACACCGGGATCAAACGCTCCCAACGCCGGGCGCGGGCCGAGGAATTGCTCGACCTGCTGTCCGTCGGACACTGCCGGGACCGTACGCCCGACACGCTCTCCGGCGGCGAGCAGCAGCGGGTCGCAATCGCCGTGGCCAACGCCAACGAGCCGCAGGTGCTGTTCGCCGACGAACCCACCGGCGAACTCGACACCGCCACCAGCGACGAGGTGTTCGCGGCACTGCGCCGGGCCAACGAGGACCTGGGCGTCACCGTGATCGTGGTGACCCACGACGCCCTGGTGTCCGAGCAGGTCCAGCGCACGGTGCGGATCCGCAACGGCCGCACCTCAACCGAGGTGCTGCGCCGGGTCACCACCGGCGAGGACGGCGTCGAGGTGCTCACCGCCGAGGAGTTCGCGGTACTGGACGCCAGCGGGCGGCTGCAACTGCCCGGCCAGTTCACCGAGCGCCTGCACATGCGCAAACGGGTGCGGCTGGCCCTGGAGACCGACCACATCGGCGTATGGCCGGACGAGGCCGCGCGGCGGGCGAAGTCCGCGGCGGAGAGCGCCGCGGGCGCAGGAGACACGGAGGGCGACACGGAGTCCACCGAGAGCGCCCCGTAAGCCCTGCGCTCGACGGCCGAACCCTGAGCCGCGGCCGTTCACGTGAGCCGCAGCACGGCCCCCAGTCGCCGCCGACGCGCGAGGACGGTCTCGGCCGCGGCGGCGACCAGGATCAGCGCTGTCACGGCGACGACGAGGGCGAGCGTCAGCGAGTAGTCGGTGCGCAGGGCCGGTTGGGCCGGGCCGCCGGTGAACTGCCGCAGGTCCAACGCCGGTGCCATGAGCCGCGGTTCGAGCAGCCCGAGCAGCGTGCCGCCCACCGCGGAGGCGACCGCCAGCGGCAGCAGTTGCAGGAAGTGCAGCACCCCGGCCTCCTTGCCGCCGAGCCCGAGCGTGCGCAGGAACGAGGCGGTGCGACCGCGCTCGTGCGCGGTGAGGGTCAGTTCCAGGGCGAGCGTGAGCAGGCCGGCCAGCGCGGCCAGGATCGACGTGACGGCGTAGGCCGTGTCGAGTCCCCGCGTCAGCCCGTCCGCGCGCAGGGCGCTCAGCGTTTCGGAGCGGACGCGGATCCGGGCCAGCGGCCCGAGCGTCTGAGCCGCCGCCGACCGCAGCGCGGCGGGCGCGGCGGGGGCGGTCCCGTCGGGAGCGCCGCCCTTGAGCAGCATGACGGTGCTCCCCGAGGACTGCTCGGGCATCAGGTGCTCGGCGCCCGCCGTGGTGATCAGCAGCGGCGTCCCGGCGGGAATCCGCGCCGTGACCGGCCCGAGGAGGGGGTCGTGCAGGTCCGCGCCGGTGAGGGTGCCGACCGGCGTGAGAACCAGGTCCACCGGCCGCCGCCCGAGGATCGAGACGCTGGAGGTGAAGCCACCGGTGCGCTCGCGCGCCCGCAGGTCGGGCGAGAGGAAGGACGGCAGCGGGACGCGCGCGTCGATCCTGGTTCCCGCCGGGGTGGCCAGCCCGGACAGCAGGGCGTTGGCCAGCGGCGACTTCGGTGCGACGGCCGCCAGTTGCCGGGGGTCCACGGTGATCACGGCGACCTGCGTGATCAGCGCGCCGTCGACCTGTCCCACCAGGTCGAGGGTGTGCAGATGCTGGACGACGGTCCGTATGCCCTTGCCTGCGCCGGTCCCCGGCGCGGCGGTCCCGGTCGTGGCCCCGTTCGCGGTCCCGGCCACGATCGCGCTCGCGTCCGCGCCGGTGGTCCAGTCCGCGCCCGCGGCCAGGCCGTCGCCGATCGTGCGCTGTACGAGTCCGCCGAACACGGCCGTTCCCAAGGTCAGGACCAGGACGAACAGCGCCAGCCCGGTCGCCGGGGCGTCGTGGGCGGCCCGTGCCGCCCCGATGAAGCCGACCGCTCCCCGGGCGCGCCGGGTCCGCCGCAGCACCACGCGCAGCGCGAGCGGGGAGATCCGCAGCAGGAGCAGCACGACGGCCAGCGCCACCAGCACCGGCACCGCGCCCAGAATCCCGTCGGGCCCCTGCGAACGCAGCGCGACCACGCCCGCCGCCGTCGCGAGCAGCACCGTCAGCTCCAGGACCACGCGGCGGCCGGTGACAGCGCGGCGGCGCGAGCGCCGCGGTCGGCCGGGCCTGCGCGGCTCGCGGACCGCGAGCCACGTCATCAGCGGCACCGTCATCATCACGACCGCGGCGGCGAGTGCGGCGGGCACCGGCTGCGGCGATCCTGACGTGCCGCCGGGAGCCAGGGCCCGACCGGCCGCCCAGCCGAGCGCAGCGCCGATCAGCACCACCGGCCAGGCCACGGCGCAGCGCAGCAGCACCAGCCGCGCGGTGGACGCGCCCCGCGCGCGCTGCAACCGCAGGTGCGCCCGCCGTCGGCGCAGCAACAGCCGTACGGCGACGGCCACGGTCGCCAGCGCGACCGCGGCCAGCGCGTCGACGGCGTACATCGCCAGCGCCCTGGCCTGATGGTCCTGAGCGGTGAACTCGGCGAGCAGCGGCGTCAGGAAGTCGGTCACCAGCAGGGACCCGGTGGCCTGACCGCGTACGTGGCAGCTGATGTCGCCGGAGATCCAGTCGGTTCCCTGGCACAGGGCGGCACTCAGGTCCGCGCCGTAGTGCGACAGCGGCCCGGCCAGCGCGCGGGCCTGGTCGAGCGCCGCTCCCGACAGGTCGGCCCGCAACTGCCAGGTCACCCGGGGCCCGACGACCCCGGCCCCTGCGAGCAGGTCGGCGGCGTCGAGGCCGACGAGGCCGCTGACGGCGAGCACCGTGCCGGGGGGGGGGGGGGGGGGGGGGGGGGGGGGGGGGGGTGGCGACGGCCGCCCAGCCCCGAAGCCAGCGGCCGCAGCCGTGGGGTGGTG
>NZ_JBVHLD010000004.1:94276-138329 GCF_055559175.1 Streptomyces sp. NPDC024632
GTTGCGGGGTGGCTGGGGACCGGACGATCTCGGCGCGGGGGAGTAGGTGGGCGGTGTCGGGACGGGGGGGGCGGGGGAGGGAGAGCACCGTGCCGGCGGACCCCCCCCCCGGGTAGCGCGTCGGCTGGTCCAACGACGCCCGCCCGGCCCAGAAGCCGTCGGCCGCGGCCGTGGTGCGGTAGACCCCGCTGACCAGCAGGTCGACCTGGGGCGGCGCGTTCCCCACCGCGGGCGTCCTGGCGAATTCCAGCGTCAGTCGGCTCCCGGTCGTGACGCCCAGGGCCCGCGCCGTGGCCTGCGACAACCCGATCTGGGGCGCGGTGCCCAGCGGTGTGCGGTCGGCCGGGGCGCGGCCGCTGACGTAGCGCAGATGGGCCCGCGCGGACGGCAGGTAGCTGAGCGCCAGCTTGGTGGCGGTGTTCGCGGGGCCGGGAGGCGGCGGTGCGACCAGGGACGCCGGGTTGTAGTCGTAACCGCCGCCGACGGAGGTCAGGCGGCGCGCGCCGGTGCCGCTGAGCTGCTCGGTGAAGGTGCTTCCCGCGCCCAGCAGGGTGGCCATGTCCACCGCGGGCGGGTCGGTGTCGAAGACCTCCGGAGTGGCGCTGACGCTGATCAGCGGCGCCTCGGCCTGCGCCGCCGCGACGCGCTGCCGCAGCGCCCGGTCCTCCTGGCGGCCCACGACGGCCGGGGCCCAGGCGCACAGCGCCGTCAACACGATCACCATGACCGTCAGGCAGACCAGCAGCGGGAGGTCGCCGCGGGTCTCCTGACGTATCAGGCGCAGTGTCACCGAGGCGCCCGTACCGCCCGGCCGCCTCACCGCCGTGTCCGCTCCCGCCGATCCCGTCTCTGTCGTACCCGTTGCCCCAAGTCCCTTTCCGGTCACGTCCGTTCGTTCGGCTCGCGTCTCCGCCCCGTCCGTTGCCCCACGTCCGTTGTCCCCCGCGCCCGTTCCCTCGGCTGGTGTCCGCCGCCCCGCGCGGTCGCGTCCGGCCCGGCTCATCGGTCCTCACCCGCTCGCAGCACGCGTACGAGGTCCACCCGGGCCAGCAGCCGGGCGAGCGCCAGCACGATCGCGCTGATGGCCACAGCGGTCGCCACCGCCGTCAGCGTCACGGTGCCCCACGGAGTGACGTTCGGCAGCGGGGGATACGGGGCGTGGCCGCTGTCGTCCACGGTGACCAGCGGCAGCACCGCCGAGGCCAGGGCCATGCCCATCAGCGCGCCCGGCACCACCGCGAACAGCGCCAGACTCAGCTGCTCGGCGCCCAACAGCGCGTACAGGCCGGTGGACCGGACGCCGATCGCCCGCAGCAGCGCGAATTCCTTGCGGCGCCGCCGGGTGGAGACCACCGCGTGCACGGTGAAGGCGATGACCGCGAAAGCGGGGGCCAGGTAGCGGACGAGTTCCAGCACCCGGCGCAGCCCGGCGCGGAACGGGTCGTCGCGCAGCGCCGCCGCGGTCCGTTCCGCTGTCGTGACCCGGCCCAGCGCGGGCCGCGCCTCGGCGGCCGCGGCCGTACGCGCGCTGTCGGTGCTGCTGATCCACCAGAACGCGGGATCCTCCTGGTCGACTCCGGCCACGGTCATCGCGGCGGCGAGCTGGCGCTGATCGGCGATCAGATGCCCCTGCCCGCGGCCCAGTCCCGGCAGCGAGTCGACCAGGCCCACGATCGTCGCGGTGATCCGGCCGCCGCCCAGATCCAGTGTGGTGGTGCTGCCCACGCTCAGGCGCGTGTCGCGCAGGGCGGCGGCGTCGGCGCGTACCGGGAGCGGCGCAGGACGGCCGGCCGGGCCCGCCACGAGGCGCACCTGGCTGCCGGGCCGGGTCTCGTAGTCGCTGTCGGCCAGGCCGCCGAAGGCGTCTCCGGTCGCGGTCGAGGCCCTGACGCCGGTGCTGACGGTGGTCCTGAGCACCTCGGAGCGGCCGGGGGCGATCGCGCACACCCCGGGAGTGCCCGGACTGTAGTCGCCCGTCGGTTTGCCTTCGCAGGCCCCGGCGGTGGCGTCGGAGGCGTGGGTCGTACCGTCGGCCCAGACCTGGCCGCCGGGAAGGCTGGTGACCCACGTGTCCGCGCTGCCCCGCGCGCCGACCCGGATCAGCTCCAGGCCGAGCCGCGCGGGCCGCGCGTTCGGCTGCGGCAGGACGTTCACAGCGGTCACCGTCAGCGGATACGCCCGCGGGTGGCCGTCGCTCAGCGCCACGTCGAGGGGGACCACGACGGTGTGCCGGGCGCCGTCGGCGGCGGGCAGGCGGGTCGCCAGCGTACTGACGAGGCCGGACGCGTCCTGCACGGTCAACTCCAGATTCGGCGCCGCGCGGCTGCCGTCGCTGCGCAGCCGCTCGTCCAGCAGCAGCGCGGTCGGACGGCCGGGGAGCGGCACCCCGAAGACGGCCGGTGACGGGGTGGGGGGAGCGGGCCCGCCGACCGTGCCGACCAGGCCCTCGGTGGCGTCGCCCGGCAGGTTCACCGTCGACTGCGTCACCGGGGTCACGGCGGTCACCGCGGGCAGCGCGCGATAGGCGGCGCCCAGTACGGACGAGGGGTAGCCGCCGTCCGCCGACGGCTGGACGCGTACGTCCGCGCCGACGGTGAACGCGGCCTGCTCGGACGCCAGTCCGCCCAGGCAGGCCAGCGCGGTGGTCGCGAAGGCGCTCACGGACACGGCCAGGCACATCAGGACGACCGGTCCCGCGTTGCGCGCGGCCCGGCGGCTCAACTGCCAGCCCGCCAGCGCGAGGGCCAGGCCCCGGCTGCGACGGCCGAACGCGTCCAGGAGCAGGGAGGTCAGCGGCAGCAGGCGCAGCAGCAGGAGGGCGGCGGCCCCGGCCACCAGGGCGGGCACCAGGACCAGCACCGGGTCCGCGCCCGCGCCGCCCGTGCCGACGTCGGCGATCAGCGAATGGTGCCGCCGCAGCTCCAGATAGCCCAGGGCCGCGACGGCCAGCAGCGCCAGGTCGGCGCCCAGCCGCTGGGCGGCGGCGCGTACACCGCGGGCCGGCCGGGACCGCGTCGAGCGCAGGACGGGCAGCAGCACCGCCGCCGCGTGCACCAGCAGGGTCAGGCCCACCGCCGCCCACGCGGCGGTTCCCCGGCTGCCCGGGCGCAGCAGCCCGGCCAGAAACGGCGCGACGGCCGCGGCCGGAACGCCGGTGACCGCCCACTCGGCCGCCGCCGCGCGCAGCAGTCGCGGGGTGCCCGCGCCCCTGGCCTGCTGGAGTGCCAGTTCGTCGCGCCGGTGCTCGGTGAGCTGGCGGGCGGCCAGTACCAGGGTGGCCAGGGCGAGGACCGCCAGCAGCACGCTCGGCAGGTACAGCGAGGACCGGGCCGCCACCATCGGCACCGCCAGGCCGTCGATCGCGCCCGGCAGCCCCGAGGCCACCGTCAGGTCGTCCAGAGCGGGCTGCCGTCCGCCGAACACCGACACGCGGCTCGCGCTGCCGGAGAAGGCGCGCATCCGGTCGTGCAGTCCGGGGAGGCTGTCGGCGTCGATCCGGGCGAAGTCCGGCTGCATACTCCAGTGGGCCGTCAGATGGCTGTTCAGGACGACGCTCCCGTTGAGAGCCGACGCCGAGACCACGAGCAGGTCCTGGCTGGCGGTCTCGTCCGCCGTCACGTCGCCGGCCATCGCGGGCCAGAATCCGACGGGGCCGGTCGGCCGGAAGACGCCGGTGATCCGCAGCGTCATGGAGTGCCTGAAGCCGTCGCGCACCTGGAGGCGGGAACCGGCGGTGACTCCCAGCCGCCTGGCCAGCGCGTCCGGCAGCGCCGCGTCGACCGGGGCGGTGGACCCGGCGGCGATCCGTACGTCGGGCAGCGAGGTGAAGGCGTCCGCCGTCGCGTCCGCTGTGCCGACCGGCCACCGTCCGGCGACCAACTGCCCGAATCTGCCCGCGTCCTGGACGGCGACCGGGTGCAATCCGGTTCCCCCGGGGCCGCGCGGCGGGCCCGTGACCCCGTCGATCCCCGTCACCGAGACCGGTGAAGACCCCAGCAGCCCCACATAGGTGTGCTGCGGAACCCCGGCGAACGTCCGGTCGGCGGCGGCCCGTACATCCCGGTCGGCGACGGCCATGCCTCCGGCGCGGAAGGGCGCGTTGACGGTCACCTGCGCGTCGAGGTCGGCGGCCAACCGCCGTACGGCGCCCGCCTGTACCGAACTCCCGGCCAGCGCCGCCAGTGCGGCCAGCGCCGTCGCGCACAGCAGGACGGTCACGGCGACGGCGGCCAGCACCAGCCCGTGCTGCGTGGCCTGCCGTACCACCGTGGGGAGCCGCCGTCGGGCCGGTCCCGGGACTCCCGGGCGTCGTCGCGGCGACGACGTGAAGGCCGTGGCGACCACATGAACCCCCGCGTTATCGAACATGTGACGGTGACGGCGCGTCACAGTCCTACCAGGGCATCCCCCAACGGGGCAAGCAGAGGCCCGGCGCGGGCCTGTGGGGAGGCCCGGCGCGGGGCCTGCGGGGAGGCCGAATCCCGGCCCCGGCGGCGCGGGCGGGGCCGCGCGCGTACCCGATGGGCCGACCCCGCACCTGTCACGGGCGCGCACTCACTCGGGCGGCTCACCGCTGCCACCGGGGTGGCGCACAGGGCCGGGGCGCGGAGGGAGGCAGCCCCGGCTCCGGAGCCCACTGTCGCCCCGTCACCACCGCCGCCCCTGGCCCGAGTACCGGCGGATCCAGGTTTGTTGACCGTGGTGGCCCACAGCGAGAACCCTTCTGCCGCATTTCGGACCTGGCGCGTTGCAGGCCCCCTCGGCGCGTGGTGCTTTATGCGTAGCTTAAGCCTCATATCGGACTTGCTCGGTGCCGTCGCCGTCACCGTACGGCGCGGTCATCGAGGTTCCGTTCAGGGCTGAGCCGTCCCCGCTCTGCGCCGTCCCGCCCCCAGCCGGGGGGCGGCGGCCCCGCCTGGAAACGGATGGTCCATGCAGTCTTCCCACCCGCCCCGCCGCACGGCGGCCCGCGCCGCCGAACGTTCACTCGCCACCGCCGGCCTGCTGGCCCTGGTGTCCTCCGTCGTCCTGACCGGTCTGACGCCCGGTGTCAGCTCCGCCTCCAGTCACCGCGAGGCGCCGCTGATCGCAGGGGACCCCAAGGCGGACAACACCGACGTCTACGCCTTCACCAGCCCGGACAACCCCGACACCGTGACCCTGGTGGCGAACTGGATCCCGTTCGAGGAGCCCAACGGCGGCCCGAACTTCTACCCGTTCGCCAACGACGCCCACTACAACATCAAGATCGACGCGGACGGCGACGGCAAGGCCGACACCACGTACACCTGGTCCTTCACCGACCACTACCGGGACGAAGCCAACCAGTTCCTGTACAACACCGGGGTCGTGAAGTCGCTGGACGACACCACCTTGAACTTCCGTCAGACGTACACGCTGACGGTGACCGACGCGGAGGGCAACACCAAGACGCTCCTCAAGGACGCGCCCGCGGCCCCCTCCAACGTCGGCAAGGCGTCGATGCCGGACTACGCCTCACTGCGCAAGGAGGCCACCGTCGCCCTCCCCGACGGCGGCCAGACCTACGCCGGGCAGGCGTCCGACCCGTTCTTCCTCGACCTGCGGGTCTTCGACCTGCTGTACGGCGGCAACCTCAAGGAGACCGGCCACAACACGCTCGCCGGTTACAACGTCAACACCATCGCCCTCCAGGTGCCCAAGTCCGCGCTGGCACTGAAGGGGGACGCCACCCGCAACCCCGTCATCGGCGTCTGGTCCACCACCGACCGGCAGGGCGCGGCGGTCGCCGCGCCGTCCGGCAAGGGCGACGAGGGCATGGCGTCCCACGGCGCGGAGGGTGCCAGGGGAGCCGGGGGCGCCGGGAAAACCGCGGGCGCCGCGGACTCGCAGGACGAGGGCAAGGGCGGCCCGCCGATGCCCGACAAGGGCGGCGAGACGGGCTGGCACCAGGTCTCGCGCCTCGGCAACCCGCTGGTCAACGAGGTCGTCGTCCCGCTGAAGTACAAGGACGCCTTCAACACCCTCAACCCGGACCAGGACCACACCGTGCAGCCGGTCGTCGACAAGGTCCTGGACCCGATCGTGCCCAAGCTCATCCAGAGCATCTACGGCGTCCCGGCGCCCGCCACCCCGCGCAAGGACCTCGCCGAGATCTTCCTGTCCGGAATCTGCAAGGCGTGCGGACCGGTCCAGGCCGACCTCAACTCGCAGTTGCTCAACGCCGACGTGGACAAGGCGAAGTTCACACCGTCCGAGGAACTGCGGCTGAACATGGCCGTCGCGCCCTCCGCCAACCCCAACCGGCTCGGCGTCCTCGGCCAGGACCTGGCCGGCTTCCCCAACGGCCGGCGGCTCAACGACGACGTCGTCGACATCGAGCTCCAGGCGCTGGAAGGCGCGGCGGAGACCGGAAAGATCGTGCCCGCGCTGGCCGCGGGCGACGCCGTCGACACCCCCTACCGCCAGCCCGGTTCGACCTTCCCGTACGTGGCGCTGCCCAACACCGCCGCGGTCAACCAGGCCGACTCGCTGCACCCCGACGGCGGCGTGGGCGCCGGCTTCGGCGGCACCGCGTTCCACGGTGGCTTCCCCGCCGTTCCGGTGACGGCCCTGGGCGGCGGCGCCCTGCTGGCCACCGCCGGACTCCTGGCGCTGCGCCGCAGGCGCGCCGACCGGGTGTGACCGCCCCCGCCACCTCGGGCCGCCCGGCCTCCGCACCGGAGGCCGGGCGGCTGCGGCGCGCCCTCGGATTCCGCCCCGCCCGGCCCTGGCGCCTGATCACCGCGCTGGGCGTCCTCGCCGGTCTGGGCATGATGACGGCCGGCGGCTGCGCGCTGCTCACCGCCCGGCCGCCGAAGACCACGCAGGTCGACGTCGGCACGCTGCCGGTCCCCGCGACCGCCGGGGGCCACGCCGCCGCCGTCGCCCCCGCGGCGCCCGCCGCACGGCCGGTCCGGATCCGTATCCCCGGCATCGGCCTCGACCACCCCCTGATCGGCCTCCAGGTCCAGCAGGACGGCCACCTCGGCGTGCCCGAGGACCCCGGCCAGGTCGGCTGGTGGAGCGACGGCCCGCGCCCCGGCGACCCGGGCGCCGCCATCGTCGTCGGCCACGTCGACTCCCTCACCGGCCCGGCCGCCTTCTACGGACTGTCCACGCTGCGCCCCGGCGACCGGATCACCGTCGACCGCGCCGACCACAGCCACCTGGACTTCACCGTGCGGGCGCTGCGGCAGTACGAGAAGGACGCGTTCCCCGACGACCAGGTCTACGCGACCGCCGGTCCGCCCACGCTGCGGCTGATCACCTGCGGCGGCGCGTACGCGGGACCCGAGGGCGGCGGCTATCTCGACAACGTCGTCGTTTACGCCACGCCCGCCGACCCGAAGCCGCCGCGCCCGTCCCCCCACGCCACCCCCAAGACCCCCCATCGGAGCGGGAATTGACTACGTCCGTCCGCCGGAGCCCCCGGCGTCATCTGCTGTCCGCCGCCGTCACCACCGTCCTCGGCGTGGGCCTCTTCCTCGCCGGCGGCCTCGGCCTCGCCCCCTGGCCGGTGACGGGCGCCGACCGCGCCGCGGGTCCCACGGGCGAGGCCGGGGCTCCGGCGGCCGGCGCGGACCCGCTCGCCCAGGACATCAACGGCATCCAGGCCCACCTGCGGCAGAGCCCGCGCGACGCCGTCGCGCTCGGCACCCTCGGCCTCGACTACGTCCAGCAGGCCAAGAACACTGCCGACCCGACGTACTACCCCAAGGCGGAAGCCGTCCTGAAGCGCTCGCTGTCGGTGGACGCCACGGACAACTTCACCGCGATGGGCGGCATGGCCGCCCTGGAAGCCGGGCGGCACGATTTCCGCCAGGCGCTCACCTGGTCGCGCAAGGCGGTGGCCGTCAATCCGTACAACTCGTCCCTGTACGGCACCCTCGCCGACGCCCTCACCCAGCTCGGCCGTTACGACGAGGCCGCCGACGCCGTACAGCGCATGGTCGACCTCAGGCCCGGCGCGCCCTCGCTGGCGCGCGCGTCGTACGTCGCCGAACTGCGCGGCGACATCGACACGGCCAGAACCGACATGCGCCGCGCCCTCCAGGACTCCGCGGGCCCGGCCGACCAGGCGTTCGCCCACTACTACCTCGGCGAACTCGCCTTCAACAACGGCGATCCGGCCACCGAGCTGACCGAGGCCGCCGCCGGTCTGCGCGTCGCGCCGACCTACACCTCGCTGTTCCAGGCCAAGGCCAGGGCCGAGGCCGCGCTCGGCAGGACCGACGCCGCCCTCGCCGACCTCAACCGGGCCGTCCAGCGGGTCCCGCAGCCCGAGTACGTGCTCCAGCTCGGCGAGCTGTACCAGTCCCTCGGCCGCACCGCGCAGGCCGACGAGCAGTACCAGCTCTTCCGCGCCGAGCAAAAGCTCTTCACCGCCAACGGCGTCGCCCTCGACTCCGACGCGGCCCTCTTCGAAGCCGACCACGGCGACGCCGCGCAGGCCCTCGCCATCGCCCGCCGGGGCATCGAGTCCCGCCCCTTCATGGACACCCACGACGCCCTGGCCTGGGCCCTGCACGCCAACGGCCGCGACCGCGAAGCCCTCGCCGAGAGCGACCTGGCCCTCGCCCAGGGCACACGCAACGCCCTGTTCCGCTACCACCGCGGCATGATCGAACGGTCCCTCGGCGACACCGCGGCGGCCCGCACGGACCTCGCGACCGCCCTGTCCGTCAACCCCCACTTCAGCCCCCTGGCCGCCCCCAAGGCCCGCGCGGCCCTGACCGCCCTGACCGGCCCGTCCCGGCGCACCTGACCGTCGCGGAGTCCCGGTCCTCGGCGGCTGGGCCGGGCACCGGGGCGTTCGCGCTTCTTGACGGGGGTTCGGGTGGCGTGCCACGGTGAGGATATTACTTAGGGATGTTAAGTGATTCCTCGAGGAGCCGTATGAAGCTGAGGTTGTCGCCCGAGGACGCGGCCTTCCGTGACGGGTTGCGGCGGTTCTTCACCACGCGGGTGCCGGGGCACATTCGGGAGACGGTGGCGGCGCGCGAGGAGTTGACCAAGGAGCAGATGGTCGAGTCGATGCGGACGCTCGACGCGGCCGGGATCGCGGTGCCCAACTGGCCGGTCGAGTGGGGCGGGAGGGACTGGACGCCGCTGCGACGGCACATCTGGCACGAGGAGATGCAGGCGGCCTGCGTTCCGCCGCCGGTCACCTTCAACGCCTCGATGGTCGGCCCGGTCATCGCCGCGTTCGGCTCGCGGGAGCTCAAGGAGCGCTTCCTGCCGCCCACCCGGAACGTCGACATCTGGTGGTCGCAGGGCTTCTCCGAGCCCGACGCCGGTTCCGACCTGGCCGCTCTGCGCACCTCGGCCGTACGCGACGGCGCGCACTATGTCGTCAACGGCCAGAAGACCTGGACCTCCTACGCCCAGTACGGCGACTGGATCTTCACACTGGTGCGCACCGATCCGGACGCCCCGCGCAAGCAGGCCGGCATCTCCTTCCTCCTGATCGACATGGCCTCGCCGGGCGTCACCGTCCGGCCGATCCAGCTCATCGACGGCGGGAGCCTGGTCAACGAGGTCTTCTTCGAGGACGTGCGCGTCCCCGTCGACAACCTCGTCGGCCAGGAGAACCACGGGTGGGACTACGCCAAATTCCTCCTCGGCAACGAGCGGGTGGGGATCGCGGGCGTGGGCGGGACCAAGTGGCTGCTGGCGCAGGCCAAGACATGGGCCGGGGACCGGCTGCGCGAGGATCCGCTGCTCGCGGCGGACTTCGCGCGGCTGGAGAACGACCTGCTGGCGGTCGAACTGACCTCGATCCGGGTCGCCGCCGACTCGGCGGACGGCAAGGCGCAGCCCGCCTCGTCCGTCCTCAAGCTCGCCGGATCCGAACTCCAGCAGGCCGTCACCGAACTCGTCCTCGGCCTCGCGGGCGAGCAGGGGCTCTCCGGCGACCCGGCCGCGGGCGCGCCGCCGTGGACCCGCCCGGCCGCCGCGGCCTATCTCCACCTGCGGGCCGCGAGCATCTACGGCGGCTCCAACGAGGTGCAACGACAGATCATCGCCGGCACGATCCTGGGGCTGTGAGACATGGACTTCGACCGCACTGACGAGCAGCGCGCCCTGCGGGACGCCGTACGCGGTCTGTTGGGCACGGCCTACGCCACGGTCCAGGGTCGCCGTGACGCCACAGCCAAGGAGCCGGGATACGACGAGACCATGTGGTCCCGGCTGGCCGCGATGGGCGTCCTCGGACTGCCGTTCGCGGAAGAGGCCGGCGGCATGGGCGCGGGCCCGGTCGAAGTCGGCGTGGTGGCCGAGGAGATCGGGCGCGTACTGGCCCCCGAGCCCTTCGTCGAGGCCGTCGTCCTGTGCGGCGGCCTCCTCGCGCGGGCGGGCGGCGACGTGTCCGGCATCGCGGACGGCACCCTCCTTCCGGCGTACGTCGGCGGGCCCGGCGTCACGGCCCGGCGCCACGGCGAGCGCTGGGTGCTGGACGGCGGCGCCTCGCCCGTACTCAACGGAGCCCGTGCCGACCTGCTCGTGGTGGTCGCCGACGCCGGCGGAACACCGGCGCTCTTCACGACGGCCGGGGGTGAGCGGACCCCGTTCGGTACGTACGACGGGGGACGCGCCGCCCGGGTGACCTTCGGCGCGACCGCCGCCGAGCCGCTGGGCGATCCGGCCGCCGACGCGACCGGCGTGATCGCGTACGCCCGGGCCCGCGCGCAGGTGGCGTACGCCCACGAGGCGCTCGGCGCCATGGAGCGCGCGCTGGAGATCACCCGCGACTACCTGCGCGACCGCCGCCAGTTCGGGAAACCGCTGAGCGCCTTCCAGAACCTCACCTTCCGCGCCTCCGACATGTACGTCTCGCTCGAACTCGCGCGCAGCACGGTGCTGTGGGCGTCGATGGTGCTCGCGGAAAGCGACGAGAGGGAGCGGGAGGGCGGTCTGGCGGGGAGCGGCGCGGCCGAAGGCATCGAGGCGGCGTCGCGCGCCAAACTCCGGGCCGCCGAGTCCGGGCGGCACATCGGCCAGGAGGCGATCCAGTTGCACGGCGGGATCGGCATGACGATGGAGTACCAGGTCGGGCACTACGCGATGCGGCTCACCACCATCGAGCACCTGCTGGGCGACCGGCGCCACCATCTCTCCCGCCTGGCGGCGGCGGTCGGCGACCACCGGGCCGTGAACCCGCTGCAATAGCCGGCGCCCGGCCGCCGCAGGAGCTGACGAACGAGCCGGCGGAGGAGTCGTCCGATGAGCCGGTGGATTCTGTCGATAATCCATTAACCATGCTAATTTATTGCGCAATCCGAAAGGGGCCCCCATGGCAGGGTCGGTCACCACACACGAAGCCCGGCTCACCCACGACGGCGCGGAACCCCTCACCGCCGGTTCGTTCGAGGTGGCCGAACGGGAACTGCCCCCGGCGGTCGACGGCGAGATCCTCGTCGAGGTCCGGTACGCCTCCCTCGATCCCTCGCAGCGGATCCGGCTCCGGTCGGAGGGCGCCGGTTTCGTCCCGCCCGCCGGAGTCGTCGGCACCGTCGTGGAGTCCCGGAGCGACGCGTTCGACGTCGGGGACACGGTGACCGCGCCGGGCGCCTGGGCCACCGTGGTCCGCGTCCCGGCCGCGAGCGCCGAGCGGTACGACGCCCCGGAGGGTGTGGCCCTGCACCACGCGGTCGGTCTGCTCGGACTGACCGGTCTGACCGCCTACTTCGGGGTACGGCGGGTGCTCCGCCCGCGTCGCGGCGAGAAGATCGTCGTGACCGGCGCCTTCGGGGGAGTGGGCCAGGTCGCCGCGCAGCTCATCGCCGCGAGCGGCGCCGACGTCCTCGGCGTCGTGGGCGGCCCCGACAAGGCGCACGGCCTCAAGCGGCTCGGCATCACCGCCGTCGACCACCGGGCTCCGGACTGGACCGCCGAGGTCGACCGCTGGGCGCCCGAAGGGCTGCACGCGGTCTTCGACAACGTGTGGGGCGAGACGTCCGCGCGGCTGGTCGAGCGGCTGGGACCGCTCGGCCGCGTCGCCCTGTGCGGGCAGATGTCCGGCATCGGCGAGGCGGTGGTCCCGCCGCTGCCGCTGGACAACTGGTTCCGGCTGGTGACCCGTTCGCTGACCGTCCAGGGTTTCCGCGCGGCCGACTTCGCCGCGGAGAACGCCGACGCGCGCCGGGCGCTCGCGGACATGATCGCCTCGGGCGCCCTCGACCAGGAGATCCACCTGGCGCCCGGCCTGGCCGCCGCGGGCCCGGCCTTCGCCGACCTGCTCACCGGCCACGTCGTCGGCAAGCTCGTCGTAGCGGTGCGGGAGTGAGCGACGGTGCGGGATCACGCGGCGGTGCGGGAGTCAGTGACAGTGCGGGATCGAGCAGCGGTGCGGGAACGAGCGGAGGTACGGGCATGAGCAGCGGTACGAGCGCGGGCACGGACGCCCTGCGGGACGACGTACTCGCCCTGCTGGCCGGGGACGGCGACAGGCTCGCGGACCCGTACCCCACCTGGAACCGGCTGCGCGAGGAGATCCCCGTCTGGAAGCAGGGCGACGTGGTGATCCTGAGCCGGCACGAGCACGTGCACCAACTGCTCGGGGACAACAACATCCTCTACAGCCGTCAGGGCACGAAGACCTCCGCGCGCTACGAGCGCGCCAAGCGGGAGTTCAGCCCGCACGGCAGCGCCGCCTTCGGCCGGGTCCTCGACCAGGAGTTCCACCAGTTGGTGCGGATGGACCCGCCGGACCACCCACGGGTGCGGCGGGCGGTCCAGCCGCCGTTCTCGGCGCGCAATCTGGCCCGTGAGATGCAGGACAAGGTCAGCGAACGGGTCGACCGCAATCTGACCGCCCTGGCGGCGGGCGGCGGCGAGGCCGACTTCAAGAAGTTCGCGTACTCCCTTCCCCTCCAGGTGCTCGGCGACCTCCTGGGCATCCCGATCGACGACCTCGACATGGTCCACTCATGGGCCCAGAAGATCGCCGAGAACAAGTTCAACGCCGACTCCGAGAGGGCGGCGGTCGAGGCCGACGAGGCGTACCGGCACCTGATGACGTACATCGACGTGCTCGTGGCGCGCCAGCGGGCGAGCGGCTCCGAGACCGGCCTCGTGGCCGCGCTGCTGGAATCGGAGGACAGCGGCGTGGTCTCCCACGAGGAGGCGATGGCCATGATGGCGCTGATGATCTTCGCGGGGCACGAGACGACCAGCAATCTGCTGGCCATCGGACTGCTCGAACTGCTGCGCCATCAGGACCAGTGGGACCTGCTCGTCGCGGAGCCCGAGCGGGTCCCGGCGGCGGTGGAGGAGCTGCTGCGCTTCGTCACGCCCGCGCACTTCCTGCCGTACGTCGCGAAGGAGGGGCGGGAGGTCGACGGCGTCGCGGTCGAGGCGGGCGACACCGTCATCGGCGTGCTCGCCGCGGCCAACCGGGACCCCGCGGTCTTCGCGCGGCCGGACGAGCTGGACGTCGCCCGCTCCGACAGCCGCGCGCACGTCTCGCTCGGCCTCGGGCCGCACTTCTGCCTGGGGGCCGGTCTGGCGCGGATGGAGGCGACGGCGCTGTTCGGCACGATCGCGCGCAGGTTCCCCGGCGCGCGGCCGGTCGAGGCCGACCTGCGCTGGGGCGGCCGTTCACTGCGTACGCCACTGGCCATGCCGGTCCGACTGCTGGGCTGATCGGATGCCGTGACGGCGGCCGATCCCGTGCCTTGACGGTGGCGGGCAGCACTCCTATCGTGTTATTTCACATCGCTAAATGAATGATCGGGAGGTTCCGGTGCGCTACCTCATCACGGGCGCGGGCAGTGGGATCGGACGTGCGGTGGCGACCCTGGCCGCGCGCGCGGCCGGGAGCGAAGGAGCCGGGCAGGCGCGGCTCGCGCTGCTCGACCGCGACGCCGGGGCCATCGAGGCGGTCGCCGCCGAACTCCGGGGGACCGGCGCCGAATGCCTGCCGCTGGCCGTCGACCTGAGCGACCCGGCGGCGGTCGGCAAGGCGGTGGAAGAGGCCGTCTCCGCCTTCGGCGGCCTCGACGCCCTCGTGAGCAACGCCGGGATCAGCTCGGCCGACCCGCTCGAAGACCTCAGCCTGGAGACCTTCCAGCGCACGTTCGACGTCAACACCCGCGCGACCTTCCTGCTGGCACGGGCGGCCTTCCCGGCGCTCCGCGAGTCGCGCGGTGCGATCGTCGCCACCGCGTCGATCTCCGCGACGCATCCGACACCGCCGCTCGGCATGTACAGCGCGAGCAAGGCGGCGCTGAAGATGATGGTCCAGCAGATGGCGGTGGAATGGGGCCGGTACGGAATCCGGGCCAACTGCGTCTCGCCCGGCCCGACGGACACCGGCCTGACCCGTAAATCGTTCGGCGACGCGGAGGACACGGCCGCCGCGGCGAACAGGCGCTACCGCGAAGCGGTCTCCCCCATGCGGAAGATCGCGCGCGCCGAGGACATCGCCGACGCCGTGCTCTACCTCGCGGGTCCGCGCGCCGGGCATGTCACCGGCGTGGACCTGCCCGTCGACGGCGGCCTGTCGCTGACCGTCATGCCGCTCACGGGGGGCACACCCGGATACCGACTCGACGAGATCGCGCAGGAGGCGACGTCGTGATGACCGACACCACCGCTGGGACGCTGCCCGGATTCCTCTCCTCCGAGGTCGCGGCCGACCCCGACGCCTTCTACCGGCGGCTGCGGGCCGAGGCCCCCGTGCACTGGGACGACGGCTACCGCGGCTACCTGATCAGCAAGCACGCCGACGTCGGAGCCGCTTACCGCAACCCGCTGTTCTCCACCCAGAACTACGAGGTCAGCCTCCAGCCCGTCTTC
This sequence comes from Streptomyces sp. NPDC024632, assembly GCF_055559175.1. NCBI lineage: Bacteria > Bacillati > Actinomycetota > Actinomycetes > Kitasatosporales > Streptomycetaceae > Streptomyces > Streptomyces sp. NPDC024632. Next base: position 109,097 of record NZ_JBVHLD010000004.1, read on the forward strand.
GGCCGCTCGATGCTCCAGATGGACGGCGCCGAACACAGCCGCAAGAAGGCCCTGGTCACCCCGTACTTCCGCGGCAAGGGCCTGGAGAAGTGGGCGCCGGTCATCGCGCGCAATGTCGCGACGATCCTGGACCGCTCCGTCGCGTCGGCGTCCGCGCACCTCACCCGCGGCTTCCGGCCGGGCGACACCGTCGACCTGCTGGCCGACTTCGGCTACTACCTGCCGGTCTACGTGATCACCGACATGCTCGGGCTGCCGCACAGCGACTACGACCGGTTCTTCGACTGGTACAGCAGGCACGTGGCCTTCCTCGGCAACCTCGCCCGCGACCCGGAGATCGACGAACTCGGCCGCCGGGCCACCAAGGAACTCTGGGAGTACCTCGCCCCCGTGATCGAGGACCGCCGCTCGCACCTCGGCGACGACCTCATCTCCGGGCTGATCACCGCCGAGATCGACGGCGAGCGCCTGGACGACCTCGAAATCCTCACCCACGTCACGCAGTTGCTCAATGCCGGGTCCGAGACCACCGGCAAGGCGCTGGCCAGTATGTTCGCCTATCTGCTGCGCGAGCGGACGCTGTTCGAGGAGGTACGGGACGACCGCTCGCAGGTCATCCCCGCGATCAGCGAGACCCTGCGGATCAGCCCGCCGTCCCAGATGAACGGCCGCAAGGTCACCCAGGACGTCGAGGTCAAGGGCACCCTGCTGCCCGCGGGCACCCTGGTGATGCTCCTCATGGCCTCGGCCAACCGCGACGAGGACCGGTTCTCCGACCCGGACACCTTCGACTTCCACCGGCCCGACCTCGACCACGCCAAGACGTTCACCGCGGCCGGTGACACCTTCGCCTTCGGCTCGGGGCGGCACTTCTGCCTCGGCGCGATGCTCGCCAAATCCGAGCTGGAGATGGCCTCGAACGTCCTGCTCGACCGGTTCCCCGGCATGCGCCTGGCCGACGGGTTCGAGCCCGCGTGGTCGGGCCTGAAGATGCGGTCGGTGGACAGGCTGACGGTGACCCTCTGAACGACCGGCCGCCGGGGCCGGGGGCGAGCGGGCGTGCCCTGTCGGCACTGCTGGTGTCCGCCGCCCTGGTCTCGGCGGCGGTCGTCACCCTCGGCGCCCCGCTCGTGCCGCGGGTCCAGCAGACCTTCGGCGTCGGCACCGAGGCGTCCCAGTGGTCGTACACGATCACCCTGCTCGTCGGCGCCACCCTGACCCCGCTGCTCGGCCGGCTCGCCGACGGACGGCGGCGAAGACCCGCGATGGTCGTGGTGTGCGCGCTGGTCACCCTCGGATGCGCGGTCTCCGCCGCCGGGACCCACTTCGGGGTCTTCCTGGCGGGACGCGCGCTCCAGGGCGTCGCGGTGGCGCTGGTGGCGATGACCATCGCGTGCGCCCGCGACCTGTACTCCGGTCCCGCGACGGCCCGCCTGGTCGCGCTGCTGTCGATCACCACGGCGCTCGGCGCCGGGGCGGCCTACCCGCTCACGACGTTCGTGGCCGACCACTTCGGCCTGCGGGCGGCGTACGGCGGCGCCACGGTGCTCGCGCTGCTCGTCACGCTCGCGGTGGCCGCCGGTCTGCCGCGAACGGTGCCGGTGGGCCGCGACGCGCCGCTGGACGTGCCGGGCGCGGTGGTCCTCATCGCCGCCACGGCGTGCGCGCTGCTGGCCGTCAGCCAGGGCAACTCCTGGGGCTGGTCGAGCGCCGGAGTGCTCGTCCTCGGCGCAGCGGCCCTCTGCCTGTCGCTGTGGTGGATCCGGCTCGAACTGCGCGCCCCCCACCCCCTGGTGCAACTGCGGCTCTTCGCCCGGCGCGACGTCCTCGCCGCGCACCTCACCGGCCTGCTGATGGGCGTGAGCCTGTACAACACCCCCGTCCTCATCACCCGCATCGGTCTCGCCTCCCGCGACACGCGGTACGGCGTGGGGCTCAGCCTCAGCGCGATCGGTGTGGTGATGGTCCCCATCGCGCTGTGCAACTACCTGAGCAGCCGCACCGCGACGGCGCTGGCGCGGGCCAGGGGCCGACGGGTCGCGCTGGCGTCGGGAGGCGTCGTCGGCGCGCTCGGGCCGCTGATGCTGATCGAGGTCGACGGGCACCTGGCGCTGCTGGTGGCCGCGGTCGTCCTGACGTCCTGGGGAGCGGGGGCGACCTTCGGCACGCTGCCCGGCCTCATCGTCGACTCGGTCGAACCGGGCGAGACCGGCAGCGCCACCAGCGTCAACATCCTGCTGCGGGCGGTCGGCGGCGCGGTGGGCAGCGCGGTCACCGCGGCGCTGATCGGCGCGGCCCACGGACCGGCGGGGGAGGCGACGACGACCGGGCTGACCTGGGCCGCGCTCGCCTGCGCCGCCACCTGCGCGGCCTCGGTCGTGGTCAGCTGCTGTGTGCCGAGCCGCCGCGCGCGCCGGTCAGAGCCGCGGCCGGCCGCCGTCGAACCAGTCCCACTCCCACGGGCGGATTGACAGCATCGGGGTGCTCAGCAGGACGTGCTCCGCGTCGCCGGGCGCGCTGTCCCGCCCGATCCAGTCGGGCCGCGCGTCCTCGACGCGAGCGCTTGTCTCCAGGACGTCGCCGTCGAGGTACAGCACGCGCACCGTCAGACCGTCGTCGGCACTCCCGGCCGGTGACCCGAACCCGCCCGCGCCCTCGGCGAACCGGTACGTCGCCGCGCCCGCGACACCGGGCACCGCGAGCACCGCCGGGATCAACTCCCGGTCCAGCGCGGCGAAACGGGCCGCGCCCGCGGGCTCGGCGGGAGCGGCCGTCCTGGACAGCGTGAGGTGGACGCCCCGGTGCGGGCGGTGCGGGAGCGCCGCCGCCGCGACGAGGACGCGCGGGGCCGCGTACTCCTTGACCGGGTGGAAGAAGCCGACCGGGCGTCGTTCGGTCCAGGGCAGTTCGGGGCGGCGGCCCCACCACAGCGCGCGCTGGTTGAGGTCGGTCCACTCCCGCAGCGCGGACTCCAGCGGGGCACGGAACCCGTAGGCGACGGCGTACTGGACGGGTGCGTAGGCGTCGTCGCCGACATGGCCGGCCGCCGCGCACCGCGGGGTGCGGACCCAGCGGTCCCCCCAGGCGACGCCGGGGAGCAGCGCGTTCTCCGGCAGGTGGTCGAGCTGGTGCCACGCGTTGTACTCGGCGTGCCGGGTGGCGTCGTTGAGGTGCGTGAAGGTGAGGAAGAGCCGGTCGGTGCTCATATCGGGCGGCCTTCGGCCCGCGGCTCTTCGGCGGGCGCCCGCGACCACTCGCGCAGCACCGCGTCGTTGTCGGCGCCGAGCCGGGGCGCGGGGGCGGGCGTGTCCTGCCCCCATCCGGCCGACCGCGTGACCGGACCCGGTACGGGGAACACGCCGACGCCCGGCTGATCCACCTGGTGGAAAAGGCCGTTGGCGGTCACGAGCGGATCGCGGACGAATTCACCGACGGTCCGGTAGTCGCCCCACAGGACGTGCCCGGCGTCGAGCGCGGCGACGGCCTCGGTGTGGGTGTGCGCGGAGAACCACGGCGCGAGGATCGCCGAGATCAGGTCCCGGTGCTCGTACCGCGCCGCCTCGTCGCCGAAGTCCACGCCGAGCGTGCGCTGAAGGCTGTCGAGGACGGTACGTGTGCCGGTCAGTCCGACGAGCTTGTCCCAGTGCCTGGCGGTCAGGGCGACGACCATGACCCGGCGGCCGTCGCCGGTCGCGAAGTCGCAACCGTAGCTGCCGTAGAGGTAGTTGCCGTCGCGCAGCCGTCCCGCGCCGTTCACCACCGCGTCGGCGACGAAGCCGAGGTGGGCCATGGTCGCGGCGGCGACATCGGCGAGGCTGACCTCGACGAGCCGGCCGCGGCCGGTGGCGGCGCGTTCGGTGTGCGCCGCGAGCAGGGCCAGCGCCACGTGCAGACCGGTGAGCAGGTCCCAGGCGGGCAGGACGTGGTTGACCGGGAGCGAGGAGTCCACGGGTCCGGTGAGCCAGGGCAGGCCCACCTCGGAGTTGATCGTGTAGTCGACGGCCGGGCGTCCGTCGCCGCGCCCGCCGATGTGGGCGACGATGACATCGGGCCTGACGCGGCGCAGTTCCTGGTAGTCCAGCCACGACTGGCCGACCGCGTTGGTGACCAGCAGGCCGTGGCCGCCGCCCGGTGCGGCCAGCAGTTCGCGCACCACGTCGCGCCCGGACTCCGACCGCAGATCGACCTCGACCGAGCGCTTGCCCTTGTTGAGCCCTGCCCAGTACAGGCTGGTGCCGTCCGCGCCGCGCGGCAGCCGCCGGGTGTCCGTGGCGCCGCCGACGGGGTCCACCCGTACGACGTCCGCGCCGAGTTGGGCGAGCGTCATCGTCGCGGAGGGGCCCGCCACGTACGTCGACAGGTCGAGGACGTGGAGTCCGGTCAGCGGCCCGCTCATGCGAACGGGGAGACGTACGGGATGTTCTTGGCGGCGGCGGCCTCGGCGATCCAGCCGTCGATCTGCTCGGCCACCTCGTGCGAGACCAACTCGATCCACATGCCGGGGGATTCGGGGTTGTAGTGGAAGGTGGCGCGGCCGATGCCGCCGTCCTCGGCGACGCCGTTCAGCTCGCGCCGGTATCCCCTGGCCTCCAGCGCCGCCGCCGCGGCGCGCAGGTCGTCGGTGTAGTAGCCGAGGTGGTGGACCCTGCGCCCGCCCGTCACGTTGAGGTACGGCGCCGGGTCGATCTGCTCCAGCAACTCGATGAAGTGCGGGCCCTGGAGCGAGTAGGTGAAGCGGACCTCGCGCCCGACGACGCCGTCGGGGCACTCCAGCGGAACGGTCGAGGTCAGCGGCGGTGCCCAGTCCAGGCGCAGGGCGTCGCCCATGGCCCCCATCGCCTTGTCGAGGCTGTCCACGATCATGCCGGTGTGGTACAGCCGGAGCAGCGGCTCGGTGCTCATGAAGGGCCCCTCTCTGTGGTCGGGCGACGAACGTTACATCATGCTAAGTAAATCCGGCAGTGCCGACGCGAGCCGACGCGGAAGGTTTCCGACGACCCCTTGACAGGGGTGATCCGCGACCTCAGTCTCATAGCAATTAGCCATGTGAAAGAATCTGGTGCGGACCGTTCCTGGGCACAAGGGAGTGCGCAATGATCTCGCTGGTCGTGACCGGCCTCTCGCAGGCGGCGGTGCTGATTCCGCTGGTCCTGGCGGTGAGTCTGGTGTTCCGTGTGAGCGGCGTCGTCAACTTCGGCGCCGGGAACTTCTGCGTCTTCGCCGGTGCCGCGTGCGCCTCCTGGGGGGTCGGCAACAGCGGTCTCGGCGTCGTCCTGACGATCGTGGTCGGCGGTGTCCTGGGCGCCGCCTGCTACGCGATCGCGATCGTGCCCGCGCAGCGCAAGAAGGTGCCGGTCATCGGCCTGACCCTCGCCACCCTCGGCTTCGGACTCCTGCTCAACTTCCTGACCCGCACGTGGTTCGGCGGCGAGCCCTCGATCGTGCAGCCCTGGATCCACGGCTCGGTCTCGATCGGCAGTTACGAGACCTCCAAGCAACGGCTGCTGGTCATCGGCCTGTCGCTCCTCCTGCTGCTCGTGATGTGGTTCCTGTTCGACCGGACGCTCATCGGGCACCACCTGTCCGCCGTCTCCTTCGACCACGAACTGGCGCAGGTCTACGGCGTCCGCACGATGCGGTTCGAACTGCTCGCCTGGGTGGTCTCGGGCGCCTGCCTGGTCATCGGCGGCATCTTCCAGGCCTCGCTCGGCAGCGTCTCGGTCGACGTCGCGCCCACCCTCCTCGTCCTGAGCCTGGTCGGCGCCGTCATCGGCGGCCTCGGAAGTCTCTTCGGCGCGGTGGGCGGCGCCGTCGTGGCCGGCTTCGTGATGACCTTCACCGACCAGCACATCGCCGCCAGTTACCACCTGACCTCACTCTTCGTGATCCTGTCCCTGGTGCTGCTCGTGCGGCCGACAGGGCTGTTCACCTTCCGCGGAACGGCTGAGCGCGTATGAGCACCATCGGACTGGACAAGGCCGCACCGCGCGAGGTGAGCGGCGCCCCGAAGAAACCCGAAGGAATACGCAGGGCACTGACCTCGGTCTGGGCCAAACACGTCGCGGGCCCACTGGTCCTGGTGATCGTCGGACTCGTCGCCAGCGGCAACGACTACTACGTCCACCTGGCGTCCGCCGGAGTCATCGCGTACATCCTCACGACGGCCTTCAACATCGTCTACGGCTACGCGGGCATCTTCAATCTCTCGGTCGTCATCACCTACGGCGTCGGGGCCTTCACCAGCGTCTATCTCGAAGTCCGGTTCGGAATGCCGTTCTGGCCCGCGCTGCTGATCTCCGTCGCGGTCACCACCGTGCTCTCCGTTCTCGTGGCGGTTCCCACCCGAGGGCTCAACGAGCTGTTCCTCGCCATCCAGACGCTCGCCTTCGCGCTCGCGCTCGCCGAAGTCATGGTGAACTGGCACGAGTTCAGCGGCGGCACGATCGGCATCTACTCGATTCCGCTGCCCACGTTCTTCGGCCACCAGCTCATCAGCGGCTATCTCTCGTACTACTGGCTCGCCGCGTTCTTCGCGTGGCTCACGTACGAACTCGTCCTGCGCATCCACCTGTCGGCGATGCGGCGCAAACTGACCGCGCTGCGCGAGGGGCCGCGCGTCCTCGCCTCGGTGGGTGTCTCGCCCGACTCCACGCGGCTGGTCGCCTTCGCGATCTCCGGCGGCCTCGCCGGACTCGCCGGGGTGCTCTTCGCCCACTTCCAGCTCGTGATCGACCTGGAGACCTTCAGCTTCACCCGCCTGGTCGCGCTGCTGCTCGCCGCGATCCTCGGCGGAAGCGGCTACTTCCTCGGCCCGGTGTTCGGCGTCGTCGCCATCCTGGTGATGGACGAGCTGTCGCTGGCCACCAGCCAGGCCCAGGACCTGGTCTACGGCGTGGGCATCCTGGTGCTCGTCGTGCTCACCCGCGGCGGCATCGCGGGCGGCCTGGACAACCTCGTGAAGTGGCTGCTCAGGCGCCGACGGCCGGACGAAGCGGCAGAGCCCACCGGCGAGTTGGAGCCGCGGGAACCGGGCCTCGCCGTCGCCGAGACGGTGACCCAGGTGACCCACCGCCTCGCGGACTCGGTCAGGGCCGTGCACCGGGACGCACGGGTCGAGGTGCGCGGAGTGTCGGTCGCCTTCGGCGGCAACACCGCGGTCAACGATGTCTCGCTCTCCTTCGCGACCGGTGAGGTCATCGGACTCATCGGCCCCAACGGCGCGGGCAAGACCACGCTCCTGAACGCGATCACCGGGGACGTCCGGGCGACCGGCTCCGTGCGCCTCGGCGACGACGAGATCCTCGGCACGCCCGCGCAGAACCTCGTACGGGCGGGCATCGGCCGGACGTTCCAGAGCCCGAAGGTCATCCCCGAACTGACCCTGCTGGAGAACGTCATGCTCGCCGGGGACGGCATCGGCAGGGTCGGCTGGCTCCGCCAGTCGCTGCTGAGCCCGGCCGCCCGCAAGCAGGCGCTGGCCGGACGCGACCGGGCGATGACCCTGCTCACCGACCTCGCCCTCGCCGACCGCGCCAGGAGCCTGGCCGCGGACCAGCCGTACGGCGTGCTCCGCCTGGTCGAGATCGCCCGCAATCTGATGCTCGACCCGGCGTTCCTGCTGCTGGACGAACCCGGCGCGGGACTCACCGAGTTCGAACGCCAGGAGATCGCCGCGACCGTCCGCGCGCTCGGCGCCCGCGACCTCGGGGTGGTCCTGGTCGACCACAATCTTCCGCTGATCACCAGCGCCTGTGACCGCGTCTACGTCCTGGACCACGGCCAGGTCATCGCGGAGGGCCCGCCCGACGAGGTCTTCGCACAGCAAGAGGTCATCTCCGCCTACCTGGGGGTTCCCGGATGAGCACGCCGCTTCTCGACGTCACCGGCCTGACGGCCGGCTACGGCGACCACCAACCCGTACTCCACGACGTCTCCTTCACCCTCGCCGAGGGCGAACTGCTCGGCCTGGTCGGGATGAACGGCGCGGGCAAGACGACCCTGATGCGCGCCCTCAGCGGCGGCCTCAAGCCCCGGTCGGGGGAGGTCTCCTTCCAGGGCGAGCGGATGAACGGATTCTCGACGGCCGCCAGCGTCCGCAAGGGGATCGTGATCGTGCCGGAGGGGCACCGCGTCCTGCGCCCGCTCACGGTCGAGGAGAATCTGCAGATCTCCGCGATGCGGCTGAGCAGGCGCGCCGTGCGGCGCGCGATCGCCGAGAAGCAGGCCCTGGTCTACGAGTTGTTCCCGATCCTGGCGGAGCGCCGCACGCAGCTCGCGGGCCTGCTCTCCGGCGGGGAGCAGCAGATGCTCTCCCTGGCCCGCGCCGTCATCCAGCGGCCCAGACTGCTGCTCCTGGACGAGCCGTCGCTGGGGCTCGCCCCGGTCGTGATCGAGAAGATCTACGCGTCCCTGCGGGCCCTCCAGGCCGAGGGCATCTCGATGCTGGTCGTCGAGCAGAACAGCGACCGCCTGGCCAGGGCCAGCGAACGGCTGATCGTCCTGCGCGACGGCCGGATCGCCGCCACCGGCACGCCGTCCTCCCTCCAGGGGGCCGAGCTCAACGCCGCCTATTTCGGCTGAGCGGCCGGGTCGCCCAGGTGTCCGGCCGCAGGGCCATCTGCGATACTTTACGTGGCTAAATAAATTGCCCCATGTCCTTCGCCCATGTCCTTCGCGCAACATCCCTTCGCCCGACCTTCCCCGCCCGAATCCCAGCCCGAATCCCACGGTCCGATCTCCATCGCCCGACTCCCGAGGAGTTACGCCCCATGCTCACCGTTGACTACGCGGCACGACGCTCGATCGTCGAGCCGGACAGGCTGCGCCGCTTCTTCGGCGCCCGCAGTATCGCGGTCGTGGGAGCATCGCCGAGCTCCAGTTGGGCGCGCAATCTCCTCAACGCCCTCGAACTCGGCGGCGGGGTGCGGGATGTGCGCTTCGTCCACCCCAAGTACGACGAGGTGTTCGGCAAACCGACCGTCCCGACGCTGCGGGACCTCGAAAAGCCCGTCGACATGGCCTACATCATGGTCGGCCCGAGCCGGGTCGACGCCATCCTCGAGGACGCCGCCGCGGCGGGTATCAAGAACGCGGTCATCCTCGCCTCCGGATACGGGGAGTCCGGAGCCGACGGACGCGACCGGCAGCGGCGGCTGGCGCAGAGCGCGGTCGATCTCGACCTGACGCTCATGGGCCCGAACACCATCGGATTCATCAACGCGGTGGACGGGGTGGTGCCCTGGGCCGTCGCCACCGAGTCCGCACCCGTGGCCGGTCCGGTCGGCGCCGTCTTCGAGAGCGGTTCGATGGCGCGGGCGACGTATCAGTTCGCCCAGGCGCACGGCGTGGGCTCCACGCTGTGGGCGTCGGTGGGCAACTCGGCCGTGCTGACCAGCCTGGACGTCCTCGACTACCTGATCGAGGACGAGAGCACCCGCGCCATCGCCCTGTTCCTGGAGACCGTGCGCGAGCCGGACCGGCTCTTCGAACTCGGCACGAAGGCGCTGCGGGCGGGCAAGCCGATCGTGGTCTACAAGGCCGGGCGGAGCGAGGAGGGCATGCGCTCCGCCATGGCGCACACCGGCGCCATGGCCACCGACGACGCCGTCGTGGACGCGGCGTTCCGGCAGGCGGGCATGGTCCGCGTCGAGAGCGTCGAGGAACTGGTCGCGACCGCCGGGGTGTTCGGCTACAGCCCGCGACTCCCGGACGGCCGCCGCATGGGCGTCGTGACCTCGTCCGGCGGCGGCTGCAACATCATCGCCGACCTCGCCTCGGTCAACGGCCTGGCCCTGCCCGGCTGGCAGGAGGACACCGGCGCCAAACTGGCCGCGCACCTGCCGGAGTTCGCCTCGATCCTCAACCCCCTCGACACCACCGGCTTCGGCCACGCCCGCGCCAGACCCCGGCCGACGAAGGCCGAGGACGACCTCATGGAGATCGCGGTCGAGGACTCAGGGATCGACTTCATGTTCTCGATGATGACGCCGCTGCCGGACGAGCGCCCCGAGGACCCGACGTTCATCGAGAGTCGGATGAAGATCATCGGCGAGATCGTGGCCGCCTCGCCCGTACCGGTCTTCCTCTCGTCCAACACCTGCCTGGACATCTCGCCGTACGCCCTGTCGCTGCTCTCCGAGAACAAGCTGTTCCTGCTGCCCGGCGTCGACCTCGCGATCACCTCCCTCGGGCATGTGGCCCGGTGGGTCGAGCAGCGCGACGCGCTTCGGGTGACGGCGAGCGGGACCGGGGAAGTGCCGCCCGCCGCGGTCGGCGACGGGCCGACGGCCGGCACCTGGGCGGAGGACGAGGGGCGGGCCCTGCTGGAGGCGGCCGGTGTGCCGATCGTCCCTGCCGTGCTCGTCCACTCCGCGGCCGAGGCGGCGGGCGCGGCGACCAAGGCCGGCGGCCCGGTGGCGATGAAGATCTGCTCGCGGGCCGTCGCGCACAAGTCCGACGTCGGCGGAGTCGTCCTCGGCGTCGAGGGCGCCGGGGCCGCGGCGACGGCGTACGACTCGATCACGGCGACGGTGGCGCGGAACGTCCCCGGCGCCGACCTGCGCGGTGTGCTCGTCTCGCCGATGCGGGAGCCGGGACAGGAACTCCTCGTCGGCGTCACGGTCGACTCGACCTTCGGACCGGTGCTCGCGGTGGGCCTCGGCGGCATCTGGGTGGAGGTCATGAAGGACACCAGCCTGCGGGTGCTGCCCGTCGACGCCCGCGAAGTGCGCCGGATGCTGGGGGAGTTGAAGGGCGCCGCCCTGCTGCGCGGCGCACGCGGCAGCACGGCCGCCGACCTCGACGCGCTGAGCGAGGCGATCGTGGCGATCAGCCGGGCCGCCCTGTCGGTCGGACCCAGCCTGGACACCCTGGAGGTCAACCCCCTGCGCGTCAACGGCAGTCGGGTCGAAGCGCTCGACGTACTCGTCACGGCCACGGTGGGGGAGGACGCATGACCGCGCCCGACATCGAGCGCGCGACCGCGCCTGTGGACGGAACCGGCGTCGAGCGTACGACCGCGCCTGTGGACGGAACCGGCGTCGAGCGTACGACCGCGCCTGTGGTCACCCCGGACACCGCGCCCCGGCCCGCGCCCGGCGCGCCCGAATTCCTCGCCGGAGCGCTCGACGGGATCAAGGTCCTCGACCTCACCCGCTTCCTCCAGGGCCCCTACGCGACCCGCATCCTCGCCGACCTCGGCGCGGAGGTCGTCAAGGTGGAGCGGCCGGGCGGCGAGTGGGACCGGCGGCTGCGCCAGGCCCCGGACGGATACGCCGGGTTCTTCACCGGCCTCAACCGCGGCAAGAAGTCGATCGCCGTCGACATCACCACCCCCGAGGGCCGCGACATCGTCAAGGCCCTCGCCCGCGAGTGCGACGTCGTCGTGGAGAACTTCCGGCTCGGCGTCATGGAGAAGCTGGGCCTGGGCTACGACACCCTGCGCCAGGAGAATCCGGGCATCGTCTACGCCGCCGCGTCCGGCTACGGCCCGCTGGGCCCGCGCGCCAAGGAGCCGATGTTCGACATGGTCGCGCAGGCCGTCTCCGGCCTCTCGGACTTCGTCCGCACCCCGGACGGGGCGCCCCGGCTCGCCAGCCGCGGCATGGCCGACTCGGCCGGCGCCGTCTTCCTCGCGATGGGCATCCTGACCGCGCTCCTGGCCAAGGAGCGCACCGGGCGGGGCCAGCGCGTGGACGGCTCGCTCGTCGGCTCCTGCCTGGCCATGCACACCGCCGAGGTCACCATCGCGCTGCACGGCGACGAGGTGAAGCGCACCCAGGGCCGTGTGACGTCGACCTCGGGCGCGTTCCGCTGCGGGGACGACCGCTGGATCGTCATCGGCGCCACCGACCAGAAGGTGTGGCACGGGCTGACCGCGGCCCTTGGCCGGCCCGACCTGCGCGACGATCCGCGGTTCGAGAAGAGCAGGATCCGCGAGCGGCACCGCGACGTCCTGGAGCCGGTCCTGGAGGAGATCTTCCTGACCGCCGACCGGGACACCTGGGTCGAGCGGATGCGGGACAACGGCGTACCCGTGGCTCCCGTCAACACCTTCGTCGAGGCCGCCCGCGACCCCGACGTCCTCGCGAACGGCTTCGTCGTCGAGCAGCCGGACGCGACCTGGGGGACCGTCCGCACCGTGGGCAACCCGTTCCTGCTCAGCGCCACCCCCGCGCGGGTCGGCGACTGGACACCGGAGCTGGGCGCCGACACCCGCGACGTACTCGCGCGCCTCGGCGTCCCGCAGGACCGTATCGACGCGCTCGTCGCGGACGGCGTGGTCGAGCAGGCGCGGCCCGCGCACGCACCGTCGGATTCGCCCCGAGCAACGGAAGAGGTGGGCAAGGCGTGAAGTACGGAACCCCGGAGAGCATCGCCGCCGCGGCGCGACAGGTGCTGTACGAGGCCGACCCGGCGTCCGGCATCGCGTATCTGACGCTGAACCGGCCGGAGAAGCACAACGCCATGAGCGTGCCCATGCGCGACCGAATCATCGAGCTGATGGCGCTTGCCGGGGACGACCCGACGGTGCGGGTCATCGTGATCCGGGGCAACGGGAAGTCGTTCTGCAGCGGCAACGAGATCAATGAGCAGTGGGGCCAGAAGCGCCCGCACGAGCGGCGCCGCACCCTGACGGTCGGCTACCGGTACGGCGCGGACATGGCGTGGGGCCGACTGGGCTTCAGCCAGGCGATCTCCCGCTCGCCGAAGGTCACCGTCGCCCAACTGCACGGCTACTGCGCCGCGGCGGCCTACTTCATGATCGCGTGCAAGGCCGACGTGGTGACGGCCGCCGAGGACAGCAGGATCGGCGCGCTCGAAGCGCGCTTCCTGGGCCCGGCGGGCGCGGTCGCCAGCGTGCACATCAACCGCATCCTGGGCATGAAGGCCGCCCGCCGCACCGGCTTCACCGCGATGCCGATGAGCGGGACCGAGGCGCACCACCTCGGCCTCGTCGACACCGTCACCCCGGCCGCCGAACTCGCCGCGGCCACACGGACGATCGCGGCCGACCTCGCCGCCCGGCCCCCCGGCCACCTGCTGTACCTGAAGTCGCGGCTGCGCGCCGCCGAGGGCGCGATGGACACCAGCGTCCCTTCCATTACAGGGCTGTTGGTCTCGCACTTCCTCCAATCGGGCCCGGACGAGATGGACTTCTGGAAGACCGCGAGGGACGTCGGCGTCGGCGGCGCGCTCGACGCCGACAAGAAACGCAAAGGCGCGGCCGACCCCCGCCTGGGGGTGAAGGGATGAGCGCCGTCGACCTCCGCGTGGCCGACGGCCGCGCGTACATCGAGGTGGAGAGCTTCGCCCCGCTGACGGCCCATGACCCCGCCTTCGCCGCCGAGTTGGCCGCGGCCGTCGTCGAGGCGTCGGACGACGACCACGTCAAGGCGATCGTGCTGCGCACCACGGGGCCCGACTTCGCGCCGGAGGCGGCCACCGGATTCCCGTCCGCGGCCGAGGCGCCGACCACCTGGCACCGCGCCTTCGCCGCGTCGACCGCGGTCTACCAGGCGACCTGCTTCGCGAAGAAGGTCGTGATCGCCGAGGTGCGCGGGGCGTGCCACGGGGCGGGCACCGCGCTCCTGCTCTGTACCGACCTGGCCGTCGCGAGCGAGGACGCCGTGTTCGGCTCGCCCTTCCTCGACGTGCCCGAGGCGAATTTCGTCCTGGCCGCGCTGACGGTCCGGCTCAACCGCGCCAAGTCGTGGCTGCTCAGGGGGACCGTCCACGACGCGGCCACCGCCGGGCGGATCGGGCTGGTCAACCGGGTCGTCCCGGTCGGCCGGCTCCGCGCGGAGGTCGTGTCGATGACCGCCGCCGTCATCGGCATGCCGCTGGACGGCATGACGATGTCGAAGATGCTCCAGCAGGCCGTCTACGACGCGCACGGCGTGGGCCGGGAGTTCGACCTGGCCGACCACTACGCGATCCACCGCGCGGCGGTCGGGTCCGGTCTCACGGAGGAGAGCGCATGAGCGAGGGCCGGGTCGAACTGGGCAAGGACCACGAGAACCACATCGCGACCGTCACCGTACGGCGTCCCGCGACGGGCAACCTCATGACCCGCGCCATGGCCGAGCAGTTCGCGGCCCACCTCGCGGACGTCGACCGGGACGACGATGTGAAGGCCGTCCTGATCCGCGGCGAGGGCGACGACCTGTGCGCGGGCTGGGACCCGGCCGACGCCTGGGACCAGTACGTGGAGGCGCCCGGCGGATCGGTGCGCAAGCACCCGAGCCAGCGGGCGCGGCTGATCGCGCTGGACGAGGCGTGGTGGGGGAGCACGGGCCTGTACAGCCGGCTGCTGCACTGCCGGAAGGTGACGGTCGTCGAGGCGCGTGGCCGCTGCTGGGACACCGGCCTCTACCTGGCGCTCTGCGCGGACCTGGTGGTCGCGGGCGAGGACGCGACCTTCGGTTCCCCCCGGTGGCACAACGTCGGGGTGGACGGCGACATGTCGCTGCTGTTCGCGACGGTCGGCCTCAAGCGGGCCAAGGAGTTGATGTACTGCAACGTGGCCTGGTCGGCGCGGACCGCGCTCGACTACGGTCTGGTCGACCGCGTCGCCGAGGACGCGCCACGGGGGGCGGCCGAACTCGCCGCCATGTGCGCGTCGATCATGCGGGACGGCATCGTCACCGAGAAGTACGCCGTCTTCGCGTCGCTGGAGAAGCTGGGCGTCGGGCTCTCGTTCGCCGCGACCACCGTCGTCGGCGCCTCGCTGAGCAACATCCACTTCCAGCCGGGCGAGTTCAACTTCCTGCGGGAGGTGCGTCGCGAGGGCGCCGAGGCGGCCCTGGCACGCTCACGCGAGGAGGTCGAGATCCGCTGACCGCCACCTACGGCCGGTGCCCGCCGGCCGCCGCGGGCCGGGGGACGTCAGGGGCGGCGCGGCAGCTCGGGGTCGCAGAGCCGCTCCAGGGCGGGCAGCGCGGTGAGCAGGCTCTCCAGCTCCGTGTCGTCCAGCCGTCCCAGGTGCTCCTCCAGCCAGACCTCGCGGCTCTTGAGCACCTGCTCGCGCTCGTCGGCGCCGCTGGGCGTCAGCTCGATCAGCGCCGCCCTGCGGTCGGCGGGGTCGGCGGTACGGGAGACGTAGCCGAGTTCGATGAGGCGGTTGAGCGACCTGGTCACCGACGGCGGGGAGACCCTTTCCGACGCCGCCAGCTCGCCCGCGGAGACGGGCTGGTTGCGGCCGATGTTGAAGAGCAGCGAAATGAGGGCATAGCTCAGACCGTCGTCATTCTGCTGCCGCAATACCCGTCCGAGGCGACCGAGCGTCATCCGCAGGCGCGTCAGATCCTCGCGCCGGATGGCGTGCTCGTGCTTGACGCGGTCGACAGAGCCGTTAGTGGTCGTGGTCATCCTTACCCCGAATCTGGGCGTTCGCCTCATCAACTTCGCGCTGCTAAGTATGCGCCCGGCGGGCTTCCCGACGCCACGTGCCCACGCCGTAGATCTGTCAGGGCCATGTCCAGAAACCCCGTTTCATCGGGGGTTTGCGTACATCTGCGCTGATTCGCCGAACACCCTTGCGGGTGTCGGATTCAGCCATTAGTTTACATGGTTAGATAAATTGTGGCGACCGTCACACGGAGATCCCGTATCCCTGAGGAGGGAAAATGAAGGACTTCAGGCCGGAGCTGACATACACCAGCTTCGAGGCGCACATGCACAAGGCCAGAACACCTCTGCAGCTCAAGCATCTCGAGACGGTTGTCCACCACTCGAAGGGCGAGGTGCTGGCCGACCTCGACATGGTCCTGCCGACGCTCTCGGACGACCCGCAGTACCACGAGTACGGCGTCCTGGGGAACGTCAAGGGGGACACCGGCCCGAAGGGCATCGAGCAGGTTCGAGCCAACTACACCGAGATGGTGAACAACGGCTCGTACGTCATCGAGTCGAAGAAGACCCGTGTGGTGGTCGGCGACTACGACATCGTCACCGAGGGCACCTTCCGGCAGATCCTGACCGCCGCGGTCGCCCGCAAGATGGGCTTCGTGGACGACACCTCGCCCGCGAGCCCCTTCTACGTGCTGTCGGCCAGGACCGTCGTCTTCTGGGAGTTCGACGAGAACGACAAGGCCAAGGGCGAGGACCGCTACGTCCTGGACCACCACATCGTCCCGCTGGCCGAGGAGGACCTGCCGGACGACTACCCCGACAAGTTCCGCACCGCGCCGAAGGCCGAGGTCTGAGCACATGACGACACGCACCGAGGGCCGGTCGCTGGAGCAGCGGATCGATGAGCTGGAGGGCCGGGCGGAGTTCGCCGACATCGTCGCGGGCTACTGCGAGGGCACCGACCGCCGCGACATCGACCGCTTCATGAGCATCTGGCACGACGACGCCGAGTACCTGATCCCCGGCGGGCGCGGCGACTTCCACGGCACGGACGAGATCCGCCGCTCGCAGGAGGTCATCGGGAAGGTGTGGAAGGAGACCTATCACTGGACCACCAACCACACGGCCCGCTTCGAGACCCCCGACCGCGCGACCGGCCGCAGTGACGCCATCGCCGTCTGCGTCCACCCGGACGGCAGGATCAGTTGGGTGAGCTGCACCTACCACGACGTCTACGAGCGCCGCGCGGGCGCCTGGAAGCTCGCCCGGCGCCTGGTCGAGCGCTACTTCGTGAGCGCGCCGCAGGACGTCGAACTGCTTCCGCCCTTCTGACCGCAGGACCGCCGACACGGGCCCCATCGTCAAGGAGACGAGATGAGTGCTGGACGAGTGCTGGTGGCCGGGGCCAGCGGGCTCATAGGGGCCGCGGCGATCACCGCCTTCGCCGCCGAGGGGTGGGACGTGGTCGCCTTCTCACGACGCCCGCCCGAGGCGGACGGATCCGTACGGTGCCGGCACGTGCCGGTGGACCTCACGGACGGGTCCGCGACCCGCGAGGCCGTCGCCGCGCTGGCACCCCGGCCGACCCACCTGGTCTACGCGGCGGCGTACGAAAAACCGGACCTGGTCGCCGGGTGGTCCGACCCGCGGCAGATGGCGACCAACGAGGCGATGCTCGGCAACGTCCTCGGGCCGCTGGCCGAGGGGCGCGCGCTGCGGCACGCCACCGTCATGCAGGGGACGAAGGCGTACGGCGCCCACCTGCACCCGATCCCGGTCCCGGCGCGGGAGCGGGCGCCGCGCGACGACCACGAGAACTTCTACTGGCGCCAGGAGGACCTGCTCAGGGAGCTGGCCGACCGCCACGCGTTCGACTGGACCATTCTGCGGCCGGTCCAGGTCGTGGGACCGGCGTACGGCGTCTCCTACTGCACACCGCCGGTGATCGGCGCCTTCGCCGCGCTCAGTGCCGCGACGGGCATCCCGTTCGGCTTCCCCGGCGGCACCGTCCACCCGGTCCGCCAGGTGGTGGACGCGCGGCTGGTCGCGGGCGCCCTGGTGTGGGCGGCGACCTCGCCCGCGGCTCGGGGCGAGCACTTCAACCTGACGAACGGCGAGGTGTTCTCCTGGCAGGAGCTCTGGCCGTCCCTGGCCGACGCGATGGGCGTGCCGTGCGCGCCGCCCCGTCCGATGAGTCTGACCGAGGAGCTGCCCCGGCTGGCCGGGGTCTGGCAGGACATCGTGACCAAGCACGGGCTCCGCCCGCTCTCCCTGCTCGACGTCCTCGGCCGGTCGCATCAGTACGCCGACTACACCTTCGGATACGGCCTGACGACGATGCCGCCGCCCGCGCTCGTCAGCACGGTCAAGGTGAAACAGGCCGGCTACACCCGGGTCCACGACACCGAGGCGACCTTCCGCGACGCGCTGCGGACGCTGGTCGAGCGCCGCGTGCTGCCCGACCTGACGGGAGCCGCCGGGTGAACGCGCCGCCCGCGGCGCGCGAGCCCCGGCTGGTCCTGGCCTGGGGCACCGTGCGTGACGCGTCGTTCCCCGACCGTGTCGCCGCGGCCCGCCGGGCCGGGTACGAGGGGATCGGGCTCGCGATCCCGTACTACCGGGACCTGCTCGCGCGGGGGTGGAAGGACCGCGACCTCGCCGCGGTGCTCGCCGAGTGGGACGTGCGGATCAACGAGGTCGAGGTGCTGTTCGGCTTCCACGGCGCGCTGGGCCGACCGGCGGGTGTCGCCGGCCGTCCTGGTCTGGTCTACGCCGACCCGGAGCTGGAGAGGACCGCCTTCCACCTGGCCGACACCTTCGGGGTGCCCTTCGCGCAGACCGTCGGCACCTTCGACGCCCGGCCGGTCGGACCTGAAGTGGTGGACGCCTTCGGGGAGTTGTGCGACCGGGCGGCGGCGCACGGGCTGAGGGTGGCGCTGGAATTCGTGCCGTACAGCAGCATCCCCGACCTGGCGTCCGGGCTGGCCGTCGTGGCCGGGGCGGACCGTGGCAACGGCGGTCTGTGCGTGGACAGTTGGCACTTCTTCCGCGGTGACCCGGACCTGGGGCTGCTGCGTACGGCGCCGCCGGAGCGCGTGTTCATGGTGCAGTTCAACGACGGCCCGGTGCCGCCGGTCGACCCCGACCGCATGGTCGACGCCGTCCACCACCGGGTCCTGCCCGGCGAAGGCGACTTCGACCTGCGCGCGTTCGTGGCGGCCCTCGACCGGCCGGGCGTCGAGGCGCCGTTCTCGGTCGAGGTCTACTGCGACGCGCTGCGGTCGCGGCCGACGTCCGAGGTGGCGCGGCGGGCGGCGGACGCCACGCGCGCGGTCGTCGCGTCCGCGCCGCGAACCCTCTGAAACGACCCGTGGTGTGACCGTTGACACGTATTGCTTCGCCTGGTTAAGTACACATGGCTAAGTAATGGTGGGGATGAGGAGCAGATGAACCCTTACCGTGTCGCCGTCGTCGGTTCGGGACCGGCGGGCGTCTACGCGACCGACGCTCTCGTGCGCGGCGCGCTCGATGTGTCGGTCGACGTCTACGACCGGCTGCCCACGCCGTACGGCCTGGTGCGGTACGGCGTCGCGCCCGACCACCCGAGGATCAAGTCCATCGTGGTCGCCCTGCGGAAGGTGCTCGAACGCGACGGGGTCCGCTTTCTCGGTGACGTCCACGTCGGCCGCGACGTGACGACGCGGGAACTCGCGGAGCTGTACGACGCGGTGGTGTTCGCGACCGGCGCCTCCGTCGGCCGCAGGCTCGCCGTACCGGGGGAGGAGCTGGCCGGGGTCTGCTCGGCCACCGACTTCGTCGCCTGGTACAGCGGCCATCCCGACCACGCCCGCGCGGGGGAGTCCTTCCCGCTGGAGGCGGAGTCGGTGGCCGTCGTCGGCGCGGGCAATGTGGCGCTCGACGTGGCGCGCCTGCTGGTGAAGTCGGCGGCGGACCTGGCGCGGACCGACATGCCGCCGCACGTCCTGGACCGGCTCGCGCACAGCCGTGTCCGCGACGTCCACCTCGTCTGCCGCCGCGGGCCGGAGCACGCGAAGTTCACCGCGAAAGAACTGCGTGAACTGCTCGAACTCCACGATGTCGCGACCGAGTTGGACGCCGGGCTGCTGCCCGCCGGGTCGCAGGACCCGCTGACCGCGGCCAACCTCAAGGTCTTCGCCGACCTCGCCTCCCGTGAGGTGCCCGCCGTCCGGCGCACCCTGCGCTTCCACTTCTGGTCCCGCCCCGTGGAGCTGTTGGGCGACGGCGGCGCCGTCACCGCCGTGCGCCTGGAAAGGACGCGGGAGGCCGACGGCGCGGTCGTGGCGACCGGCGAGGTCACCGATCTCACGGCCGGCATGGTCGTCCGGTCGGTCGGCTACCACAGCACACAGGTCGGCGCCCTGCCGTTCGACGAGGACCTGGGCCGCGTCCCGCACGACGCCGGCCGGGTGCTGGGCCCCGACGGCCGGGCGCTCGACGGTCACTACGTCGCCGGGTGGGCCAAACGCGGGCCGTCCGGGGTCGTCGGCACGAACCGGGCCTGCGCCGCCGACACGGTGGCCGGTCTCGTCGCGGACCTGGCGGCCCGGCCGCCCCGCGGCGCCGGGCCCGACGAGGTCGACCGGGTGCTCGCCGAGCGCGGCGTCAGGCCCGTCACGTACGACGGCTGGCTGTCGATCGACGCGGAGGAGGAGAGCCGCGGCCGGAACCTCGGCCGGGCGCGTACCAAGATCCCCGACTGGGAGACCCTGCGGCACGTCGCCGCCGCGGACGCCGACCGGCCGGACCGGGGCGCGGCCTGACGCGCGGGCGCCCACGACCGCCCGAACCCCGGGCGCACCGGAGGCCGTTCGCCACCACCCGAACCCCGGGCGCACCGCAGGCCGTTCACCACCGCCCGAACCGGCGGGCGTCCAACACCGCCCGCACCGGGAGCCGTTCATCACCGCCCGAACCGGCGGGCGTTCACCACTGTCCCTCTCAACCAGGAAGTCGGCATTCCCATGGCCTACGTCATCCACGGCGCCTGCATCGACGTGCTCGACCGGAGCTGCGTCGAGGTCTGCCCGGTCGACTGCATCTACGAGGGCTCGCGCAAGGCGTACATCCACCCCGACGAGTGCGTGGACTGCGGTGCCTGCGAGCCGGTCTGTCCCGTCACGGCCATCAAGTACCGCGACGAAGTACCCGAGGGCCAGGCCGACTTCGTGGAGGACAACGCCCGCTTCTTCCTCGAACCCCTTCCGGGGCGCGACGAGCCGCTGGGCCACCCCGGCGGCTCGGCCGACCTCGGACCCACCGGTGTCGACACCGCTCTGGTGTCCCACCGCCCGGCGTCGTCGGGCGGCGCCTGACCCCATCCACCTCGGAGGCCCAACCCGCCATGGAGAGCCTGAAGGAAGCACGCGACCAAGACCCGTATCCCTTCTTCGCCGACCGACTAGCCCGCGGTCCCGTCCACTGGGACGAGGGCATGAACGCCTGGATCGTCGTCGGCTACGAGGAGTGCCGGTACATCCAGCTCAACGAGGATCTCTTCGCCCACCCGTACTTCGAACTCAAGGGCGCGGCGGACGTCTACGGGGGACCCAAGGGAGTGCTGCTCCTCCAGGGCGAGCAGCACCACCGCGTCCACAACTTCCTCCTCCAGCACTTCACGCCGACGACGGTCCGCAAGTACCGCACCGCCTTCATCGCGGAGCTGGTGAGCGCCCGGCTCGACGCGATCGAGGGGCGCACCCATGTCGACCTCGCCGCCGAGTTCGCCTCGGTGGTGCCCAGCGACGTCATCGCCGCGCTGCTCGGACTCGACTGGCGCGACGAGGAGTTGATGGCCAAGTGCCGTCGCTGGAACTCCACGATGTTCCGCTGGACCGAGACCTTCGGCGAGGACGAGGAGGCGTACGCGGAGGCGGCCGCCGCGGCCTCCGCCCTCAACGAGGTGCTGCTCCCGGTCATCAGGGCGCGCCGGGACGAGCCGCGCGACGACCTGATCTCGGTGCTGTGGGAGCAGGGGCAGGGCGTGCTGGAGCAGTGGGGCGAGGAGGAGATCTTGGCGCAGGCGCGGGTGCTGTTCTTCGCCGGTACCGACACCACCGCGCACTTCCTGAAGAACGCCATCCACACGCTGCTGAACCACCCCGAGTTGCAGGACCGCATCCGCGGGGACGAGCGGCAGATCGTGGCCTTCGGCGAGGAGGTGCTGCGCTACCTGGCGCCCGTGCAGTTCCGGGTGCGCGTGGCGACCCGTGACGTGGAGGTGGCGGGACGGCTGATCGCCAAGGGCGACCGGGTGCACCCGGTCAACGGGGCCGCGAACCGGGACCCCCGGCAGTTCCACCACCCCGAGACCGTCGACCTGGACCGCGGCAATCTCAAGACGCATGTCGCGTTCAACGTCGGCCCGCGCTACTGCGTCGGCGCCGCCCTCTCGCGCGGCGAGGAGGTCGAGGTGATCTCGCAGTTGCTCGACCGCTACGGGACGCTGCGCTGGGACCGCGACGCGGAACCGGCGCGCTACCGCGGCTACATGCCGCGCTCGTTCAGCCCGCTCAACGCCGTGGTGGCCCCGGCCGAAGAGGCCGCCCCGGCCACTGCCACCGCCACCGCCACCGCCACCGTCAGCGCGGACGCGGACGCCTGCGTGGGCGCGGGGAACTGCGTCCTGGTGGCGCCCTCGGTCTTCGGCCTGGACGACGACGGGGCCGTGGCCGTGCTGCGGGAGCGGATCGGCGCCGCCGACCGCCCCGCGGCGGACGCGGCGGCGGCCGGGTGTCCGGCGGCGGCGATCATCGTGGAGGACTGACGACGCGGACAGCGAAAAGGTGGCCGGGCCCCGAGGGCCCGGCCACCGTCGTACGCGGCTGACGTACGGTCAGATCGCGGCCACGCGGCCCGATCGCGCGGACGCCTCGGCGAAGTCCACGACGGTCGTGTCCCGGACCGAGCCGAGACGGTCCCGCCGGGCGATGATGTCGTCCAGCCGCAGCGCCGTGCTCCCGGTGATCTCGTCGGCGGGCGTCCACTCCCGCATGCGGGACACCGTCGGGCCGTGGACGACGAAGACCTGGCCGGTGATCCCCCGGGAGTGCGCGCAGCCGAGGAAGGCCGTGAGCGCGGCGACGCTCTCGGGGTCCCACTCGTCGGCCGCGCCCTCGGCGGGCGCCATGCCCTCGACGACGCCTTCGGTCATGCCGGTCCGGGCGCGCGGGCAGATGGAGTTGGCGCGTACGCCGTAGCGTGCCAGCTCGCGCGCCGCGACCTGGGTGAGGGCGACGATGCCCGCCTTGGCGGCCGAGTAGTTGACCTGCCCGAAATTGCCGTAGAGCCCGGCCTCCGAGGACGTGGTCACCACGGCGGCGTCGACCGGCTCGCCGGACGCCTGGTGCAGCGCCTTCCAGTGGGCGGCGGCGAAGTGCAGGGGACCGGCGTGGCCCTTGAGGTGGACGGCCATCACCGCGTCCCACTCGGCCTCGGAGATGTTGACGATGGTGCGGTCCCGGATGATGCCCGCGTTGCAGACGAGGAAGTCGAGCTTTCCCCGGACGCCGGCCGCCTGGGCGATCAGCCGCTCCGCGCCGTCCCAGGTGGAGATGTCGTCCCCGTTGGCCTCGGCGCTGCCCCCGGCCGCGCGGATCTCCTCGACGGCCTCGTCGGCGGCCGGCCGGCCCTCCGGCGTACGGCCCACGTCGTTGACCACCACATGCGCGCCCGCCCGTGCGAGCGCCCGCGCCTCGGCGCGCCCGATGCCCTGGCCGGCCCCCGTGACGACGGCGACCTTCCCCTTCAGCTCGTCCATTTCTCGCCCTTCTCCTCCGTGCTCGTGCGGCTCGGTCCGCGAGATGTGCCCCCGGGTGATCAGCGTGAACAGCGTGATCAGGAGGCACTGAAACACATTTGCTTAGCCAGGTAAAGAGATTGACGCGATCCATTGCGCTCGGTTTAAGACGATGTTACACATGGCTAACCACTTCCCGTGAACGGCCTCCGCTTCGCCGTCCGCACAGTTCGCGACGAGAGGAAAGAGCATGGCCGCTGCTCCCGCGCCGACGACGAGGACCGACCGCGAGGCGTACTACCGCGAGCACGGATACTGGACCTCCGAGCGTCTCGGATGGTGGGTGTTCGACGTCGCCGAGCGCACCCCGGACCGCGAATTCCTGGTGATCGGCGACCTTCGGCTGACGTACGGCGAATTCGCCGCGTGGGCCGACGTGCTCGCCGCGCACTTGGTCGAGGCGGGAGTCGTACGCGGCGACCGCGTCATGATCCAGCTGCCGAATCTGGCGGAGGCGCTGCTGGGCCAGGTCGCCGCCTTCCGGATCGGCGCGGTCAACGTCCCGGTCGTGCCGATCTACCGCGAGCACGAGATGGCGCACATCGTCAACGACTGCAAGCCGCGCGCGGTGATCTCGATCGCGGAGAACCGCGGCAGGCGCCCCGCCGAGGAGCTGGACGGCATCCTGGAGGGCGCCACCTGGGGACCGGTTGCCCGCTTCTGCGTGGACCTGGAGGAGCCGCGGCCCGGCTGGCGCGCCTTCCCCGGCCGGGACGACCGGCGGCCCGCCGTCTCGCTCCCCGACCCGCTCGAACCCGACCGGTGCTGCCTGATGCTCTACACCTCGGGGACGACCTCCGCGCCCAAGGGCGTCGAGCTGACGGGCCAGGGGTTCGTGTCCAACGCGCGCAGCATCCGGCACACCATGTCGCTGAGCGCCAAGGACGTCTTCTTCTGCGCCTCGCCCCTGTCCCACCTGGCCGGTTTCAACGCCGGGGTCGTCTGGCCCGCGTCCATGGGCGCCAAGATCGTCGTGATGCCGGTCTGGAACGGCGCGGAGGCGGCCCGGATCATCGAACGCGAACGGTGCACCTTCACCACCGCAGCCTCGGTGTTCCTCCACGACCTGGTCGCGGCCCACCGCGAGGGCATCGGCGCCGGCCACCCGATCTCGGTGTTCATGTCCGGCGGCGCGGCGACCGTACCCGATCTGATCCGGGAGGCGGGCGAGGTCGGGATCACCGCGCTGCGCGGCTACGGCATGACGGAGACCGGCGGGGGAGTCTCCTGGGTCGCCCCCACCGAACCGCTCGACATCAGGGCCGAGTACGACGGCGCCGTCGTCCCCGGCAGCGAGATCCAGGCCGTCGACGCCGAGCGCCGGCCGCTCCCGCCCGGCGCGGAGGGCGAACTGCGGATCAGGGGTCCGCAGGCCCTCATCGGCTACACCGACCCGGCCCTCACCCGCGAACAGCTCGACGAGGAGGGCTGGTTCTACACCGGCGACCTCGGCCGGGTCGACACGCGCGGTCTGGTCCGCATCACCGGCCGTACCAAGGACATCATCAACCGCGCGGGCGAGAAGTTCTCCGCCCGCGACATCGAGGAACTCATCCAGCGGCACCCGGCCGTCGACATGGCGGCCGTGGTCGGACTGCCCGACCCGCGGCTCGGCGAGGTCGTCGGCGCCTTCGTCACCCTCGCCGCGGGCCAGAAGTGGCCGGGCGACGGCGAGATGACGGCGTACCTGGACCGGGCCAAGCTCGCCAAGCAGAAGATCCCCACCTCGTGGCAGGTGCTCCCCGAGCTGCCCAGAACCGCCTCGGGCAAGATCCAGAAACACGAACTGCGCCACACGAACTCCACGACGAACAGGAGGAGTTGAGCCGTGACCCGCCCCGACCGCACCCCGGTCATCGCCGCCGTCGGACTGTCCGACGGTCCCAAGGCGCCCCATCTCGACGCGCTCGGCCACCAGGCCCAGGCGATGCAACGCGCGCTGGCCGACTCCGGCCTGCGCAAGGACGACATCGACGGCTTCGGCTGCGCCGAGGCGTGGATCCCCGGCGTCCCCGGCGTCGACCTCCCCGAGACCGCGGAGTACCTGGGCCTCGACCCGCGGTGGATCGAGGGCACGTACACCGGCGGATCGGCCTACGAGTTCCAGATCCAGCACGCCGAGGCCGCGATCCGGTCCGGCATGGCGGACACGATCCTCCTCACCTACGGCAGCGACCTGCTGACCCGGATGGGACGGAGCCTCGGCACGGCGTACGGCCGCAGGCCCGTCGGCGGCGCGGCGTACGAGGAGCCGTACGGCAAGACGACGGTCGCCGCGTACGCGATGGCCGCGCGGCGCCACATGTACGAGTACGGCACCACGCCGGAACAGCTCGCCAGCGTCGCCGTCGCGGTCCGCGAACACGCGGCCCACAATCCGCAGGCCATATACCGCAAGCCGCTGACCGTGGACGACGTCCTCGACTCCCGGATGATCGCCGACCCGCTGCACCTGTTCGACTGCTGCGCGATCACCGACGGCGGCGGCGCCGTCATCGTCACCACCGAGGAGCGCGCCCGCGACCTCAGGCAGCCGTACGTCTCGATCCTGGGCACGGCCGCCCGCCAGAACCACTGGAACATCTCGCAGGCGCCGGACGTGACCACCACGGCGGGAGCCCGCTCCGGCCCCGACGCCTTCGCGCGCGCCGGACTGACCCCGGCCGACGTGGACATGGCCATGCTCTACGACAGCTTCACCATCACGGTCATCCTGCTGCTGGAGAGCCTGGGCTTCTGCGAGCCGGGCGAGGGCGGCCCCTTCGCCGAGGAGGGCAACCTCCGGCTCGGCGGGAAGCTGCCCGTCAACACCGACGGCGGCGGCCTGTCCGCCTGCCATCCGGGACTGCGCGGGATCTTCCTGCTGATCGAGGCGGTCAGACAACTGCGCGGCCAGGCCGGTGAGGTGCAGGTTCCGGACTGCGAGGTGGCGCTCGCGGCCGGCTCCGGCGGCTGGTTCTCCACGATCGGCGTCACCATCCTCGGGAAAGGCAGATGAGGCAGATGGCAACCGAGAACATCCGCGGCCCACAGGGGACCCTCGACGTCATCGACGTGGCCGACACCTGGGCGAAGCCGGTCCCCGAACTTGACCCGGTCAGCGCCACCTACTTCCGCGCCGCCCAGGAAGGCACGCTGCTGATCCAGCGCTGCCCGTCCTGCCACGCCACGCAGCACTACCCGCGGCTGATCTGCCGCGTCTGTGCGGCGACGCCCGAGTGGGAGGCGGCGAGCGGGCGGGGCACCGTCTACACCTACACCGTCGTCCGGCAGGCGGGCATGCCCGGATTCGACGAGGACGCGCCGTACGTGATCGCGCTGGTCGACCTCGACGAGGGGCCGCGCATGATGGGGAACATCACCGACTGCCCTGTGGACGAGGTCCGCGTCGGCCAGCGCGTCCAGGCGTATCAGTTGCGGATCGCCGACGGGATCGGCCTGCCCCAGTGGCGGCCCGAGACCACCTCCGGCTGAGACCGCGCCACGCGACCGAGGCCACGTCCGGCTGAGACCGCGCCACGCGACCGAGGCCGGGTCCGGCCGAGGCCGCCCCCGACCGAGAGCACCTCCGGCTGAGCCCGCTCGCGGCTGAGCCCGCCCACCCTCCCCGTGACGCGCGTACGCGCCGTCGCCGGCGATCCATCATTTCACTTCGTTAAGGAGCCTGTTGTGCACAGATCCCTCTTCGGCGTCGGCGTCCTGGCGCTCGCCGCCACGATGTCGCTCGCCGCCTGCGGCTCCAACGGCGGGGGCAGCACCTCCGGCGGTGGCGGCGGCAAGACCCTGGTCATCGGCTTCGCCGCCCCGCTCACCAGCGGCAACGCGGCAGTGGCCGAGCAGATGGTCAACACGGCCAAACTGGCCGTGAAGACGATCAACGCGGACGGCGGCGCGGGCGGCCGGAAGCTCTCCCTCAAGGTCTACGACGACAAGCTCACCGCCGACGAGTCGGCCAAGGTCGCCCAGCGGGCCATCACGGTCGACAAGGCCGGGGTCATGATGGGCGGCTACACCAGCATCGAGGGACTGGCGATCCGCAAGATCGTCGAGCCGCGCAAGATCGTCTTCATCAACTCCTCGACGATCTCACCCGCCCTGATGGACGGCGCGAAGTACACCTTCCGCACCACCGTCGACCAGAGCGACTACCCGGTCCAGATGATCGACCTGCTCAAGTCGCTCGGCTACAAGCACCCGGTGGTGACCGCGGACGACGGCCCGACCGGATCGACGCTGTGGAAGCCGATCGTCGACCAGGCGAAGCAGGCGGGCATGGACCCGGGCGACACCGTGCACTACACGCTGGGCGCGACCGACCTGACCTCGGCCGTGACCAAGCTGAAGGGCGAGCACCCGGACGCCGTCGTCCACATCGGCTCCGCGGCGGCCGACGCGGGACTCATGCTCAAGACGATGGCGGAGGCCGGGGTCAACGTGCCCGTCGTCGGCTTCGGCTCGCTCATCGCGCCGGACGCCCTGAAGATCGGCGGCGACGCGTACACCAAGCTCCCGGCGATCTACACGCTCGCCAACCAGCAGCCGTCCAAGCCGGAGTACCAGGACTTCGTCAAGGCGTACGCCACCGAGTACGGCGGCAGCGCGGACGCGCTCGCGCTGGGCCTGGCGGAGCAGGCGGGCGCCACCTGGGACGCCTTCACCGTCCTGAAGAAGGGGCTCGACGCCACCAACGGCGACACCGACGGGGACAAGCTCGCCAAGGCGATCGACGCGATCACGCCCTTCGCGGGCGCCGCGGGCAAGGACGGCTCGCTGATCAACTTCGGTGACGGGCGCGACGGATTCAGCAAGTCGCTCGTGGCCTTCCAGTTCGTCGGCGGCAAGCCCAAGGAACTGGCGAAGCAGCCCTCGTGACCCGGCGCGACCCGGTCGACGCGCCGGGCCCCACACCCCGGGGCCCGGCGCTCGACGCCCAGGACGTCCGGCGGATCACCGCCCTGCTCACCGCGTACTGCGACAGCGTGGACACCGGTGACTTCGCGCGCTTCGCCCGCCTCTTCCGCGACGGCACCTGGATGGGAATGCCCGGCGCCGACGTCGAGGACTGGATGCGGGAGAACGTCCTCACCTACGACGGCGCCACGCACACCCGGCACCGCGTGCACGACATCAGCCTGGCACCCGGCCGTTCGCGGGACGAGGCGTACGGGACCTGCGGCATCGAGGTCACCCAGCGGTTCCCCGGTGAGCGGGCCCTGCTCGTCACCCGCAACACCTACGCCGACCGGTTCCGCCGCGTGGACGGCCGGTGGCGGTTCGACTCCCGGACGATCACGCGGCGGCAGCCCGGCGACGACTCCCGGCACCGGCGCCGGGGGAGCGGCCGGGACGACAACCAGAAGGGACGAGGCACGTGCGGATCTTCGACGGCCTGACGGATCTGGCCGACTCCGAAGGCGAGGATCTGGGGGCCGGCGACTGGATCGCGGTCGACCAGAAGCGCATCGACGCCTTCGCCGACGTGACCGGGGACCACCAGTGGATCCACGTCGACCCGGACCGCGCGGCCTCCGGTCCCTTCGGGCGGACAGTCGCCCACGGCTACCTGACCCTGTCGCTGCTCGCCGAACTCACCACCCGGCTCTACCGCGTCGACAACGTCTCCTTCGCGGTCAACTACGGCCTGGACCGCGTCCGGTTCGTCACGCCCGTGCTCGAAGGCTCCCGCATCCGCGCCACGGCGCGGCTCGCGGAGGCCGCACGCCTGGACGCGGCCGTCCAGGTGAGGCTGGAGAGCACCATCGAGATCGAAGGGTCACGGCGCCCGGCCGCGGTCGTCACCTCACTCGCCCGCTACATCGCCTGAGCCGGGCAGCGTGCGAGGCGCGGCGGACCGGGACAGGACATCGCGATGGACCTGCGCGTCGCGCCGCACCGGCTGTGTGCCCCTTCTGCGACCGGCGGCGGGAACTGCCGGGCGGCCGGGGGGGGGGGGGGGGGGGGGGGGGGGGGGACCCGGGGGGGGGGGGGGGGGGGGGGGAGAACCGACGCCCGGACGGGTAAGAGAGGGAGGGGGCGACCGCCGTC
>NZ_JBVHLD010000004.1:138339-151320 GCF_055559175.1 Streptomyces sp. NPDC024632
CCCCCCCCCCCCCCCCCCCCCCCCCCCCCCCCCCCCCCCCCCCCCCCCCCCCCCCCCCCCCCCCCCCCCCCCCCCCCCCCCCCCCCCCCCGCGGCTGTACGGCTGTACGGCTGTACGGCTCTACGGCTCTACGGCTGCGGCTACGGCCTACGGCTCGACCGTCTCGATCGCCTGCGCCGGGCAGCCCACTTCGGCCTCGCGGACGTCGTCCCACGTCGCCTCGGGCGGCTCGTCGGCCAGCAGCCGCACGATGCCGTCCTCGTCGCGCTGGTCGAAGACGCCGGGCGCGGTCAGGACGCACATGCCGGAGCCGCAGCACTTGTCGGTGTCGACGTGGACACGCATGAGGCGTTCCTTTCGTTGCGGAGCGGCGGGGTTCACCAGGCGAGCGGGAGCGCGTGCAGCCCGTAGACGGCCATCTCGTGGCGGAAGCGCAGCTCTTCGAAGGGGACGGCCAGGCGCAGGCCGGGGAACCTCTGGAGTACGGCGGGCAGCGCGACGCGCAGTTCGAGGCGGGCGAGCGGCTGGCCGAGGCACTGGTGGACGCCGAAGCCGAAGGCCAGGTGGCGGCGGGCGCCGGGGCGGCCGAGGTCGAGCAGGCCGCCCTCGGGGAAGGCGTCCTCGTCCCGGTTGGCCGCGCCGATCATGCACAGGACGCCCTCGCCCGCCCGTATCCGCGTGCCGCTGACCTCCACGTCCTCGACGGCGACCCGGCCGATCCCGTTGTGGACCACCGTCATGTAGCGCAGCAGCTCCTCGACGGCGGTGTCGAGGGCGGAGCCGTCGCCGTCCTCGTCGAGCCGGGCCGCCTCGTGCAGCCGCGCGGCCTGGGCGGGCTCGCGCAGCAGGGCGAGGACCGACAGGGAGGTCATGTTGGCGGTGGTCTCGTGCCCGGCCACCAGCAGCAGCCGGCCCATCGACGCGATCTCGTCGTCGTCCAGGACGTCCTGCTCGGCGAGGCGGCTGATGATGCTGTCGTCCGGCGCGGCGCGCTTGGCGCGCGCCAACCCGGCGAGATAGGAGCCCAGTTCGGCCTGCGCCGCGGCGACCTCCCGCGGCGGCGCGTCGGTGCGCAGCATCGTGCTGCTGCACTGCTGGAAGAAGGCGTGGTCGGCGTAGGGGACGCCCAGCAGCAGGCAGATGACCATGGAGGGCAGCGGCAGCGCGAAGTCGGCGACCAGGTCCGCGGTGCGGTCGGCGCGGGCGGCCATCCGGTCCAGCAGGTCGTCGGTGACCTGGCGTACGGCCGGTCGCATCTCGGCGACCTTGCGGATCATGAAGTCGGCGGTGAGCATGCGGCGCAGCCGGGCGTGGTCCGGGTCGTCCATCCGGATGAAGGTCGGCCGGTCGGTGGCGAGCGTCCGCAGGCCCGCCGAGAGGAACGGGAAGCCGGGCCGCCTCGCGTCCGAGCTGAAGCTCCGGTCCCGCAGCACGGAGCGGATGTCCGCGTGCCGGGTCACCATCCAGCACGACGTGCCGTCCCACAGCCGGACGCGGCTCAACCCCTCCTCGCCTCGGGCCTGTTCGTAGGCGGGCGGTGGGGCGAAGGGGCACGTCCCTCGGGCGGCGGGGGCGGTGACGGCAACGGGCGGGTGCGCGGCGGTGGCCATGACGGACACTCCTGTCTTGCCGGTGCGGAAGGTGCCAGAGCGGTGCCAGGGGCAGCAGAGGTCAGTGCCTGTAGCACTAAGTGCCGTAGGCAACTAACTTGGTGTCGAGGCTAGTTCGCTCTCCGCACTCGCCGGTAGGGCGGATTCGGGCCGTTTCACGCCGATGCGACCCGGTGGTCACGCCTTCGGTGACGGGACGTCACGCCCCGAACGGGGCGCCCGCTTGAGGTCGGCGCGGCGGCCCCGACCGGCGACGCCGCGCCGTGCCGTCGCGCACCCGCGCGCGTCGCGCCGACCGCCGCCCGGCGCCGTCCGAAACGCATCGGTACGGGGTCGGGTGCGGCCATTCGGTGTGGCTGCCGTCCGTGGTCGCCGTGCGTAGGCGCCGGGCGTAGGCGCCGTGCGTGGCCGCCGTCACTCCGGGAGCGTGCGCCGCCGGACGTGGGTCACCGGAACCGTCGTGGCCAGGGCCGCGCGATGGGCGGGCGGGGCCGCGAGGGGGGTGAGGTGGAGCGGGGCGCGGGGCCAGTCCCGCACGGTCGGCGCCGTGGCCAGCGCAGTGCTGACGTCGATCGCCGCGGGAGGAGCCGACAGGCCGTGGCCGGTCAGCTTCATCGCCGCCTCCTTGCGCACCCAGGCGTCGAGGAACGCCTCCGGGCGCGCGCCGGGCGGGAGTCGGTCGTACGCGGCGCGCTCGGCGGGGGTCAGGGTGAGCGCCGCGAGGCCGTCCGCGTCACGGTCCGCGTCGAGTTGGTCGAGATCCGCGCCGATCAGGCCGCTGCCGACGACCGCGATCAGCAGCCACTCGCGGGTGTGCGAGACGGAGAAGTCGAAGGCGGCGTCCGCCACTCGGGGGCGGCCGTGCCGGGGCGCGCCGCACAGCCCGCAACCCCGCTCGACGGCCACCTCGGCCGGTGGCACGCCCAAGTAGCGTCCTACGACGAGCCGTTGGGCCGCCCGCGAGGTCAGCAACGTATCGGCCGCCGCGCCCTCGCCGAGCACCTGCCACCGCTCCCGCTCCTCGGCGCCGAGCAGACCGGCCCACGCCGCGCGCCGCCGCACCGGCACCAGCCACACCTCACAGGTCCCGGCGACGGGCGGGGCGAGGGCCCCTCCGGCCGCGACCGGCCCGGTCTCCAAGGGGCTCGCCGCCAGAGGCGTGGGGACGAGCGGTCCGGCCGCGGCCCGCCCCGCCGCCTCCGGCCCGCTCATCCGCCGCTCCGTCCCGTCGCGGCGCCGACCGCCCCGGCGTCGGCCGGTGCGAGGTCCATGCCGGACCCGTCCGTCGACGCCGGTGCCGGCAGCACCGTCAGCAGATGCGTCACCGCCGTCGCCAACTGCGCGTCCAGGCCGGGCTGCGGCCCCGCCGGGACCACGGCGACCGTGATGTCCGGCTCGACCCCGCGGTTCTCCAGCCCCGCCCCGACCCCGCGGAAGTAGTAGCAGAATTCGGGCTGGGTGGTCACCGTGCCGTCGACCAGCCCGTGCCGCGGCCAGGTGGCGATCGTGCCGCCCCACGTCCGCGTGCCCACCAGCGTGCCCAGGCCGCGCTCGCGGAACATATGGCCGAAGATCTCGCCGTCGGAGCCGGTCTGTTCGTTGATCAGCGCCGCCATCGGACCGCGCGGCGACTCCAGCGGATAGGGCACCGCGCCGCTCCACCGGCCGTGCTCGGTACCGGTGCGGCTGCGCGCGAGCCGGTCGAGGAGCAGCGGAGAGACATGGCCGCCGCCGTTGAACCGCACGTCGACCACCAGCCCCTCCCGGTCCAGACCGCCGAGGAACTGCCGTACGAAGTCCGCGTATCCGGTCCTGAACATGTCCGGCACGTGCAGATACGCGAGCCTGCCGTCGGAGACGGTGTCCACGTACGCGCTGTTGCGGGCCACCCAGTCCAGGTAACGGGCGCGCGCCTCGCTGCGGGCCGCGCGGACCACCACCCGGCGCGGGACGGCGCCGCCGCGCAGCACGGTCAGTTCGACCTCGCGGCCCGCGAGACCGGTGAGCAGTTCCGCCGGGCCGCCGGGCCCCACGAGGTGCCCGTCGACCGCGGCGATCTCGTCGCCCGGCCGGATGTCGACGCCCGGCCGGTCGCAGGGCGAGGTGGCGTCGGGGTTCCACGGGTCGCCGCGCAGCACGTGCGCGATCCGCCACCGGCCCTCGGCCTGCGGCGCGGGCTCCCAGTCCACACCGAGGAAACCCTGCGCCTCACCGCTCGGCGCGCCGTAGTCGCCGCCGCGCTCGTACGCGTGCGAGGTCGCCAGCTCGCCGTGCAACTCCCAGACCAGGTCCGAGAGTTCGGCGCGGGTCGCGACCCGGTCGAGCAGCGGCAGATAGCACCGGTGCACCGCGTCCCAGTCGATCCCCGACATGTCGGCGTTCCAGAAGCTCTCGCGCTGGAGCCGCCACGCCTCCCGGAACATCTGCCGCCACTCCGCGGCAGGGACGAACGGGATCTTGACCCGGTCCAGGTCGACCCAGCCGGTGGGCCGCCCCGGCGGGGCGATGGGCGAGTCGAAGTCCTCCACGGCCTCCTTGGGCGCGCCCGCGGGCACCACGCGCAGCCGGTGGTTGTGCCGGTAGAGCAGCGCCGTGCCGGTGCGGTCGGTGCTGATCTCGTCGACCGGCCCGAGATAGTCCTCGGTCACGTCGCCGGTCGCCAGGTCCACCAGGGTGACGCTGCCCTCCTGTTGCTGCTGCGGGTCGTCCGGCTCGGGCGCGCTGAGCGGTACCGACAGCAGCAGCACGCAGTCGGGCAGACCCAGCACCGCCGCGTAGCGGCCCTCGGGGACCGGCAGCGGGACCAGGCGCCGTTCGATACCGGTGAAGTCGATGGCGACCGGCCCTTCCGGATCGCCCTCGTCGTACCCGTCGGGGGAGTACGCGCCGCCCGCCGACTGCTGCGGCGGAGCGAACGGCGGCTGCCGGTCGGCGGTCAGCGGCACCGCGTACGGCCGGGCGCCGAAGGGGAAGCCGATCTCGAACTGGACCTGGTCGTGCTCGGGCGTCAGGTCGCGCTGTCCGACGAAGTACAGATAGCGGCCCGCCGGGTCGAAGGACGGCAGCGCGTCCCGCAGCACCGGTCGGGTGATCCGCGAGGTGCGTCCGGTGTCCACCTCGGCGACCTTGATGGCCGTGCTCCTGGGCGTGTCCGGATAGGTGTAGGCGAGCCAGCGGCCGTCGGGCGACCAGGCCAGATCCTCGATCCGCTCATGGGCACTGGTGTCGAGCAGCCGCGGCTCCAGCTTCGGCCGGTCGGTGTCGACGCTCCACAGCTCCTGCCGGTTGGTGGCGAAGGCGACCTGCCCGGTGGCGGGCGAGGCGGCCAGCGCGGTGACATAGCCCAGGTCGGCCAGCGGCACGCCGAGCAGCTCCGCGCCGCCCTCCGCGGGCAGCAGCACCAGCCGCTCACCGGGCCCCGAGTCGCCCGCGACCGCGACCAGCCGCTCGCCGTCGGCGAGCCAGTTCAGCAGCCGGTAGCGGACACCGTCCGGGCGCCCGTGCCGCCGTACCGGACCCGACCAGGGCGCGAGCGTGAACGCCTTGCCGCGGGCGGTGACCGCGAGGGTCTGCCCGTCGGGGCCGATCCGCGCGCCGTCCAGGAAACCGGTGGCCGACACGATGCGGCGCTGGTGCTGGACGCCCGAGGGGCCCAGCTCCACCCGCAGCCGCCGGGTGCCGCCGCGCGCCGGGTCCAGCACGTGCAGGACCGCGCCGCTGTGGTAGACCAGCCGGCGGCCGTCGCTGGACAGACCGCGCGCGTAGTACTCGTCGTGGTCGGTGTGCCGGGTCAGACCCGTGCCGTCGGAGTGGCAGGAGTAGACGTTGCCGGTGCCCTCGTGGTCGCTGATGAAGTAGATCCGGTTGCCGACCCAGCACGGGTCCGCCGGATTGCCCGCGGGCAGCGCGAGCCGCCGGTACGCGCCGGATCCGTCGTCGTCCACCCAGAGTTCACCGGCCGCGCCGCCGCGGTAGCGCTTGCGGCGCGCCGGGTCGGCGATGCTCCGGCCGATCACCGAACCGCCGCCGGGCCCGTACGACACGGACGCGGCGGGGCCCGCCTCGACCAGCCGCGGCGGGCCGCCGTCGGGGTGCACGGCGAACAGCCGGAAGCCGAAGCCCTCGGGCTGGCCCGCGGTGCTCGCGTACAGGATCTCGCCGGTCAGCGGGTGCCAGCCGGTGACCGTGCACCGGCCCGCCTGGTGGGTCAGCCGGCGGACGGGGCCGCCGGAGACCGAGGTCAGGCAGACCTCGGTGAGGCCGTCGGGGGAGCCGGTGAAGGCGACCTGGCGGCCGTCGGGCGAGAGCCGGGGGCCCGCGCACGCGGTCGTGCCCGCGGTGAGCCGCCGCGCGGTGCCGCCCTCGGCGGACACCGTCCACAGGTCGTCCTCGCACACGAAGACCACGGTGTCGCCCACGATCGTCGCGTGGTGCAGATAGCCGCCTTCCGCGGCGCGGGCGCTCATGACGGCTGGGACGACGTGGAGCGGATACGGGCGGCGATCGCACGGCGCCGGTCGGCGACCTGCTCGCGCCGGCGGTGCACGTCCTGTTCGCTCTCGGTCCAGTAGCAGGCGGTGCGCCACTCGCCGACGGTGTAGGAGTCGTACGCGCAGCGCACCCGGCGCTGCTCGGTGAGTTCACCGGACGACACCAGCATCGTGTTGTGCTCCAGGACCTGGTTGACGACCACCCGCATGTTCAACTCCGCGCGGATGTACGCGTGCGCGGCGGTCACGGCGGTCGCGCCGTACGGGCCCCGGCACTCCGGCAGCACGCCGAAGGACAGCTCACAGGTCTGCCCGGGCCAGTCGATCGAGGTGATCCAGGCGAAGCCGACGGTCGCGCCGCGGGAGTCGCACATGGTGAACATCCGCTTGACGTCGTGCTCACGCGTGAGGGTGCGGCGCTGGTTGGCGGTGAGCGCGTCGTCGTCGCTGACGACCGCGAAGTCGGTGAGATTCGCCTGGAAGCGCGACTCGCGCAACAGGGCGGTACGCGTGGGGATGTCGTCCTCGGTGAAATGCCGGACGGTCACGAACGGCATGGGTCAGCCCTCCTCGGTGGCGCAGTAGACCAGCACGTCGTGGTAGCCGCCGGTGTGGAAGACATGGCCGGGCAGCCGGCCGGCGCCGGTGAAGCCGCAGGCTTCGAGCGCGGGCACGGCCGGTGAGCCGTCGGGGACCTCGGCGACATACGACGTGCACCGGCGGTAGGTGCGCAGGAAGGCGAGCAGCGCGGCCAGCGGCTCCGGGTCGGCGGACGTGGTCGCGACCCAACCCTGGCGCGGCTGCGCGGGGTTGGGCACGTATCCCAGCAGCACGTCCCCGGCCTGGAGCACCTGCGCTCCGGTACGGGCCAGCTCGCGGGCGAGCAGCGGGCCGTTCTGGGTGACCGGGTCGAGGCCGAGGAAGCCGCGTGCGGCCTGCGGCGCGGCGCTCAGCCGCGCGGCGGCCTCGGCGGTGCCGAGCAGGGTCAGGTCAGCCATGGCGGGTCGCTCCCCAGATCTGTCGGGCCACCGGGCGGCCGTCCAGCCACAGCGCCCGCGGGATGTCGGCCTCCGGGCTCAGCCCCGCGTCACGCAGCAGGGCGTCGCGCGGGAGCCCGTCGGGCAGCGGCACGGCCGGGGTGACCCAGCCGAAGACCCGGCTCAGGCCGAGCACCCGGAAAGCGTGGTCGAGGGCGGCCTTCAGCAGCGGCTCCGCGCTGGTCTCCGCGCCGGAGCGCAGACCGATCTCCAGCCGCGCCCTGCGGTGCACCCAGTCCAGGGCGGCGAGCCGGACGAAGCCGGTGCCGGGCACGACGCACAACTCGTCGTCCTGGCCCGGCGCTCCGTCCTCGCCGGGACCCTCCGGCGCCGGCACCCGGGCCGGTTCCGCCAGGACGGGTCTGCCGGGCACGGACAGGCCGAGCAGCTCGCCCGGCAGCCAGTGGCCGGTGAGCAGGGGCAGGTCGGCGCCCCGGTATCCGCGCAGCATCATGACGTGGGCTCCCAGATCCGGGAGAGGAAGACGGAACCGCGGCGGTGTCCGTCGTGGACGACGTGTCCGGTCAGGACGCCTTCCTCGGTGAAGCCCGCCAGGCGGGCGGCGGTCAAGCCCCGGTCGTCGAACTCGTGGACGACGACGGCCAGTCGGACCACCTCGCGCTGCCAGCGCAGCGCCCGGACCAGCTCGCGGTACGCCGACGCCCAGGCGTCCGTGCGCAGCCGGGAGGTCAGCCGCAGGTGCAGCACGTAGTGGCAGGCGTGCTCGGCGCCCATCGCCTCCAGGGCGTACAGGCCCACGGGCCGTCCGTCGGCGCTCAGCAGCCGGGTGTCCTCGTCCAGCAGCGCGAGGATCTCCCACTGCGGGCGGGTGGCGGGGCGGGCGGTGCGGAAGTAGAAGTCGGACTCGGTGAAGAGGTCGAGTACGGCGTCGTGGTCGGCCTCCGTGACCGGCCGGGCGGACCACGCGAAGGACGCGGGCGCGGGAGCTGTCGCGGGGGCGGGGACGGACGCCGTGGCCGGGCGCGCCGTCAGGTCCGTGGCGGTCATGTCCGTCCCTTCCGCGCAGCCAGGTCGTGGGTGATGTGCAGCCGCTGGATGTTGCTGGTGCCCTCCATGAACTCGAAGGCGAGCACGTCCCGGCTCCACTTCTCCAGCAGCGGGTGCTCGATCAGCGCGCCGGGGCCGAGCGCCCGGGCCGCCCAGTGCGTGGTGCGCACCGCCAGATCGGTGGTGTGCAGCTTCGCCATGGACGGCGGCCGTACGACGTCGGGCTGGAGGTCGACGGCCGCCGCGGACTCGTACAGCAGCGCCGTGGCCGCGTCGAGCCGGGCGGAGACCACCTCGTGCCCCGACCAGCCGGGACGCTGCTCGGTCACGTAGTCGCGGGTGCCGAGAGCGGTGCCCAGGGCCAGCGCGGCGATCTGGAGCCGCATCGCGTTGAAGGTCCTGCTGATCCCCCACAGACCGCGCCGGGAGGCGGGCAGGTGGGCGCCGAGCAGCATCTCGCGCGGCACGGGCACCTCGTCGAGGTCCAGCCGGCAGATCCGCGCGCCGCGCAGACCGATCATGTCCAGCGGCTCGCCGTGGAAGCCGGGCGCGGGCTGCCGGATCAGCGCGCCGCGGATGGAGAGCGGGCTGCGGCCGGTCCTGGCGAAGACCACGCCGATCGCGCCCCGGGAGGCGTTGCCGACATAGCGCTTGGAGCCGGAGAGCAGGTAACCGTCGGCGGGGTCGCCCGCCGCGTCGAACCTGCTCTCCATCGCCGTGGCGTCGGTGCCGTGCTCCGGTTCCGTCATGCCGAAGAAGGTCCAGGCGCGACCGTCGGCGATGGTGTCGTAGAACAGTTCGCGCTGTGCCTCGTTGCCCAGGGTGTCGACAGCGACGCCGGCCAGGGAGGGACCGGTGTTGGCGCTGAGCACCCCCGCGTCGCCGCGGGCCAGTTCGACGCTGGCGACCACGCGGGACAGGCAGGTGTCGGAGTAGCCGCCGTCGTCCACGGCGGAGCCGGTGCGGTAGTCCTTGGGGGTGGAGGCGGACCTGACCAGCGCCATGACGGGCAGGTCGAGGTGGGCCGTGCCGGCCGGGTCGGCGTCGACGGCCAGGGCGTGGGCGCGCAGTTCCCGGCCCGCTTCCCGGCACTGTTCGCGCAGCTCCCGCAGCGGGGTGTCGAGGGGGATCATGGCTGTACGTCCTCCCGGTCGGTCCAGCAGTCCGCCGCGAGCCGGCCGACGTACGCGGCGCGCACCGGTCCGTCGGCGAGGTAACCGGAGGCCCCGAAGAGCTTGGCGGTGTCCCAGTCGAGCGCGGTGATCCGGTCGTGCGCGTCGGCCACGGCCGCGGGGACGCGGTGGGCGACGAGCAGGAGTTGGCGTACGGCGTCGAGTGCGGTCATGACGTCGGCGACGGTGCCGAGCACGAGTTGTTTGCGGATCAGGGGCTCGCCGCCGCCCACCCGTCCGGACAGGTGGGCGACCGCGTCGTCGAGGAGCCTGCGGGACACGCCCACCCGTACCGCGCCGAGCAGCGCGGCGAATACGGTGCGGCGGTCGTCGGGCCCGTCGTACGAGGCCGGTGCGGCGGATTCTGCGGGCCGGTGGGGCCACGCCACGAAGGCGACGCCCTCCATTTCCGCGAGGCGGTGCGGCACGACCTCGGCGCCCGTGGGCACCCGGCCCGCCGGGAAAGCGGCGACGCGTCCCGCGGGAGCGCCGACCTCCACCGTGCGCAGCGCCAGCTCCAGGCCGGGCGTGAACCCGCCGTCATGGGCCGCCGCTTCACACGCCACGAGCGTGTCCCTCATCGAATCCTCCGTTGGGCCGTGCCGTGTTCGGCTAACCGGCGACCCGCGTGAGGTCCAGCCGGATTTTGATGTAGTCGGCAAAGGAGCCTGCGGACTGGAATACCTCGGGTTCGAGAGTGTCGGGGTCGACTTCGAGGCCGATGGTGTCCTCAAGGCTCATGAGGAGTTCGACAAAACGCATGGAGTCGATCTCCAGGTCTTCGAGAATCCTGGTATCCGCGCTGAATTCGGGGAGCGGCCGGTCCAGGATCACGGAGAGGGAATGCTGAAGGTGCTCGATAATCTCGGCGTGTTCCACCGGACTTTCCCCTTCCCTGGGAGAAGTGGGCCCGAGCGGTCGGCCGTCCGGCCCTGGGGGAGGGCTGCCCGCCGGCAGGGCGCCGGCCGCCTGATGGCGGACGCGGCGCCTTGCCGGCGACGGACGTCACACGGCCGTGAGCTCAGACATGTTGCAGGTCCGAGATCAGGCGGCCTTGGACGCGGCCTTCACCGCGGCCTTGACGGCCGCCTTCGACGCGGCCTTGCTCGCAGCCTTGCTGGCCGCCTTGGACGCGGCCTTGGTCGCCGACTTGTCAGCGGCCTTGACGGCAGCCTTGCTGGCGGCCTTGGACGCGGCCTTGACGGCGGCCTTCACGGCGGTCTTGGACAAAGGAACCACACCTTCCATGTAAGGAAATTCGGGACCCGAGTGGGCCCCGGATGCCGGATCTGGTTTCTCCGACACCATGAGATTCCCGGACGGCGCAACTCCCGTCAACCCTTGCCGGGTTGCACCGGGTCGAATCCCGATGGCAGCTTTTTGCCGTCAACAAGCGGCCACCGTGAAACGCTGCCGTTATTCCCGTTCGGGCCTGATGCTGGGAGGTGATTCACGGGCCCGCGCGAATGCGGCCGGGCCGGTCCCACTCACGGTTTGGAAGGAGGGCGGGATGCCCGAGGTGAGAAGCGCGGACCTCTGCTGGGGGCAGCGGTACCACTGGCTGAGGTACCAGCAGGTGCCCGCGGGCGCTCGTCACGACGCGCACATCGTCACCAACTACCCGCTGCCGCAGGGACTCTCCCTGACGGGCCTGCGGTCCGCGCTGGCCTATCTGGTGCGCAGGCACGAGGGGCTGCGCACGGTCTTCGACGCACACGCCAGGCCGGGCCCGAGACAGCGGGTCGAGCCGCCGGGGCCGATGCCGCTGCTGGTGGCCGCCACCGAGCAGGACGGTACGCCGGGACCCGCGGCGGTCATCGCCGAGATGTCCACCACCGAGTTCGACCCGGAACGCGAGTGGCCGATCAGGGCCTGCGCGGTCACCACGGGCGGAGTGCCGCGCACGCTGGCGCTCGTCCTCAACCACACGGCCTTCGACGACTGGAGCATGCAGCTCTTCCAGCGCGACTTCGAGGCACTGCTCGGCACGCTCGCCACCGGCCGCCGGGCGCAGTTGGGGCCGGTCGCGTACCAGCCCGCCGACCTCGCCGCCATCGAGGCGCGGCCGTCGCCGGAGCGGGCGCAGATGCTGCGCTATTGGCAGCGGGCGGTATCCGAGCTGCCCGCCGACATGTTCGTACGGCGCCGTGAGCCGGCCGCGCCCGACGGTGTCGCCGCCTTCGGGGCGACGCTCACCTCGCCCGCGCTGCTCCCCGCCGTCCGCGAGATCGCCGCCCGGCTGCGGGTGTGGCCCTCCGCGGTACACCTGGCGGCGTACGCGGTGGCCATGGCCACGTACACCGGCGAGCGGACGGTCACCCACCGCTGGCTGACCAGCCACCGCCAGGACGGACCCCGGATGTCCGTGCTGACGTGCATGTTCTCGCCGGCGCTCGTCTCGGTCGACCTCGGCGGCGACCCCGGATTCGCCGAGGTGGTCGCGCGGGTCGCCACCGCGCTGGAGACGGCGCAGGAGCACGCGTACGCGCCGTACGACGAGATCGTGGAGCTGGTCGCCCAGGACGCCTTCCGGCGCGGCGCGCCGATCAGGACCTCCTCCGAGGTCAACTTCCTCAACCACGGGACGAAGAGCTGCGGCACCCGAAAGGAACGCCTCCTGCGGACACCGGAGCCGACCGCGTGGGCGCTGTCCGAGACCGACACCTATCTGCGGGTCGGGGAGTGGGACGACGGGGTCACCGTCGGCCTCAACGCGCGGGCCGACGTGATGGACGCGGCGGCCGTCGAGCACTTCCTGCGCGGGTACGGGCGGCTGCTGGAGGCGCACCGCGACGCGGCCGTCGACCTGCGGCTCGACGAGGCCGCCGCGCTCTTCGACTTCGCCGCCCCCGCCCCGCGCCGCCTGGCCCGGCTCGGACCCGACGCGGTGGACCTGGACGCGACCGAGCGCGTGCTGCTGGCGCATCCGGCGGTACGGTCCGCGCGGGTGTCCGTGGAAGACGGCCGGCTGCTCGCCGAGGTCACCACGGAACGGCCCCTGGACGAGCGGGAGTTGCGGCTGCACTGCCTGGACACCGGCTCCGCGCTGCCCGGTGCGCGCCGCCCCGACCTCTTCCGGGTGACGGCCGGGGAGGGCGCCCGCGCGGCGCGTACGGAAGCGGTGGCCGCGGACGCGCTGGCCGCCGTCGTCGCCGAGGTCAACGGGCTGGCCGCCGTGGACCTCGACGCCTCCTACACGGTGGCGGGCGGCCGGATGCTGCGCGCGCCGCGGGTCCTGACCGAGCTGCGCGCCCGCGGCTGGGAGGGCGCCGATCTGAACCAGCTCGGCGGCACCCGGCCGCTGTCGGGCCTGGCCCACGGACTGACCCCGGTCCAGGAGCCGACCCCGGAGTTGACCCCGGCCTGACACCCTTCCGCCCGGCCGCTGTCGACCGCGCCGCCCTCGCCACGGACCACCCGCGGCGAGGGCGGCGCGGCCATGCCGGGACCGTACCGCCGTACCGCCGTACCGCTCGCGGCCATGCCGGGACCGTACCGCCGTACCGCGCCCGTCACATCCGGGACCGGCCCGCGCACGCCGCCCCCGCAACCCACGGCGGGGGGGGGGGGGGGGGGGGGGGGGGGGGGGGGGGGGGGGGGGGGGGGGGGGGGGGGGGGGGGGGGGGGGGGGGGGGTGGCCGCCCCGCAGCCACGCGGTGAGGTT
>NZ_JBVHLD010000004.1:151330-281149 GCF_055559175.1 Streptomyces sp. NPDC024632
CACCTTTCTCTCCCCCCCCCCCCCCCCCCCCACCCCCCCCCCCCCCACCCCAAACAAACCCCCCCCCCCCCCCCGCGCTCCCCCCCCCCCCCCCCCCCCCCCCCCCCCCCCCCGCCACCCCCCCCCCCCCCCCCCCCCACCCCCCCCCCCCTGCCCCCCCCCTGGGGTGCTCCCCCCCCCCCGCCGTGCGGGTCGGGGACGGGTGTGCGGGGGGCGGGTTCAGGCGGCCTCCTCCAGGGACAGGCGCTGGGCGATCTGGACGCCGGCCTGGAAGCGGCTGACCGAGCCCAGGCTGCGCAGCAGGGCCGCGATGTGGCGGCGGCAGGTGCGGACCGACATGTCCAGGCGGCGGGCCACGACCTCGTCGGTGAGGCCCTGGGCCATCAGCCGGGCGATGGAGCGCTGGAGGTCGTCGTTGATGTCCTCCGCGTAGCCCGCCTCCTCCATCGCGAAGGGCGCGGCGCCGTCCCACAGCAGGTCGAACATGTCGACCATGCACCGGATCATCGTCTCGTCGCGGACCTGCCGCGCGGTGGGCGGTCCGCCCGCCTCGCCCGCGGTGACCACCACGGCCAGCGCGCGGTCGAAGACCACCGCCGTCTGCGGCACGGAGCGGATGGTGCGGATCGACGCGCCGCGTTCCGTCAGCTTCTTGGCGCGGGCGCGGGAGGCGAAGTCGGCGCGGTCGCGGTGCGGCGAGAGCACCCGTACGTCGATCTCGGTGCCGAGCGTGTCGTAGCAGGCGTCGAAGAGGTCGTCCGGGGCGATCCGCGCGTCGTGACCGGGGCGCAGGACGATCGCCTCCGTGGCGCAGTCACCGGCCGCAAGCCGCAGCAGGCCGCGGATCTCGGCCTCGCCCTCGACGGTGTCGATGACGCCGAGCGGACCTTCCGCGCCGCCCGGACCGCCCGCGATGGAGTCGATCCTGGCGCGCAACCGGTCGGCCAGCTCGCGCTGTTGGAGGATGGCCCGCTCGATCGGCGAGGTGAGCTGGGTCGCCGCGGAGTGCGGGTCCACCGGTACGAGACCGGTGCCGGTCGTCTCGTCGGTGCGCAGCAGCCGCAGTTCCACCAGCCGTGCGGCGGCGGCGAACACCTCCCCCGCGGACAGGCCGAGTTCGAGCGCCACCAGGTCGATCGAGCCGGGGGTGACGGCGCCGCTGCGGGTCGCGTACTGGTAGACCGCGACGAGATCGCCGCTGTCGTGGCCGCCGGCCGGGTGCCGGTCGTATCCCGCGGGACGCGGGTGTTCCGGCGGGCGGTCCGGTGTCGGCGCGAGGTCGGATATCCCCGTGAGCATGGAGGGTGCCTCCCCTTCGTGGATCAATGCGGTGCCGCGGCGGGTCAGGTTCCGTTCGTGCTCCGCCCATGGTGCGTCGGGCCGCCATCACGCCGCCCTCGTTCCGCTCACCGCCCCCTGATACCGGCTCCCGGCGCGCTATCGATCCGCTATCGGCCCACTGTCCGGGGACCGCCGCCGGGGGCCGCGCCATCGCCCCGGGAACCCGCGTCACCTCGTCCGAGGGGCCGGGCGAGAGCGCTGCGATGGCGGTTCGAGAGCGGCCGGCGGTCAAGTGACATCTGTGCGCGGGTGGGTCCCGCGCCCCGGACGAAGACGAAGACCGGACGAAGACAAGGGGACCGATCACCATGGCCGAGACGACGCGGGAGATACCGCGCACCTTTCAGGACGTCCTGCTGCCCCGCCTGCCGTACGCGGAGGGCGACGAGCTGACGGCGGACGCCGATCTGGCCGCGCTGGGGCTGGACTCGATGGGCGTCGTGCAGCTTCTCGCGGACCTGGAGGACCACTTCGGGGTGGAGCTGGACGACGAGCTGCTGACCGAGGAGACCTTCGCCACGGTCGGCTCGCTGTGGGCGACCGTCGCCGACTTCGTCACGCCGGAACTCGCGGCCGGCCATGAGTGAGCCGACGGTGAGCGCGTCGGCGGTGAGCGAACCGACGACGGGCCGGACGACAGCACACGCCACGGCGGCGAACGGCACGGCGGCGAACGGCACGGCGACAAGTGCGCCGTCCACGAACGGCACGGCGCCCCACGGGGCGGCGGTGGCCGCCCGCCGGGTCGCCGCGCCGCTGACCCGCCTGGACCGGCTGATCGCGCGCGGCGCGACCCACCGACCGGCGCTGACCTTCAAGGACCGCACCGTCAGCTACGGCGAACTCGCCGAGCAGGTCGCCGAAGTCGCCTACGGCCTGCACCGGTTGGGCGTGCGGCGCGGCGACCGCGTCGCGGTCTACGCGGAAAAGCGCGTCGAGACCGTCGTGTCGATGCTCGCGGTCTCCGCGGCCGGGGCCGTCTTCGTCCCGGTCAACCCGCTCTTCAAGGGCCGCCACCTGGCCGGTATCACCACCGACTGCGCGGTCACCGCGCTGGTCACCACCGCCGAGCGGCTGGAGACCGTACGCGCGGCGCTGCCGCCGGACACCACCGTCCGCCACCTGGTGCTGATCGGCGACACCGGCACCGTACTCCCGGCCGACGACCGCTGGACCGCGGTGCCGTGGGAGCGGCTGCGCGAGCACGGGCCGCTGCCGGTGCCCGGCGCCGACGCCGTCGTGGACGGCGACGTCGCGGCCGTCTTCTACACCTCGGGCAGCACCGGCGGCCCCAAGGGCGTGGTGCTCTCGCACCGCAATCTGCT
Source organism: Streptomyces sp. NPDC024632 (assembly GCF_055559175.1). Taxonomy (NCBI): domain Bacteria; kingdom Bacillati; phylum Actinomycetota; class Actinomycetes; order Kitasatosporales; family Streptomycetaceae; genus Streptomyces; species Streptomyces sp. NPDC024632. The sequence continues at coordinate 153,997 of NZ_JBVHLD010000004.1, forward strand.
CGCCGGGGCCGAGAGCGTCGCCTCCTACCTCGGGCACACCGAGGACGACGTGGTGCTGGCCGCGCTGCCGTTCAGCTTCGACGCCGGTTTCAGCCAGCTCACCACCACCCTGATCGCCGGGGCCCACCTGGTGCTCACCAACTACCTGCTGCCGCGCGAGGTGGTACGGCTCTGCGCCCGCCACGGCGTCACCGCGCTCACCTGCGTACCGCCGCTGTGGCTGCAACTGGCCGCCCAGCAGTGGCCGCGGGAGGCGACCGCGCGGCTGCGGTACTTCGCCAACACCGGCGGCCGGATGCCCCGCGCCACCCTGGGCCGGCTCCGCGAGATCTTCCCGCAGGCCCGGCCGTATCTGATGTACGGGCTCACGGAGGCGTTCCGCTCCACCTACCTCGACCCGGACGAGACCGACCGCCGTCCCGACTCGATCGGCAAGGCCATCCCCAACGCCGAGATCCTGGTGCTCCGCCCCGACGGCACCCCGTGCGTGCCCGGCGAGCACGGCGAACTGGTGCACCGCGGCGCGCTGGTGGCCCTCGGCTACTGGAACGACCCCGAGCGCACCGCCGAGCGCTTCCGCCCGGTGCCGGGCGCCGTCCCGTACGGCGGCACCGAGTTGGCGGTCTGGTCGGGCGACACCGTCTACAGCGACGAGGCCGGTTTCCTGTACTTCGTCGGCCGCACCGACGACATGATCAAGTCGTCGGGCTACCGGATCAGCCCCACCGAGATCGAGGAGGCCGTGTACGCCAGCGGCCTGGTCACCGAGGCGGTCGCGCTCGGCGTCGGCGACGAACGGCTCGGCCAGCACGTGGTCCTGGTCGTCGCGGGGGCCTGCGACACCGCCCGGCTGCACCAGGCGCTCGCCCGCGAGCTGCCGCCGTACATGCTGCCGCGCCGCACGGTCGTCCTGGACGAACTGCCGCGTTCGGTGAACGGGAAATTCGACCGGGTCGAGCTGCGCAGGACCGTGGAGGGCAACCGATGAGCGGCGCGGCACCGGGTCAGGGCGCGGAGGGCGCCGACGCTTTCGGCGGCTTCGGCCGGCACGGCCGGTTCACCGTCGTGGACGGCGAGTTGGCCGTCGGCGGGGTGCCCGCGGGGCGGCTGGCCGAACGCGTCGGCTCCACCCCCTTCTTCGCCTACGACCGTTCCCTGCTCAGCCGCCGCGTCGCGGAACTGCGGGCGGCGCTGCCCGACGGCGTGGAGCTGAACTACGCCGTCAAGGCCAATCCGATGCCCGCGCTGCTGCACCACATGAGCACGCTGGTCGACGGCCTCGACGTGGCGTCGGCCGGTGAGATGCTCACCGCGCTCGACACCACCGTCCCGGCCGAGCGGATCGGCTTCGCCGGACCCGGCAAGACCTCGATCGAGATCCGGCAGGCCGTCGCCGCGGGCGTCATCGTGGAACTGGAGTCGGCCACGGAACTGGCCCGGGTCCGGCTCGCGGGCGAACAGCTCGGCATCACCGCCCGCGTCGCCCTGCGCGTCAACCCGCCCTTCGCGGTGCGCGGTTCGGGCATGCGGCTGGGCGGCGGGCCGCAGCAGTTCGGGGTGGACGCCGAACAGGCACCGGAACTGCTCGCCGGGATCGGCGCGGCCGGGCTGGACTTCCAGGGCTTCCACGTCTTCGCCGGATCGCAGAACCTCGACGCCGAGAGCATCTGCGCCGCCCAGCGCGGCACCGTGGAACTGGTCACGGAACTGGCCGAGCACGCGCCGGGTCCGGTGCGCTACCTCAACCTCGGCGGCGGCTTCGGCATCCCCTACGCCGCCCGCGACCGCGCCCTGGACCTGGGGCCGATCGGCGAGAACCTCGCCAAGCTCCTCGACACCGTCATCCGCCCCGCGCTCCCGCAGGCGCGCACCGTCATCGAACTCGGCCGCTATCTGGTCGGCGAGGCCGGTGTCTATCTGACCAGGGTCGTGGACCGCAAGATCTCCCGCGGCACCACCTTCCTCGTGGTGGACGGCGGTCTGCACCACCAGCTCGCGGCCACCGGCAACCTGGGCCGCGCGATCCGGCGCAACTACCCCATCGCGGTGGTGGGTTCCGCCGTCTCCCCGGCCACCGAGACGGTCGACGTGGTCGGCTGCCTCTGCACCCCGCTCGACCTGCTCGGCAAGGACGTGTCACTGCCCCACGCGGAGATCGGCGACCTCATCGCGGTGTTCCAGGCGGGCGCCTACGGCCTGACGGCCAGTCCGGTCGGCTTCCTCGGCCATCCGGCACCGCACGAAGTCCTGATCTGAACCCACCCGCCGCGGCGGCACCGGGCCCCGCGAGCCTCACGTTGCAAGGAAGGCTGACGGACATGGCGATCGCATCACCCCTCCCCGCCAGAGCCACGGCGGACCCCACGCCGGACCCGGCTGCGAACCCGCCCGCGGACTCGACATCGGACTCGACAACGGACCTGACGGGTGAGCCCACCGTGGACGGGCAGGCGCCCGCCGCCCCGGTGGGCACCGCGGTCCGGTTCCGGGTACTCGGCTCCCTCGAGGTGCGCGGCTCGCAGCAAGTGGCGGTCACGGCGCGGCGGCAGCAGATCGTGCTCGCGCTGCTGCTGCTGGAGACCGGCCGCGGTGTGGGACTCGAAACGATGGTGAACGCGGTCTGGGGCGGCGCCCCGCCCGCGACCGCCCGCTCCCAGGTGCAGACCGCCGTGTCGGCGCTGCGCCAGCGGATGGAGCGCGCCGGGCTCGGCAAGCGCATCCGCATGCACGGCCTCGGCTACACCCTCGACCTCGCCCCCGGCGAGCTGGACCTGCACGTCTTCGACGAGCTGGCGGCCCGCGGCCGGGCCGCCGCGGCCGACGGGCGGCCCGCCGCCGCCCGCGCCGCCTTCCGCGAGGCGCTCGACCTGTGGAACGGCGACCCGCTGCCCGAGGTCGACAGCCCCGTGGTGCAGACGAAGCTGGTACGGATCTCCGAGCGCCGCTTCGAGGTGCTGGAGGAGTGCCTGGACGCCGAGCTGCGTCTGGGCCTGCACCACGAGGTGCTCGGCGAGATCAGCGCGCTGGCCGCCGAATTCCCGCTGCGCGAGCGCCCCGCCGTGCAGCTCATGACCGCGCTGTACCGCTGCGGGCGGCAGGCCGAGGCGCTGGCCGCGTACCACCAGGTGCGGCGCACCTTCATCGAGGAGCTGGGCATCGAACCGGGGCCGGTGCTGCTCAAGCTGGAGCTGGCCATCCTCAACGGCTCCGGCGACCTGGACCTCCCGCAGACCGCCGCCCCCGCCACCGTCAACGCGACCGCGCCGCTGCCGCTGCCGCGGATGCTCCCGGCCCGGATCACCGACTTCACCGGCCACGCCGACGTCCTGGCGGAACTGACCGACCGGCTGTCCGCGCCCTCGGCGCCGATGGCCGTGATCACCGGCTGCGCGGGCGTCGGCAAGTCCGCGCTCGCCGTCGAGGCCGCGCACGCCCTCGCCCCGGCCTTCGCCGACGGCCAGTTGTACGCGAGGCTGCCGGTCGGCGCCGGTCCCCGCGAGGTCTCCGACGTCCTGGAACGCTTCCTGCGGGCGCTCGGCTTCACCGCCGCCGCCGTACCGGAGTCCCTGGACGGCCGCTCCGCGCTCTACCGCAGCGCGCTGGCCGAGCGCCGGATGCTGGTGGTCGTCGAGGACGCCGCCGACGTCACGCTGCTGCGCCCCCTGGTGCCCGGCACCCCCACCTGCGGTCTGCTCGTCACCAGCCGCGCCCGGCTGTCCGCGCCCGCCGACACGTACACCGTCGAGCTGGAAGTGCCGCAGATCCCCGAGGCCGTGGAACTGCTCGCGGCGATGACCGGCCGCGAGCGGGTGGCGGCCGAGCCCAGCGAGGCGATCGAACTGGCCGAGCTGTGCGACGGGCTGCCGCTGGCACTGCGCGCCGCCGCCGCCCGGCTGTCCGCCCGCCCGCACTGGAGCCTGGCCCAGCTCACCGCGCGGCTGCGCGACGAACGCCGCCGCCTGGACGAGCTGTTCCACCAGGGCCTGGACGTCCGGGCCGCGCTGCGCGGCACCTACGAGCAACTGGCCGCGCCCGCACGGCAGCTCTTCGCCCGGCTCGGCGGACTGCCCACGGCGGAGTTCCCCGCGTGGGCCGCGGCCCCGCTGCTCGACGTGGCGACCGCGTCGGCCGTGGACGTGCTGGAGACGCTGGTCGACGCCCGGCTGGTCGACCCGGTCGGCGGCAGCGGCGTCACCGCCCGCTACCGGCTGCGCGGCCTGACCCGGCTGCACGCCGCCGAGTGCCTGGCGGAACTGGCCGAGGACCAGGACGAGTCGGCCCCGCGGCGGCGGCTGCTCGGCGCGTGGCTGACGCTGGCCGACGAGGCGCTGCTGCGCCAGGGCGGCACCCCGGCCGCCGAACTCCACCACCCCACCCGCTGGCCGATGGAACTGCCCATGCTCCGGGCCGTGTTGAGCGACCCCGGCGAGTGGTACGGCACCGAGCGCGAGTCGCTGCTGGCCGCCGTACGGCAGGCGGCCGACGTTCACGAGACCGAGGCGTGCTGGCACCTGGCGGTCGCGGTCGGAGCGCTGGCCGCGGTCCAGCGGGCCCACGACGACTGGCGGGCCGCGGGCACCGACGCGCTGCGCGCCACGCAGCGCGCCGGGGACTCCCTCGGCGAGGCCGCCATCTTGTTCTCGCTCGGCACGCTCGACCTGCGCGAGCGCCGGTACGAGCAGGCCACCGCCCGGCTGCGGGGCGCGCTCGGCGCCTTCGAACGGCTCGGCGCCGACTCCTGGCGCGAGGCGGCGGGCAAGGCGCTGGAGCGGCTGGCCCGCGAGACCGGGGCAGCGGCCGACGGCAGGACCCCGCGTCCCGGCCGCGGCGGCGCGGGCTCGGCGCCCGCGACGCCGGTCGAGACCTCCGCCTGGGGCGTCCCGGCCACCCAGCGCCGCTACGGCCTGGCCGCCAGCACCGGCGGCTCCGGCACCCCCGCGGCCCGTACCACCCCGGCCCCCCGCTCCACGGCCCCCCGCCACCGCCCGGCGGCCTCCTTCCCCACCCGCCGGCGTACCGAATCGGTGGAGGAGCAGTGACGCGGGCGCCCCACCCCGTGCGGTACGGGTGCCCCGCCCCGGCGCCCACCGGTCCTGACCACCGCGTTCTGCACTGGCAGCACACCGATTCCCAGGAGGAGCAATGAGCTTGAGGACCCCCTCGCCGCCGGCGGGAGTGCGGGACGAACCGTCGCGGAAGCCGGACCGGCAGGCCGCCAGGAGCGGTGAGGACAGCGACCGGGCCATGCTCGAAGTGACCGGACTCAGCAAGCGCTACGGCGAGGTCCAGGCGCTCGACGGCTTCGAACTGACCGCGCACCGCGGCGAGATCGTCGGACTGGTCGGCCACAACGGCGCGGGCAAGTCGACCTTCGTCGAGATCGTCTCCGGGCTCATCAGGGCCGACTCCGGCGGCGTCCGCATCGGCGGCGAGGAGCCCACCAAGGCGCGCGGGCGGATCGGCGTCTCCCCGCAGAACATCGCCCTCTACCCGCCGCTGTCCGTCCGCGAGCACATGAAGTTCTTCGGCGGCCTCTCGGGACTGCGCCGCCGCGCCCTCACGTCCGCCATCGACGAACTGTCCGCCGCGCTGCGGCTGACCGAATTCCTCGACCGCCCGGCCGGTGTGCTCTCCGGCGGCCAGCAGCGCCGTACGCAGGCGGCCGTCGCCATGATCCACCGCCCCGACCTGCTGCTGCTCGACGAGCCCACCGCGGGCGCCGACCCGGAGACCCGCCAGGCGCTGCTCGACACCGTCAAGCTCCGCGCCGCCGACGGAGCCGCCGTCGTCTACACCACCCACTATCTGACCGAACTCACCGAACTGGCCGCGACCATCGCCGTCGCCAAGCGCGGCCGGGTCGTCGCCCGCGGCACCAGCGCGCAGCTCCTTGAGGGCCTGCCCGGCGAGGTCCGCGTGGTCCTGGCCGACGGCAGCGAACTCCACGAGTCCACCACCGACCCGACCGCCGCCCTGGTGCGGCTGCTCCACGAGGCGCGGCAGCCGGTCACCTCCGTCGACGTCCGCAAGCCCGACCTCGACGACCTCTACCGATCCCTGGCGGTGCTCGATGTCGACTGAATCCCTCTACCGGTCCGGCCTGATGGCCAAGTACAACGCCCTGCTGCGGCTGCGCGACCCCGGACAGCTCATCAGCTACATCGCGATGCCGATGCTGCTGATGCTGGTCTTCAAACCGCTGTACGTGACCGCGCTCAAGACCGGCACGCTCCAGGCGGTCACCGGGCCGCTGGTGATGTTCTCGGTCTTCGCGCTCTCCATCGTGGGCAACTCGATCATGGTCGAGCGCGAGTGGCGCACCTGGGACCGGCTGCGCGTCACCCGCGCCTCACGGGCCCAGCTCCTGCTGGGCAAGGCCGTACCGGCCTTCGTGATCCTGCTGCTCCAGCAGAGCGTGCTGCTGATCTTCGGCTGCCTGGTGATCGGGCTGCCGGTCCCGCCGACCCTGGGCTGGATCATGCTGGCCGTCGCGGTGTGGGGCTTCACCCTGCTCGCCCTCGGCACGGCGCTCGCCACGGTCGTCCGCAGCCGCGGCGACCTCGGCATGGTCTCCGACCTGGGCGCGATGCTGGTCAGCGCGCTCGGCGGCGCCCTGGTGCCGGTCAGCCTGATGCCCGCCTGGGCCCAGCACATCGCCCCGGCCTCGCCCGGCTACTGGGCGATGTCCCTGCTGCACGCCGCCATCGACGGCGACGCCTCGCGGATGCTGCGCCCGGCGCTGGTCTGCCTGGCGATCGGCGTGGCCTGCGGCGCCTTCGCCACCTACCGGCTCTCTCGCGGCTGGGGCCGCAGCCACCTGCTGTGAGGAGACATCGTGTCTGACATACCCGACGAGACGGACGAGACCGACGAGGCGTACGACGCCTACGATTCCGCGGTGGCCCTGGTCGGCATGGCCGGCCGCTTCCCCGGCGCCCCGGACGTGGCCACGCTGTGGCGCAACGCGCTGGCCGGTGTCAGCGGCCTGCGCGAGATCACCGACGAGGAACTGGCCGCGGCGGGCGTCTCCGCGCGGACCGCCGCCAACCCCCACTACGTACGGGTGGGCGGGCCGGTCGACGGCATCGCCGACTTCGACGCCGCCGCGTTCGGCTTCTCGCCGCGCGAGGCGGAGACGATGGGCCCGCAGCACCGGCTCTTCCTGGAGTGCTCCTGGGAAGCGCTGGAGAACGCCGGTTACCCGCCGGTGGCCCCGCCGGGACAGGTCGGCGTCTTCGGCGGTTCCGCCTTCCCCGACTACCTGCTCGACAACGTCGCGCACGTCATGGACGAGCCCGGCGGCGGCCAGTTGGTCGCGGTCGGCAACGAACGGGACTCGCTCACCAGCCTGGTGGCGTACAAGCTCGGCCTGCGCGGTCCGAGCCTGAGCGTGCAGACCTTCTGCTCGACGTCGCTGGTCGCGGTCCACCTGGCCTGCCAGAGCCTGCTGACCTTCGAGAGCGATCTGGCCCTGGCCGGCGGCGCCTTCCTGCCGCTGCCGCAGCCGACCGGGTACATGTACCACCCGGGCGGCATCACCTCGCCGCAGGGCACGGTCCGCAGCTTCGACGCGGCGGCCGACGGAACGGTGATGGGCGCGGCCGTCGGCGTGGTCGCGCTGCGCAGGATGACCGACGCGCTCGCCGACGGCGACGTGATCCACGCGGTCATCCTGGGCTCCGCGGTCAACAACGACGGTCAGGAACGCGTCGGTTACTCCGCACCGGGCGTCGAGGGACAGGCCGCGGTGATCCGTACCGCGCTGAACGTCGCCGACGTCAAGCCCGAGTCCGTCGGCTACGTGGAGTGCCACGCCACCGGCACCGCGCTCGGCGACGGCATCGAACTGACCGCGCTGTCACGGGTGTTCCAGACGACACCGCAGACACCGATCGTGCTGGGCTCGGCCAAACCGGCCGTCGGCCACCTGGACCGGGCCTCCGGCGTCACCGGCCTGATCCGGGCCGCGCTCGGCGTCCGCGACGGCGTACGGCTGGCCATCCCCGGCTTCGAGAAGCCCAACCCCGCGCTGGCCGCCGCCTCCGACCGCTTCACCGTACTGCCGCACAATCAGCCGTGGCCGGCCGGGCCCGAGCCGCGCCGGGCCGGAGTCAGCTCCTTCGGCATGGGCGGCACCAACGCGCACGTCGTCATCGAGCAGGCCCCGCCGCGTACCGCCCGCGCCGCCGTCCCCGGACCGCACCTGCTGGCCTTCTCCGCGGGCGACCAGGACGCGCTCGACGAGGTCACCGAGCGGCTGCGCGGCCACCTGGCCGCGCACCCCGAACTGGACCCGGCCGACGTCGCCTACACCCTCCAGGTCTCGCGCGGGCACTTCGCACTGCGCCGCTTCGTGGTCTGCGACGACCTCCAGGACGCGGTCGCCGCGCTCGGCGACCCCGGCCGCTGGGTGGACGGCGAGACCACCCGGCACGACCCGGCCGTGGTGCTGGCCGAGGAGGAGCGGGCACCGGCCGACTGGCGGTCCCAACTGGCCGCCGCGGCGGCCTCGTTGCTGCCGGGAACCCCCGAGGGCGGCGCTTCCCCTGCCGTCTCCGCCGTCCTGGAACAGGGGCTGCGGGCGATCGGCGTGCGGATCAGGGCCGCCGGTGACACCGGGACCGGGCACGTCGAGACCGTCACCGTCGCCCCCGAGGCCGACGCTCCCTCCGGGTCGGCGGCGCGCTGGCTCGTGACCACCTTGGGCCGACTGTGGCTGGCGGGCGCCGCGATCGACTGGGCCGCGCTGCACAAGGGCGAGGGACGGCGGGCCGAACTGCCCACCTACCCCTTCCGCCGCACCCGCCACTGGGTGGAGGCGCGGCCGGGAGCCCGCGGTGAGAAGCCGCCGGCCGAGGGCCGTGTCGACGACCTCGCGCAGTGGTCGTATCTGCCCGCGTGGCGGCAACGCCCGCTGCCCACCCGCGATCTGGACGAGCGGCTGCGCGCGGCCGGGCCGTGGCTGGTGCTGGCCGCCGAGGAGCGCGCCGAGGCGCTGGTACGCCGACTGGCGGTGGCCGGCGCCGAGGTCGTCACGGCGAGGCCCGGCGGGGAGTTCGGGCAGGACGCGGCGGGGGACTTCACCGTACGCGTCGAACACCCGGAGGATCTGGGGGAGTTGCTGGCCCTGCAATTCGTCGCGCCCCGCACGCTCGTGCACGGCTTCTCGCTCGCCTCACCCGAGGGCGACGGCGCCGGGCACTTCACCGCGGAGCAGGAGCGGGGAACGCACTCCGCGCTCGGCCTGGTCGGCGTGCTGGCCGCCGAATCCGAGCCCGCGCAGGCCGAGTTGACCCTGCTGACCGCCGGGGCCGTCTCCGTGACCGGCACCGATCTGCGGCATCCGGAGCACGCGGCGCTCGCCGCGCTGGCCCCCACCATCGGCCAGGAGAACGCGCATCTGTCGTGCCGTCACCTCGACCTGGACCCGGCGGAGGGCGCCGGCACACCGGCGGCGGTCGACCAGACGCTGGCCGCGATCGTCCACCCGCACCAAGGGCCTTCGGCCGTCCGGGCCGGCGACCTGTGGGCGCGGACCTATCAGCCGCACCCGCTGGAGGAGACCGACCCCGCGCGTCCGGTGTTCGGCGACGGCGAGACGGTGCTGATCACCGGCGGTCTCGGCGACGTCGGCCTGGCCCTGGCCCGACACCTCGCGGAGAGCCACGGCTGCCGTCTGGTGCTGACCTCGCGCGGCGGACTCCCGCCGCGTGAGCGCTGGCCGGAGCTGTCGGCCGGTGACGACCGGGTCGCCCGGCACATCAGGAACGTGCTGGATCTGGAAGCGCGCGGCGCCGAGGTGATCGCCATGGGCGCGGACGTCGGCGACCAGGAGGCGATGCGGGCCGTCGTCCGGGCGGCCGACGAGCGGTTCGGCGGCATCGACGCGGTGGTGCACGCGGCCGGTACGCGGGACCCGAGCCGGTTCGAGATCGCCCACCTGTCCGACCGGGAGAACCGTGCCGCGCACCTGCACCCCAAGGTGGCCGGCTTCCACACCCTCCAGGCGGTCCTCGGGGACCGTGCCAAGGACCGCAGGATCACCGTGTCCTCGCTGTCCGCGGTGCTCGGCGGCGTCACGTTCGGTCCGCACGCCGCGGCCAACGCGGCGCTGGACGCGTACGCCCGCAGGGCCCGGCTGCGCGGCGAGGGCCGCTGGATCACCGTCGACTGGGACACCTGGGCGACCGACGCGGAGCGCCGTGAGGCGCACGGCGATCCGGCCGCCGGGGCCTACGAGATGACGGTGCCGGAGGGCCTGACCCTGCTGGAGCGCGCGCTGGCGGCGGCCGACCGGCTCGCCCACGTGGTGATCTCCTCCGGGCCGCTCGCCCCGCGGCTCGCCCAGTGGGTCACCGGCGACGGCACGTCGGCGGAGCAGCGGGCCGCCGACGACGGGCAGCGCCACGCGCGGCCGAAGCTGCGCACCCCGTACGCCGAGCCCGCCGAGGGCACGGAGGCGGCGCTGGCGGAGATCTGGGGCCAGGTCCTGGCGGTGGAGGGAATCGGCGCGGATGACGGCTTCTTCGAACTGGGCGGTCACTCGCTCGTCGCCGTCGAGCTCTCGGCGCGCATCCGCGCGGCCCTCTCGTGCGACCTCGCCCCGACCGACCTGCTGGAGCACTTCACCGTCCGCCGTCTGGCGTCCTTCGTGGAGGGCTGACACCGGCACGTACCGGCACCCGTACCGCCAGGGGCGGCCGTCGCGGACCTTCCGCGTCGGCCGCCCCGCGCGTGCTGTCCGCGCGGCACGCCCGGCTCCGCCACCCGGTGGCGGGGCGCCGTCACCGGTCGGCCGCCGCGGCGCGCGCCGTGAGGGCCTTGCGGTCGATCTTGCGGTTGGCGTTGAGCGGGAACTCCTCGACCTGGACGAAGCGGCGGGGGACCAGGGCGCGCGGCAGGAAAGCGGCCAGGTCCTCGGCCAGGGCCGCCTGAGGCCGCCGCTCACCGAGCAGGAAGGCCGTCAACTCGCCGTCCACGGCGACCGCGACGGCCTCCTTCACACCCTCGACGCGGCGCAACGCCCACTCCACCTCGGCCAGTTCGACGCGCACCCCGTGGATCTTCACCTGGTGGTCGCGCCGGCCCAGATACGCGAAGGCGTCGCCGGGCAGCCGCCGTACCAAGTCGCCCGTGCGGTACCAGCGTTCGCCGCCGTGTTCCAGGAACCGGCCCTCGTCGTCGGCCGGGTCGAGATAGCCGGGGAACATCTGGTCGCCGGTGACGCACAGTTCACCGTCGCCGTCCTCGGTGGGCTCGTGCAGCAGCGCCCGCATACCGGGGTGCAGACGGCCGATCGACACCACGTCGTTGACGCACGACGACGGTGAGGTGACCGGGTCCCAGCGGTGCACACTGCACGAGATGGTCAGCTCGGTCGGGCCGTAGAGATTCTCGACCACCGAGCCGGGCGCCGCAGCGCCCCACTCCCGCGCGTCGTGGGCCAGCAGCGGCTCCCCGCAGAACAGGCTCCAGCGCAGGCTCGGCATGCTGCCCGCGGGCAGCCCCCGGGGCCGCCGCCGCAGCAGCGACACCAGGCTCGGCGCGGAGAACCACACCGTGATGCCCTGCTCGGCGACGAACCGCTCCAGCGAGGCGTACGCGGTCGGCGGCACGCTCACCACGGTGCCGCCGCTGCCCCAGCCGGTGAACAGGTCGAACATCGCCAGGTCGAAGGTGAGATCGAAGGTCTGCGAGAACACGTCCCCGCTGTGGAAGCCGTACCGGCCGTGCACGAAGCGCAGATAGGCGTCGACATTGCGGTGCAGCACGGGCACCCCCTTGGGCGTGCCCGTGGAGCCCGAGGTGAACAGGATGTACGCGATGTCGTCGGGCGTCGTCGGCAGCGGCTGCTCCAACGGCTCCCCGACCGGCTCCCCGACGACGGGGACGCCGTCGAGGACCCCAGCCAGCTCCGGCAGCACGGCGGCGCCGCGCTCGTCCACGATCAGCGCGTCCAGACCGGCCGCGGTGATCATCCGGGCGGTGCGGTCGGCGGGGAAGCCGGGGTGCAGCGGCACGACGGCCGCGCCCGCGAACTGCGCGGCCAGCAGACCGGCGTAGGCGGTCACGGTACGGGAGGCCAGCAGGCCGACCCGCCGGGGCCGCCCGCCGGGGACCGCCGCGACGACGGTCCCGGCGAGCGCCCGCGCGGCGGCGTCCAGCCGCGTGTAGTCGACGGCGGTGGAGCCGACGCGCAGCGCCTCGGCCCCGCCGTCGAGCGCCAGGCCGTGCCGGAACCAGTCGGTGAGGGTCCGGCCCGCCGGGACCGCGGCGCCCGCGGTCCCCGGCGGCCGGTCCCCGGCCTCCCGTCGCGGCCCGCCCGGCCGCGACGGCAGGCGCGCGGGTTCAGTGGTGAACAACGGATGCCTCCTGCGGGTGGATGGGCGCGAGGCCCGGAAGCTGCGGGCCCCAGGTGCCGCGCAGCGCCCGGTCGATGTACCGGTGGGTGACCGCGGCCTGCTCCAGCACCGCGAAGTGCCCGCCGGTCAGGGTGTGCGAGGTGAAGCGCCCGGTGGTCTGGTCGCGCCACCCCGCCACGTCGGCGATGCCCGCGCGCGGGTCGTCGGTGGCCGCGAGCGCCGTGATCGGCACGCTCAGCGGAGCCTGCGGCCGGTACTCGTAGGAGTCCCTGACCCCGAAGTCCGCGCGGAACGGCGGCAGGATCATCCGCAGCACCGTCGGGTCGGTCAGCATCCACTCCGGGGTGCCGCCGATCCGCCGCAGCAGCGCCACGACCTCGTCCTGCGTCATCCCCGCCACCGGCGGGTCGCCGTCGTCGGGCGAGCCGGGCGCCGCGCACCCGGAGACGAACAGGTGCACCGGCATGGGCCCGCCGCGGCGCCGGATCTCCCGCACCAGCTCGAAGCCGACCAGCGCCCCGAGGCTGTGCCCGTACACCGCGTACGGCCGCGTCTCCCCCTCCGGGGAGGTGTCGGCCAGCACGGCGTCCGCGAGGTCCGGCACCAGCCGGTCCATCCGGTCGTACGGGGTGTCGCGCAGCCGGGTCTCCCGGCCGGGCGGCTGGACCGGGCGCACCGACACCGGGCCCAGCCTGCCGAACCAGGAACGGTACGCCGAGGCCGAACCCCCGGCGTGCGGCAGGCAGTACAGCCGCACGCCGGCGCAGCCGGGCTGCTCCGCGAAGGGCAGCCACGAGGCGGCGGGCGCCGCCTCCAGCACGGTCGTCATCGCGTCACCTCGACCTCGACATAGCCGGGCAGCGGCTGGATCTGGTCCAGGTCGGCCCCCAGCACCAGCCGGTCGCCCTCCCTGGCCACCTCGCGGAAGCCGCTGAAGGCGTAGGTGATCTGCATCATCCGGTTGCGGCCGGTCTCCACGAAGTCCGCGCGCAGGCCCGCACCGGCCTCCCGCGCCCGCTCCATGATGTGGCTGAGCAGCACCGAGCCGACCCCGCGGGACATCACCCGGCACGACATCAGCATCATGTGGAGCTGCCAGTTCGGGTCGCCGGTCTCCACCAGCGCCAGGCCGATCTTGCCGTACGAGCCGAACCTGTCGGTGAGGGTGGCCACCAGCAGCAGGTGGTCGGGCGACTCGCGCAGCGCGTCCAGCTCGTCGTACGAGTACGTGCGGCCGGTCGAGTTGAGCTGGTTGGTGCGGATGGTCAGTTCCTCCGCGCGCTGGAGGTCCTCGCGGGCCGCCGGGGCGATGGTGAACGTCATGCCCAGGCTGGCCAGGAACTCCTCGTTGGTGCCGACGAAATCGCTCTCGATCTCGTCCCGCGCGAGCTGGCTGTGGTACATCGCCCGGCGCTGCGCCGACTCGTCGGAGACGAACCGCGGCCGGAACTCGATCCGGTTCAGCTCGGTGTCGATGTCGAGCGCGTTGACCCGGGTGACCTCGGGGACGGAGAACTCCATCTCGGCCAGCTCGAAGTCCTGGTCGTCGACGAAGGCGAACGCGTCGAGCCCCAGATTGAGCTTGGCGGAGATCTGCCGGACCGACTCCGACTTGGCGTTCCAGCCGATCCGCGGGTACAGGAACAGGTCCTCAAGGCCGAGTTCGCGCAGCTTCGCCATCGCCGTGTCGTGGTCGTTCTTGCTCGCCACGGAGTGCAGGACGCCCAGCGCGTCCAGCCGGCGGATGTGCTCCACCACGCCGGGGCGCAGGGTGACCTCGCCGTCCTCCAGCAGCACCCCGTCCCACAGAGTGTTGTCCAGGTCCCACACCACGCACTTGATCTTGCCCTGCGCGGGCTTGCGGTACGGACCGTCCGGCGGCGACGCCGGGCCGGTGGCCGGCGCGGTGGCCGGCGGTTGCGTCAGCGTGCTCACAGTGCCCACTCCCGGTATGCCTCGTCAGCGATCGTGATCCGCTGGATCTCGTTGCTGCCCTCGATGATTTCCATGACCTTCGCGTCCCGGTACAGCCGTGCGACCGGGAAGTCGGCGCTCATTCCATTGGCGCCGTGGATCTGTACGGCCTCCGTGGAGTGCCGGGCCGCCGCGGTGGACGCGAAGTACTTCGCCACCCAGGTGGCCATGATGGTCGCCGGGTCCCCGGCGTCCTTGAGCACACCGGCCTGGTGGCACAGCAGCCTGGCCGCCCGCACATCGGTGACCATGTCCGACAACTTCGCCCGGATGAGCTGGAGTTCACGGAGCTTGCTGCCGCCGACCGTGCGCTGCGCGGTGTAGTACGCCGACGCCTCCAGGCACGCCTGGACGATTCCGACGGAACCGGAGGCGACCGAGAACCGGCCCAGGTCGAGGGTTCCGCTGAGCACCATGCCGGAGGCGAACGAACTGGGCCCCAGCAGCGCGTCGGAGTCGAGCCGCACATCGTCGAACTCCAGCTCGGCGATGAGCGAGGCCCGGGTGCCGAGCACGTCCTCCACCGGTATCACCCGCACGCCGGGTGACCGGCGTGGTACGAGCAGGGCGATCACGCTGGACTCGGTGCGGGCGAACACCAGGAACAGGTCCGCCCGTTGGCCACCGGTGATCCACTTCTTGCGGCCGTTGAGCCGCCACCCGCCGTTCTCCTGGACGGCGGTGGTACGGATGCCCGCGGTGTCGCTGCCGCCACCTGCGGGCTCCGACAGGCAGAAGGCGCCGCGCACCGCGCCGGTGGCCAGCGACGGCGCCCACTGCTCGATCTGGGCGGGGCTGCCCCAGCGGAGCAGCGCCCACGACAGCATGGTGTGCACGGTGAGCAGGGACCTGACCGAGGAACATCCCCGGCCCACCTCCTCGTGCACCTGACCGAGCGTCACCAGGTCAAGGTCCTGGCCGCCCAGCGCGGCCGGGTAGAAGGGGGCCCACAGGCCCGCCTCGCCGATCCGCTCCTGCAACTCCTCGGGGACCGCGCCCCGCCGGTCGTACACGTCGGCCACCGGCATGATGTGGGTGTCGACGAACGCGCGTGCCGAGTCCCGGGTGATCCGGGCCCCCGCCGGCGCCGCCGCGAGGGGCGGCGCCGTGGTCAAGCTCGTCATGGTCTGGCTCCTCAGTCGACGGAGACGGGGACGCTCCGGCGGGCGACGAGGTCCGCCATGGCCTCGACGGTGCGGAAGTTGTCGATGCGCAGTTCGTCGTTGGGGATGGTGAGGCCGAAGGTCTTCTCGATGAACATCACCAGCTCCATCGCGAAGAGCGAGTTGATGTAGCCGAGCGAGAAGATGTCCTGGTCGGTGGCGATGCTGGCCTGCGGGAAGCGGGCCTCGATGAAGGAGAGGATGCTGGTCTGGGCGGTGGTGTTCTCGGACATGGTCGTCATCCCTTGTTGTCGTAGGTGTAGAAGCCACGGCCGGTCTTCCGGCCGTGCAGTCCGGCGTCGGTCATCTGCTTGAGCAGCGGGCAGGGCCGGTACTTGCTGTCGGCGTAGTGCTCGTAGAGCACCTCGACGCTGTAGAGGATCGTGTCGACGCCGATCAGGTCGGCGGTCTCCAGCGGACCCATCGGGTGCCCGAAGCACCCGCGGAACACCTCGTCCACCGACTCCGCGGTGGCGACGCCCTCGTGGACGAGGAAGGCGGCCTCGTTGACGGTCAGCATGAGCACCCGGTTGGAGACGAAGCCGGAGGCGTCCTTGACGTCCACCGCCTTCTTGCCCATGCCGCTGAGGAGCTGGCGGGTGACCTCGACGGTCTCCTGCGCGGTGTGGAAGCCGGGGATCAGCTCCACGACCGGCTTGGCCGGCACCGGGTTCATGAAGTGCACCCCGACGACCCGCTCCGGGTGCGTGCCGACCGCGGCGACGCGGGTGATCGGGATCGCGGAAGTGTTGACGATCACGACCGCCTCGGGGGAGAGCACGCGGTCCAGCTCGGCGTGCACCTCGCGCTTGATCTCCCAGTTCTCGGTGACGTTCTCGATCACGAAGTCGGCCTTGGCGAGCGCCTCGACGCCGACAGCGGTGGTGATCCGGCCCAGGATCTCGTCGGGGTCCAGGGCCGGTCCGCCCATCAGGCGGCTGAGCCGGCAGTTGCGGCTTATGGCCGCCTTGGCGTCGGTGAGAATCCGCTCGTCGATGTCGACGAGGACGGTCTCGTAACCGGACTGGGCCAGATTGTGCGCGACTCCGATGCCCATGACCCCGGCACCGACAACTCCTACGACGGTCATGATCTCTCCGATTCCTTGGTGGGTGGTGCTGGCTGTTGTGGGTGTGCTGAACCACGCCTGGGGCGTGGGGTGTCGCGTGGTGCGGAGTGCCGCTGACGCGGGATCAGCTCCTGCGCCGCCGGGCGGCGGTCTTCAGGCCGGACCTGCGCAGTCGCGCCTGCTCCTGGCCGTCGGGCTCCGGGACGGGCGCCGCGTCCGCGGCGGGTCCGTCCACGACCTTGGCGAGGGCCTCGACGGTCGGGGCCTCGTAGAGGATGTGCGGGGGGAGCTCGGCGTCCTGGAAGGCCCGGCGCAGGGCCGCGAGCAGGGCGATGCCGAGCAGTGAGTTGCCGCCGAGTTCGAAGAAGTTGTCACGGGCGCCGACCCGTTCGAGCTTGAGCATGTCGCCCCAGACCTCCGCCAGCCGCTCCTCGACGGGGCCCGAGGGCTCCCGGTAGGGGGTGAGGAGTTCGGGCCGCGGGTGCCGGTCGGCGGAGCCGGAGCCGCCGCCCGCCGGGGCCATGACGGCCTCGACGGTGAAGCCGGTGCTGTAGCTCACCATCGTCGGCAGGTCCTGCGTGGAGACCACGACCCGCGACTCGCCGGAGGCCAGGGCCCGCAGCAGCGAGCGCCAGCCCTCCGCGAAGGTGATGCCGAAGGCTTCCCGGTGCGAGCGGAAGAAGGCCTGCAAGCCCTCGTCGTAGCCCGACAGACCGGAGTCCCAGGCGTTCCAGGTCCACTCGCCCCAGTCGACCGACAGGACCCGGCGGCCGGTGGCCGCCTGCCGTGCCGCGTAGCCGTCGAGGTAGGCGTTGCCCGCGCAGTAGTCGACCTGGCCCGGGCCGCCGCCGGTGGCCGCGGTGATCGAGGAGAACAGCACCAGGAAGTCCAGCGCGGTCTCATCAGCGTGGCCGATTCGCAGTGCTTTGTCCAGGGCCTGTACGCCGGCAACTTTGGGCGCGAGAACGAGCTCGGAGTCGTCGGACTGCTTGAACTGGATCAGACCCGTTCCGGGCACGCCGGCGGTGTGCAGGATGCCGTGCAGGGCGCCGAAACGCTCCTGCGCCAGGTCGATGGCGCGCCGGACGTCGGGCGCGCTCGCCACGTCACCCGTGACGATCTCGACCTCCGCGCCCAGCTCCACGATGCCCAGGACACGGCTCACCCTGGCCCGCAGCGCCTCGTCGGCCGCCTCGGTGCCCGCGGCGATGCCCTCCCACCGCTCACGCGGCGGCAGCCCGCGGCGGCCGAAGAGCACCAGCCGGGCGTTGACCTGCCGTGCGAGGTGTTCCGCCATGCCCAGACCGATGCCGCCCAGACCGCCGGTGATCAGATAGACCCCGCGCTCGCGCAGCACCGCCGCGGCGCTCTCGTCGTCCGCCGCCGGGAGCATGTCGTAACCGCACACCCAGCGCCTGCTGCCGCGCAGGGCGACGGCCGCGTCGGTCCGCGGTCGGCGCAGTTCGGCGGCGACGGCGGCGGCCGGGGTGTCCGGCTCGACGTCGAGCAGCCGGGTGGTGACGTTGGGGTACTCCAGCGGCACCACGAGCGTCGGGCCGATGAGCGTGGCGGCGTCGGGCCGTACCTCCGAACCGTCGAGCACCTGGTGGGCGCCCGCGGTGACCATGTCCAACTGCCAGTCGCCAGAGCCCAGTTCACCGGCCGCACGGGCCAGTGCCACCAGGGTGTGCAGACCGAACGCGATCGACTCGTCGTCGGGCCGCTCCGCGAGCGTCCACAGATGGACCACCCGTTCCAGCGCGAGCCCGCGCTTGCGCAGATCGCGCAGGACCGCCTGGGCGTCGCCCGAGTGGCCCGGCCGTACGGTGTAGCCGGTCGCCGGGTCGGCGCTCCAGCCGCCGCCGGGACGGACCGCGGTCACGGTCGCGCCGTCGGCCGCCGCCGCGCGCACCAACTCGTCGAGCACACCGTCGGCTTCCGACCCGTCGGCGTAGACCAGCCAGCTCGCGGGCTGCGCGCCCGCCGTCGCCGGGGACGCGGTCTGCCGCCACACCGGCTGCCAGACCCACTGCTCCTCCGGCAGCTTCGGGACCCGGTCGATGTCCTCGAAGCTGGCGGGCACACCCGGTGTGCCCGGCGCCGTCGCAGCCGCGGGCGCGGCCGGCTTGGCGCCGATCAGCGGGGTCTGCTCGATCCAGTAGCGCTGCCGCTGGAAGGGGTACGTGGGCAGCGGCACCCTGCCGGGCGCGAAGCCCCGGTGCAGCTCGGCGGTCCGCTCGGCGCGGCCGTGGTAGGCCGCCCAGTCCAGGTCGACACCGGTCAGCCACAGCCGCGACAGGGCCTCGGTCAGGACCCGGTCGGCCGGACGCGGGTCGCTCTGCGCGGGCAGCGTCGCGGTGATCGTCGCCCAGCGCTGCGGAGCGCAGCCCGCGCCGCGCACCATCGTGCCCAGCGACTGTCCGGGACCGATCTCCACCATCGCCAGCTCGGGGTCGGCCAGCAGCGTCTCGACGGCCGCCGCGAACTGCACGGGACGGCACATGTGCTCCGCCCAGTAGGCGGGGTCCCGCACCAGCCTGGCGTCGGCGACACCGCCGGTGACGTTCGACAGGTACGGCAGCCGCGGCGGGTTGAGCCGGATGTTCTCCGCGACCCACGAGGTCAGCTCGTCCGCGAGCGGGGCGAGCATCCGGGAGTGGAAGGCGTGCGTGGTGCGCAGCCCCCGGCTGGGGACGCCGTCGCGCTCCAGGTCGGCGGCGAGGCCGGCCAGCGCGTCGGCGGGACCGGCGACCACCACGGTCTGCGGGCCGTTGACCGCGGCGATGTCCAGGCCGCGCGCCTGAAGTCCGTAGCGGTCGCGCAGGTCGTCGGGCCCGAGCGGCACCGCGGCCATGGAACCCGTCTCGACCCCGGAGATCAGCCGGGCCCGGTGCACCACCAGCGCCAGCGCGTCCTCCAGCGACAGCACCCCGGCCAGGCAGGCCGCGACGTACTCGCCGAGGCTGTAGCCGAGCATCAGCGACGGCTGCACGCCCCACACCATCAGCGTCGAGGCCAGCGCGTAGTCCACCGCGAACAGCAGCGGCTGGACGATCTCGGTGCGCTCCAGCTCCGCCTCCCGGTCGTCGGCCGCGCCGGTCGCCCGGCCCAGCAGCGCCGCCAGGTCCATGCCGCCGCCGGGACGGTCCCCGGTCAGCAGCCCCATCAGGTCGGTGTCCGGCAGGTGCGCGGCCAACAGGCCCAGGCAGTGGTCGAGTTCGGCGCGGAAGACCGGCTCGTGCCGGTAGAGGTCGCCGACCAGACCCGGATACTGCTCGCCGACCCCGGCGAAGAGGAAGGCGACGGGACGGCCGTGCGCGGTCTCCACCCGCGCCGACAGCGGCGCGTCCTCGTCCGTACCGGCCAGCGAGGCCACGGCCTGCTCACCGCTGGAGACCACGGTGGCGCGGCGGTGCTCGAAGGTCTTGCGGCCGACCTGGAGGGTGTAGGCGACATCGGCGACGCTCGCCCCCGAGGTCGCGGCCAGGTGCTCGGCGAGGTTGCTCACGGCCTGGTCGGCGGCGTCGGAGGTTCGGGCCGAGACCGGCAGGAAGTGGTGCCGCCTGCCGCCCTGCGGGGTGTCGGGGCCGGCCCTGCGGGCCGGCGGCTCTTCGACGACGACGTGCACGTTGGTGCCTCCCATGCCCAGCGAGTTGAGTCCGGCGATCCGCGGCCTGCCGTCCTCGGCCGGCCACTCGGTCAGCCGGGTGTTGACGTAGAAGGGACTGTCGGCGAAGTCGATCTGCGGGTTGGGGGCGGTGAAGTGCAACGTCGCGGGGACCATCCGCTCGCGGACGGTGAGGACCGTCTTGATCAGGCCCGCGGTGCCCGAAGCGTGGTTGAGGTGACCGATGTTGGTCTTCACCGCGCCGATCGGGATGCTGCCGGGACCGCCCGCCGTGCCGAACGCCCGGCTCAGCGCGGTGACTTCGATCGGGTCGCCGATCGGGGTGGCCGTGCCGTGCGCCTCGATGTAGCCGAAGTCCTCCGGCCTCACCCGTGCGTCGGCCATCGCGTCCTGGACCACACGGGCCTGCCCGGCGACGCTGGGCGCGGTGTAACCGACCTTCAGGGCGCCGTCGTTGTTGATCGCCGAGCCGCGGATGACCGCGTGCACGGTGTCGCCGTCGCGCAGCGCGTCCGAGAGCCGCTTGAGGACCACGACGGTCGCGCCGTCGCCGAACATCGAACCGCTGGCCTGCGCGTCGAAGGTCCGCACATGGCCGTCGTGCGACTCCATGCCGCCCTGCTGGCGGCGGTGGCCGACCCGGTCCGGCACGCTGATGGACACACCGCCCGCCAGCGCCATCTCGCACTCGCCGCCGCGCAGGCTCTGCACCGCCAGGTGCACACCGACCAGCGACGTCGAGCAGAAGGTCTGCACCGCGACGCTCGGTCCGCGCAGGTCGAACAGGTAGGAGACGGACGTGGTCAGCGCGTCCTTGTCGTTGCTCATGATGATCTCGTACGGGCTGATGTCGCCCGCGGCGAGCTGCGAGGTCATCCCGAACAGATACGTGGAGAGGTTGGAGCCGCCGAAGACGCCGATCCGGTCGCGGTACGCCTCGTTGGCGTACCCCGCGTGCTCCAGACCCTCCCAGCAGACCTCAAGGAAGAGCCGCTGCTGCGGGTCGGTGAGCGCCGCCATCCGCGGGCTCATCCCGAAGAATCCGGCGTCGAAGCCGCTGATGTCGTCCAGCACGGCGCGCGCGGGCACGTACTCCGGGTCCTGGACCATGTCCGGGTCGACGCCCGCCTCGATCAGCTCCTCGGGGGTGAAGAAGCGGATCGACTCCACGCCCTCGCACAGATTCCGCCAGAAGCCGGCCACGTCGCCCGCGCCGGGGAAGCGGCCCGCCATGCCGACGATGGCGATCCGCCGGTCGAGTTCGGTGCTCTCCGGTTCGGTGTCCTCGGCGCGCTCGGTGTGCTGGGTGACCGCGCTGACGGCCGGGGTCGCGGCCACGGCCGGACGCGGCGCCGGAGCGGCGACGGGTACGGGCGCGGGGGCGGGCCGGGGCGCGGGGACGACGGTCGCCGCGGGGGTACGGGGCGCCGCCGGGGCGCGGACCGGTGCGGGGCTCGGCCCTCCGGCGGCCTTGGGCTTCTGCTCGTCCAGCACGGCCGCCAGCCGGTGCACGGTCGGCGCCTCGAAGAGCGTGACCGTCGGCACCGTCACACCGAAGCGCGACTTCACGGTGGCCAGCATCTGGAGGGCGAAGAGCGAACTGCCGCCCAGGTCGAAGAAGTTGTCACGGGTACCGACCGGGTCGACACCGAGGGTGTCGGTCCACAGCGCGCACAGCTCGCGCTCCGTGGCGGTCAGCGGCGCCGTGTACGGCTGCGGCAGGTCGGGCCGCGGGAAGGACGCCACAGGGGACGTGCTCCCGGCGCCCGCCGTGACCGCCTGCGGACGGCTCGGGAGCCGGCCCGCCAGACCGCCGGCCACCACGACCACCGCGGGCAGCGGCTGCGTCACCGCGCGGTCGAGTGCGGTCAGCGACTGCTCGGCGGTCATCGCGTGCGCGGCCATCGAGGCGCCGGTCCTGGCGTCGACCTTGGCCAGCGTCGGCGCCCAGGTGTCCCAGGCGGCCGAGGTCCAGCGGGTCTGCGCGGTGCCGTCGTCCGGGCCCGCCCCGGCGAGCGCGGCCAGCGCGGCGTTGGCCGCCGCGTAGCTGCCGAAGGCCAGTCCGCCCAGGTGCGCGGACGTCGAGGAGAACAGCAGGCCCCAACGCGGCGCGCGGTCCCCGGCGAGCCCGCCGACGGCGTCGCGCAGCACGCGTGCGCCCTCGTACTTGGCGGCGAAGTGCCGTGCGACGGTGCTCTCCTGGAGCGCGCCCAGCGGCAGGAAGGTGTCCTCCGAGGTGTCGGCCGCCGCGTGCACCAGGCCGTCGAAGCGCTCCGCGCCGAACAGGGCGCGTACGGCGGCGGCGTCGGTGACGTCCAGCGCGGGCGCCTCGACGTCCGCGCCGAGCGCGCGCAGCCGGACGACCGCCTGGCGGCGCGGGTCCGCCGGGTCGGCGGGCAGTCCGGTACGGCTGGCGAGCACGACGCGCCCGGCGCCGCCGCGGATCAGGTGCTCCGCGACCATCAGGCCCACGTCGCCCAGGCCGCCGGTGACGAGGTAGCTCTCGCCGGGCAGGACCACGGGCAGTTCGTCGGTGTGCGCCTTGGGCGTGTCGATCGGGCGGTACCGCGGGGTGAGGCGGCTGCCCGCGCGGAAGGCGGTGAGCACCGGCCCCTCGGCGGCGGCCAGTTCGGCGGCGAGCAGGGCGGCGGAGGCCGCGGTGTCGGCCGCGGGGTCCAGGTCGACGCCGCGGGCGTCGAGGCCCGGGTACTCCTGGCCCGCGACGACCGGCAGGACGGCGACCGCGGCCTGCGCCGGGAGGCTCCGCTCGGCGGCCGTGACGCTCTGGCCGCCGCGGGTGACCACGACGACACCGCCGGTCCCGGCCCGGTCGCCCCACGCCGACACGGCGCGGGAGACGTCGAGGACGGCCCGGGCCGGGTCCGCGTCGGGCCCGTCCGCGTCCAGCGCGGACAGCACGACCACGGTCAGCGGCCCCTCGCCGGGCACCTCGGCGGTGTCGGGCGCGTCCGTCGGCCGTACGGTGACGGCCTCGGCGCCCGCGCCGCGCAGCCGCTCGGCCAGCGCGTCGCCGACCCCGGAGGCGTCGGCGTACAGCAGGAACCGGCCGGTGGCCGTACCCGTGCCGCCGTTCGCGTCCGGGCTCCACACCCGGCTCATGACCTGTACGTGCTCCTCGGCGCCGGAGTCGGCGGACTCCGTTGCCGCGGAGGGGAGTTCGGGCTTGGCGGCGGCGGGCGCGTCGATCCAGTAGCGGGAGCGCTGGAAGGGGTATCCGGGCAGCTTCGTGCGCAGGACGTCACGGCCGTGCTGGTAGCCGGACCAGTCGATGTCGACGCCGGTCAGCCACAGGCGGCCCACGGCCTCGGTGAGGACCGTGCCCGCCTCGCGCGGGTCGTCGTCGCCGGGCAGCGCGGGGATCAGCAGGTCCGCGTGCCCTTCGGTGAGGGCGCGGTGGGCGCCGAGGGCGCCGTCGCCGATCTCCAGCAGGGCGTGGTTCCCGGACTCCAGCAGCGCGCCGAGCGCGGTGCCGGGGTCGGCGGGCGGGCCCGTGAGGGCCGCGGTCCAGTGCGCGGGGTCGGTGGCCTCGGCCGCCGTCAGCCGGCCGCCGGTCGCGGCGGAGTACAGGACGGTTCCGGGCTCGCCGAAGGTGATGTGGCCCGCCGCCCAGTCGGTCAGCGGCTGTCCCTCGGTCTCCGTGCGGCGGTGCAGCAGCGCGAAGGCGTCCTTGAGGGAGAAGACCCCGGCCAGGCACCCGGCGACGTACTCGCCGACGCCGTGCCCGAGGAGGGCGTCCGGCTGGATGCCCCAGGAGCGCAGGAGCGTGCCGAGCGCGTATCCGAAGGCGAAGGCGCGGTGCCCGTGCTGGTCGTGGCCGCTGGTGCGGTCGGGGGAGAGCAGTCCGGCCAGCGGGGCGCCGCCGACGGCCTGGGCGGCGGCGCGGCACTCGTCGAGCGCGGTACGGAACGCCGGTTCCGCGTCGTAGAGTTCGGCCGCCGCGGCGGGGTACGGCTCCGCGGCGCCGGTCAGCAGGAGGGCGACCGGCCGGGAGGAGGTGCCGTCGGCGCGGCCGAGGGCGGACCCGGCGCGCAGCTCGCGCGCCGCGCCGCTCAGCGAGTCCGCGACCAGGGCGCGCCGGTGACTGAAGAGCCGGCGGCCGCTCTGGAGGGTGTAGGCGACGTCGGAGATGCCCGCGCCGACCGTGGTGTCCGCGTCGTCCATGGTGTCCAGGTGCGCGGCGAGATTGGCGGTGGCCTCGTCGGCGGCGGCCTCGGTGCGGGCGGACCACACCAGCAGTTCGCTGCGGCGGCCCGAGCCGGTGCTGCGGGCGGCGACCGGCGGGGCCTCCTCCAGGATCACGTGGGCGTTGGTGCCGCCGATGCCGAAGGCGCTGACCCCGGCGCGGCGCGGACGGTCGCCGCGCGGCCACGGGTGCCGCTCGGTGAGGACCGTCAACCGCGCGTCGCCGGACTCCAGTTGGGGATTGGGCGCGGTGTAGTTGCGGGTCGCGGGGATCTCGCCGTGGTGCAGCGACAGGGCGGTCTTGATCAGACCGGTCACACCGGCCGCGCGGTCCAGGTGGCCGAGGTTGGTCTTGACCGAACCGATCATGACCTCCTTGCCGTCGAACACCTGCTGGAGCGCGGCGAGTTCGGCGGCGTCGCCGAGCGCGGTGCCGGTGCCGTGCGCCTCGATGTAGTCGATGTCCTCGGGCTCGAGACCGGTCGCGGCGAGCGCTTCGGCGATCACCTCGGCCTGGCCGCTGACACCCGGCGCGGTGAAGCCGACCTTGCGGCCCGCGTCGTTGTTGACGGCCCAGCCGCGGATCACCGCGTACACCTGGTCGCCGTCGGCGAGCGCGTCGACCAGGCGGCGCAGCGCGACCACGCCGACGCCGTTGCCGACCAGGCTGCCCCGGCCGGAGGCGTCGAAGGCGCGGCACTCGCCGTCGGGCGAGCTGATGCCGCCCGGCTGGTAGAGGTAGCCGGTGTCGTCCGGGACCGCGATGGCGGCGCCGCCCGCGAGCGCCAGGTCGCACTCGAAACCGGCCAGGCTGGTGGCCGCGGCGCAGACCGCGACCAGGGACGTCGAGCAGTAGCTCTGGATGCCGTACGCGGGCCCTGACAGGCCCAGCGTGTGGGCGACGCGCAGGGTCAGCGAGTCCTTGTCGTTGGCCAGGCCCACGGTCAGCTCGCCGACGCTGCGGCCGATCCCGGACGGGGCGACGTTACGCGTCAGATAGGTGCTGATCGCGCAGCCGGCGAAGACACCGATCGAGCCGTCGAAGCTCGCCGGGTCGCAGCCCGCGTCCTCCAGCGCGTGCCAACTGTGCTCCAGGAAGAGCCGGTGCTGCGGGTCGAGGATCTGCGCCTCCTTCGGGTTGATCCCGAAGAAGTCGGCGTCGAAGCGGTCGATCCCGTCGATCACCGCGCCCGCCTTCACATACGCGGGGTCGTCGATCAGCTCGTCGGGCACGCCCGCGGCGCGCAGTTGGTCGTCGGTGAAGCGGGTGATGCCCGAGCGGCCGTCGCGGAGCGCCGACCACAGCTCCGTGGCATCGGTGGCGCCGGGGAAGCGCCCGGCGAGGCCGACGATGGCGATGTCCATCGGTGACACCTCGGTGGGTATGC
Organism: Streptomyces sp. NPDC024632; assembly: GCF_055559175.1. Classification (NCBI taxonomy): domain Bacteria; kingdom Bacillati; phylum Actinomycetota; class Actinomycetes; order Kitasatosporales; family Streptomycetaceae; genus Streptomyces; species Streptomyces sp. NPDC024632. The sequence goes on from NZ_JBVHLD010000004.1 coordinate 179,784, forward strand.
GCGGCATGAATCCGTCCTCCTAGTTCCGGGTGATGGAAGGCTGGGCACCGCGGGCGCGGCGCCGTCTCTCGCCCCGGGCGAGGCCGGAGTCGCGTGCTGTGGTGGTGGCGGTCCCGGCGGGACCGCCGTCGAGCGCCGCCGCGAAGGCGGCGACGGTCGGGTGCTCGAACAGGACGGCCGGGGCGATCCTGCGGTCGAGCCGCTTCTCGATGTCGGCGACCATGGACATCCCGACCAGGGAGTTGCCGCCCAGGTCGAAGAACGGGTCGTGGACGCCGATGCCGTCGATGCCGAGGTGCCGGCCCCAGCTGTCGGCGATGACCGTCTCCAACTCGGTGCGCGGGGCCGCGTATTCGGTACGCAGCAACGGCCGGGGGAAGCGCGGCCGTTCGCTGTCGGCGGGGGCGCCGGCCGCGACGAGCGCGTCCAGGTCGGTCAGCGCCGCCCACTCGCGCAGCCCCTCGGCCATCGGCATCCGCACCGCCAGCAGGCTGCCGCGGGCGGCGCCCGCCAGCCTGCCCAGCAGCGCGTTGCCGCCGGACTCGGAGAAGCCGTAGCGGGCGCGGTGCTCGCGGACCCGGTCGGCCAGCGCGCCGCCGGACGCCTCGGCCTGCCAGTCGTCGTGCTGCCACGGGCCCCAGGCCACGCTCAGCACCTTGGTGGTGGCCGCGGCGGCGTCGGCCAGCGCCGCGCCGTACGCGTCCAGGACGGTGTTGGCGGCGCTGTAGTCGCCCTCGCCCAGGCCGCCGAAGACGCTGACCGCCGAGGAGTACAGGACCAGCAGCTCCGGCCGGTCGGCCTCCGGGGTGCCGGGGCCGACGAGTTCGGCGAGCGGGCCCATGGCGAGCACCTTCGGCGCGAGCACCGTACGGGCCGTGCCGGGCGTCAGGCGGACGGCCATGCCGCCCGCGGGGACGCCCGCCGCGTGCAGGACGCCGGTCAGCGTTCCGAACCGCTCCCGGCAGTCGCGCAGCGCGCGCCGCAGGTCCTCCGGCACGCCGACGTCGGCGGTGAGCAGCAGCACCTCGGCGCCTGACGCCTCCAACGCGGCGATGTCGCGCAGGCTTTGGGCGGCCCGCCCCTCGGGGTCGGCGGCAGCCGCGGCGTTCAGATCGGTCCTGCCGACCAGGGCCAGCCGCCGCGCCCCGGAGCGTACGAGTTCCCGTGCGAGCCCGAGGCCGAGACCGCGGGTGCCGCCGGTGACCAGATACGCGCCGTCGGGGCGTACGGGGAAGCCGGTCGCGCCGTCGGCCGCGGGGAGCGGCACCAGCCGCCAGTCCTTGAGCAGGCGGCGTCCCGCGCGCCAGGCGATCAGCGCGGGGGTGGCGGCCGGGTCGTCGTGCTGCCAGGCGCGGTGGCCGATCTCCTCCGCGAGGTGGGCGGCGCAGGTATCAGCGGGCGCCGACGGGTCCAGGTCGACGCCGCGCCAGGCCGTACCCGGCTGCTCGGCGTGGGCGATCCGCGCGAAGCCGTGGGCCAGCGCCCGGTCGGGGGCCGTGCAGTCGCCGCCGTGCACCTGGGCGGCCCCCGCGGTCACGGTCAGCAGCTTCACGCCGCGTTCGGCCGCCGCCGAGGCGAGCGACTGGACGGTGAGCAGCAGGCTGTCGAAGCCCAGCCGGACCGCCCTGACCAGCTCGGCGTCCTCGGCGAACAGCGGGGTGCGGGCCGGGTCGCGCAGGCTCCACAGGTGGGCGACGCGCAGCGGTCCCGCGGTCCCGGCCAGCGCTTCCGCGACGACCCTGCGGTAGTGCTCGGGGTCGGCGGGGTCGATGACGACCCGCCGTCCGTCGCGCCGCCAGGCGCCGCCGGGCACGACCTCGGTGACGGGTGCGCCGCAGGCCGTGGCCAGCTCGGCCAGCCGGGTCCCGACACCGTCGCCGTCGGCGAACACCACCAGGGGCGCGGCCGGTTCCACGGCGGTCGGCGCGGGCAGGGTGACGTCCTGCTGCCACGCGGGGGCGTAGCAGAAGTCGTCGGGCCGGACGGCGCCGCCCGTGGAGCCGGTGCCGGTCGCGGCGGCCGTCCCCGTGCCCGTGCGCGGCCAGTAGCGGGTCCGCTGGAAGGGGTAGGCGGGCAGTTCCGTGAGCGTGCCGGGGCGTGCGCCGCGCAGCGACGTCCAGTCGAGGTCGGCGCCCAGCTCCCAGAGCCGGCCGAAGGTCTCCAGCAGCCGGGAGCGGCCGTCGGTGGGGCCGCCCGCCGCCCACTGCGCGGGGACGGTGCCGAGCACGGTGGGGTTGGCGCCGCTGCGGTCGTTCTGCCGGAGCAGGCCGCCCAGGGTCTGGCCGGGGCCCAGCTCCACATAGCCGTCCACGCCCAGATCCGCGCAGGCCGCCAGACCGTCGGCGAACCGCACCGGGCTGGTCAGGTGGTCGGCCCAGTAGCCGGGGTCGGTGGCCTGCTCGGCGGTCAGCGGCGCGCCGGTGACGTTGGAGACGACCGGGATGCGCGGCTCGTGCCGGGGCACCGCGGCCACGGCCTCGGCCAGCTCCGCGCGGGCCGGGGCGAGCAGCGCCGAGTGGAAGGGGTGCGCCGAGCGCAACTGCCGTGCCGCCAAGCCCTGTTCGCCCAGGTGGGCGGCGGCGGTCGCCACGGCGTCCGGCGCTCCGCTGACCACGGTCATGGCCGGGCCGTTGACGGCGGCGATGTCCACCGCCGCGCCGCACGCGGCCAGTTCGGCGCGCACCCGGTCGGCGTCGGCGGCGACCGCCAGCATCCGGCCCTCGGGCGCCGCCTCGATCAGCCGGGCGCGCCGCGCCACCAGCCACAGGGCGTCGGGCAGTTCGAAGACACCGGCCAGGGTCGCGGCCACGTACTCGCCGAGGCTGTAGCCGATCAGCAGGTCGGGCGTGACGCCGTGCGTGGCCAGCAGCCTGGCCAGCGCGTACTCGACGGTGAACAGCGACAGGTGCGCGATCTCCGCGTGGCTGTCCGGGTCGTCCGCCAGGTCAGCCCCGCTGCCGGGCCTGGCCAGAAAGCCCGCCCCCGCGTCGGCCGGCGCCTGCGCGGGCTCACCGAGCAGCGTGTCCCGCAGGTCGATGCCGCAGCGCTCCTCGGCGACGGCCAGGCACGTCTCGACGGCCTCGGCGAACGCCGGTTCCGTACGGTGCAGATCGCGCGCCATGCCCCGGTAGTGGTCGCCCGTGCCCGGCAGCAGATACGCCAGCTTGGGGCGGCCCTTGACCGTACGGACCCCGGTGGCCCGCGCCGCGGTCGCCAGCGCGGCGGCAGCGTCCTCGGGGTCGGCGGCCACCACCGCGCGCCTGAACTCCAGCGCCGCGCGGCCGCTTTGCAGCGTGTACGCCAGGTCGTCGAGGCCGGTGCGTCCGGCGACCGAGGCCAGCGCGTCCAGCCGCGCCGTCAGCGCGCCGTCGTCGGCGGCGGAGACGGGCAGCAGTTCGGCCCTGCCGGGCGCCTGGGCGGCTTCGGCGGAACCTTCGGCGGCGCCGTCGGCCGAGGTGCCTCCCGTGGTGGCGAGACCGGCGCGGACCGGGCCGCCGACGCCCGCCGCCGTGCCCGTCCCGGCCGCCGCGGGCGACGGCGCCGCCAGGACGACATGGGCGTTGGTGCCGCACCAGCCGAAGGAGCTGACGCCCACGAGCTGCGGCGACGCCTCGTCGGTCGGGAGGGGGCGGGACTCGGAGGCCGGGCGGACGGCGCCCGCGGCGACGGCGGTCTCCGAGGGCTCGGTCATGTTCAGATTCGGCGGCACCGTGCGGTGCTTGACGGCCAGGACGGCCTTGATGAGACCGGCCATCCCGGCCGCGGCCTGGGTGTGGCCGATGTTGGTCTTCACCGCGCCCACGTGCAGCGGCCGTTCCTCGCTGCGGCGCCCGAACACATCGGTGAGCGCGCCCAGTTCGATGGCGTCGCCGAGCTTGGTGCCGGAGCCGTGCGCCTCGACGTACGCGATGTCGTCGGGGGTCGCCCCGGCAGCGGACACCGCGCGGCGGATGACGTCGGCCTGGGCGCTGCGGCTGGGCGCGGTCAGGCCGTTGCTGCGGCCGTCCTGGTTGACGGCCGTGCCGCGGATGACCGCGTGCACCCGGTGGCCGCGCCGTACCGCGTCGGAGAGCCGTTCCAGGACGACCACCCCGGCGCCCTCGCCCAGCACATAGCCGTCGGCGCGGGCGTCGAAGGTCTTGCACAGGCCGTCGGGGGACAGCATCGAGGTGGAGCAGGCGTTGACGTACATGTCGGTGTGCATCAGCAGGAAGGCGCCGCCCGCCACCGCGAGGTCGCACTCGCCGCGGCGCAGCGCCGTACCGGCGAGGTGGACGGCCACCAGCGAGGACGAGCAGGCGGTGTCCAGGGTCAGCGCGGGGCCGCGCAGGTCGTAGTGGTACGCGAGCCGGCCCGCGACGACGCTGGCGGAACCGCCCTGGCCGCCGTACGGGTCGTGCAGCACGCCCAGACCTTCCTCGGCCTGCTCCAGGCGCAGGTACTGGAGGACGTCGGAGAAGCCGATCATCACTCCGGTACGGCTGCCCGCCAGGCTCGGCGGCGGCGTACCGGAGTCCTCCAGCGCCTCCCAGGTCAGCTCCATGAGCAGCCGCTGCTGCGGGTCCATCCGCAGCGCCTCCTGCGGGGAGCTGCCGAAGAACCGGGCGTCCCAGCCCGCCACGTCGTCGAGGAAGGCGCCGCGGGTGGTGTAGACCCCGTCGTTCTCGACGTGCGGGGCGAGGTCGAACCGGCCGCCCGGCACCTCGTCGAGGACCGCGGACCTGCCCTGGTCGAGCAGGTCCCAGTAGGCGTCGACGGAACCGGCGCCGGGGAAGCGGCACGACATGCCGACGACTGCGATCGGCTCGTGCGTCTGTGCCTGGGCCTCGGCCAGCTTGCGCCTGGCGTCACCCAGGTCGACCGTGGCCTTCTTCAGGTATTCGCGGAGTCTGTCCTCGCCTGCCATCTTCCTGCCCTCTGCCGATTCGTGGTGTGGTGACGGACTGCCCGGTGCCGGGAGCCGGTGGTGCCGGTGATGTGCGCCGGCGATGTGCCGGGGGAGTGCCGGTGGGAGTGCCGGGGAGTCGCTGTACCTCGGTGGCCGGGCCGTGCGCCCGGCGCGGGATTACGCCTGGGCGTCGATGAAGGCGAAGATCTCCTCGTCGGAGGCCTCGTCGAGCACCGCGGTGGGGGAGTCCATCGGGACTCCGAGTCGGTTGAGGGCGTCCTGCAGGGCCACGACCATGCGGTCCCGCAGCGCGGGTGCGGACGAGCTGAGTTCGCCGGTGATCCGGGCGAGGGCTTCTTCCATGGTGGTCACGTCATCCTTCGGGGCCGGGACCAGCGCGATGGCCAGGTGCTCCGCCAGGGCGCCGATGGTCGGGTGATCGAAGACGAGCGTCGGGGCCAGGTCGAGACCGGAGTCCGTCTGGAGCCGATTGCGCAGTTCGACCGCCGTCAGCGAGTCGAATCCGAGGTCGATGAAGGGCAGGTCGGGGTCGAGCGCTTCGGGCGCTCCATGGGCCAGTACCGCGGCCACGTGGTGGCGTACGGCGGTGTCGACCGCGGACTTCGCGGCGTCACCGGTGAGTCCTTCGAGCTTCTTGGCCAGGCCGCCCGCGGCGTTGGCGCCGGACTGCCGGGCGCCGCCGCCTTCCGCGGTCCGCCGCCCCGCGCGGACCAGGCCGCGCAGGATCTGCGGAATCCGCTCGCCGCTGTCCTGCGCGCCGCGCAGGCCGCTCAGGCTCCAGCGGGAGGCCACGACCGCGGCCTCGACATCGGGGTCGGTCAGCACCGTGTCCAGCAGCCCGAGGCCCTGCCGCTCGTCGAGCGGCGCGACCCCGATCCTGGCCAGCCGCGCCTCGTCGGCCGCGGTCAGCGTCGAGCCCATGCCCGCCGTCGACCACAGGCCCCAGGCGGCCGAGACCGCGGGCAGACCCGCCGCCCTGCGGTGGACGGCCAGCGCGTCCAGGAAGGTGTTGGCGGCTCCGTACGTGGTCTGCCCGGCGTTGCCGAGCACGCCCGCGACGGAGGAGAACAGGACGAAGGCGGCCAGCGGCAGGTCCGCGGTCAGCTCGTGCAGCAGCCAGGCCGCGTCCGCCTTCGGCCGCAGCACGTCCGCCAGGCGCTGCGGCGACTGGCCCGCGAGCAGCCCGTCGTCCAGGACACCGGCCGCGTGCAGCACACCGGTCAGCGGGTGCTCCGGCGGCACCGAGGCCAGCAGCGCGGACAGCTCGCCGCGGTCGGCGGCGTCGCACGCCTCGATCCGTACGGTGGCGCCGGGTCCGGCGGCCTCGGTCAGCTCGTCGGCCAGCTCCCGCGCCCCGGGGGCCGCGAGACCGCGCCGCGAGGTCAGCAACAGGTGCCGTACGCCGAAGCGTTCGACCAGCCGCCGGGCGACCAGCGCGCCGAGCGCCCCGGTGCCGCCGGTGACCAGGACCGTGCCGTCGCCGAAGGCCGGCTCGACGGCGGGTGCGGGCACCCGGCGGGCGACCCGCGGCAGCAGCGTACGGCCGTCCTCCAGCAGCACCTGCGGTTCGTCGGCCTCGGCCGCGGCGGCGAGCAGCGCCACCGCCCTGCCGGGACCCGCGAGGGCCGCGCTGATGCCGCCGCGGGCGCCCACCAGCAGGAACCGGCCGGGGTGTTCGGCCTGCGCCGCCCGCACCAGGCCCCAAACCCCTGCCGTGCGCAGCGAGTCGGGGTCGGTGGCGATCACGAGCCGGGAGGCGGCGAAGGCCGCGTCGTCGGCCCACCGCTGGAGCAGGCCGAGCACCTGGCCGGTCAACTCGCTGACGCTCTGCGGGAGTTCGGCGCCCTCGGCGGTGTCCAGTGCCTCGGTGTCGAGCAGGACGTAGTCGGGCCGGACGCCGGACGCGGCGAGCGCGTCGGGGCCGGTGTGGAAGGGGAGCGCGGCGACCGGGGTGCCGAGCGCGGCCCAACTGCCGGGGCTCACCGCGGGAAGCGTCGTCTCGGTCCACTCCAGGCCGTAGTAGCCCTCGGGTGAGGCCGCGTTTCCGGCGAGCGCCCGCATGGCCGCGGCCGGCACTGCCCTGACCCGCATGTCGCGGGCGTCCAGGACCAGTCCGCCGTTCTCGTCCGCCGCGGTCAGCGACAACTGGTCGGCGCCCTCGGTCACGATCCTGACCCGCAGGGCGGACGCGCCGACCGCGGTCAGCCGCACCCCGCGGAAGACGAACGGCAGCCGCAGCTCGTCCCCTTCGCCCTCGGCGGCGTACGGGTGGAAGGCCGAGTCGAGCAGCACCGGGTGGAGCCCGAAGCCGTCGTTCTCCGCGCCCTCGGGCACCTCGACCTCGGCGAACAGCTCACCGTCGGTGCGCCAGGCGCCGCGCAGCCCGCGGAAGGCCGGGCCGTAGCCGTAGCCGCGCTCCGTCAGCCGCTCGTAGACCGCGTCCAGGTCGACCGGTGCGGCCCCCTGCGGCGGCCAGGTGGCGGCCCACGCGCAGCCGTCGGGCTCCGCGGGGCCCGCGGCCAGGCTGCCCGACGCGTGCCGGGTCCAGCTCTCCTCGCCGCCGCGCCGGGCGTGCACCCCGACGGAGCCGTCGCCGCCGATGGCGACCTGGAGGTCGAGGGACCCGGTCACCGGCAGCGGCATCGGCGCCTCGAACGTCAGCTCCTCGACCCGGTCGTAACCGGCCTGCGCCGCCGCCTCGACGACCATGTCGAGCAGGGCGGTGCCGGGCACGATCGCCGCGCCGCCCACGGAGTGGTCGGCCAGCCAGGGCAGGTCGTCCGCGGTCAGCCTGCCGGTGGCGACCAGTCCGCCGTCGGCGACGGCGACCGCCGCGCCCAGCAGCGGGTGCCGCAGCTCGGTCAGGCCGAGCGCGTCGGCGTCGCCGCGCGGCGGGGTCCGCAGCAGCCAGTAGCGCGTGTGGTCGAAGGCGTACGTGGGCAGTTCGACGGGCTGTCCGCCGGGCGCCGCGGCGCTCCAGTCGGCGGACGCGCCGGCCGCGTACGCCTCGGCGAGCGCGGTCAGCAGCCCCTCGGGCTCGGCCAGCGTGCGCCGGGACACGGCGGTCACGACGGCCTTGGCGTCCGGCAGGCAGGCGCGGACCATCCCGGAGAGCACCGGGCGCGGCCCGATCTCCAGATAGACGTCCGTGCCCGCCGCGTCCAGCCGCGCGGTCATGTCGGCGAAGCCCACGGCCTGGCGGACCTGGTCGGTCCAGTAGCCGGGGTCGGTCCAGCTCCGGTCGGCGCCGAGGTTGACGGAGCTGTCCAGCGTCGGCTGACGGAAGGTCAGCGCGGCCAGTTCGGCGCCGAAGGCGTCGAGCATCGGCTCCATCAGCGGCGAGTGGAAGGCGTGGCTGACGGTGAGGCGCTTGGTGCGGCGGCCCTGCTCCGCCCAGTGGGCGGCGACGGCGGCGCAGGTCTCCTCGTCACCGGAGACCACCACGTCCGCGGGGCTGTTGACGGCGGCGACCTGCGCCAGGCTCTCCTTGCCCGCCAGCGTGACGGCGACTTCCCGCGCCGTGGCGGAGATCGCGAACATCGCGCCGCCGGAGGGGAGTTGCTGCATCAGCCGGGCGCGGGCGGTGATCATCCGGGCCGCGTCGGCCAGGTCCCAGACACCGGCCACATGGGCGGCGGCGATCTCGCCGACGCTGTGCCCGGCGACCTTGTCGGGGATCAGACCGAGCGAGCCGAGCAGCCGGAAGGCGGCGACCTGGTAGGCGAAGAGCGCGGGCTGGGTGTAGTAGGTGCGGTCCAGCTCCGCGGCCTCGGGCGTGCCGGGCTCCGCCCACATCACCTCGCGCAGCGGCCGGTCGAGATACGGGTCGAGCGCGTCGCACACCTCGTCCAGGGCGGCGGCGAAGACGGGGAAGGCGGCGTGCAGTTGACGCCCCATGCCGGGCTGCTGCCCGCCCTGTCCGGTGAACAGGAAGACGGTCCTGGCCGTACCGGACGCCACGCCGGTGGTCACCGGGGAGCCGTCCCTGCCCTGCGCGAAACCGTCGAGACGGTCGAGGAGTTCGGCGCGGTCGCGGCCGACGACGACCGCGCGGTGGTCGAAGCGGGCGCGGGTGGCGGCCAGCGACCAGGCGATGTCCACCGGGCGCAGCGCCGGTTGAGCGGCGACGCGGCGGCCGAGCCGGTCGGCCTGGCCGCGCAGGGCGTCGGCGCTGCGGGCGCTGAGCACCCAGGCGAGCGGGGCCTTGCCGGTGTCGGACGCGATGTCGGACGCGGCGCCGGACCCGGTGTCAGAGCCGGCGCCGGTCCCGGTGTCGGTCCCGGTCTCGGAACCCGTCCCGGTCTCCAACTCCGTTGCGGCGGGGGCCGGTCGCGGCTCCTCCAGGATCACGTGCGCGTTGGTGCCGCTGATCCCGAAGGACGAGACGGCGGCCCGGCGCGGCGCGTCCTCGCGCGACTCCCAGGGCTCCTCTTCGGTCAACAGCCGTACGGTGCCCGCCGACCAGTCGACCCGCGAGGTCGGGGTGCCGATGTGCAGGGTGCGCGGCAGCTTGCCGTGCCGCATCGCCTGCATCATCTTGATCATTCCGGCGATGCCCGCGGCGGCCTGCGTGTGCCCGATGTTGGACTTGATCGTGCCGAGCAGCAACGGCCGCTCCGGCGTGTGGTCCTTGCCGTAGGCGGACAGGATCGCGTTGGCCTCGATCGGGTCGCCGAGCGGCGTGGCTGTGCCGTGCGCCTCGACCGCGTCGATGTCACGGGGCGTCAGGCGGGCGTCGGCCAGCGCCTGCGCGATCACCCGCTCCTGCGCCTTGCCGTTGGGCGCGGTCTGCCCGTTGCTCGCGCCGTCCTGGTTGACAGCCGTGCCGCGGATCACGCCGTAGATCGGCCGGCCGTTGCGCTGAGCGTCCGAGAGGCGTTCCAGCAGCAGGACACCGCAGCCCTCGCCCCACACCGTGCCGTCGGCGTCGGCGGAGAACGGCTTGCAGCGCCCGTCGGGGGCCAGACCGCGCTGCCGCGAGAACTCCGCGAACATGTCGGGCTCCGCCATGACGGTCACCCCGCCCGCCACCGCGAGCGTGCACTCGCCGCTGCGCAGGGAGCGTACGGCCTGGTGGACCGCGACCAGCGAGGACGAGCAGGCGGTGTCGAGGGTCACCGAGGGACCTTCGAGACCGAAGCTGTAGGAGACCCGGCCGGACAGCATGCTCGGGGTGCTGGCGACCAGGAGGGTGCCGTCGACGTCCTCGGGAACGGCGCCGAGGAAACGCGCCGAGTAGAACTCGTACATCATCCCGGCCCACACGCCCGTGCTGCTGCCGCGCAGCGTCGCCGGGTCGATGCCGGCCCGCTCGAAGGACTCCCAGGCCGCTTCGAGGAAGAGCCGGTGGTGCGGGTCGGTGCTCACCGCGTGACGGGGGCTGATCCGGAAGAAGGGGGCGTCGAAGTCGCCCGCGTCGTGCACGAAGGCGCCGCGCCGGGTGTAGCTGGTGCCGGGGGTGTCGGGGTCCGGGTCGTACAGCTTCTCCAGGTCCCAGCCGCGGTCGGTCGGAAACGGGCTGGTCGCGTCGGTGCCGGAGTCCACCAGCTCCCACAGGTCGTCAGGTGCCTCGACCCCGCCGGGGTAGCGGCAGCCGATGCCGACCACGGCCACCGCCTCGTGCTCGCGGTCATCGGCCTCGCTCAGCTTGCGCCGGGCGTCGGTCAGGTCGCCGACCACCTTCTTCAGATATTCGCGAAGCCGCTCTTCGCTCGTCATAGCCGTGTCCTCCAGTACGAAGTCGGGTTGTCGCGAATGTCAGAGTTGGTTGTCGATGAAGTCGAAGAGGTCCTCGTCCGAGACGGTTTCGAGGCCGCCGCCCGGCAGTGCCGGGCTCAGGAGCCGCCCCGGTCCCTCGCCGCCGTCGCGCAGCCGGCTCAGCGCCGCCTGGAGCAGCGCCTCGGTGCGGTCGCGCTCGTCGGGGTCGGCCGGGCCCTCGGCCGCGGCGCCGCCGTCGAGCAGCGCGGACAGCGCGTCGCCGAGGGTGCCCCACAGCCGGTCGCCCGCCGGTACGGGCTCGGCCGGTGCGAAGTCCGCGGCGAGCCGGGCCGCCACGTCCGCGACGGTCGGGTGGTCGAAGGTCAGCGTCGCCGGGAGCGGCACGCCGGTCATCCGGCCCAGGCCCTCCTGGAGTTCCACGGCGGCCAGCGAGTCGAAGCCCAGCTCCGTGAAGGGCCGGTCGACCTCGATCCGGTCGGCCCTGTCGTGCCCGAGGACGAGCGCGGCGCGCTCCCTGACCAGGTCGAGCAGCACCGCGTGCGCCGCCTCCCGGTCGAGCCCCGCCAGCTTCCCGGCGAGCCCGCCCTGACCCGCGGCGGGCGCGGGCGCCGTCGCACCGGACGCGGCGGGCCGGACGGAGGCCGTCCGGCGTGCCGGGCGCGGCGCCGGCACCAGGCCGCGCAACAGCGGCGGTACGGGTGACCCGCTGGAGGCCGCGCGGGCCCGCAGCCCGGTCAGGTCCCAACGGGCCGCCACCGTACGGCCGCCCGCCAGGTCGGCGGCCAGCGCCGCGTCGAAGAGCGCCAGACCCTCCTCCTGGCCGAGCGGCAGCGTGCCGATCCGTGCCAGCCGCGCCTGGTCCACCGCGCTCAGCGCCGTGGCCATCCCGGCCTCCGCGGACCACAGGCCCCACGCGACCGAGGTCGCGGGCAGCCCCGCCGCCCTGCGGTGGACGGCCAGCGCGTCCAGGAAGCCGTTGGCGGCGGCGTAACCCGCCTGCCCCGCGGTCCCGAGCACGCCCGCCACGGACGAGTACAGGACGAACGCCGCCAGCGGCAGGTCCGCCGTCGCCTCGTGCAACAGCCACGCCGCGTCCGCCTTGGGCCGCAGCACATTCCCCAGCCGCTCACCGTCGAGCCGCGCGACCACGCCGTCGTCGAGCACGCCCGCGGTGTGCACCACCGCGGTCAGCGGCTTGTCGTCCGCGATCGAGTCCAGCACCGCGGTCAGCGCCGCCCGGTCCGCGACGTCGCAGGCCGCGACCCGTACGGCCGCGCCGCGCGCTTCGAGCGCGGCGACCAGCTCGTCGGCCCCTTCGGCCGCCGGGCCGCGCCGTGAGACCAGGAGCAGGTCCCGCACGCCGTGCCGTGCCACGAGGTGCGCGGCGAGGCGCGCGCCGAGTCCGCCGGTACCGCCGGTGATCAGGACCGTGCCGGTGCCGAGGGCGCTTCCGGTGTCCGGGGTGTCCACGGTCCGCGCGCCGTCGACCGGCTCGGTGCCGGTGCCGGTGTGGGTGTGGGTCTCGGTCTCGCGGAGGGTGAGCCGGGGGACCAGCAGGGCGCCGTCGCGGACGGCCGTCTGCGGCTCCGCCTGGTGCAACGCGGCTGCCAGCAGCGGCCATTCGTCCGGCGCCGTACCGCTCGCGTCGGCCAGGGCGAAGGCGTCGGGGTGCTCGGTCTGGGCCGACCTGATCAGGCCCCAGAGCGGGCCGCCGGTCAGCGAGTCGGGGTCGGCGAGGAAGAGCAGCCGGGTGCCGGCCAGTTCGGGGTCGGCGACGCGTCGCCGTACGAGGTCGAGGGTGTCCGCGAGGACGCGGCGCACGGTCGAGGGGAGGCCGCCGGACGCTGCCGGTTCCTCGGACGTCGGTTCCTCGGATGTCGGGCCCTCGGGCGTCGGGTCCCCGTGCGCCGGGTCCTCGGGTGCCGGGATGACCAGGACGGCCGGGGCCGCGCCCGTGCGGGGGGTGTCGAGGTCGGCGAGTACCGAGGCGGGGCGGCCGGAGGAGCGCAGGGCCGCGGCCACGGGTTCGGCGGCGGCGGAGCCGAGCACCGCCCAGGGCGCTGAGTCCTCGGAGGACGGGGCCGGGGACGCGGCGGCCGGGACCCAGGCGATGTCGTACAGGCCGATGTCCTTGGGGGCCGAGGTCGCCGTGAGGCCGAAGCCCTCGGGGGCGTTGCGCATGCTCACCGTCACCTCGCCCACCGGGCGTCCCGCCGTGTCGCACAGGGACATCCGGGTGCCGTCGCCGGAGGCGTCGCTCGCGGTGAGCCGTACGCGCAGGGCGTCGGTTCCGGGCGCGGGGACGGTGACGGACGTGAAGGAGAAGGGGACAGGGCGGCCCGCCGACGAGGCGTTCCTGGCCTCCAGGACGAGGATGTGCAGGACGGCGTCGAGCAGGGCCGGGTGCACGGCGAAGTCGGCGGCGGCGGACCGTACGTCCTCGGGCAGCCGGACCTCCGCGTAGAGGTCGTCGCCCGCACGCCAGGCGCCGGTGAGGCCCTGGAAGGCGGGGCCGTAGCCGTAACCCGCGGCGGCGAGCCGCCCGTACACGTCGGTGAGGTCGACCGCCTCGGCTCCGGCCGGCGGCCAGACCGCGGCCCAGCCGTCGTCGGGGGCGGCGTCCGCCGAGGCCGTCAGGTGGCCGGTGGCGTGCGCCGTCCACGGCGCGTCGGTGTCGTCGGCGGGCCTGGCGTGCACGGTCAGCGCGCGCCGCCCGTCCGCGTCCTCGCCGCCCACGGCGACCTGGACCTCGACCGCGCCCAGTGGCGGCAGGACCAGCGGGGTGAGCAGGGTGAGTCCGCCGACCGCCTCGGCCCCGGCCAACTCCGCCGCCTGGAGGGCGCATTCGACCAGCGCCGTACCGGGGACGACGGCGGTGCCGCCGATGGCGTGGTCGGCCAGCCACGGCGTGGAGCGCAGCGAGAGCCGTCCGCCGAGCAGGTGGCCGCCGTCGGCCGCGACGGTGGTCGCGCGGCGCAGCAGCGAGGTGCGGGCGGTCGAGCCCGCGTCGGGCCCCGCGTCGGTGAGCCAGAACCGGCGCCGGTCGAAGGCGTAGGTGGGCAGCTCGGTACGGGCGCCGTCCGCCGCGGTGGCGGCCCAGTCGACGGTGGCTCCGGCGGCGAACGCCTCGGCCAGGCCCCGCAGGAGCGCGTCCTGTTCGTCCCGGCCGCGCCGGACCAGCGGTACGACGCTGCCGGGCCGCCCGGCCAAGCTCTCGCGGGCCATCGGGGTGAGCACCGCCTGCGGTCCGACCTCGAACAGCACGCCGGTACCGGCGGCGGCCAGCCGGTCCACGACCGGCGCGAAGAGCACCGTGTCCCGGATCTGGTCCACCCAGTAGGCGGGGTCGGTCCAGGAGCGGTCGGCGCCCAGGGCGGCCTCGTAGGGGAGTTGGGGTTCGGCGAGGGTGGTCGCGGCGATCTCCCGCCGGAAGGCGTCGAGCATCGGGTCCATCAGCGGCGAGTGGAAGGCGTGGCTGACGGTGAGCCGCTTGGTGCGGCGGCCCGCGTCGGCCCACTGCCGCGCGATGGCCTCGCAGGTCTGCTCCTCGCCGGAGATCACGCAGCTCAGTGGGCCGTTGACGGCGGCCAGGCCCACGGCCCGCGCCGCGTACCGCGGCTCCGCCAGCGTGCCGCGGATCTCCTCCTCGCTCGCTGCGACGGCGAACATCGCTCCGCCGCGCGGGAGTTCCTGCATCAGCCGGCCGCGCGCGGCCACCAGCCGTACGGCGTCGGCCGGTTGCCACACCCCGGCCGCGCAGGCCGCCGCGTACTCGCCGACCGAGTGCCCCGCCACGACGTCGGCCTCGACGCCGAGGGAGCGCAGCAGCCGCCACGCGGCCGTCTCGAAGGCGAAGAGCGCGGGCTGGGTGTAGCGGGTCTCGTCCAGCAGGACCGCGTCGGGTCCGTCGGGCTCGGCCCACAGCACCTCGCGCAGCGGGCGGTCGAGGTAGGGGTCGAAGGCCGCGCAGATCTCGTCGTACGCCGCCGCGAACACCGGGAAGGCGGCGTGCAGTTCGCGTCCCATGCCGAGCCGCTGACCGCCCTGCCCGGTGAAGAGCAGCGCCGTCCGGGCGCGGCCCCTGGCCGCACCGGAGACGGTGCCGGGCCCGGCCGGGTCGCCGTCGGCGAGGGCGCGCACCCCCGCGATCAGCTCGTCGGTTCCGGCGCCGAGGACGACGGCGCGCTGCTCGAAGACGGTACGGCCGGCCAGCGTGCGGGCGACGTCCTCGGGACGCCTGTCGGCGACGGCGCCGGTCAGCCGCTGGGCCTGGTGCCGCAGCGCCTCGGGGGTGCGGGCGGTGACCGGCCAGGCCAACAGGCTCTGTGCAGGAGTTTCCTGACGGTCCGTCCGCTCGGCGGGAAGGTCGGCCGCGGCCGGTTCCTCCACGACCACGTGGGCGTTGGTGCCGCTGATGCCGAAGGAGGAGACGGCGGCCCTGCGGACCCGCTCCCCGCGCGGCCAGGCCCGCTGCTCGGTGAGCAGCCTGATCCGTCCAGCGTCCCAGTCGGCGCGCGGCGTCGGCTCGTCGGCGTGCAGCGTGCGCGGCAGCGTCTCGTGGCGCAGCGCCTGCACCATCTTGATGACGCCCGCCACACCCGCGGCGGCCTGCGTGTGACCGATGTTGGCCTTCACCGAGCCGAGCCAGACCGGTCGCGCGGCGGCGGGGTCGCCGCCGCCCGGGGCGCTGCCGTAGGTGTCGATCAGCGCGTTGGCCTCGACGGGGTCGCCGAGGGAGGTGCCGGTGCCGTGCGCCTCGATGGCGTCGACGTCGTCGGCCGTGAGCCGCGCGTCGGCCAACGCCTGGCGCACGAGGGCGCGTTGGGCCTGACCGTCGGGTGCGGTGAGGCCGTTGCTCGCACCGTCCTGGTTGACGGCGGTGCCGCGGATGACGGCGAGCACCGGGTGGCCGTTGCGGCGGGCGTCGGAGAGCTTCTCCAGCAGCAGCACCCCCGCGCCCTCGGAGAAGGACGTGCCGTCCGCGTCGGCCGAGAACGCCTTGGCCCGGCCGTCCGCGGCGAGTCCGTGCTGCCTGCTGAACTCCACCAGATTGCCGGGCGTCGACATCACCGTCACGCCGCCCGCCAGCGCCATCGGGCACTCGCCGCCGCGCAGGGCGCGGACCGCCAGGTGCAGGGCGACCAGGGAGGACGAGCAGGCCGTGTCGACGGTCAGCGCGGGGCCGCGCAGGCCGAGGGTGTACGCGACCCGGCCGGAGATGACGCTGAGCGCCGTACCGGTGAGCAGGTGGCCGTCACCGCCGCCGTTCGGCCGGTGCAGCGGGGGGCCGTAGTCGGAGGCCATCGAGCCGAAGAAGACGCCGACCGGCTGCCCGGCGAGCGTGGCCGGGTCGATGCCCGCCCGCTCGACGGCCTCCCACGACGTCTCCAGCAGCAGCCGCTGCTGCGGGTCCATCGCGAGCGCCTCGCGGGGGCTGATGCCGAAGAAGGCGGCGTCGAACTCCGGTGCCTCGTGCAGGAATCCGCCGCCGACGGTGGTCAGGGCGCCGGGCCGGTCGGGGCCCGCGCCGAGCAGTGCGTCCAGGTCCCAGCCGCGGTCGGCGGGCAGCCCGGTGACCGCGTCGGTGCCGTCCGCGACGAGCTGCCACAGCTCCTCCGGGGTACTGACCCCGCCGGGGTAGCGGCAGCTCATGGCGACGACGGCGATCGGCTCGGGCGCGTCGGGGTCGACGCTGGAACCGGCGGACGTACCGGTGTCGGCAGCGGTGTCGGCGGAAGTGCCGTCGTTGGTCACGCTGTTGGGGGCGGGCCGCACGCCCGCGCCGTCCGCCTCGGGCGTCAGCGGCGTCAACCGCGCTGTCAGCTCCGCCAGTCGCTCGGCCAGCCGCTTCGGCGTCGGGAACTCGAAGAGCAGCGTCGTCGGCAGCTTCAGACCGGTGGCGTCCTTGAGCCGGTTGCGCAGCTCGACGGTGCCCTGCGAGTCCAGGCCGAGGTCCTTGAAGCTGCGGCGCGGGTCGATCGCGCTGCCGTCCGCGTGCCCGAGGACCGCGGCGGTGCTCGCGGTGACCAGATCGCGTACGGCCTCGGGAGTGCGGACCGCCACGGGCGCCGGGGCCGCGTCCGAGGGTCCCGCGGTGCCTGCGGCACCGGGACCGGCCGCCGCGCCGAGGATCGGCGCCCCGCCCAGCCAGTGCCGCTCGCGCTGGAAGGCGTACGTGGGCAGGTCCGTCGTACGGGCTCCCGGTACGGCCGCGACGGGCGCCCAGTCGACGTCGGCGCCGTGTACGTAGGCACCGGCGAGGGCGCGCAGCACCTGCGCGGGGCCGCCCTCCTCGCGGCGCAGGGTGGGCACGGAGGCGGCCTCGTGGCCCGCCTCCTCCGCGGTCTCCTCGATCGCGTGCCGCAGCACCGGGTGCGGGCTGCACTCGACGAACAGGCCGTTGCCGTCGGCGAGCGCGGAGCGGGTGGCGTCGGTGAAACGGACGGCGTGGCGCAGATTGCGGTACCAGAAGTCGCCGTCGAGCTCCGAGGTGTCCTCGACCCGGCCGCCGGTCAGCGAGGAGTAGAAGGGGGTGTCGACGGCGACCGGCCGGACCGGTGCGAGCACGTCGAGCACCTGCTCGCGGATGACTTCCACGGCGGGGGAGTGCGAGGCGTAGTCGATCTTGAGGACCTTGGTGCGGAAGCCGTCGGCGTCGAAGCTCGCGGCCAGCTCGGTGAGCGTGTCCAGCGGTCCGGAGACGACCGCGGAGGTGGGGCTGTTGAGCACGCTGAGGGTCGCCGCCCCGTAGGCCGCCAGCCGTTCCTCGACCATGGCGAGCGGCGCGGACACCGACAGCATCCGGCCGCCGGTGACCTGGAGCAGCACCTGGCTGCGCAGGGCCACCACACGGGCCCCGTCGTCCAGGGAGAGCGCGCCGATGACGGTCGCGGCGGCGATCTCGCCCTGCGAGTGGCCGATGACGAAGTCCGGTTCGACCCCGGCCGCGCGCCACACCTCGGCGAGCGAGACCATCACGGCCCACAGCGCGGGCTGCACCACGTCGAGCCGCTCGAAGCCGGGCGCGCCGGGCGCACCGCGCACCACGTCCACCAAGTCGTAGTCGGTGTACGGGGCCAGCGCGCGGGCGCACTCGGCGATCCGGTCGGCGAACGGGCCGTCGATCTCCAGCAGTTCGCGCGCCATGCCCCACCACTGGGAGCCCTGGCCCGGGAAGACGAATCCCACGCCGCCGGTCGCGGTGTGCCCGGTGACGACCTCGCTGTGGGGTCGGCCCGCCGCCAACTCGCCGAGCAGTGTGTCCAGTTCGGGGCGGCCCGCGCCGAGGACGACGGCGCGGTGGTCGAAGGCCGAGCGGGTGCGCAGCAGGGACAGCGCGACGTCCCGCGCCGGTACGTCGGGGCGCGTGGCGAGGTGGGCGGCGAGCCGGTCCGCCTGGGCGGTCAGGCCGTGCGGGGAGCGGGCCGACAGGAGCCAGGGGGCGGTCGGGGCCGCGTCGGCGTCGCAGTCGCGGCGGACCTCGGGGCTGTCGTCCGCGACGGTCTCGTCCGGCGTGGTCTCGTTCGGCACGGTCCGGGGCGCCACGGTCTCGTTCGGCGCGGTCTCGTTCGGCACGGTCTGGGGCGCCGCAGTCCCGTTCGGCGCGGTCTCGGGCGCCGCCGCCAGGATCAGGTGGCAGTTGGTACCGCCCATACCGAAGGCGCTGACGCCCGCGGTCGGGCGGCTGTCGGGGGAGCCGGGCCACGGACGGGCGGCGGTGACCACCTCGATGCCCTGCTGCTCGGCCGCGATGGCCGGGTGGAGCGACGTGAAGTTGAGGCTGGGCGGGAGCGTGCGGTGGCCGATGCTGAGCGCCACCTTCAGCAGACCGACGATGCCGGCCGCGCCCTCCAGGTGGCCGACGTTGGTCTTGGCCGAGCCGACCAGCAGCGGCGGGGCGCCGTGCGCCACCCGGGACTCGGTCTCCAGCGAGGCCCCGAGACCGGCCGCCTCGATCGGGTCGCCGACCGCCGTACCGGTGCCGTGCAGCTCCACGTACGCGATCTCGGCGGGCGCGACTCCCGCGTCGCGGCAGGCCAGCCGGACGACCTCGCGCTGCGCCTCGGGGTCGGGAACGGTCAGGTGCTCTCCTGTGCCGCTGTTGACGGCGCCGCCGAGGATGACGCAGTGCACGGTGTCGCCGTCGGCGAGCGCGGCCGACAGCGGCTTGAGGAGCACCACACCGCCGCCCTCGCCGCGTACGTAACCGTTGGCCCGGCTGTCGAAGGTGTGGCAGCGGCCGTCGGGGGACAGGGCGCCGAAGCGCTCCAGGGCCCGGTCGCTCTCGCCGAGCAGATTCAGGTTCACTCCGCCCGCCAGCGCCGTCCGCGCGGTGCCGCGACGCAGCTCCTCGCAGGCCAGCCGCACGGCGACCAGGGCGGAGGACTGGCCGGAGTCGACGGTGAGGCTGGGGCCGCGCAGGCCGAGCAGGTGCGAGACCCGGTTGGCGATGATGCTGCGGTGGGTGCCGGTGACGCTGTGCCTGCTGATCCCCTGGCCGCCGAGCCGGTCGTGGACCAGCGCGTAGTCGCCGGTGATGGCGCCGATGAAGACTCCGGCCGCCGTGCCGTGCAGGGTCGAGGGGACGATCCGGGCGTGCTCGATCGCCTCCCACGCCAGCTCCAGGACGAGCCGCTGCTGCGGGTCCATCGCCGCGGCCTCGGCCGGGGAGAGACCGAAGAAGGCGGCGTCGAAACGGTCCACGTCGGCGATGTATCCGCCGCGCCCGGCCCGGCCCGAGCCGTCCGCGGCACCGGCCGCCGTCGATCCCGCCGTACCGTCCGTCTGGCGCCGGTCCGCCGGGGCCTCGCCGACCGCTTCGCGGCCTTCGCTCAGCAGCCGCCAGAACTCCTCGGGGCTCTTCGCGCCGGGCAGCCGGCAGGACATGCCGATGACGGCGACCGGCTCCGCGGCCGTGGACCGTTCAGTCAGAGCGGACATGACCCACCTTTCGAGGATTGGCTGTTCCAGAACGCATCGCCCGGCATCGCACGCACTGCGGCGCATTGCCGTGAATTTCTTCTTCGTGTTTCTCTTCGCGGGCCCTGACGGTTCGGTAAACGCATTCCGCTGCTCAGGACCGGGAAATACGACCGGGGCGGCCGGCGTGGTCTTCACCGGTGGCCCCGGCTGTTCCGGGCATGGCAGAAGCGTGGACTCCACGGCCCTGGCGGGTCAAGGAAGTTCGCTCCGAACGCGGTGGCAGGGAATACCGCGAACTTGATGCCAACGCGCGCGTATGGACAAGGAGAAGCGACCCATGAATAAGTGTGTGATGCGGCGAAAGGGCCGCCGGAAAACCGTCAGGAGCGATGTGCGGGAGGAGGTGAAGCAAATGCGCAAGGTGGTCTGTACGCGGGTGGTCTGCACCCGGGTCGTCTGCACGGCCGTGAGCCACGCGCGCGGCACCGTCTGTCGCTGAGCCGTCGCGTTCCACGCGCCGCGCGGCTCGTCACCTTCCTCCCCGCGCCGACGGGCGCGGGGGGAGGGGCCGTACGGCCGTACGCGAACCCGTACCGCGGCCCGGAGCCCGCAGACCGCAGCCCGCCGACCACCGATCACCGACCGCTTTTCGGCGCACGACCGCCGCACGACTGCCGCGTGACCGCCGTCCGACCGCCGCCCCGAAACCCCGTCGGCGCCTCACCTCGCGCCGCGCCACCGCCTCACGCCACGCCGGACCACCGCCTCACGCCACGCCGGACCACCGCCTCACGCCACGCCTCGTGCCCCACCTCATGCCACGGAGGGACCATGCCCGTCGACGCCCCGCTCACCTTCGGCCAGTTGTCGACCTGGCGATCGATAGAAACCTTCGCCACCGACCGGCTGATGGAGGTGAACGTCCCCGCCCTGTGGGACGTCGAGGGACTTCAGGCGCCCGCGATCGACCGTGCCCTGCGCGTCCTGACGTACCGTCACGACAGCTTGCGGACGACGTTCCACACCGATGCCGACGGCCGGCCCTTCCAGCGCGTCCACCCCGAAGTCCCGCTCCGGCTGGACCGGTTGGACCTGCCGTCGGTGACCCCGCAGGACGGCGCGCGGGTGCTGCGCGAGCTGTACGCGCGGCCCTTCCCCGTCGTCGGCGACCCCGGCTGGCACGGCACGCTGATATGCGCCGCGGGCCGCCCCCGCTATCTGGCCGTGTCGATGTCGCACATGGTGGTGGACGTCTGGGCGATCCGCGAACTGGAAAGGCAGCTCAAGGAGTTGGCGGCCAGGGGCGGCGGGGACCCGGCGGCCGACGGCCGGCCGGGGCCCGCGCCGCGCGAGCTGGCCGTCCTCCAGCACGGCGACGCCTGGGCGGGCCACCGCCGCGGCGCCGAGAAGTACTGGAAGAAGATCCTGGCGGGCGGCCCGCTGAGCAATCTGCCCGCCCGGACGCCCGGTCCCGACGAGCGCCGCATCCAGGCGACGTTGCGCTCCCCGCGGCTCGCCGCGCTGGTCGCGGACGCCGCCTCCGCACACCGGGTGTCGCCGCAGAGCGTTCTGACCGCGCTGACCGGCGCGGCCCTTTCCGGAGTGCTGTCCCGGAACCGGATCATGCTGAGCCTGATGTGCGCCAACCGCTTCGACCCGCTGTGGCAGCCCGTCGTCAGCACCATGAACCAACTGGTGCCGCTGCTCTGCGCGGTGGACCCGGACGCGCCGCTGTCCGGCTTCCTCAAGCGCGCGCATCTCAGCTCGCTGCTGGCCTACCGCCACGGCAGTTACGACGTCGACGCGGCGGCGCGGCTGGCCGCCGAGGCACCGGGGCCGGACGGCTCGCTCTTCGTCCACGACTGCTGGTTCAACTACGTGGCGGAATCGGAGCCGTCCGCCGACGTACCGTCGGCATCGTCACCGCCGCCCGTACCGGCGCGGGACCGGGCCGATGTCCCGTCCGGCGCGTCCCTGACCTGGACGCCCCCGGCCCGCGAGGCGGGTCACCCGTTCTATCTCCGGGTCAACGCCGAAGGGGCTCACCAGGTGGAGCTGACGCTGCGGTCCGACCCCGACGTGCTCGGTGAGGAGGATGTCACCGCCGTCCTGCGGACCATCGCGCTCGGGGCGCTGCGCGCGGCCACCGAGCCGGAGGCCACGGTCGGCGCCCTGCTGGACGACGGACGGGCGAGGGGGGAGCTGGGAGCCGATCTGTTCCCGCGTCAACCGGCCCTCGCCAAGGGGTAGTCGTGGTGCCTCAGGCGCCGCGGTAGCTCAGGAAGGAGTGCGTGGAGACCACGATCGGCAGGTGGATGTCCGCGTCGGACTCGGTCACCCGGAACTCGACGATGGCCCGGGGATGCAGGGGCAGCGAGCCGAGGACGGCGTAGTACGCGTCCAGGTCGCAGACCACCTGGTAGATGCCCGGCTGGATGTTCCGGTCACCGAGCATCGCCAGCCGGCCGTCCTGACCGGTGCGCCCGCGCACCAGCTCACGCCAGTCGTCTCCGGCGGGCTGGCGCAGCAGGACGTCGACGTCCGCTGCCGGTACGCCGAACGCACTGTCCACGATGTGCACGCAAAGACTCACGGGGTCCCGCCTCCGGGTTCGGGCGCGCCTTTTGCGGTGTCGCGCCTGGGTGGCCACGACGTTGGGGGATGCCCCTATCGTTCCGCCATCGCTCCGGCGGCCCGGGACGATAGGACCGGCGGCCCCCGACGATAGCGAAACGAGGGCGGGGCGAGAGCCGGACCGCCGCGCCGAGCCCCGCGCCGACCTGCGGCGGTCGGGTGAGAGCGACGTGATAGCGACCGTGATAGCCGGGCGAGGACGGACCGAAAGCGGTCCACCGAACCATGAAGTCATCGAGCCACCGGGACACCTGAACCGGCGGCCCCACAGACTTGGAGATGGCATCATGACGGTTCGCGCCTTCCGCCGCAGCATCACCGCCGCCGCCCTGCTCGTCACCCTCACGGGCGGCGTCGCCGTCGCGGTCACCTCGACGCACTCGTCCACGAACGGCCACACCTCGGTCGTACGTGTCGACGGCGGAACGCCGAAGCCGACCCCCACCCCCACCGCCTCCACGGACAACACCATCTGGGACTGACCTCCGCCGCGGCCCTCGCGGCCCGGCACCCCGTACCACCGCACCGCGCACCACCGCTTCCCCAGCTCCACCCCACGACGACCGCCGCTCGGTCGGCCGGATGAGCCCTCTCTCACGGCGCCCCGGTTCGATCCGGCGAATCGTCTCCCCACGAAGCCCGTGCCGACACGGGCATCCCGCACCGACGGAGATCCGGCACCCCCACCCGCCCGCGCTCTCGGGTACCTCCGCATCATGACGCCCGTGACCCCGGGCCGCCCACACGGCTGGGCGCCTTCCACCCCGTGACACCCGGTGCTACCGGCTGCCCGGATTCTCCCTGCCCGCACCGGCGGGCGCCCCCGCTCCACGACGCCCGGTCGGCCGCACCTTCACGCCGACCGGAAACACCGCCGACCCGGCAGGCCCCCTGCCGGGAGCTGGCGTTCCCCCAACTCCCCGGCGACTCCTTAGCCGTTCAGCTGTGCAGCTCGGCCTCCGCCGGAAGCTGCGCCGCCGCGACACCCGCGTCGGCGCCCCCGTCGGCCAGCGTACGCAGCAGCCGCCGCACCTCCTCGACCAGCGCGACACCGCCCTTGTCCGTCCGCAGCCCGGTCAGCATGCCCGCCGCCGCCTGCCAGTCGGCACGCGCGCCCTGCGGACGGCCGGACGCCGCGTGCACCCGGCCGCGCAGCACCATCGCGCGCGCCTTGTCCAACGTCGCGCCGATCGCCTCGAAGCCGGTCAGCGCGCGCTCGACGTACTCCGGCGCCGCCTCGACGTCCGAGGTGAGCAGCGCCTCGGCGAGCGCCAGCGCGATCCGGCTCTCCACCATGCGGGCGCCGGCCTGTACCGCCAGTTCGAGCGCCTCGGTCAGCATCGCCCGCGCGGAACCCGGCTCGCCGCGGCGCAGGTCGACCGTCGCCAGACCCAGCAGCGCGTAGCACTCGCCGACCTTGTCGCCGGTCACCCGCACACTGTCCAGCACACGCGTGTAGGCGACATGCGCGTCGTCCAGCCGCCCGACCCGCAGGTGCAGCGCGCCCAGCCGGTTCTGCACCTGAGCGGTGACCCGGCGGTTGCCGACCTCGTGGCAGATCGCCTCGGCGCGCTCCAACAGCCGCAGCGCCGTGGCCGTTTCACCGCAGTCCACGTGCACCTGGGCCATGTTGTGCAGGACGTGCGCCTCGGCGATCCGGTCGCCGGTGACCTGGAAGACGCCCAGCGCCTCCTCCCACCGCTCCTGCGCCGACGCGATGTCACCGGTCAGCCGGTCCAGATAGGCCATGTTGCGCAGTACGAGCGCCGCGCCGTGCTCGTCGCCGAGTTCGTGGTAGAGCGTGTGCGCCCGCTCGAACTGCCGCATCGCCGGGTCCGTGCTCTGCTCGAACATGTGCAGTGAGCCCAGCGAGTAGCGCATCGCCGCCTCGCCGTGCTGATCGCCCGCCCGGCAGGCCGCCTTGAGCGCGATCTCGTGCGTCTCGCGCCAGTTGCCGAAGTACGAGTACGCCTCGAAGAGCGTCACCGAGCTGAGCGCCAGGTCCCAGCAGTGCTCGACCAGTCCGGCCGCCGACGCCTGCCGCACGGCCGCCACGATCGACGTACGCTCCTGCTCGTACCAGGCCAGCGGGTCGGACAGCAGCCGCTCCACCAGCCGGTCGGGCAGCCGCCAGCGCTCCGCCGAACTGCGCCGTTCCAGATAGCCGCCCGCGTACTCGCGGCGGTGCGCCTCACCGGTCAGCGACAGCAGCGCGCCGAGCCAGCGCTCCAGCGCGCCCAGCCGCTCCTCGGAACTCTCCTCCGCCAGCCGCTCCTGCGCGAAGGGCCGCATGATGTCGTGGAAGCTGTAGCGGACATGGCCGCCGGGACCTGGCGTGGCGTCGATCAGATACGCCTCCGCGAGGACTTCGAGCGCCTCCTGCGCGCGCAGCACGTCGACCTGGAGCAGCGGGGAGCCCACCCAGGCCGCGAAGTTGGGCACGTCGAGCAGGGCGAGACGGCGGAAGAGCAGCCGGGCGTCGTCCGGCAGGCTGTCGTACGTCAGCGAGATGCTGGCCCTGACCTGCATCTCACCGTGGTTCAACTCGTCCAGCCTGCGGGACTCGTCGAGCAGCCGGTCGACGAGGTCGGCGACGCTCCAGTGCGGACGGGCCGCCAGCCGCGCCGCCGAGATCCGTAACGCCAGCGGCAACCGGCCGCAGAGCTGGGAGAGTTCGGTGACGCTCTCCGCCTCCGCGACCACCCGCGCCTCACCGATGTAGCGGGCGAGCAGCGCGGCGGCCCCGCTCTCGCTGAGCGCGCCGATCTCCACCCGGCCCGCGGTGGGCAGTCCGGTGAGCCGCTGACGGCTCGTCACGATCACCGAGCAGTCGGCGCTTCCGGGCAGCAGCCAGGTGACCTGACGCTCCGTCATGGCGTCGTCCAGCACGACCAGTACGTGCCGCCCGCTGACCAGGTCGCGGAAGAGCTCGGCGCGTTCCTCAAGGGACTTGGGCAGGCTGGGGCCGACGACACCGAGCGCCCGCAGGAAGCGCTCCAGGATGTCGGACGGGTTCGCCGGACGGTCGCCGACCCGCAGGTGCGCGAAGAGCTGGCCGTCGGGGAAGTCCTGGGTGAGCAGGTGCGCGACATGCACGGCCAGCGTCGTCTTGCCCGCGCCGCCCTGTCCGACGATCACGCAGACGGGCACCGCCTGGTCGCTGCGGTGGCGCTGGTCGCCGCCGATCTGCCGCACGATGTCGTTCACGGTCTCGCTGCGGCTGGTGAAGTCCGGGATGTCGGCGGGCAGCAGGCTCGGCGCGCGCCGCTTGGGCTCCTCGGCCGGCGGCTGGTGCGGCGACTGCCCTTCGGCCTGGCCGCGCGCCTGGTCCGAGGCGCCCTCCGGGTCGGCGCGGGCGCCGGGCATGGGGGCGCCCGCCGAGGTGGGCGGCCGGGCCGACTCCGCGGGCGCGCTGCCCGTCGGATCGTCCCGGTCTCCGTACCGGTCGTCGCGGTCCCGCTCCATGCGGTCCCACTGATCGCGGCGGGGTTCGTCGCGCCGGTGTTCGTCCGCGCGGTATTCGTCACGGCGCGGGTCGTCCCGCCCGTGTTCGTCCCGCCCGTCTTCGTCGCGGCGCTGTTCGTCGCGTCGGCGTTCGTCCCGGCGGTAGTCGTCCCGGCGGGGGTCGTCGCGCCTTTGATCATCGCGCCGCTGGTCGTCCCGGCGCTGTTCGTCGCGCCGCTGGTCCTCCCGCCGCTGGTCGTCCCGGTGTTGGTCGTCGCGCCGCTGGTCTTCGCGGTGCTGCGGCTGACGCCCCTGACCGTCGTGGTCCCGGCTGTCCCGGCTCGTCGAACGCCCCGACGTCGTCTCGTCCGGCTCCGCGCCCGGCAGCGAGAACGTACCGGCGAGCATCGCCCGGTGCAGGCCGCGCAGTTCACTGCCCGGGTCGATGCCCAGTTCGCTCTGCAATTCCTCACGCACCTTGCGGTACGCGTCCAGCGCCTCCGCCTGCCGCCCCGCCGCGTAGAGCGCGATCATCAGGAGCGCCCTGAAGTGCTCGTGCAGCGGATACTCGGCCGCGAGGGACGTCAACTCGCCGATCAGCCGGTGCTGTTCACCCGCGATCAGCCCGGACTTCAGACTCTCGCCGAGCACGGCGAGCCGCCGCTCGTTGAGCCGCCCCACTCCCTGCTGCACCAGCGTGCTGTCCACGTCGGCGAGCGCGGGACCGCGCCACAGTTGCAGCGCGTCCCGCAGGATGCGGGCCGACCCGGCCGGGTCCCCGGCCGCCAACGCCGCCTGCCCTTCGTGGACTTCGGCCTCGAACCGGTGCAGGTCGAGTGTGCCCGCGGGGACCCGCAGCAGATAGCCGGGCCGTCGGGTCTCGATCAGGTCCTCGCCGCCGCCCGCGAGGATGCGCCGCCGCAGGTTGGAGATACAGATCTGGATCTGCCCGCGCGAGGTCGCCGGCGGGTCGTCGCCCCACACGGCGTCGATGAGCCGTTCCACCGGGATCACATGACCGGCCTCGATGAGCAGCATCGCCAGTACCGTCCGCTCGCGGGCACCGCCGAGTTGCACCGGGCGCCCGTTCGCCGAGACTTCGAGGTGCCCGAGTATGCAGAACTCCAACGATTTACCCCCGGCTACTGTCGGTAACGGAGCGGGTGAGTGCGCTGTCCCGCCGCGCGAGGCCCCGGTGTGCGCGGCGGGCCTCTATTGCGTGTACTCCGTGCCGCTCAATTGGACGAATTCTCATTCATGACGCAGCACAAATCAAGATGTCCATAGCAGCATGGTTGATTTCGAAGAGAGCCACTGGGGTGAGTGGGGCGCGTGTGACATGAGTGCGTCATCGACTTCCTCCCGGGGCCGCACTTCGGCGCCGATCCCCGCCGCGCGCCGACCCGCCGCCTTGTGTCGCGACACTCCCCGTAAGTAGCGTCCTGTCCGTCTTTCCCCGTCACATACGGCGACGTTCCGGCTGCGAATCCGGTATGTCCGCCCGTGGGGTATCGGTCATGCGCTGTCCCCCCTGCCCGCCCGGCCCGCGGCCCTCGGCCGGACCCGCCGGAGACCCTATTGGCCGCCTCCGGATCAATGTTCAGAACACCCGGATGGTGTGAGAATGAATAAATTCACGCCGTCATTCCCTTGAATCCTGTACGAGTTTCCCGAATGGGTCCTTTACTGGCTCTTCGCAACCGTGTACTGCCACTTCGGGAATCCGCGGCCATTGGGCATATGCGCCGGTCCTGTTCCCCGGCCCCGCTCCTCGGGCCGCTCACAGCCCCCGCGACGGCGGTCGGGGACCCCGCCGGGAGGCGGGTGGTCCGCTTTTCGCGATCATCATAAACGCCCCCGCCCGCGTCGGCCGACGTCCCCCGGTCGGACCGTTGTCGCGGGCCGCGCGGACGGGGGCGTGTTTCGATGACGAGAGCAGCGGGCGCACGGATCGGGCAGCCGACGGGCGCGGGCCGGACGGCGGACGGGCATGCGGGTCGAGCGGAGCCGGGAGGTGGGACATGGCGGTTGAGGCGGCGGTGGAGCGGACGGGCCCCGGCGGCGGACGGCCCCCGGTGATCCGTACGGTCGGGCTCACCAAGCGGTATCCCAAAGCGCCCGTCATGGCGGTCGACGGCCTCGACCTCGAGGTCTACGCCGGGGAGTTCTTCGGACTCCTCGGACCCAACGGCGCGGGGAAGACCACCACCATCGGCATGCTCGCCACGCGCGTGGTCCCCACCGGCGGGAAAGCGTACGTCGGGGACATCGACGTCGTCGCGCAGCCCGCGCTGGCCAAGCAGGTCATCGCGGTCGTGACGCAGCAGAACACCCTGGACCGCTCGCTGACGGTGTGGGAGAACCTCTACTACCACGGGCTGCTGTTCGGGATCTCCGCCGGACGGTCGCGCGAACTGGCCGACGAGTCGTTGGAACGCTTCAGTCTGTCGCGCTGGGCCGCCTCTCCTGTGGGCAACCTGTCGGGCGGCATGGCGCAGCGGCTGCTGGTGGCGCGCGCGATCATGCACCGCCCGGCCGTCCTCTTCCTGGACGAACCGACGGCCGGTCTCGATCCGCAGAGCAGGCTCGCGCTGTGGGAGATCCTGGCCGGGCTCATCGCCGACGGCCAGACCATCGTGCTCACCACGCACAACATGGAAGAGGCCGACCAGCTCTGCGACCGGGTGGCGATCATCGACCACGGGAAGATCCTCGCCCTCGACACACCGGAAGCCCTCAAGCAGGGAGTCGGCGCCGACACCATCGTCACCGTACTGGCCAGTGGCGACCACGAAGCCCTCGCCGCCCGCCTCACCCGGGACATCGAGGGCGCCGTCCGCACCCGGCTGGTCGACGGCGGCGTCGAACTCCAGGTCCAGGGCGACGAACGCCTGCTGCCGCGCGTGGTCGCCAGCACCGAGCGGGGCGGCTTCGAACTGGTCGACCTGTCGATCGTGCGCAGCTCCCTGGAGACCGTGTTCATCAGCCTCACCGGCAAGGAGCTGAGGGAATGACCGCACCACCGGCCGGACCCTCGCAGCCGCTGTCCCCGACGCACCGCCCGGTCACCGTACGGCCGAGCCGTTCCGTGGCCGCCGCCAGCCGTACCGCCCTCGGCGCGCTCGTCCGGCGGGACCTGCGGGTGCTGTGGAAGAGCTTCGGGCAGTTCGTCGCCCGGACACTCGTCCAGCCGTTCCTGCTGGTCTTCGTCTTCCTCTACGTCTTCCCCACCATCGGGCAGGGCATCGGCGGCGCCGGGGGCTCGGCGGGCGAGTCGGACTTCGCCACCGTCCTCGTGCCCGGCGTCGTCGCCATCAGCATCATGTTCCAGGGCATCCAGTCCGTCGCGATCCAGATGTCACAGGAGTTCGGCTACACCCGCGAGATCGAGGACCGGGTGCAGGCGCCCTGCCCGATCTGGCTGGTCGCCGTCGCCCGCGTGCTGTCCGGCGCCGTCCAGGCCCTGATCTCGGCGGTCATCGTCTTCCCGATCGCCGCGGTCGTCCACGCGCCCGGCGTCCACGCCCATCTCACCGTCCACTGGTGGATCGTGGTCACCCTGATCCCGCTCGCCTGCGTCGCCATGACCTCGCTCGGCCTGATGCTCGGCACCACCTTCCAGCCGCAGAACATCGGCGTCATGTTCGGCTTCGTCGTCCTGCCCCTGGTCTTCCTCGGCGGCACCTACTACCAGTGGACGAAGCTCTCCCTCGTCCACCTCGGCGGCTTCCACTGGCTCCAGATCCTGGTCCTGGTCAACCCGCTCATCTACATCACCGAGGGCATGCGCGCCGCCTTCACCGAGTCCACCCACATGTCGCTCTTCGCCGTCTACCCGGTCCTGATCGCCGCCTGCGCCGTCTTCCTCACCCTGGGCCTGCGCAACTTCCGGCACCGCGTGCTGTCCTGACCCACGGACGGACGGGTTTACGGACCTACTGGTGGACGGGTTTACGGACCCACGGGCGGACGGGTTTACGGACCCGCGAGCCGCGGCCGGTGCGGCCCGCGCGGCTTAGACGTCGTTTCTTATGGCTGTGTGAGCCGATTTGGCGACAGGCGTCTTGGGGGCTTCGGTCACTCTGCGACTGGAAACGCGGCCTGGGCCAGGGTCTGTGCTGTGAGGAGTACGGCGTTCTCCCAGGCTCGGAGGCCTTCAGGAGACAGGTAGTCGAGGTAGTACTCCTCGCCCACGGCCTGGACGAATTCACGCTCGGCCTTCGTCTGCGACGCGAGCCCCTGCCAGATTCGAGCCGCTGCGACCCTCGGCGATACTGCACCGGCGCATAGCCGTGTCGCCATGTGGTGCAGGAGACAGCGCTCAGCGGTCTCGCCATCGGGGATCCGGACTCCGAGTTCCGCCATCGCCCGGTCGAAGAGTTCGTCGATCTCTGCTGTCTCCGCCCGTCGGGAAAGGCCCGCCAGTTCACACAGCGAGGGAGAGTCGTATCCGTCAGCCAGCAGGTGGGCCGCCGCCATCGGCAAGTCCTCCGGGAAGATCAACCGCACGACGTACTGCCAGGCGACTGTGGCGAGCTGGTCCATGAGGGCATCCTGCCTGCCCAGGAATACGTCTGACCAGCGAATTTACGCGCGTCGTGTGAGTCGGCGGTGGCAGATCAGGGCGGCGGCTATGGCAGTGAAGGCGAGGAAGTGCTTGGCTGTGCGTTCGTAGCGGTAGTGGAGCCGGCGGCAGCCGGCCAGCCAGGAATCGGTCCGCTCAACCACCCAGCGGTGCCGCCCCAGGCGTTGTGAAGACTCGATGCCCCTGCGGGCAATGCGGTGGCGGATGCCGCGCACGAGCGGTATCAGGCCCTGGCTGTCGTGGAGGTTGGCGGCGGAGATTCCGAGGGAGAGGGGCAGTCCGTTGCGATCGGTGACAAGGTGGATCTTCGATCCATTCTTGCCACGGCCGGTCGGATTCGGTCCCGTCAGAGACCCCCTTTCGCGGCTCTGACGCTGACGGATTCGACTGCGCACCTGGACCAGTCCAGCTCACCGCAAGCGCCCAGTTCCTCAAGGATGACGCGGTGGAGTCTGGCCCAGACCCGCGCTTTGCTCCACTGGGCGAAACGCCGGTAGACCGTAGGCCAGGCCGGGCCGAAGACCGGCGGAAGCTGCCGCCAGGTGCAGCCCGATGTTGCCACGAAGATGATCGCCGCCAGCGCCTCCCGGTCACCTGCCCGCCGTCGGCCTCCGCCCTGATGACGGTTGACCTCGGTGGGAGGCACCACCCGCCGAAACAGCACCCACAGGTCCTCCGGCACCAACCGTTCCACCAGATCCGTCATGCACTGCTCAACGACAACCAGCACCAAAGGAAACGACGTCTAAATCAGTCGGCACGTTCGGGGCGCGTGGCTATGCTGACGATCGACAACAGCACCTCCCGGTGCGCAGGTCGCGGTTACTTCTCTGTGGTAGAACCACTTCGGTGGGCGGGGTTCGAACCCCGCAGAACCGCGGCCGTCCTGATCTCGGGGGGCGCAGCATCGGCGGTGTCCGGTGCGCGGACAACGGGTACTTCCACTGTTCATGGTGAGACGTGGGTTCGAATCCCACCGGGCGTGAAACCCCGTAGCTCAGCGGCCCAGAGCGCATTGTTCCCGTCGTCGACCCCTGATCTCGGACACCGCCCCGCTGGGCTTCCCCTCCGACGCGGGGGGACTCTTCCATGTCTCGTTTCAATCAGCGCGGCGTCAAGCCGCGGGTCACGTCGCCCGTGACCACGTCCGGCGCGCGGACCGTGACGGCGGAGGGCGGCTCCGGCCACCTGCGCGACCCGCGGTCCGAGCTCTTCCTGCTCGCGATATCCAACGTCGTGGGCACCGACACCTTCTACGAGAAGGGCGGCGACCGCGACGACCGGTACCAGCGGCTGGTCCGCCGACTGGCGATCGAGGACCCGCGGTGGACGGCCGCGCTCCTGGCCTGGTTGCGCGGTGACGGCAACATGCGCACGGCGGCGCTGGTCGGCGCCGCGGAGTTCACCGCCGAGCGGCTGCGCAACGACGCGCCCGGCTACTCCCGGCAGGTCGTCGACTCGGTGCTCCAACGGCCCGACGAGCCCGGCGAGTTCCTCGCCTACTGGACCTCGACGTTCGGCCGCCGGCTTCCCAAGCCCGTCAAGCGCGGTGTCGCCGACGCCGTACAACGCCTGTACAGCGAGCGGTCGTTGCTGAAGTACGACACCGAGTCCAAGGGCTACCGCTTCGGTGACGTCCTCGAACTCGTCCATCCCTCGCCTGCCGCCGACAAGCCCTGGCAGGGCGACCTGTTCAAGCACGCCATCGACCGGCGACACGGCCGCGGCGACGACATCCCGGCCGCGCTGCGGATCGTCCGCGGCCGGGCCGAGCTGATGGCCGTGCCGGTCGGGAACCGCCGCGGCCTCCTCGGGAGCGGTGGCGGTGACCGGACCGACGGCACCGACGGCACCGACGGCAGCAGCCGTATCGCCGCAGCGGGCATGACGTGGGAAGCGCTGGCGGGCTGGCTCCAGGGCCCGATGGACAAGGCCGCGTGGGAGACGGTCATCCCGTCGATGGGTGTCTTCGCGCTGGTCCGCAACCTGCGGAATTTCGACCGCGCCGGGGTGTCCGACGAGGCCGCGGCGCAGGTCGCGGCCACGATCTGCGACCCGGAGCGGGTGGCGCGCTCGCGCATGCTCCCGTTCCGGTTCTGGGCGGCCCACAAGCACGTCGCATCGCTGCGCTGGGGTCACGCGCTGGACAAGGCGCTGAACCTCTCGCTCGCCAACGTGCCCGCGCTGCCCGGCCGCACGCTGATCCTGGTCGACCGCTCGCCGTCGATGTTCCCCGGCTTCGGCTTCTCCACGCCGAACAGCTCGGACATCACCCTGGCCGAGCAGGCCGCGGTCTTCGGCGCCGCCCTGGCGGTACGCGCCGCCGACCCGACCCTGGTCGAGTTCGGCATGCGCAGCAGGCCGGTCGCCGTGCCGAAGGGCGGCAGTGTCCTGCGCCTGATCGAGAAGTTCGGCCGGATCGACGGCACCGACATCCCGTCGGCGGTCAAGGCCCACTTCCGCGGCCACGACCGGATCGTCGTGGTCACCGACGAGCAGACCAGGCCCGGCTGGTTCCCGTCCAACGCCAGTGGCCACGGCGGCATGCGCGAAACGGAGATCGACGCCCTCGTCCCGAAGAACGTGCCGGTCTACATGTGGAACATGGCCGGCTACAAGGCGGGCGCCATGCCCTCGGGCACCGGCGACCGCCACACCTTCGGCGGGCTCACCGACCACGCCTTCGGCATGATCCCCCTCCTGGAGTCCGGCCGCTCCGCGTCCTGGCCCTGGGAGCGCTGACCCCGCCTCACCGCACCCCGTGCGGGCGGGCTGCGCTGACTCCGCCTCACCGCACCCCGAGCGGGCGGGCTGCGCTGACTCCGCCTCACCGCACCCCGACCGAGCGGGCGAAGCCCGAGCCCGGCAGCGCACCGACTCGATCGTGAACGAACACAGCCGAAGGCGCGCCAAAGGCGGGCCGGCCCGGCGGTTTCGACGGCCACCCGAGCCGAAGAAGGCCGCCGGGCGGCCCTCCCCTCGGCGTCGACGACCATTCGACCCCCACTGAATCGATTCCCCGCACCCCGAGCCCCCGCCCGCGAGCACGCGGTGCCCCGCCTCCTTGACCGGCGTATACGCCCACCGGCCCCCGGCGTCAGGAGTCTTGACACACCCGTTCACGCGTCCGTAACGTCACTAGCAGATGAAGTGAAACGATTCAATCCCCTTCCGTGGACGGACTGTGACGATGCGTCGAAGACTGGTGTCCCTCTTGGCCACGGCCTCGGCCCTCGCGGCCCTGGTCCTGGTCCAGCCGCTGGCCGGACCCGCGAGCGCCGCGCCGCCGGGCGCGCCGGGCCCGGGGCAGCAGGCAGGCGTGGGGAACAGCGGCGCGCCCTCCCACCTGACGGTCGGATCGCTGTCCGCTCCCGTGGACGTCGATCCCGCCGGTACCGTCGGCTTCGGCTGGCAGTCCGGGGTCGGCCGCCAGACCGGCTACGAACTCCGCGTCACCGAGGGCGAGTCGGGCCGCGGCCGGGTCGTGTGGGACAGCGCGAAGGTCGCCTCGGCCGCCGCGACCGCGATCCCGTACGGCGGCGCCGCCCTGCGCGCCGCCGAGCGCTACTCCTGGTCGGTGCGGGTCTGGGACGAGCGCGGCAGGGCCACCGCGTGGTCGGCCCCCGCGACCTTCGGCACCGGACCCGGCGCCACCTGGGGCACGAGCGCGCCGATCTGGTCCGCGCCGCCCGCCGTCGACACCTGGACCGACTACCGCCTCGACGTGAAGCTGACCGTGACCAAGGTCGCGCTCGGGGTGAAGTTCCGCTCGCCCGACGTCCGCAACGGCTACATGTGGCAGTTCAGGGCGTCGGACACCAGCAACCCCAACACCCTTGTCCCGCACGTCGAGACCAACGGCACCTTCCGCGCGGGCACGCCCGTACCGCTGAACACCACGCTCGCCGTCGGCACCACGCACGACGTCCGCATCGAGGCGGTCGGCTCGACGCTCACCACCTTCCTCGACGGCAAGGTCGTCGACACCAGGACCGACACCGCCTTCGCCGAGGGCGGCATCGGATTCCGTACCGGCGGCACCGAGACGGGCACCGCGGACGACGTCACCGTCACCAGCCTGGCGGCGGCCGACAGCGGAAAGACCCTCTACGCCAACGACTTCGGCGCGACCGGCGCGCCCTTCCCGTGCGGCACCGTGCAGAACGGCGCGCTCGCCGTGGGCACCAGGACGGACTGCCTCAGCTCCCACGCCACCAACGACTGGGCGCTGCTGCGCCACGACTTCACGCTCGACAAGAGCGGGAAGCGGACCAAGCAGGTCGCCTGGGCCACCGTCTTCGCGACCGGCTCCTCCTTCGACGCGGCCAAGCAGTACGTCTACAAGCTGTATCTCGACGGCCGGTTCGTGGGTCTCGGCCCCACCGAGGCGCTGGACAAGGAGACCCGCTACGACGGCTTCGACGTGACGGCCGCGCTGCGGTCCGGCGGCGAGCACGCGCTGTCGGCGGTCGCGTACACCACCAAGGACCAGCGTTTCCAGGCGTATCTGGTGATCCGCTACACCGACGGCAGCACGAGCACGGTCGGCACAGGACCCG
The DNA here is from genome assembly GCF_055559175.1 of Streptomyces sp. NPDC024632. Lineage (NCBI taxonomy): Bacteria > Bacillati > Actinomycetota > Actinomycetes > Kitasatosporales > Streptomycetaceae > Streptomyces > Streptomyces sp. NPDC024632. The sequence continues at coordinate 214,555 of NZ_JBVHLD010000004.1, forward strand.
GCTGGAGGAGCATGTCAGGGGCGGACATCTGGCCGTCCGCGAAGTCCACCGGGACCAGCTACTGGAACATGCCGCAGGAGGACATCACGATGAGCCGCTACCCGGACGGCTTCGGCCGCTACGGGTACGACGACTCCGCGTGGCCCGCCGCCACCGCGAAGACCGCGTTCGCCGACCTGCGGCCGACCCCGTTCGGCAAGGTCCGGGAACAGCTCAGGCGGCCCGTGAAGATCACCGACAAGGGCAGCGGGAACTACCTCGTCGACTTCGGCCAGACCTGGCAGGGCGGCGTCCACCTCACGCTGCCCGGCACAGCGGGACGCAAGGTCACCCTCCGCTACGGCGAGGAACTGTCCGACCCGACGACCGTGCGCTACAAGCTGCGCGCGGGCAACGAGTACCAGGACGTCGTCACCCTGCGCGGCGGCACCCAGAGCGTCGACACCTGGGGCATGCGCGTCTTCCGCTACCTCGACGTCCTCAACTCGCCCGTCCCCGTCACGGCCGACAATCTCCAGGCCCTCGCCATGGTCTACCCGTTCGACGAGAGCGGCGCCCAGCTCACCTCGTCCGACCCCGACCTCGTCTCGGTCTGGCAGCTCGCCAAGAACACCGTGGAGACCACCAACCAGAACTTCTACGTCGACTCCTGGACCCGCGAGCGCGGACCGTACGAATCCGACAACTACATCCACCAGTTGGCGAGCCTCTACCTCAGCGACGACCCGACACTCGGCGTCTACTCGATGGATTACTTCGCCAACCACCGCACCTGGCCGCAGGAATGGCCGCTCTACGTGATCACGTCCGTCTACGACAACTGGCGGCAGACCGGCTCCACCGACCAGGTCAAGCGGATGTACGACGCGCTCGTGCCCAAGCTGCTCAGCAAGGACTACAACGCGGCGCTCGGCACCATCGACCAGTCGGACGCCATCGTGGACTGGCCGGAGGGCAGCCGTGACGGCTATGTCTTCGCCGCGAAGAACACCATCCTGGGCGCCCTGTCGTACAGCAACTTCTCGCAGATGGCGGTCCTGGCCGCCTCCCTCGGCAAGAGCGCCGACGCGGCGAACTTCACCGTGATCGCCGACCGGCTGCGCACCACCCTCAACTCGGCGTTCTACAACGCGGGCAAGGGCGCGTACGACGACGGGCTCAGCGCCGACATGAAGCCGACCGGGCACTTCGCGGTCCAGGCGACCGCGTTCCCCGCCGCCTTCGGCGTCCCCGCGAGCCGACAGCAGTACGACGCGGTCGCGTCGTACCTCACCTCGCGCGGCATGGCGTGCAGCGTCTACTGCTCGGGCTTCCTGCTCCAGGGGCTGTACAACGCGGGCCACGCGCAGGAAGCGCTCGACCTGCTCACCTCGCACGGCACCAACAGTTGGCTGCACATGATCGACCTGGGCGCGGGCGCCACCGGCGAGGCGTGGGACCCGGCCGAGAAGAGCAACATGACGTGGTCGCACCCGTGGGCCACCGCCCCCTCGTACGTCATCCCGCGCGACATGTACGGCATCGCGCCGTCCACGCCGGGCTACGACACCTTCACCGTGCGTCCGCAGCCGGGCGACCAGACGTACGGCTCGGTGACGACACCGACCGTCAAAGGCACGGTCGGCGCGTCCTTCCACCGCGTCGGCGACCGTACCGACCTCGGCGTGTCGGTGCCGGGCAACTCCGTCGCCACGGTGAGCGTGCCGGTCACCGACGGATACCGGGGGACGACGGTGTACGTGGACGGCCGTGCGCGGACCGCGACCCGGCAGGACGACGGCAGGCTCGCGGTGCGCGTCGGCGTCGGCTGCCATGTGCTCAGCACCTCGGGCAGCCGGGCCGTGACCGCTGACCCGCTGCTGACGGGCGTGTGCGGCGGCGCGTACCGGGTCGGCGACACGCCCACCGGCTCGCTGGCCACCACGGCGGTGAGCGCGACACGCGGGAAGCCCATCCCGGTGACGCTCACCCTCGACCAGCAGGTCACCGGCCTGACCGCCGCCGACCTGCGGGTGTCCAACGGCACCGTCACCGGCCTCACCGCCAACGGCGTCGGCGCGGCGGGCACGACCTGGACGTTCACCGTCACCCCGCGCGGGAACGGCGAGGTGACGGTCCGGGTCCCGGCAGGCGCGGTGCACGGCACCAGCGGGCGGCCGAGCCTGGCGATCGGACCGCTGACCGTGGGCTCCGCCGGACACGGGCCATGGGGCTGACCGCCTCTCGCCGCAGGCCCTGAACCCCGCTGAATCCCCCTGAACCAAGGCCGGGTGCCACGATCAACCCGTGGCACCCGGCCTTGTCCTTGTCCTCCGCTTCCCCTCGGCCGCGCGAGCCCCCGCCCGCCGCCCGGCTACCGTTCCCGGTATGCGCATCGTCTCCCTGCTCCCCGCCGCGACCGACATCGTCGTCGAACTCGGCCTCGGCGACGCCCTCGTGGGCCGTACCCATGAGTGCGACTGGCCGCCGGAGGTGGTCGCCGACGTACCGGTGGTGACCGGCGCGGAATTCGACCCGGACGCGCTCAGCAGCCGGGAGATCTCGCGGGCCGTCGGCGGCGCCGCGCACCGGGGCTCGTCCCTCTACACCCTGGACACCGCGCTGCTCGCCGAGTTGGCGCCCGACGTGGTCCTCACCCAGGACCTCTGCCAGGTCTGCGCCGTCTCCTACGGCGCGGTCACCGACTCCGTACGCGTGCTGGACGGCGAAGGACCGCGCGTGATCAGCCTGGAGCCGAAGACCCTGCCCGACGTGCTCGCCTGCGTGCGCCAGGTCGGTGACGTGCTGGGCGTTCCTGAGGCCGCGGCCCGCAGGACGGCGGAGCTGGAGGAGCGGCTGGCGGCGGTACGGGAGCGGGTGGCGGGCCGCCCCCGGCCGCGGGTGGCCGCCATCGAATGGCTGGACCCGCTGTGGCCCGCGGGGCACTGGGTCCCGGAACAGATCCGCTGCGCGGGCGGCGAACCCCTGCTCGCGCGACCGGGCGAGCACACCGCGCCCATGGAGTGGACCGCGCTGCGGGAAGCCGCGCCGGAAGCGGTCGTGCTGCTGCCGTGCGGCTTCCCGCCCGAGCGCACACTGAAGGAGGCCGGCCTGCTGACCGGCCACCCCTCATGGGCCGAACTGCCCGCCGTCCGCGACGGGCGCGTGTGGGTCCTGGACGGACCCGCCTACTTCAACCGGCCGGGACCCCGCGTCGTGCGCGGCGCCGAAGTCCTGGCCCACGCGCTCCACGGCGTCGAACCGGCGGAACCGGTCACCGCCGCGGAAGCGCGCCCGCTGGCGGGAGCCGGTCAGCTCCCGTACCGCAGGTAGACCGTGTCACCGAGGTGGACGGTCGTGGCGCGCGAGGCGGCGATCGGCGCCGAGCCGTCCAGGCTCGACTTCCACGTCGCCGCACCGGAGTTGACGGTGCCGTTGAGCGCCGTGACCGCGCCCGTGCCGGTGGCGGGCGTGACGGCGGTGACGCAGCCGCCGGGCGTCGCGGACGACGCCGCCGCGTCCAGGACCGTACCGAGCGTCGTGGTCGTACCGGTCGCCGCGACCGGCACCGAGCACACCTTCAGCGAACCGCCGCCGTTGTCCACGACGAGCGCGAGCTTGCTGGTGGAGCCGCTGGTGAAGTCGGTGGTGGCGGCCCAGGCGGGCGCGCCGGGAGTGACCGGGGCCGGGGGAGTGGCGGTGAAGCCGCCGCCCGCGACCGCGCGGACCGCGTCGATCGAGGCGTACGCCGACGGGCTCGTGTCGGTGGGCAGGTAGCGGAAGCCGCCGCCCGGACCGAACTGCTGGGCGAGCAGGAAGTCGACCGGCGTCTTGCGCGCCGCGGTGGTGAAGTCCGTGCCCTGCGCGTTGAATCCGCAGGCGTTCAGGCCGGAGACGGCCCAGCCGTTGGAGTCGGTGTTCGCGCCGAACATCGAGGTGAAGGCGCCGGTGGCGTTGACGAGTTTGCCCTTGAGGAAGTTCTTGCCCGCGACGACGGCCGTGTCGGTGTTGGGCACCCCGGCCGAGCACAGCGACGCCAGGGTCGCGCCGGTCATGTCGATGTCGCTCGCGGCGCCGAGCTGCGTCGGATCGCCCGCCGCCTTCGCGTAGTTCCAGCCGCCGTCGGTGTGCTCGTTGGCGCGCACGACCGCCACCGACGCGTCGAGCAGGGCCTGCGGCACGCGCTGCCCGCCCGATTGCGTCTTCGCCCCGGCCAGCGCCAGCAGCCCGAAGACGGTGCCGTTGAAGTTGGCGGGCGGCCCGAAGTAGCCGGGTGAGGCGGGCTGCCAGTACGAGGCGATGTCCGCGATCAGATTGCGGCCGGTGCCGACGCGGGCCGGATCGATGCCCGCCGCGTACGCGTTGAGCGCGCCGCGCTCGTAGTCCGTCACCACCGGCGACGCGGACGGCCACGCGGCGGTGGCCAGCAGATTCCGGTAGACGGTCCTGGCGTTCTTCGTGGTGTCGCCGCCGGGAGAGACGTCGGCCGCCGCGGTGCCCGCGGCGGCGAAGGCGCTGAACGCCCACTCGTTGGACAGACCGCCGCCCGCGTACGAGCCGTCGGCGGCCTGAAGCGACTTCAGATAGGCGACGCCGTTCGCCTTGGACGTGGCGATCTGCGCCGGGGTCGAGGTCGCCCGCGCGGGCGCGGTCGCGGTGAACAGCAGGGCTCCGGCCGCCAGCGGTACGGCGACGGCGAGTGCCCGGCGCCGGGCGGTGCGGGAGGGCACGGTCACAGGAACGGTCATGGGTGGAGGACTCTCCTTGGAAGGGGGCGCCTCGCGCCCCGGCACACGGCTGTCCTCACGACCGGCCCGCGCCGAGGCGGTCGCCGCCCGAACGCGTGGTCAGGCTTCCGCACGTGCTGCGTCTCCGAGCGGGTGATCGGGCTCGGACCACCGCGAAAGGCGGCCCCTACCGTTGCGCGTCAGCTCCGGACTCTCACCGGATTCCCCCAGTCGGCGACCAGCCGAGGCTAGCGCAGCACGCGCGTGACGTAAGGGTCGCGGGGGAGTGGTGAAGGCAACTGCCCGCCACGTTGACGGGGCACACGCCGACGTGGTGCTATGAAACGTATTTCCGATTCAGCAGCCAGGGGAAGCCGGTCCAAGTCCGGCGCTGACCCGCAACCGTAGGCCCTCCGAGAGGCGGGCGAGCCGGATCACCTGCGCTGAGCAGCAAGTCACGATCGCCGTCGAGGACTACGGCACGGACGACAGGACGGCCGCGTCAACCGCCAGGCCGCCTCGCCTCCGCGGCCCGCCCTCCCCGTCGGCCGACCCGGGGGGCCACCCGTGCTTCGTCTTGTCCCGCGCCGCCGTCACAGACGGCCGCGCATCGTCGTCCTGCTCACCGCGGCGGCGCTGACCTTCGGCAGCCTCACGGCCGGACTGGTCTCGGTGGCGACCCCGGCGGGCGCGGACCCGATCGGCGACTGCACACCCACCTCGGGGGCGATCGTCGCGGTGGACTACGGGCACTGGAACGGCCCGGTGCTGCGCGGCTGCGACGCGCACCCCACCACGGGCATGAATCTGCTGCACAACGCCGGATTCACCACCACCGGCACCGTGCACGACGGCCCCGGCTTCATCTGCCGGATTGGCAACGACGGCTTCGACAGCGGCACGCAGTACCCGACGACCGCCGACGAGGCGTGCGTCCTGACCCCGCCCGCGAACGCGTACTGGTCGTTCTGGATCGCGCCCGCGGGACAGGACACCTGGACGTACAGCCCGCTCGGCGCGCTCGGCGACCACCCGCAGGACGGCGAGGTCGAGGCGTGGGTGTTCGGTCCCACCGACATCGGCGGCGGCACCGGCGGTCCCTCGTTCACACCGGACTCCGTCCGCGCCCACGACACCACCACGCCGCCGACCACCCCGCCCACGACGCCGCCGACCACGCCCCCGACCGGTCCCGGCGGACAGGCCGACACGGCGGCCGCGGCCACCTGGCTGACGAGGCAACTCACCGACGGCGACCACGTCTTCGACGGCTGGGGCACCGACTTCGGCGCCACCGCGAACACCGCCATCGCACTCGCGGCGGCCGGCGGCCCCGACGCCACGATCCGCGCGATCGACGCCTTTCTGACGGCGCACGCCGACGACTACCTGCTCCCGGACTCCACGGTCACCGTGCCGAGCCCGGCCGCGGCGGCCAACCTGGCGCTGCTCACCGAGATCCTGGGCGGTGACCCCACCTCCTTCGGCGGCCACGACCTGCTCAAGGACCTGACGGACAACGTCTGCGCGGCGGCCGGAAGCCTCGGCAACTGCACCGCGGCCGGTGACTTCCACGGCGCTTTCTCGCCCGGCACCCAGGCCCGCGCCCTGCTCGCGCTGGCCCGCGGCGGCGCCACCGTGCCGCGGCCCGCCGTCGACCGGCTCACCGGGATGCAGTGCGCCGACGGCGGATTCTCCGGCTCGATGCTCTCGCCCGGCGAGCGCTGCACGTCCGACCCCGGTTCGACCGCCGACGCCGTCGTCGCCCTCAAGCACCTGCCCGGTACCGGCGACGTGCTGGACAAGGCGCGGGCGTACCTCACCAAGACGCAGTCCGCCGACGGCGGTTACCTCGCGTACGAGGGGGCGTCCTCCGGCGACACCGGTACGACCTCCTCCGCGGCCCAGGCGCTGACCGTACTGGCGCAGACCGACCGCGCCGCCGCCGCCCGCTCCTGGCTCGCCGCCCGGCAGACCGACGGCGGCGGCTTCGCCTCCGACGGCTCCGGCGGCACCGACCCGGACCTGTACGCCTCGACCGCCGCCGTCCTCGCCGTGACCTCCAGCGACCTCGGCAGCCTCACCTACGGCGACACCCCGACGAGCCCGCCGACGACGCCCCCCACCACCGCGCCGACGACCCCGCCCACGACCCCGCCGACCACCCCGCCCACGACCGGACCGACCACCCCGGCCGCGGCAACCCCCGACCTGGCCAAGGGCGTCGCGTACCTCATCAACCGCGGCAATCTCGTGGACGGCCACTACTACGAGTCCGGCGCGGGCCAGAACACCGGCTTCGCCGACTTCGGCCTGACCGTCGACGGCGTGCTCGCGCTGGCCGCGACCGGCGGCGCCGACGACACCCTCGCCGGGATCACCGACTTCCTCCAGCACGGCAAGGACGGCTCCGGCCGCGGCATCGACGACTGGACGCTGATCGGCACCTCCTACGCGCAGGGCGGCTCGCTCGCCAAGGAGGCCGTCGCGGCCGAGGTCACCGGCAACGACCCGCGCGCCTTCGGCGGCCACGACCTGATCGCCGCGCTCGACGCCACCGTCTGCGCCGCGGCCGACACCTCGGGCGGCTGCGCCGCCAGGAACAACTACGCCTACGCCACCTCGGTGTTCTCCCAGTCCCTCGGCGTCATCGCCCAACTGCGCGCGGGTGACACCGCCAAGGCGGCCGGGCCGGTCGCGTACCTGGAGAGCCTCCAGGACTCCAGCGGCGCCTGGCCGAGCCTGATCCCGGCCGCCGGCGACCAGGACGTGGACAGCACGGCGATGGCGATCATGGCCCTCGACCTGGTGCCCGGCGACGCCGCGGCCAAGGCGGTCGCCAAGGGCGCGGCCTGGATCGCGAGCAAGCAGCTCGGCGACGGCGGCTTCCGGGGCGCGGCCGGTGACTCCGTCAACTCCGCCGCCCTCGCCGTCCAGGGCCTCACCCTGGGCGGCACGGGGTACCGCGCGCAGATCGCCAAGGCGCGCGCGTTCCTGGCCGCGCAGCAGAACGCGGACGGCGGCTTCCGGGTCGCCTCCGACACCGACCAGAAGCAGTCCGACGTACGCGCCTCCACGCAGGCCGTCGGCGGCGCGGTCGGCACGTCCTTCGGCACCCTGCTGCGCGACCTCGCCGACCAGAAGGCGGCGGCCGAAGGGGCCGCGTACCTGGTCGAGCAGCTCGACGGCAGCGACCACCTGGCCAGCACCTACGGCCCCGACTACGGTCTGACCGCCGACCTCGCCCTCGCGCTCGCCTCCACCGGCGGCCAGGACCCGACGCTGACCAAGGTCACCGGCTACCTCGCGGGACACGTCGCGGACTACGCCGACCCGGCGGGCACCTCCGCCTACCCCGGCCCGTACAGCGGCGCCACCGCCAAACTCGCGGTGCTCGCCCAGGTCATGGGCCAGGACCCGCGGCACTTCGGCGGCTTCGACCTGATCGGCACGCTCAGCGGCCACGTCTGCACGGCCGCCGCCGAGGACGGTTCCTGCACCGCCCCCGGCGACTTCGACCAGGCGTACTCGACGGTCTCCCAGTCCCTCGGCGTCCTCGCCCTGGCCCGCGCGGGCCAGACCCCGCCCGCCGCCGCCGTGAACCGGCTGCTCCAACTCCAGTGCGCGGACGGCGGTTTCTCCTCCACGCTGGACGCGCCGGGCGCCGACTGCGCCTCCGACGTGGATACCACCGGCTACGCGCTCCAGGCGCTCGTCCTGGTGCCGGGACACGCGGACGCGGTCACCAAGGCGCGTACGTATCTCGTCAAGGCCCAGCAGTCCAGCGGCGGTTACCAGGGCGCGGCGGGCGTCAGCAGCAACTCCACCGCGCTCGCCGTCCAGGCGCTGCTGGCCACCGACAAGATCCGGCCCCAACAGGCGCGCGACGGGCAGAAGTTCCTGCGCACCACGCAGAACAAGGACGGCGGCTTCCGGATCACCGCCGCGGCGGGCGACTCCGACCTGCGGTCCAGCACCCAGGCCGTCCCGGCACTCGCGGGCACCCCGCTGACCACGCTCACCCACGCGCTCGCGCCCATCGCGCCCTCGGGCGGCGGCTCCACCGGCGGTTCTTCCGGTTCTTCCGGTTCCGGCGGCTCGTCCGGCGCCGCGGGCGGCACGGACTCCGGCGGCAGCGGCGGCTCGCTGGCCGCCACCGGCACCGGCGTGCTCGCGGCGGCCGGTCTCGCCGCGCTGCTGCTGGCCCTCGGCAGCGCGCTGACCGTACGGCGGCGGCGCACCGCACAACAGGGCGGGAGGCACCAGTGATCCACGGCATTCGGCCGGCCCATGGCATGCGGTCAACGGCCCGGCGGGCGGCGCCCGTCGCAGGCGCGTCCGGCCACCCACGGCGGCCCGGCGCACGATCGGTCCTCGCCCGTACGGTCACCGCGCTCGCGCTGACGCTCGCCGCCGTGTGCGGCGGGCTCACCGTGGGCGCGGCGCCCGCGATGGCGACCGCGCAGCCGATGAGCGCGTGCACGACCACCAAGGGCGTCGTGCTCGCGGTGGACTTCAGCCACTGGGGCGGCCCGCTGCTGCGCTCCTGCGGCACCACGCCCACCACCGGCTACACCCTGCTGAACCAGGGCGGCTGGGCCACCACCGGCACCCAGCACGACGGTCCGGCCTTCATCTGCCGGATCGGCTACGCCGGTTACCAGGGCGGCAAGCAGTATCCGACGTCCAAGGACGCCCCCTGTGTGCTGACGCCGCCCGCGACCGCCTACTGGTCGTACTGGCACGCCGACGCGGGGCAGAACACCTGGTCCTACAGCCAGTTGGGCGCGATGAGCTACCACCCCAAGCCCGGCAGTGTGGACCTGTGGATCTTCGGCGCCACCAACGTCGCGGGCACGCAGGGCCGTCCGACGTTCTCACCCGACAGCGTCCGGGCGCACAACACCACGTCCGGCGGAGCCACTTCGGCCCCGCCCAGGCCGACCAAGCCCGCCGGTACGCACACCACCGCGGGCTCGGCGCCCGGGAAGACCTCACGACCGGCCGCCACCACGCCGTCCGCGACCCGTACGACACCAGCCACCACCTCGGCCCCGCCCACCGCGACCCCCACCGGGACCGCGTCCGCGAGCACCGCGCCGGGCACGGCCACGGGCGGAACGCCGTCGCCAGGGCAGCCCCGCACGCAGGACGCGGAGCCGACCGCCGCCGCGAGCCATTCGTCCGGCTCGGTCCTGCCCTTCGCCCTGACCGCGGCCGTCGTGGCCGTGATCGCCGGATTCATCGTCGTCAGGACCCGGCGGCGGCGGAACGCGGAGTAGCGCGTTGTCCACCGCCCCGCCTCCGTCCCCGACCGGCGGTCCCGCGCACGCCGCCGCGGTACCGCCGCGCGCCGCCGCCTCCCCGCACACCGGGCGGCGGCTGCCGCGCACCCTGCACCCGGTCGCCTGGTGGATCTGGGGCATCGCCCTGGCCACCGCGGTCAGCCGCACCACCAACCCGCTGCTGCTCGGCCTGGTCCTGGTCGTCCTCGGCTACGTCGTCACCGAGCGCCGCACCGACGCCCCCTGGGCGAAGGGCTTCAAGTACTACCTGTACCTCGCGCTGACGGTCGTCGCGATCCGCGTCGTCTTCCGCTGCGTCTTCGCCAGCGGCATCACACCCGCCGACCACATCATGTTCTCGCTGCCGCACATCCCGACTCCCCACTGGTACGCGGGAATTCAGCTCGGCGGCCCGGTGTCGCTCGAGGCCACCCTGTCCGCCGCGACTGACGGACTGCGGCTGGCCTGCCTGCTGTGCTGCATCGGCGCCGCGAACACCCTCGCCAACCCCAAGCGGGCCCTGCGCGTCCTGCCCGGCGCGCTGTACGAACTCGGCGTCGCCGTCACGGTGTCGCTGAGCGTCGCCCCCCAACTCGTCGAAAGCGTCCAGCGGGTGGCGCGCGCCCGACGGCTGCGGGCCGACCGGGCCAAGGGGCTGCGGGCGCTGCGCGGCATCCTCATCCCCGTACTGGAGGACGCGCTGGAACGCTCCCTGCACCTGGCCGCCGCCATGGACTCGCGCGGCTACGGCCGGGCCGGCACCGCGACCCGCGCCTCACGCCGTACCACCGCCGTCCTGATGCTCGGCGGCATGCTCGGCCTGTGCACTGGCATCTACGGGCTGCTGGACGGCACCACCCCGCGCGCGCTCGGACTGCCCGCCATGCTCGGCGGGTCGCTGCTGTGCTGCGCCGGACTCGCGCTCGGCGGGCGGCGGATACGGCGCACCAGCTACCGACCCGACCCCTGGCGGTCCGCGGAGTGGGTGGTCGCGCTGTGCGGCGTCGCCACCGCCACCGTGCTGTTCCTGACCGTCGGCTACAACGCCGCCGACCTCAACCCCAGCCTGTATCCGCTGCGTTGGCCGTCACTGCCGTGGCTGCCCGCCGCCGCGATCCTGCTCGCGGGCACCGCCGCCTTCGCCGCGCCGCCCCCGCCGCGCACATCCGCCGCGAAGAGAGCGAAGAGCGCGAAGAGCGCGAGAAGCGCCACGGCCGGGCGCTCCGCCGTGCCGCCCGGCGGAGCCGCCGCGACCGCCACGACAGCCGAAACCGCCGAAACCGCCGACAAGCCCAGCGAGGCCCTGCTGTGATCCGATTCGACCAGGTCAGCGTCGTGTACGCGGGCTCCGAGCAGCCCGTGCTGCGGGACGTGGACCTGACCTTGGAGGAAGGCGAACTGTGCCTGGTCGTCGGCAGGACCGGCGCGGGCAAGTCCACGCTGCTCGGCACGGTCAACGGCCTGGTGCCGCACTTCACCGGCGGCACACTCGCGGGCCGTGTCACCGTCGACGGCCGCGACACCGCGACGTACCCGCCGCGTGAACTCGCCGACGTGGTGGGCGTCGTGGGCCAGGACCCGCTCGCCGGATTCGTCACCGACACCGTCGAGGAGGAACTGGCCTATGTCATGGAGCAGTTGGCAGTCCCCGCCGACGTCATGCGCAAGCGCGTCGAGGAGACCCTCGATCTGATGGGCCTGGCCGACCTGCGGCACCGCGCGCTGAGCGAGCTGTCCGGCGGCCAGCAGCAGCGCGTCGCCATCGGGTCCGTCCTCACCGCCCACCCCAAGGTCCTGGTGCTGGACGAGCCCACCTCCGCGCTCGACCCGACCGCCGCCGAGGAAGTCCTCGCCGCCGTGACCCGGCTCGTGCACGACCTCGGGGTGACCGTCGTGCTCGCGGAACACCGCCTGGAGCGCGTCGTGCAGTACGCCGACCGCGTCCTGCACCTGACCGGCGACGGCACCGTCACCTCCGCCCCGCCGTCCGTCGCCTTCCGTACCGCCTCGGTCGCGCCCCCCGTGGTCGACCTCGGCCGCCTGGCCCGCTGGGAACCGCTGCCGCTGTCCGTACGCGACGCCCGCCGCGCCGCAGTTCCCTTGCGCGAACGGCTCGCCGGACGCCCGGTGCCGCCGGTCCGCGTCTCGCACGGCACGGGCACACCGCTGCTGACCGCCAGCGGGATCGTCGTGCGCTACGGAGACGTGGTCGCCGTCCGCGAGGTGGACCTGGAACTGCGGGCCGGTGAGGTCACCGCGCTGATGGGCCGCAACGGCTCGGGCAAGTCGTCCCTGTTGTGGGCGGTCCACGGCGCCGGGCCGCGACAGGGCGGAACCGTACGGTTCGCTCAGGGCGCGGACCCGGCCGCACCCGAGCCGGGGGCCTCGGCACGGCGGTTCGGCGGACGGCGTACGACGTCGGGACCTGAGCGCCGCCGCGTCGGCCTGGTCCCGCAGACCCCCACCGATTTGCTCTACCTGGAGACGGTCGGCGCCGAACTGGCCCAGGCCGACCGGGAGTCGGCCGGGGCGGCCCCGAGCACCGCGCGGGCGATCCTCGACCGGCTCGCGCCCGGCATCCCCGACGACACCCACCCCCGCGACCTGTCGGAAGGCCAGAAGCTCTCGCTCGTGCTGGCTATCCAACTCACCACCGCACCCGACGTCGTCCTGCTGGACGAGCCGACCCGCGGCCTCGACTACCAGGCCAAGCAGGCCCTCATCCGGATCGTGGACGCGCTCGCCGCCGAGGGCCGCAGCGTCGTGATCTCCACGCACGACGTGGAGTTCGTCGCCGCGAGCGCCGACCGCGTGATCGTCATGGCCGAGGGCGAGACGGTCGCCGACGGCCCCACCGCCGATGTCATCGTCGCCTCACCGGCCTTCGCACCGCAGACCGCCAAGATCCTCGCCCCGCTGCCCTACCTGACGGTCGGTCAGGTCGCGGACGCGCTCGCGAAAGCCGAGGCGAAGTGATGGCCACGGCCAGGACGGGCGCCACGCACACGAGCGGGGGCGCGGGCAACGGCAAGGGCGCGGCCGGGCGTTGGACGGGCCGTACCACCGCCGTCCGGATGCACGCGACGGCCGTCGTCACCATCGTCCTGGCCGCCTTCATCGGCCTGGTCGCCTTCTTCTGGCCCTTCGTCGTCGCCCCCGGCCGCTTCGGCACCTCCTACGCGCCGCCGCTGATCTTCGGCGTCCTGCTGATCCTCGTACTGGCCGTGGTCTTCGCCCAGATCGCCGACGGCGGCATCGACGCCAAGGCCCTGGCCATGCTCGGCGTGCTGTCCGCCGTCAACGCCGCCCTGCGCCCGCTCGGCGCGGGCACCGCGGGCATCGAGACCGTCTTCTTCGTCCTCGTGCTCGCGGGCCGCGTCTTCGGCCCCGGCTTCGGCTTCACCCTCGGCTGCACGTCCCTCTTCGCGTCCGCGCTGCTCACCGGCGGTGTCGGGCCCTGGATGCCGTACCAGATGTTCGGCTGCGCCTTCGTCGGGATGCTCGCCGGGCTCCTCCCGCGCGCCCGCGGCAGGGCCGAGATCCTGATGCTCGCGGCCTACGGCTCGGCGTCCGGCTACCTCTTCGGCTTCCTGCTCAACCTCTCCTTCTGGCCCTTCTCGCTCGACCCCGGCAGCTCCATCGCCTACCTGCCGGGCCTGCCCTTCACCGAGCAGTGGCACCGCTACCTGGCCTTCGACGTGGCGACCTCCCTCGGCTGGGACACCGGCCGCGCGGTCACCAACTTCGTCGCCATCCTGCTGGCCGGCCCCGCCGCCCTCATCACCTTCCGCCGCGCCGCCCGCCGCGCCAACTTCACCGCCCCCATCCACTTCGCCCCGCCCGCCCCGCCCCCTCCGCCCGCTGGGTCCGCTCCGGGCGCGGGCGCGGACGAGACGTAACCCGTACTGGTCTAGCCTGGCTGTCCCCGACGGACGCGCGGGACGCGGGACGTAGGACGTGGGAGAAGGGGCTGGGGGCGTGGAGCTGGTGTTCGCGGGGCGGGTCGTGGAGTGGCGCGGACCGGCGCCGTACTACTTCGTGCCCGTGCCGGAGGAGGAGTCCGCGGACATCCGCGAGGTGGCGACGACGGCCTCGTACGGGTGGGGGGTGATCCCGGTGCTGGCCCGGATCGGCGGCACCGATTTCGCGACCTCGCTCTTTCCCAAGGACGGCGGCTATCTGCTGCCGCTCAAGAACGCCGTGCGCAAACCGGAAGGGCTTTCCGAGGGGGACGACGTGACGGTGGAGATGACCGTCCGCCTCGACACGTAGGGAAGGCGATCCCGTGCCGAATCCCGCCGAATCCCCGGACCGATTCCCCGGACCGAATCCCCGGGCCGATTCCCCGGCGCCGATCCGGCACGGCACTTTTGCGCGGCCATTGCCGTGCCGACAGCGGTGAACCACTAGCGTTACGGCCTGTGAGTACGAGTATCCGGTTTTCGCCGTCCGCGGCTCCGCGCCTTGCCGGTTCGGTCGCCTTCGGGGCGGTGGTCGGGGCGTGCGTGGGGTCGTCGACCGACACGCCGCTGGGAATTCTCTCGGCCATCGCGGCCACCGAGTCGTTCTTCGTCGTGGTCGGCTGGTGCGTGCTGTGGCCGATGGACGCCGCCGCGACCCGCCGCAATTCGCGGCGCGAGGACCTGCGACCGCTCGCCGAGGAGATCGTGGTCGTCGCGGTCGCGCTCTGCGGCCTCATCGGCATCGTCGTGTTCCTGCTCGGCAACTCCGACACCGCCCACGCCGCGACCGCGCTCATCGGCGTCTTCATGGCCTGGGCCGCACTGCATCTGATGTACGCGGCACGGTACGCGTATCTGTATTACGAGGAGTCCGAGGGCGGGATCGATTTCAACTCCGAGGACGAGGCCCCGGCCTACCGCGATTTCTTCTACTTCAGCTACAACCTCGGCATGACCTACCAGGTCTCCGACACCGACGTCTCCAGTTCGACGATCCGCGCGGTCGTCCTGCGGCACACACTGCTGTCGTATCTGTTCGGTACGAGCATTCTCGCGACCGCCATCAACCTCGTCGCCGGAATCTTCACGCGGTGAGCGCACGGCACTTGCCCTGGCGCCTGTCCTGATACCTGCCTGACGCCTGCAATGTCCTGACCCTGCACTGTCCTGACACCTGCGGCGCCCTGACGCCCGCACTGACACGTGTCCGGCACCGCGCGACGCCTTCCGCGCGGTGCCGGACACGTGCCGGAGGGTCAGCGGCAGCCCACTCCGTAGGTGCCGTTGCCGGAGTCGGCGGCCGGGTCGCTGGAGACGGACAGCCCGACGTACGGGTGATCGCGGTCCGGGGTGAACGTGTACCGGTCCGTGAAGGTGTAGCTCTGCGCGCCCTTGGGGAACTGGGCGGTCTGCCGGGCCAGCGTGACGGCGCCCTGCGGCTTGCCCGTGGCGCTGTGCCACCACGTCAGGTGCAAGGTGCCCGCCTCGGTGCCGTCGTAGGTCACGTACACCGTGGCGGTCGCCGTGCGGCGCTTGCCGGTCGGGCAGTCGAAACCGGTGACGGCGATGGACGCCACGTGCGGCCCGGCCGCGGGCTTCCCGGTCGTCGTCGGGTCGGCCGAAGGGGTGGTCGGCGCGGTGGTGGGCGGTGTGCTCGGTGTGCTCGGCGTGCCGGTGGGCGTGCTCGACACGGTCCTGCTGGGCGTGACCGCCGTCGTCGGTGTGCCGGTCGGCGAGACGTTGACCGTGGGCGACGCCGACAGGCTGACGGTGGGGGACGGGGTGGCGGGCGCGGTGGTCGGGGTCGTCGCGGTCAGCGACGTGACGGCGGTCGGCGTCGGGCCCGCCACGGGGGTGTCGTCGCTCTTGTTGCCGGTCGCCACCGCCGTGACGGTCACCGCGCCCGCGATGATCACGGCCGCCGCGACGACGGCGAGGACCTTCGCGCGTCGGCTGAAGCGGGGTGCGGGAGCCTCGGGGCCGCCCGCGGGAGCGTGGTGGGGCGCGTGCTTGGGCGGTACGGGCGGCGCGCCCGCCCCGGACGCGGCGGGCGCGGCCACGGCGACCGGTACGGCGGGCTGCGGCTGCTGGGCCGCTTCCGCCGCCGCATCGCCGGACGGCGCCGCCAACAGGACGACCAGCGCGGTGAGTTCACCGCGCCCGCGCTCCTCCCAGTCCTCGCCGTAGGCGGCGACGGCGACCGTCTCGGCCTCGGCGGCGAACTCGGCCGCGCTCTGCGGCCGTTCCGCCGGGTTTTTCGCCAACCCGCGTGCGAGCAGCGGCCGTACGGGCTCCGGAGCCTGCTCGGCCGGGACCGGCGCCTCGGTGTGCTGGGCCGCCGGTTCCGCCGCCGTGGCACCCGCGTACGGCGGCGCGCCTGTGAGGCTCTGGTGGAAGACGGCCGTCGCCGCGTAGACGTCGGAGGCCGCGGTCGCCGGTGCGCCCGCCCACCGCTCGGGCGCGCTGTAGGGGGTGCCGGAGGGTACGGCGTCCGGCTCGGCGTTCGCCTCCGCCTGATCCGGGGCGGGAGCCGCCGGTTCGGCATCGACGAGCTGGACCGCGCCTTCGGGAGTGAGCAGGACGTTCTCGGGCGTGTCCGGCTCGGCGTTCGCCTCCGCCTGATCCGGGGCGGGAGCCGCCGGTTCGGCATCGACGAGCTGGACCGCGCCTTCGGGGGTGATCAGGACGTTCTCGGGCGCGATGTCGCCGTGGGCGCCACCGGCCTCGTGGGCTGCGGCGAGCGCGACCAGCGAGCCCTTGAGGACGACGAGCGCCGCCTCGGGCGCGAGCGCGCCCTTCTCCTGGAGGAGGGCGACAAGTCCGGTGCTGCTGACCGGAGTCGGCGTCCCGGCCGCGGGCTCCTGGGGCTCCGGGGCCTCGGTCGCGGCCTGGGACGGTGCCGCCTTCGAAGCGGCCGGTGCCGTCTTCCGCCCCTTCGCCGGGGGCCTGGTCCCCGCCGCCTTCTTCGCCGCGCCCGCGGGCGGGGCCGCCGCCGCGGTCTTCCGTGTCTGCGCCGTCTTGGCCGCGGTTCTCGCGGGCGCCTTCGCGGGTGCCTTCGCCGGAGTCCCGGCCGGTGCCTTGGCCGCCGTCTTCGCGCTCTTGGCGGCCTTCACGGCGGGCTCCTCCGCCGCCTGCTTCTGTGCCGCCTTCGCCGCCGCGGCTGCCATGGGAGCGGCCTCGGGCTGCTTCTGAGGCTCCGTCACCTTGCTTGCGGTAGCGGGTACTTCGGCCGCCGCGGTCTTCACGGCGGGCTTTGCGGCAGCGCGCTTCGGCGCGGCCTTCGTGGGCTTCGCGGGCTTTGGCGCCGCCTCGGACGCGGCGGCTTCCTGAGCGGTGCCCTCGGGCTGCGCGTCCGCCACCGCCTCCGTGTTCCCTGCCGTGTCCGCTGGCGTCTCCGCTGCCGGCTCCGCTTCCGCCCGGGCGGGAGCCTGGGCGCGCTTACGGGGCTGCGCCGCAGCCTTCCGCGCCCGGGCCATGGGCCTCGGGCCCGGCTGCCGCTGTCCGGCCGGCTTGCCGTCCCCGGCCGTCGCGCCGTCCTCGCCGGGTATGCCCGTGCCGTTGTCGTCGTCCACCTGATTCCGCCCCTCGCGCTGCCCCTTGAGGAGGAGCCGCTGTGCGCGGCACCTCGACGCCCTGTTCCGTACTCGGATTTCCCACCGCCAGCCGGGCCGATCTGCCGGGGGTCACGGCTGTCCGCCCGAACTGCCCCTTCCACGGGAGGGCCGAGCGCCGAAGACGCCGACAGGGGACCGGGGTTCGCCCGGGAACCGTGGAGGAGGTGCCGTGAGGATCAAGAGGGTACTGGTGGCCGGGCACCAAGGGGAGATCGGGGCGGCCCTCATCCCGCCCCCGCACCCCCCTTTGCCGGACAGCCAGGGGCATATGCCTCGCCGATCCCCCGCCTACGCGTGTCCCCCGATGCGGACGGTACGCACGGGGCGGCGGCGATGACGGCGCGGGCGCGGAACAGGCGCTCGGCGCGGCCGGGTTGGGCCTTGCCGCCGTATCGGCACTGGCATCGGCACCGTGTCACTCGGTCCTTGAGACGACTGGCCGGATGGCGTGAGCCAGGGGGCGGGCCGTCACGCGCGTGGCACCGTCGCCGTCCGGTTCGACCGCCCGGAGGGGGCACCCTGTGCCGACGCGGTCGGTGAGTTCGGCCCGCAGGGTGGCGAGTTCGGCCATGCGGGCGTCGAGGAGGCGGATCTTCTCCTCGAACAGCGCGGAGAGCGCTACGGCGGGGTCCGGTGCCGCGCGCAACTCCTCGCCGGTCCTGGCGATTTCGGCCAGGGAGAATCCGAGCGTCTGCGCGGTGCGGACGTAGTGCAGCCAGGCCACCGACTCGGGCGGGAAGTCGCGGTAGCCGTTGGTGAGGCGTCGGCCCGTGACGAGGCCGACCTTCTCGTAGAACCGGATCGCGTCCCTGGTCATCCCGGTCTGAGCGGCCAGCTCTCCGATACGCATGCCGCGTCTCCCCCCTCGGCCGATGAGCTTGACCTTGGACCGTACTCCACTGTTTAGCGTGAGGCCGTCGCTGAGCCCCCCAACCGGCCGGAGCCTCCCCGTGATCCGTTTCCACGCCCCCGCACGCCCCGCCTATCTCCGCGTCGTACGCGCGAGTGCCTGGTACGACCTCGCGGTCACCGTGGGGTTCGTCACACCGTGGACCTACGCGCGGGTGCACGACGCGCTGTCCTCGGCGGGCGACGCGCTCGGCTGGGGCGTCCTGCCCGAACTCGACGTGTGGCAGACCCTGTTCGCGAATCTGATGGGCTCTGTGGTGGTCGTCTGGGCCGCCCTCCGCATCGTACGGACCCTGCCCGAACACGGCCTGCTCGACGGCATCGCGCGCACCCTGTTCTCCGCGTGGATGGCGTACGCGCTGGCCCAAGGCGCCTCGCGGATCCTGTGGCTGTTCCTCGCCGCCGAGGCCACCTGGGGAATCGTCCAACTCACGCCCTGGCTGCGCCCCGCCGTCGACCACCGGACCGCCCGGCCGGAACGCTCAGGGCTGGGTTGATCGCCAGCCGCCAGCCGCCAGCCGCCAGCCGCCAGCCGCCAGCCGCCAGCCGCCAGCCACGGCGGCCCTTCGGGGCGCGGACGGCCTACGGCTACGGCTACGGCTACGGCTACGGCTGCGGCTTCGCGGTGGCGATGCGGTCGAGCCAGTCGCGCAGGAGGGCTTGTTCGGTGGCGGTGAGGGCGGAGGTCCGCGGGAGGACGGCGCGCAGGGCCACGGCGGCGGTGACGGGACCGGAGGCGGGGTCGGTGGCGGCCGGGGCGTCGGTGGTGATCGCGGCGATGACCGCTTCGCGGGCCAGGGCGGCCAGTTCCGGGTCGCGGCGGTCGGGCGGCAGGGAGATCAGCGTGTTGGTGATGCCCTGGCCCGCGGCCTGGACGAGCAGCGAGGCGCGTTCCTCGCTCACGCGCAGTCGGCCCGCCTCGGCGATCCGGCGGATGTGCCCGGCTAGCACCGCCACGCCCGCGACCTCGGCGGGCGTCGGCGGCACCGAGCCCCTGGTCCGCTCGTACATGACCTGGTAGAGCGCCGGGTTGGCGAGGCCGAAGCCGACGTGCAGGTCCCAGCCGGTCCGCAGGTCCGCCACCGGGTCCGCGCCGGGTTCCAGGTCCGTCTTGCTGGCCAGGTAGGCCGCGAAGCCGTCGGCCGCGACCGCGTCGAGCAGGCCCTGCTTGTCGCCGAAGAGCCGGTAGATCGTCGGTGCCTGCACTCCGGCCGCCGCGCCGACCGCCCGGGTCGACACGGCCTCCCGGCCGCCCTCGGCGAGCAGCTTGGCGGTGGCGGCGAGGATGCGCTCGCGCGGACCGTCCTTAGGGGCGATGTCTCCGACGCTCATGGTGTCGACGGTAACAGGAATCGTGTTAGCGGTGATTCGGTATCGGTGCTAGCGTGTAAGTTGTTAGCAGTGATTCGATGCTGCTCGTGCCGCCACCGGTACGGCGACACCTATCGGCATGTCGATCTGTCGACCGCGCGTCGCCCGTGCGCCGAGGCCGCGCAAACCCTCACCCACCTGGAGACACCTCATGATCATCGTCACCGGAGCCACCGGAAAACTCGGCCGGGCCGTCGTCGACCGGCTGCTCACCCGCGTCCCCGCCGAGGAGATCGGCGTCAGCGTCCGCGACCCCGACAAGGCGCGGGACCTGGCGGAGAAGGGCGTCCGCGTACGGCAGGGCGACTTCACGGACCCGGCGACCCTCGCGCACGCCTTCGAGGGCGCCGCGCAGGTGCTGATCGTCTCGGCCGACGTCACCGGAGAGGCCGCCCTCGCCATGCACCACGCCGCGATCGACGGAGCCAAGGCAGCCGGGGCCGGCCGCATCCTCTACACCAGCCACATGGGCGCGAGCCCGACCTCCCTCTTCGCGCCCATGCCCGACCACGCCGCCACCGAGGCGGCGCTGCGCGACTCGGGCGTGCCGTGGACGTCCCTGCGCAACGGCTACTACGCCAGCTCGGCGATCATGCTGCTCGGCGCCGCCGTGCGCACGGGCGAGCTGGCCGCGCCGGAGGACGGCCCCATCTCCTGGACGGCCCATGCCGACCTCGCCGAGGCCACCGCGCGCGTGCTGACCGCCGACGACCGGTCCGTACGCCCGTCGGGTCCGACCGCGCCGCTCACCGGCTCCGAAGCGCTCGATCTCGCCGACGTCGCGGAGACCGCCGCCGAACTGTCCGGGCGCCCGGTCAAGCGCGTCGTCATCGGCGACGACGAGTACCGGGACCTCCTCGTCGGGCACGGCGCCTCACCCGCGCAGGCGGAACTGCTCCTCGGGATGTTCGCGGCCGGCAGGCAGGGCGAGTTCACCGCGGTCGACCCGGCGCTCGCCACCTTGATCGGCCGCCCGCCGACGCCGTTCAGGGACGTACTCGACGAGGCGATCACGTCCGCTGCCTGACGGCCGACGTCTCGGCCGCGTGCTCGTCAGCGCAGGAAGGCCGCCACGGTCGACACGAAACGCGCCGGGTCGTCGAGCCAGGGGAAGTGACCGGCGGCGGGCTGGACGGCCGACTCGGCGCGCGGGAACAGACCGGCGACCTCGGCCGCGGCGGAGGGCGGGGTGTTGAGGTCGACCTCCCCGGCCAGTACGAGGACGGGGGAGGTGAAACGCGCCAGGGCCGCGCGGGTGGCGGCCGGGTCGAAGGCGCCCTCGGAACCGAAGACCTCCCCGGCTTCCGCGTTCCTGCGCGCCTCGCCCGCGTCCCGGTGCGCGCGGGCCGCGTCGTCCCAACGCCCGTAGAAGAAGGGGTCGACGGCCCGGAACGTCCCGGCGTCGCCCTTGCCCGCGACGACCGCCTCCAGCGCGGCGAAAGCGGCCGGGAACCACGGCTCGCCCTCGCGCAGCAGCGCCGTTCCGCGCCGCGTGTCCCCGGTGACCGGGACATCGACCGCCCGGACGCTCGGCGTGATCAGCGCGAGCCGCCCGACGCGTTCGGGATGGCGGGCGACGTACAGCACGGCCAGATTCGTACCGGCGGAGTGCCCGAGCAGATCCGCCCGGTCAAGGCCCAGATGGACGCGGAGGGCTTCCACGTCGTCCACGAGCCGGTCGCAGCGGTAGGAGCCGGTGTCCTGGGGGACCGCCGAGCCGCCGGTGCCCCGCGGGTCCAGCAGGATCAACCGCCGGTGCGCGGCGAGACCGCCGAGATCCCCGAGATACGCGCTGTCCTGCATCGGACCCCCGGGCAGGCAGATCAGCGGCGGCCCCTCGCCGAGAGCGTGGTACGCGAGCCGGGTCCCGTCGGGCGCGGTGAAAGAACTCGTGGCGGTCGTGGCGGTCGCGGTGGAGTCGGCGGTCATGGCGACGACTGTGGCAGCGGCCTCGGGACGGGGGCAACCGGGTTCCGGCGGCGGCCGTCCGCCGGGGAGCGGGAGCGTCGTACCCCGCGAGCAGCGTCGGTCGGCGTGGATCTCGACGCCGTACGCACCTTCGTCGCCGTCAGCGACGCGAGACGGTTCCAGCAGGCCGCGACGGACCCGCACTCGCTGGTCCGGCGCGCCGACAACCCGCATCCGGTGCTGGCCGCCCTGCGCCGCCACCTGCGCGGCACCGCGCCGGACGGCCGGGCGTCCGACACCTGGACCCCGAAATGGACGCATCCGCCGGTGGCGCGGGCGCGGTCCGCGGGTCCCGGACAGGGGCCGCGCCGTGCCGGACCGGCCGGGGTCGCCGTACGTCCAGGGGCCGGATGAGCCGTGCGGGCCGCACCGGGCGAGGAGCGTGCGAGGGCGGCCACCGGACCGGTGACGTACCGGCGAGAGGCGGCCACCGGACCGGCGGGAGGGGGCCACCGGACCGGCGACGATCGGGCGCCCGGCGTATTCTGCGTCGTATGTCCTGGACCAGCCTCTTGAGGGTGCGCCGCGCGGAGGGGGAGACCTTCCTGCTGCGCCGCAAGCGGGTCCCCGGCATCGACCTGTCCTACGGTGACGCGCGGCTCGCCGAGATCCGGGCGGCGGCGCGCGAGGGCGTCGAGCAGTGGCCGCTGATCCGCGCGCGACTGGCCGCCGCGACGGACGGCGAGGACCTGACCTTCCTGCTGGAGGGCGTGCAGAGCGTCGCCGGGGTGGAGCGGTGGATCGGCGACGTGATCGCCGCCGAGCCGGACGACGCGCTGCCGCTGCTGGTCTCCGGCGCCCGGCATGTCGCCTGGGCCTGGCACGCCCGTACGGGTTTCGCGGCGCGATACGTGTCGGACGAGCAGTGGGAGCTCTTCCGGGCCCGGCTGACCGTCGCCGAGGACCACCTGCTGGAGGCGGCCGAGCGCGAGCCGAACTGGGCGGCGCCCTGGTACTTCCTCCAGATCACCGGGCGCGGTCTCGGCGTCGGATCCGATGTCGCGGAGCGCCGCTTCGCGGCGACCTGCCGCCGCTCGCCCGGCCATGTCGCCGCCCACCGGCAGCACGTGCAGCAGCTCTGCCCGAAGTGGGGCGGCTCGTGGGCCCGGACGCACGCCTTCGCCCGCGAGTCGATGCTGGCGGCCCCCGCCGGTAGCCCGATGGGCCACCTCGTCGCCCAGGCCCACCTGGAGGAGTGGCTGGCACTCGGCGGCGACGCGGAGTCGCCGTATCTGGCCGACGCCGACGTGGTCCGCGCCGTCAACGAGGCCGCCGCGCGCTCGGTCTACCACCCGGACTTCGTACGCCGCCGGGACTGGCCGCTGGCCTTCAACACCTTCGCGATGACCTTCGCGCTCGCCGGGGACCTCCGCCTCGCGCGTCCGCTGTTCCAGGTCCTCGGGGACCGGGCCACCGAGATGCCCTGGATCTACCTGGACGGCCAGTCGCCCCTGGTCCCGTTCCTCGCCTGGCGCGCCCGCGCCGACCGCTGACCCCGTACGTCCGAAGGGGTACGGACCCGCGCCGGGCGAAAACCGCTGGTCGCGGCGGCTCCCTTTGCGGTAGGTCTGCGGGGGCGCGTGCCGTGGAGCGGCGCCGCTGTGCGATGCCGACGTGGAGGACGAGATGTTCGCGATTTCCCTGGGAGACGACGCCGAGCTGCGCCCGCTGGAGCCGTGGCGGACCGAGGAGTTCCTCGCCCACATGGACCGCGGGCGCGAGTACGTCGGACAGCACATCGGCCTGGCCGACGCCACCGCCGACCTGGACTCGGCGCGGAACTGGCTCCAGTCGTACGCCGACAAGACGGCGGCCGACGCGGGCCGCCTCTACGGCATCTGGCTCGACGGACTGCTCGTCGGCGGTGTCCTGTTCAAGGTCTTCGACGCGGCGGCGGGCAACTGCGAGGTGGGCTGCTGGCTCGAACCGGCCGCCGCCGGACGGGGGTTGGTCACCCGGGCGGCCCGCGTCATCATCGACTGGGCGGTGTACGAACGCGGCATCCACCGCGTGGAGTGGATGGTGTCGCCCAAGAACACACCGAGCGTCAACGTCGCCAAGCGGCTCGGCATGACCCGCGAAGGGCTGCTGCGCGCCACCTACCTCTACCGGGGCGTACGGCAGGACGCCGAGGTCTGGTCGATCCTCGCACCGGAGTGGCGCGTCGCCGGGCGGGACGCCCGCTGACCGACCGACCGATCGACCGCCCGCTGACCGCCCGCCCGCCGTCCTCGTACCGGACGCCGGGCCGGCAGCGCACCGCGGCCCCGGGGCACCCGTGGCAGACTCCCCGAATGCTCCATCCCGACGCCGCCCGCCTCACCCGCCGCTATCTGTCCGTCGCCGACCGGCTGCTGCCGGGCCGGATCACCCACTTCTACGTGGTCGGCTCGGCCGCGCTCGGGGCGTGGCGCGCGGGCGGCAGCGACATCGACGTCGTCGTGGCGGTGGACGGCGGCTTCACGGCGGGGGACCTCCGGCGGCTGCGGGTGCTGCACCCGGTCGGCAACGCCACCCCCGTCGTACGGGCGCTGCTGCGGGCGCGGGTGACGGTCCCCGGCACGGTGAACGCGGTCTACGTGTCGGCCGCCGACCTCCGCCAACCGGTGACGGCCATCCGCCCGCTGGCCTCGCACACCGGGAACTCCTTCGCGCGCGGCCGTGCCTTCGACGTCAACCCTGTGGTGTGGAAGGTGCTGCGCGAACGCGGCATCCCGCTGCGCGGCCCGGCCCCCGGCGCCCTCGGGCTCGACCCGGAACCGGAACGCCTGCGCGCGTGGAATCTGGAAAATCTGCACGGCTATTGGCACCCCTGGGCCGAGAAGGCGCTGGCCGGGAAGACGCCCGGCAAGCCGCTGGTCGCGGCGCGCTCGGCGGGACGCTCGCTCACCACCTGGGGCGCGCTCGGGGTGTCCCGGCTGCACCGCACGGTCGCCACCGGGGACATCGTCTCCAAGGAGGGCGCGGGGGAGTACGCCCTGGACACCTTCGCGCCGCGCTGGCACCCGCTGATCCGCACGGCCCTCGCCCACCGCCGCGCTGAGCCGCTTCCGGCCGGGCTCGCCCGCGACCCGGACCTCGCCGACCGGGCGCGGCGGCTCCGGCTGACCGGCGCGTTCGTGATGGACGTGATCGCGGACGCCGACCGGCTCTGAGGACCGCCGCCGCCCAGCAGTCGCCCCCCAGCCCGCTCCTGGGGGGCGTCACGACCCGGAATCCCGGCACGACCGGCCGTTGGCCCGTGCCGCGCCCTGCCGCCGTACAGGCGACCCCTGTCACCTGTCAGGAGCGGCAGGCGCGGGCCCGCTCCTACCTCGGCGCCGTGGCCCCCCAGGCGCTGGCGCAAGCGCAGGGCCAAGCGGCGCCGAGCGGCCGGTCGCACCCGTACACCGACACGTACGCGACGGGCACAGCCGCCGATACGACGTCCCGTACGGCCTCCGGTGCGACGTCCGGCACGGTCTCCGGTGCGCGGACTGCGTACACCGACCTCGACCGGCTGGTGCGGACTTTGAACGTGCCCGGCGGCCCGGTCAGCAGGCTGACGGGCCGTCAGGGGCGGTCCAGGGTGATGGAGTTGACCGGGCCGAGGTCGTAGTGCCAGGCGCCGCCCGCCACCAGGTCGTCGACGACCTGGCCGGTGCCGTTGTAGCCCGTCCACAGCCTCGCCCGAGCGCCCCCGGACTGGTTGTTGAGCACGTCGTGCCACCCGTACTGATTGCTCAGGTTGTGGGCGCCGTAGCTCCAGTACACGAAGCTGGGGTGGTCGTTGCCCCAGTCCGTGTCGTTCGGGTAGACGCAGACGGCGCCGTACGGGCAGCCGTGGACCGTGCCGCCCGCCGCGTCGGCCCGCACCGCGCCGACCGTCCCGACGGCCGCCACCGAAAGTGCCAGCGCCGCCACGCCCCGCATGACCTTGCCCATGTCGCTCTCCCTCTCCTCGCGGAACCGGCCCTTCGAGGCCGCCACCAGCACCGTAGGAAAGGGGAACGGCCCGCCGCTCCTGACAGATGACAGGAGCGGCGGGCCGGGACCGGACCGTCAGGACAGGCAGCCGACGCTCGCCAGGGCCTGCCGGAGCAGGACACCGCGACCGCCCGGCATCTCCTGCTGGAGCTGCGGCGAGGACGCCTCCTGCGGGGTGAACCACACCAGGTCGAGCGCGTCCTGGCGCGGGCGGCAGTCGCCCGCGACCGGTACGACGTAGGCGAGGGACACCGCGTGCTGCCGGGGGTCGTGGTACGCGGTGACCCCCTCGGTCGGGAAGTACTCGGCAACGGTGAACGGCTGCGGGGAGGCCGGGATCCGGGGCAGCGCCACCGGGCCGAGGTCCTTCTCCAGATGCCGCAGCAGCGCGTCGCGGACCCGCTCGTGGTGCAGCACCCGGCCCGACACCAGCGTGCGGCTGATCGTCCCGTCGGGCCCGATGCGCAGCAGCAGCCCGATGTGGGTGACTTCCCCGCTGTCGTCCACCCGCACCGGCACGGCGTCGACATACAGGATCGGCATACGTGCGCGCGTCAGCTCCAGTTCGTCGGGAGCCAGCCAGCCGGGCGTGGTTTCGGTCATGTCAGCCATCCGCTGATCGTACGTCGCCACCCGCCCGCGCACAGGCCCGGGAGCCGAACCGGACCCGCGCGGTCCGCTGTCCGGACCTGCGCGGTTGCCGGGCCCGCCGCGATCCGCCGCTCTAGCCGCTCTTGCGGCCCACGCCCGCGTAGACCCAGAACTCCGAGGGATTGTCCGGGATTTCGTCGGCCGGATCGGGGCGCCACAGCGGGACGTAGACCAGTCCCGGCGGGACCAGGTCGAAGCCGGTGAAGAGCGCGGCGATCTGGTCGTGGGAGCGGGCGGTGACCGGAGAGGTGGCCTTCGACCGGTAGAGCTGGCCGACGGCGGCGGCGGTGCCGGGGCGGTCCTGGTCGGTCGCGTGGCTCAGCGCGAGCCAGCTCCCCTCGGGCAGCCCGTCGCGGTAGGCGGCGACCAGCCCCTCGGGGTCCTCCGCGTGCGTGATGAAGTGCAGGATCGTGATCATCAGGACGGCGACCGGCTGGTTGAAGTCGATCAGCTTCCGTAGCTGCGGCGAGTTCAGTACGTCGTCGGGCCGCCGGATGTCCGCGCTCACGATGTCGGCGTCCGGATTGTCCGCGAGCAGCGACGCGCTGTGCGCGACGGCCACCGGATCGTTGTCCACGTAGATCACCCGCGTGCCCGGCGCGATCGACTGCGCGACCTCGTGGACGTTGCCCTGCGTGGGGATGCCGGAGCCCAGATCGACGAACTGCCGGACGCCCGCGTCGACCAGATAGCGCACCGCCCGGCCCAGGAAGGCCCGGTTCGCCCGCGCCAGCGCCCGCACCTGCGGGTCGATGGCGGTGAAAGCGGCCAACGCCTCCCGGTCTATGGCGAAATTGTGCTCCCCGCCGAGCATCGCGTCGTAGATCCGCGCCACGCTCGCCTTGGCCGGATCCACGCCCTCCGGGACATCTTTGCGTCCGCTCACGACAAGTCCCTTTCGACGGCCGCGTCTTGAACGGTCATCATAGAATCCTGGTGACGGGGCGCTGCGGGGTGCGTACGTCTCCACCGGGTGGTTTCGGCCGCCCGCCGCAACGGCTCGGCGGAAGGCACGACCCTGCGACACGAAGCGCACGAACAGCCCGAGGACAGCGCCCTCGAGGACGCGCCGGGGGCCGCTTCCGCGTTCCGCGAGAAGCCGCCGCCCCCGCGCCGCGGGCGGCTGGCGGTCGGTCCAGCGGCCGATGTCATCGGTTCCGCGCTCGATCTGCATATGACCGGAAACCATGTCGTCCACGCGATGGCGCCCGGATTCTGCGACGCCGCCTCCGTCTATCTGCTGGAGCGCTGGCTCGTCGACGAGAGCGCGGGGACGTCCGCCGATCCGCCGCAGATCGAGGCCAGGCGGCTCGCGCTGCGGATGGGCGCGGCGGCGGCCGAGAGCACCGAAGGCGTCCTGCCGATCGACGAGGTGCTGGTCTTCCCGCGCCAGACCCCGTACGCCCGCGCGCTCGCCACCGGCCACGCCCAACTGCTCGACGCGGTCGACACCCACACCTTCGACCGGCTCGCCGCCTCGGGACGCGGCGACGCCCGCATCCACGACCTGTTACGCACCGCGTCCTTCCTCGTGGTCCCCATACGCCTCCAGAGCGCCGTGATCGGCTTCATCGCCTGCACCCGCGGCCCGCACCTGCCGCCGTTCGGCCTGGAGGACATGGCGGGCGTCGAGTCGCTGGCCGCGCGGGCCGGGGTCGCCCTGGACAACGCCCGCCGATACGAGCACGAGCGCCGTACCGCGCTGGCCATCCGCAGGAGCATGCTGCCCGACACCGACCGGACCTTCGAGGGCTGCCGCGTCGCCCACGACTACCGGCCCGCGGGCCCGCACGACATCATCGGCGGCGACTGGTTCGACGTCCTGCCCAGGCCCGGCGGCCGGGTCGGCCTGATCGTCGGCGACGCCATGGGACACGGCCCGGAAGCCGCCGTCGCGATGATCCAACTGCGCACTGCCGCACGGACGTTGGCCGCGCTGGACACCGATCCGCGTGAACTGCTGCACCGGCTCGACGCCCTCGCCGCCGACACCCCCGACGCCTCCTTCGCCACCTGTGTGTACGCCGAGTGGGACGCGGAACAGCACACCTGCACCGTCGTCGGCGCGGGCCACCCGCCGCCGCTGATCCGCGCACCGGGCGAGGCCGCCCGCCCCGTCCCGCTCGGCGCAGGACTGCCGCTGGGGCTCAGCGCCTGGAGCGCCGAGCCCTCGGTGCTGGAGATCCACCAGCCCACGCTCCTGCTGCTCTACAGCGACGGCCTGATCGAGAGCCGCCGCTCCGACATCGACGCCGGTATCGCCCGGCTCGCCCGCTCCCTCGACCACGGCATAGGCGAACGGGCGCCGGGCGGCCCGGCCATCGGTGCCGACGGTGCGGACCGCGCCCCAACCGGCCCCGGTACGGGTCCCGTTGGCGGCGCCACCGCCCGCGCCGCCGCCGAGGCCGCCGCACTGGCCGAAGTCGACGTCGGCCAGGAGCAGTTGCAGTCCCTCTGCGACACCCTCCTCCGCGACCCGCCCGCCGACGCCACCACGGACGACCGCACGGTCCTGCTGGCAGCGCTGACACCGGGATAGGCCGCGGGCGCGCTTGTCGTGAAGGGGCGTCCGTCTGACGGTGCCTGGCGCGCGGCCGGATTCCGTGAGGCGCTTCCGGCGGTCGTGCTGACGGTCGTACCAGCGGGCTGACACGGCGGCCTGATACCGGGAAAGGCGCGCGGGCGCGCTTTGCGTGAAGCGCCCGGTGGCGCCCGGCGCGCCGTCGCGCACCGGCGGGTGTCTCCACGGCCCCGCTCGGCCAGATCGCCACGGGACCGACGGCCGAGGCGAGCCACGTCCGCTGCGCCGACTTCGACGGCGACGGGAAGGCCGACTCCATCCTGATCGCCGCGGGCGGCGAGATCTCGGCATGGCTGAACCGCGGCGGCGACGGGCGCGTCGCCTCGGGCCCGGTCATCGGCTGACCGCGCGCCCGAGGCCGTACGGCCGTGTGTGTGTACGCGCGGCCGTACGCGACGGGCCTGGTCGCCGGGGCCCGAGGCCGTACGGCCGCGCGCGACGCCCGCTCGAAGGGGCCGGTCAGACGATGCCGCCGTTGGCGCGGACGACCTGGCCGTTGACCCAGTGACCGGCCGGGGAGGCGAGGAAGGCGACGACCTCGGCGATGTCGGCGGGGGTGCCGAGCCGCTCCAGCGGGGGCTGGGCGGCCAGGCGGGCGACGGTCTCCTCGTCCTTGCCGTCGAGGAACAGGTCGGTCGCGGTGGGGCCTGGCGCCACCGCGTTGACGGTGACGTCCCGGCCGCGCAGCTCGCGGGCGAGGATCAGCGTCACCGCCTCGACCGCGCCCTTGCTGGCGGCGTAACCGGCGTATCCGGGGAAGGACAGGCCCAGCACGGACGTGGAGAAGGTGACCACGGCGCCGCCGGGGCGCACCCTGCGGGCGGCCTGCTGGGCGACGACGAAGGTGCCGCGGATGTTCGTGCGGTGCATCGCGTCCAGCTCGGCCAGGTCCAGCTCGGCCACGGTCGACAGCGCCATGCGCCCGGCGGCGTGCACGACGACGTCGACACCGCCGTACGCGGACTCGGCGGCGTCGAAGAGCGCCGCGGCGGCCGTCTCGTCGGCGATGTCGGCCTGGACGGCGAGCGCCCGGCCACCGGCCGCGGTCACCTCCTCGACGGCGGCCTCGGCCAGGCCGCGGTTGCCCGCGTAGCCGATCACCACGGCGTGGCCGTCGGCGGCCAGCCGGGTCACCACCTGGCGGCCGATGCCGCGTGAGCCGCCGGTGACGACGGCGACGCGCGGCCGGGCGGGGGTTTCGGGGGTGGTCGTCATGGGGGGGCTCCTGTACGGAAACGGGGGCGGTCGGGCGGCAGGACCGCTCCGGCGTTCGTACGTCCTGCCGGGGGCCGGTCCGCTTCCCACTGTCGGTCGCTTCCACGCGGTCAGCCAGGGCTGAGCCCACCCAGGGGTTGCCGTCCCCTGGCTGCGGCCTGGCCCCGCCGGGCGCGGCGAGTGACGATGGAGGGGTGAATCTTCCCGAGCTGGCGGCGTTCCTGAAGACCCGGCGCGACCGGATACGGCCGGACGCCGTGGGGCTGCCCGCCGGGCCGCGGCGGCGGGTGCCGGGGCTGCGCCGCGAGGAGGTCGCCCAGCTCGCCGGGCTCTCCGCGGACTACTACACCGAGCTGGAGCGGGGCCGCGGCGCCCAGCCCTCGGCCCAGACGCTGGCCGCGCTGGCCAGGGCGCTGCGGCTGACCACGGACGAGCGCGACCACCTGTTCCACCTCGCCGAGCGGCCCGTGCCCCCCTCCGCGCACGGCTCGGCCGCCCCCGTACAGCCCGCGCTGCTGGGCCTGCTCGACCGGCTGACCACCACCCCCGCCCAGGTCATCTCGGACCTGCACGAGACGCTGGCGCAGAACGAGCCGGCCGCCGCGCTCCTCGGCCGTCCACCCGCCGTACGCGGCCCCGCCCGCAGCTTCGTCTTCCGCTGGTTCACCGATCCGCGGGCGCGCGGGATCTACCCGCCCGAGGACCACCCGCACCACTCGCGGGTCTTCGTCTCCGACCTCCAGGCGGTCGCGGGCCAGCGCGGCCGGGACACCGAGGTCGCGCGGATGGTCGCCCATCTGCGGCGCGAGAGCGCGGAATTCGCCGCTCTGTGGGACGCCCACGACGTGGCCTTCCGCCGCACCGACCACAAGCGGATCGTCCATCCGTCGCTGGGCGTCATCGAGTTGGACTGCCACTGCCTGTTCAGCGAGGACGGCCGGCAGCGGCTGCTCTGGTTCAGCGCCGCCCCCGGCACCGAGGGCGCGGAGCAACTGGAGCTGCTCTCGGTTATCGGCACGCAGGACATGACGGCGCGGTAGGGCGGGACGCGGCAGAGCGCGGCAGAGCGCGGTAGAGCGCGGGGCGCGGCAGGACGTGGGGCGCGGCAGGGCGCGCGGACGCCCTCGGCGCGGCGGCCTCTCCTTCGCACGGCCTGCACCGGTCTCAGGTGCCCGCGAACTCCTCCCAGCTCAGAGGGTGTTCGGCGGGCCGCTAGCGCCGGGGCAGCTGATTCGCATGGGAGTCATGTGGTTGTTGCGCGGTGTTCATCAGGGGTTCTCGGACGGTGACGACCGGCCGCCTACTGTGATCGGGAGAGCTGGCAGGCAGAAAGGGAACTGTGGTGAAACCGACACAGGATCTTCCTGACGCACTGTCAGGCGGTGAGGTCTCCGGCGAGGCGGGCGGCTTAACCGGCCCTTCCGTCGCGGGCGGTGAACTGGCCGCCGCCCGGCTGCGCGGCGAACGCGAGGCGCTGCTGCGGTACGTGGCGAAGCTGCTCGCCCCCGACCTGCGGCACGCCGAGGACGTCGTGCAGGAGACCCTGCTGCGGGCGTGGCTGAGGGCCGATCAACTGGACTGGCAGGAGAGGCCGATCAGGCCCTGGCTGTTCAGGATCGCGCACAATCTGGCCGTCGACACCTGGCGCAAGGACCGCGCGATACCCGTCGGCAGCGCGGCCGACGTCCGCCCCGACACCGCCGACTGGGACGACCTCGCCGACCGCGTGGTGGACCGGCGGTGGCTGCAACAGGCCATGCGGCGACTGCCCTACGCGCACCACGAGGTACTGGTGCACGTGCATATCTACGGACGCGGCAGCGAAGAGGTCGCCGACGTCCTCGGGATACCCCGCGGGACCGTCAAGTCCCGTACCCACCACGCGATCCGCTCGCTGCGCCGCGAGCTGGGTGTGCTGGAGAACGAGGAGACGGCCGCATGACCCGTCCGCGACCGGCCGTCGTCGAGCTGGCGGGCGGGCCCCTCCAGGTGTTCACCGACCACCGGGGCGCCATCTGCACGGTGCTGGGCGTCCTCGGCCTGGTCATCGCCGTGCTGGTCCTCACCAACCGGTCGGTCCGCCGGATCGGCGGATGGCGCGTGGTGCGCCGCTGGGTGCGCCGCGAGAGCCGCCTCACCGCGAACGCCTTCACCGCGCCGTTGCGCGGGTGGGTCCGCTACCGGCGCCAACTCCGGCTGCTGGGACGCCTGTTGGACGACCCCGGCGTCTGGCGGACCGGGGAGCGCGCGCTGCGCGCCGCCCACGCCGCCGCCCCCGACCGCTGCCGCCCGTACGGCGTGCTGGTCGGCGACGGGACCGACGACGGTCTCGTCGGGGTCCTCGTCGCGGGCCGGGACGTCCCCGAACCGCCGCCGCCGTGGGTCGCCGACGACCGCGACCCGCGCGTGTGGTGGAGCGCGTACGAGGAGTGGCACGACCTCCAACCCGCCGGACTCGCGGGCCGGTTGGCCCTCGGGGACGGCGCCGGCTGGGAGCAGGGGCCGGTCGCACCGCCCGTACTGATCGCTGCCGTCGGCGTCGAGGGGGACCGCGCGGTCTTCCTCGACCTCGCCTCGGGCGCGCCGGTCACCTCGCTGGACGGTGACGAACGCGTCGCCCGCCCGCTCGTCCACGCGCTCGCCGCCCAGCTCGACCGGCGGCTGCCGCCCGGCGCCGTCACCGTCGCCGACGGCGTGCACCCCCGGCACGCGGGGCCGCCCGTCGCCCAGGCGCTGCGCGACGCCGCCCGGTGGAGCGACACCCACGAAGGCCCCGCCTTCGTGGTCTGCCAGGGCCCGCTCCCCGACGCCGCCGACCTCGCGGGCGCCGCGGGACCGCGCGTGCTGGCGTACGGCAGGACGCACGGCCGCGCCCGGCTGCTGGACGTGGACCGCGACGGACTGCTCACCGTGCACGGCACACCGCTGCGGGTCCGGGCGACCTCCGTGCCGCGCGCGGTGGCCGCCGCGATCGGGTCGCTGCCGCCGTACGAACCGCCGCCGCTGGCCGCGCCCGTCCGCGCCCCGGCACCGCACGCGCACGTCGAACGGGCCGAGGAGCCGGGCACGGTGGGCGTCTCCGCGGTGTCCGCCGCGAGCGCGCCGTCCACAGAATTCGCGCGGGGCGGCGGCCACGCCCAGGTGACGCCCCGTCAACGCGGCGGTGGCGAAGCCGAGTCGGGCCCGGTCGGCGTCTCGGCGTCGGCCGCCGCCGGGCCCGGATCCGGCGCGACCCCGCCGGGGGGACGCGCCCGCACCGGACCCGCCGCCGGTGAGCCCGCGGGCGGAGCCGGGACACCCGACGCCGAGTCCGTGGGCTCGGGAGCCGTGACCACCGCGCCCGCCCCGCGCGGCGACTGACCGCCGACCGACCGTTGACCGCCCCCCCGGCCGCCCCCACCACCCCGGTTGGACATCGTGAAGCTGACTCTCACCACCGTCGACGCCGTCGGCACCACCGCGGGCGCCGTGCACCGCGACCACCTGCTGGAACTCCCCGACGGCTGCACCGTGGGCGACCTGGCCGAGGCGCTGGGCGTCCGGGCCGACGGCACACCCGCCACCGCGGGCCGCCCCGGCGCGCCCGTGGCGGACCCGGCACGCCCCGACGGCCCGGCGGACCCCGACGCGGGCCCCGCCCTCCACCTCGGCGCCGCACCGCTCGCCCCCGAGGCCCCGATCCGCGACAGCGGCATCCGCGAGGGCAGCGTCCTCGGCGTCGGCGGCACCCCGCCCGACCCCGACCCGCTCGCGGGCCGCGTCCAGCCCGCGCCCGGCGAACCCGTGCTCGCCGAGGTGCACAGCGTCTCGGGCCCCGGCGCGGGCCGCAGTTGGCAGCTCGCGCAGGGCAGTTACGAGATCGGCACGGACGCCCGCTGCGCGATCCGGGTCCGCGGCGTCGACGCGCCCGAGTACGGGCTGTGGGTGACGATCGCCGCGGACGGCAGCGCGTACTGGCACCGCGAGCGCGCCGAGGACCGGATCGACGGCGGCTCCGTACGGCTCTGCGTCCCCGTCCCGCCCTCCGATGTCGACCCGCTGACCGGCACCGCGCCCGACCGGACCACACCCGAGGAGCGGATGGACGCGGCGCGCGCCGTGGACGAGGCGGAGAAGGCGGCGCGGGCCGCGCGGAAGGCGGCCAGGAAGGCGGCGCGCGGACCGGCCGCCGACCCCCGTACCGTCGCGGCCCGTACACCCGCGCAGGCCGACACCACCGCCCGCCGTGAGGCCGACCACCGCACCGCGTGGCCGGTTGACGTCGACCTCGCCGTCGGCACGACGCTGCTGCGCATGGTCGCCCCCGTGGAGGCGGACGCCGCGGTCGCCGACTCCGCCGACGGCATCGGCGTCGACTTCAACCGGCCGCCGCGCATCGCGCCGCACCTGGACGCCGAGTCGCTGCGCCTGCCGTCCCCGCCGGGACAGCGCGTCCGCGTGCCGTTCCCGCTGCTGATGATGTTCGCGCCGGTCGTGCTCGGCCTGGTCATGGTCGGCATCTTCCACTCGTACTTCTACCTGGTGTTCATCCTCTTCACGCCGCTGATGGCGATCTCCAACTGGGTGATGGGCCGCCGCAACAACCACAAGACGCACGTGGAGTCGCGCCGCCGCTACCGGGCCCGGCGCCGCGTGGTGGAGCGGGAGATCCGCGCGGCCGTCGTACGCGAGCGCTGGGTGCGCTGCGACACCGGACCCGACCCGGCGGCCCTCGGCCTGATCGCCACCGGACCCGGCAGCCGGCTGTGGGAACGCCGCCGCCGCGACCCCGACCACCTCGTGCTGCGGGTCGGCACCGTCGACATGCCGTCGGTGAAGGCGATCGAGGACCCGGCGCAGGACGAGAACCACCGCACCGTGCGCTGGAATCTGCCCGACATCCCGATCGGCGTGGAGATCACCGAACTCGGCGTCGTCGGCGTCGCGGGCACCGCCGCGCCCGTCCAGGCGCTGGCCCGCTGGTGCGTGGCCCAGTCCGCGGTCCTGCACAGTCCGCGCGACCTGCGGATCGTCGTGCTCACCGAGCCGTCCCGCGCGCAGGAGTGGGGCTGGGTGCGATGGCTGCCGCACCTGCGGCCGTACTCGCCCAACGGCCCGGTCGTGGCCATCGGCAACGACCCGGAGAGCGTCGCCAACCGCGTCTCGGAACTGGTCTCGCAGATCCAGGCACGGCAGCGGGCGCTCGGCTCGTCCATCGGACGCGCGATGTTCACCGCGCCCGACATCCTCGTGATCGCCGACAGCGCACGGCAGTTGCGCGACGTGCCGGGCATGGTGCAGATCCTCACCGAGGGTCCGCCGGTCCGTGTCTTCAGCCTCTGCCTCGACGAGCAGGAACGGCTGCTCCCCGAGGAGTGCGGCGCGGTCGTCACCGTCTCCGGCACCGGTCTGACGGTCCGCAGGACCGGACTGCCCGAAGTCACCGGCGTACGGCCCGACCTGGTCGCCTCCGCCTGGTGCGAGCGGGTGGCCAGGGCGCTCGCGCCGCTGCGCGACGTCAGCCCGGACAACGACAGCGGACTGCCCGACGAGGTACGGCTGCTGGACCTGCTCGGCCAGGAACCCCCGGACGCCCGGGCGCTGGTGGACCGCTGGACCAGGCGCCCGGCGACCACCACCTTCGTACTGGGCACCGGATACGACGGGCCGATGTCGCTGGACCTGGTACGCGACGGGCCGCACGGTCTGGTCGCCGGGACCACCGGATCCGGCAAGTCCGAACTCCTCCAGTCCTTCGTCGCCTCCCTCGCCGCGGGCAACCGCCCCGACGAACTCACCTTCGTACTGGTCGACTACAAGGGCGGCAGCGCCTTCCGCGAGTGCGCCAACCTGCCGCACACCCTCGGCATGGTCACCGACCTCGACGCGCACCTCGTCCAGCGCGCCCTGGACTCGCTCGCCGCCGAACTGCGGCGCAGGGAACGGATCCTGGCCGAGCACGACGCCAAGGACCACCCCGAGTACCGGGCCAAGCGCGCCGCCGCCGCTGCCTCCGCCACCGGCCCGCAACTCCCGCCGCTGCCGAGGCTGCTGCTGGTCATCGACGAATTCGCCACGCTGGTGCGCGAGGTGCCGGACTTCGTCACCGGGCTGATCAGCATCGCCCAGCGCGGCCGGTCGCTCGGCATCCACCTCATCCTCGCCACGCAGCGCCCGGCGGGCGCGGTCACCGCGGACATCAAGGCCAACACCAACCTGCGGATCGCGCTGCGCGTCACCGACATGGTCGAGAGCCAGGACATCATCGACACCGGCGACGCCGTGCACATCTCGCCGAGCACCCCGGGACGCGCGCTGGTCCGCTACGGACACCGCTCGGCCGTCCCGTTCCAGTCCGCGTGGGTCGGCGCGGAACGCCCCGCCGAGGAGAGCGAGGACCCGGACGGCCGGCCGCGCCCCGCGCTCGCCCGCCCCAAGGTCCACGCCGCGGAACTGTCCTGGACCCGGCTCGGCCGCCCCGCCGCCCCGCCCGCGGGCGACGACGACACCCCGCAGGAGCAGGGGCCGCTCGCGCCCACCGACCTGCAGGTCCTGGTGGCGGCACTGCGCGAGGCCGCCGACCTGCTCGACGACTACGAGCCGCAGCCCAGCCCGTGGCTGCCCGCACTGGAGCCGAAGGTGCTGCTGGAGGAGCTGCCCGCGGTCGAACGCCCCGGCGCCACCGGCCTGAAGACGCTCCCGCCGCCGTTCCCGTACGCCCTGGAGGACATCCCGCAGCTCCAGGAACGCCGGGTCGCCACCGTGGACCTGGCCACCTTCGGGCACCTCTACGTGATCGGCGCCCCGCGCTCGGGCCGCACCCAGGCGCTGCGTACCATCGCGGGCTCCGCCGCGCGCACCGCCCGCCTCAGCGACCTGCACATCTACGGGATCGACGCGGCGGGCGGCGGACTGGCCGCCGTGGCCGCGCTGCCGCACTGCGGAGCCGTGGTGTCCCGGCACGACTTCGAGCATCTGGAACGCCTTCTCGGCCGCTTGGTAAGGGAGTTGACCGAACGTCAGGAGGCGTGCTCGGCGCGGAGCTGTTCCGGGCTCAACGAACTGCGCGACCTGCTGCCGGAGGCGGAACGGCCCGCGCACATCCTGCTGCTCGTGGACGGCTGGGACGCGCTGTCCCCGCTGATCGACGACTACGACAACGGGCGGCTGCTCGGCGACATCACCCGCCTGCTGCGCGAGGGCGCGGCCGCGGGCATCCACGTCGTCGCCACCTCGGAACGCTCCCTGATCGCGGGCCGGATCGCCGCCCACAACGACCACAAGCTGCTGCTGCGGCAGGCCGACCGCAGCGACTACAACCTCATCGGCATGCTGCCCAGCCAGGTCCCCGCGTCCGTCCCCGACGGCCGCGGCTGGCACATCGTCAGCCGCACCGAGACGCAGATCGCGCTCCTCGACGCCGACGACAGCGGCCAGGGCCAGGTCGAGGCGCTGCGCAGGATCGGCGCCGCGGCCACCCGGCGCGCGGTGAACGTCCCCGACGACCGGCGCCCGTTCCCGGTCGCCCCGCTGCCCGCGGTGGCCGACTTCTCCGAGGTCTACGAGAAGGTGCCCGCCAATCTGCGCCGCCCGATGTGGGGCCTGCTGGGCGTCGGCGGCGACGGCGCGGGCGCGGTCGGCGTGGACTTCGCGCAGGGCGCGCCGTCCTTCCTCGTCGCCGGGCCGCCCGGCTCCGGGCGCAGCAACACCCTTGCCTGCCTGGCCGTTTCGCTGCTCGCGGGCGGCACCTCGCTGGTGGTGCTGACCCCGCGCGAGTCGCCGCTGCGGGCGCTCGCCCGGCACCCGCAGGTCCGGCTGCTGACCGAGCCCGACCCGTCCGCCGACGCCGTGCGCGAGGCGCTGGACGCGATGGCGGGACCGCGCGTGGTCATCGTGGACGACGCCGACCTGGTCGCGATGGGCGGCGCGGAGAAGATCCTCAAGGACATCGTGGTCTCCGGAAGGGAACGCGGCATCGGCCTGCTCGCCGCCGGTCCCGCCGACTCCCTCTCGCTGGGCCTGGGCAGTTGGCTCACCGCGGCCAAGCGGTCCCGGCGCGGCCTGGTCCTCGCCCCGCGCAACATGTCCGACGGCGACCTGATCGGCGCCCGGCTGTCCATCAGCGCCGTACGGTCGCACGCCCGCGCGGGCCGCGCCTGGACCTCGGGCCCCGGCGGCACGGCGCTCACCGTGCAGGTCCCGGTCACCACGCTCAAGACGTCCTGAAACGCACAAGCGCCGGGCTCCCGTACCAACGGGAAGCCCGGCGCGAGTGCGTGACGGGCCGTCAGCCGTTGGCGGCGTCGCGGATCTTCTTCGCCAGGTCGGCGTCGTTGTCCGCCATCGACTGCTTGATGCCGCGGAACTGCTCCGCGAAGTCCTTGATGCCCTTCACCGCGAGCAGCAGGCTGGAGTTGAACTTCTCGTACGACTCCTTCAGCGCCGCGCTGGACTGCTCGAAGACCATGCCGTCGTCCAGCAGGTTGTTCACGTCGGTGCGGAGCTGGTTGAGCATCGGGACGATGTTCTCGTTGGCGGTGTCCAGCTTGGACGAAGTGGTCTCGATCTTCTCGTAGTCGAGGGAGATGTTGGGCATCGCGGGTGTGCTCCTCGCGGGTTGACGGGCCGGGCTGACGGGCAGGTTGACGGCGCTAGTAGCCGATGTAGTCGTAACTGGGGTCGGGTTCTTCCTCGCTGTCCACCACGCCGTCGCCGTCCTCGTCGCCGACGAGCTTCCACTCCGCGCCCGCCCCGGTGCGCGTGTAGTCGCTCTCCTTGCCGTCACCGTCGGTGACGGCCATGGTGCCGCTGCCGTCCTCGTTGATGTGGACGTCGGAGTGCGCCTTGCTGCCGTCGGCGTAGACGGTGTCCGTGATGTACGACCGGTGGTCGTCCTGGTACGTGGTGGTCGAGGTGTACGTCTGACCCGCGCCGGTGGTGACGGTGGTCTTCTCCGTGACGACGTTGTAGTCGTCGTCCAGGGTCAGTTGGGTGTGTACGGTGCCGCCGTCCGCGGTGGTCAGCGTCTTGTCGGTGGGCGGCGCGCCGGGGTCGGTGGGCTCGGGCCCCGGGTCGGACGCCGAGCAGTACGCCGGGGCGGTCTCGCCCGGCGCGACCTCGCAGGAGTCCGGATTCGCCTGGTACTGCTCCCACAGGTCGTGGTCCTTGACCCACTGGTCGTGGCCCAGCCACGCCTTGTGCTTGGCGACCCAGTCGCTCAGGCCCATGTCGGCGCTCATGATGCCCGCGCCCTCGGCGATCTGCGCGTCCATGTTGAAGAAGCCATCGGCCACCGCCCCGAAGGTGTCCCCGAGTTGCCGCAGGTCGTCCTCGGCCTTCTCCATCGGGTGCTTGGAGCGGTAGTACAGCGTGCTGAAGGCGGCGGTGAGCTGGGCGTCGCCGAACACGTCCTGCGCGTCGCCCGAGTCGTCGTTGCCGAGCGTGGCGTAGTCGCTGTTCTTGAGCGTCGGCCCGATCTTGTCGGCCAGCTCGTGCAGGTCGTTGCGGGCGGTGTGCAGAACGGTGTAGTCGAGCGCGAAGTCGACCAATGCCATCTCCTCCTTACGGGTGTCGGGCGCCGGGCGCCGGGGGCCGCCGGGGTCACCGGAACCAGCCGGTCCGACATGTTCACGTACCAGCGGTCCCCGCGGTTCACCCAGGTCCGGGACGTGGGTCCGGGACTTCCCGCAGTGAACCGCCGGGGCTCCTCGTACGTGAGACATGCGGCAGAACTTCGCGGCACACGGCGGTACGGCAGGAGAGGACCCGGAATGCCACGCCCCACGGACTGGGACGCGCTCGGTGTGAGCGGCGACCCCACGCCCGGCGACCCGGTGCGGATCCACACCGTGGCGACCTCGATCGGCGACCTGGGCAGGACCGCCCGGGAGATCGACACCGCGATGGAGACGGTGCTCAACAAGACCGGGCCTGAGGCGTTCTCGGGCGAGACCGCCGAGGCGCTGCGGGACCAGATCAGCGGGCGGCTGCGCGGCTTCGTACAGAGCATCGCCGAGGCGTTCGAGTGGTCGAGCACCGCTCTGACCACGTACGCGGACGCCATGTCGACCGCGCAGAGCAAGGCGGACGCGGCGCTCGACCAGGGGCGTGGGCTGGCCAAGGACGACCCGAATCTGGAGACGCTGGCGAGCACCGCGCGCGACGCGGGTCAGACGCAGAAGGACGCGGCGAGCGCCGCCACCACCACGCTGCGCAAGGCGTCGGGCAACATCAAGTCGCCGGTGTCCGGCTGCGCGGAGTTCTGGGAGATCTTCCAGTGGATCGCCATCGCGCTGATCCTGCCCGCGCTGATCTTCGGCGGTCCGATCGCGCTGGTCGCGATGGCGGTCAACCTCACCATCTTCATCAAGACCGCGGTGGACTTCGCGCAGGGCAAGGTCGGCGCGCTCGACCTGTTCCTGTCCGCGCTCGGCATGATCGCGCCCACCACCCGCGCCGTGCCGATCTTCTCGCTGATCGCGAAGGGCTTCAAACTCGGCTGGCAGGCCATCAAGGCGGGCGGCATCGCCACCCTGACCTTCCTCAGGGACATGATGACCGGCATCGCCAAGCCGTTCGTCGCGCTGCCCTCGTTCAGTGAACTCGCCCACCTGACCGGGAGCTGGACCAAGGCGGGCGGGCTGTGGCTGTCGGGCGTCGGCAAGGGCCTCGGGCAGCTCGGCGCCAACGCCTTCAAGGTCGGCTCGCTCACCGTCCTCACCGGCATCAAGGGAATTCCCGCCTTCTTCAAGGGAGTTCCGGAATTCGTCACCAACTTCGGCAAGGGCAGCGCGACGTTCTTCAAGAACGAGTTCGGCGGCGCGAAGTGGCTGCGGGTGTTCCTGCCCGCCGAGGGCGACGAGATCGGGAAGTTCGGCGTCTTCGGCGCCATGAAGATCGCGCTCGTCGACCGCGGTGTGTTCGGCAAGTTCAAGTACGGCGCGGCGGACATCGTACGGCCCGGCGTGCAGGCCGTCGGCAGCGGCGTCAGCCACCTGCCGACGCCGGAGTTCGGCGGCGCGGGCCACTCGGCGCCCGGCCTGTTCATCCCCGACCCGCCCAAGCTGAGCCTCGACCTCGGGCCTAAATTCAGCGACTCGATCACCTTCAGCTTCCAGGCGATCATGGGCAAGGACGCGCTGCTTGACACCCCGATCACCGAACTGTCCTCGATGCACCTGGGCGAGTGGGCGAACGTCACGCACACCCCGACCGGCATCACCTTCGACGTCGGCGCAGGGGTGCACGCGCTGCCGCCGCCCGCCGCCGCGATCCTGGCTCCGCCGCCGCCGATCCACATCTCCACCACCGGCATCAACACCGCGGGCATCGGCGCGACCGGCGTGCACGCCCAGGTCGGCGCGCCCTCCTTCCACGTGCCGGGCATCGGCGCCAACGCCGTCCCCAGCCACATCGTCACGCAGGCCACCGACCTGGTCGTGCCGCCGCAGACCGTGGTCTCCTCGATCGGGGTCCCGCACATCACCCCGGCGGCTGTCGTGACCACCCCGCCCGCCGGGACCGTGCACACCTTCACCCCGACCACCCCGGTGACCAGCGCCCATCTGACGAACCCGGCCGCGGTGATCGCCACCCCGCCGCCCGCCTCGGCCGTCAACGTCAACGTGGCGGGCGCGATCTCGATGCCGCCGCCCGCCGCCACCGCCGGTTTCGCCCACACGGTGCCCGCGCCCGCCCTGCCGCACCTGGCCACCAACGGCGCGGTGAACTTCCACGCGGCGACCGTACCGGTCACCGGGCACGTCCCCGCGACCTTCACCGGCGGCGTCACGCACGTGGTCACCGACATCCACACCGGCGGCTCCTTCAACGCGCTCGACTTGCTGCACACCCCGAACCCGGTCGCCGTGCACGCCTTGGCGCCGACCCCCAACGCGCTCATCACCGGCACCGCCGCGAACATCGCCAACAGCCACACGATGGCGACGCTCGCCCAGCACATCTCGGTGGACCTCGGCCCGGTCCACACCGTCGGGCACACCGCGAGCGACCTCACCCCGCCGCCGACCACCGCGCTGACCGCGACCCCGCCGCCCGCGTCGGTCGTCTCCGCCCCGCCGCCCGCGAGCGTCACCCACATGCCGCCGTCCGCGGCGGTCGCCCAGGTCCCGCCGTCCGCCGCGGTCACGCACATGCCGCCGCCCGTGGCCGTCACCCACATGCCGGGTACGCCCGCGGTGACCACCTTCGACCTCGGCGGTACGGGCGCGGGGGCGGGCAAGGGCAAGGGGCCCGAAGTCCTCACGGCCAACGGCAGCGGAAGCGGCGCGGCGGGCGTGGACCTCCCGCCCGCGCACCGCTTCGACGCCGCGATGGACCTGCTCGACAACGGCTCACTCGGCCGCCCCTCGCCGCTGCCGCACCCCGCGTCCGGCCACGGCACAGCTGGCCACGGCGCTTCGGGCCACGGGGTTTCGGGCCACGGCGCGGACGGCCCGGCCTTCGCCGGCACCGCCGTGCCGGGACTCGGCGACAAGGCGTTCGCGGGCGCCCCTGCGCGTTTCCCAGAACCGGCCCACGTCCCCGAACCGGCCCACGTCCCCGAACCGGCACACGTCCCAGAACCGGCCCCCGTTCCCGAACCGGCCCCCGTGCCCGCCGCGCCCCCGCACACGACCGGCGACGTACGGCTCGGCGGACCGCCGCCGCGGCTGACCGCCAAGGAACTGGACCGGGCGTGGTCGGCCGACAGCGAGCGGATCGGCGCGCTGTTCGGCCCGGCGACCGACCCGTCACGGCCGCTGCGCTTCGACGCCTGGGGCGACTTCGTCCTGGCACGCCACGACCTCGGCCGCCTCGAACAGCACCTGGACGACCTGCGCGCGATGCCCGGCGGACCCTCCAGCGGCGAATCCCGCGCCGTCACCGAGATCAGGACCCAACTGGCCGCCGCCCAGCAGCAGTTCAACGTCGCGGTACGCGGCCTGCGCGAGCACGGCATCAACCCGGCCGCGATGGACCAGCACATCACCGACCTCAACCTCCAGTCGCTGCGCGAGCGGCCCCGGCTCCTCGGCGGCGCGGTGCCGCCGCCCGTCATCCGGGTCGAGGGCGCCGAAGGCGGGCGTCTCATCGAGGAGTCGGTGCCGCTGAGCGGCCCGACCGGCCTGCCGCACGGCCTCAGCGTCAGCATCGGCTACCACGTCAACGGCGTGGACATCAGGCTCCTCGACGGCGCGGGCAACGACCTGACCGCCACCACCCACCAGGTCGTCCAGGTCAACGGCGGCGGACTGTCCGTCCACGACGTGAACACCGGCATCCGGCAGACCTTCGACTCGCACGGATCGCTGCGCGCCGAGACCGTCCCGCTGCGCGGCCCGCAGGCCCCGCTCGGCACCGGCATCTCCGTCACCTTCGACCCGACGGGCGCGGCCACCCACCACCTGGTCACCGGCGGGGCCGTGGACGCGGGCGCCACCGTCACCCGGCTGCCCGTACCCGGTGACGGCTTCCGCGTCGACCGCGCCGCGACACCCGGCACGTCCGCCACGTA
Organism: Streptomyces sp. NPDC024632; assembly: GCF_055559175.1. Taxonomy (NCBI): domain Bacteria; kingdom Bacillati; phylum Actinomycetota; class Actinomycetes; order Kitasatosporales; family Streptomycetaceae; genus Streptomyces; species Streptomyces sp. NPDC024632. The sequence goes on from NZ_JBVHLD010000004.1 coordinate 258,278, forward strand.
CCAGCTCTTCGACTCCGGCGGCCTGCACCTCGCGGACGGCCACGGGCTCCACACTGCCGCCGGAGCCCCGCACTTCGTGGAATTCCCCGCGCCCGGCCGGGGCGGCGGCGCACAGCTCCTCGACGCCAACGGCGCGCCCGTGCACGGCTTCACGCCGGTCCGCGAGACCGACGCGACCGGCGCCACCGTCGCCGTGCGGATCGACCGCAACGGCGCGGACGGCGCCTTCGTCCGCCACGACATCACTGGCGGGCAGGCCGTGGAGACCGGTACGCCGCTGCGGCTGCCCGGCGGCGCGGCGGACGGGCGGCTCGTGGTGCGCCCGGTGGGCGGCGGCGCCCCGCACATCGAACTGCCCGGCGGCGTCAGGCCCGGCGGCGTCCAGGTCTTCGACCACGCGGGAGGCGGCCTGCGCGTCGAACGGCCCGGCGGCGCGGGACAGGCCATGACGTACCAGCGTTTCGGCCCCGACCACATGCTGGCCGGGGACGGCCGCCAACTCCTGGGCGCGGACGGCCGACCGAGCGGCGCCGTGGACTTCCCCGTCGGCGGCGGCGCTGCCGGGCACCTGGACGGCGCGTGGCAGCCGGTGCCGCACCACGCGGTACGCGTCGACCTCGACCCGGCCACCGGCAACCCCGCCACGATCCGCGTCACCGACACCGGCCGCGGCGACTACTGGACGCACGACCACGCGGGCGGCCACCTCGGCGACCACGCCGTGATGCTGCACGGCCCCGGCGGCGCGCCCCTGCACGAATTCGGCGTCACCCGCTATCCGGCGCCCGGCACCATGGGCGCCGCCCAGCGGCTCGCGATCGACGCCAACGGCGTACCGCTGCCGCACTTCGCGCCGCACGGCGACGGCTGGCGCGTCACGGACCGCACGGCGGGCGTACGCGGCGGCGAGTACCGGCAGTTCGGCGCGGACGGCGGCATCCACCAGCAGGCGATCAACGTCACGCGCGACGGCGTGCGCGTGCCGGGACAGCGGTTCGTCCTCACCTTCACGCCGAACGCGAAGACCTGGCAGCTCATGGACACCGTCGCGGGCGCCCCCTTCACGGGCGCCGGGCGCGGCCTGCTGCACTCCGGGACGGTCGACGTGGCCACCGACGCGGGCCACGTCAAGCTGGTCGCCAAGCCCGGCAAGAGCGCCGTGGAGGTCTTCGAACGCCGGCCGCTGGCGACCGGCGGCTTCCTCGACTCCCTCCGCCGTACCGACGCGAGCGGCTTCGGCAGGCTCTCCGGCCAGAACACCCGCTGGACGCACACCGATAACGCGGGCAATGTCACCAACTGGGGCCTGCGCAACGTCGGGACGCTGGACGGCAAGGCGTGGCGGGGCATCGACCACCAGGGCACCCTGGTCCACGAGTTCCGCACCGGCATCGACGGCGGCGGCGTCCTCGGCGTCCGCGACGGCGCGGGCGACTGGTCGTGGGTGCGCTACGACGCCCACCACCGGCCGGTGCTCGGCGGCAGGCGCACGATGGACGCCGACGGCGGCTGGACCGACCATCTGCGGCTCGGCGGCGACGACATCGTCGTGCAGCGCCAGTGGGGCCCCGCGCACCTGCCGCAGTCCCACGCCAACCACTACCGCGAGGCCGTGCTCGACCCGGCCAACGGGCACCTGCCCAAGACGGTCACCATCGACCCCAACGGGGCGAATTCCACCAGGCAGTTGTGGAAGGAGCAGTCGGAGCACGGCAAGCCGGCCGGAGCCCTGGAGAAGCTGCCGGACCACCAACTCCTGGAAGTCCGGCGCTGGTCCGAGCAGCGCCCGCCGCAGTGGGTTCGCAAGCATCTCATCGGCATCGGCGACGCCGTGTGGGACACGCACGGCTTCCTCAAGGGCGACACCCGCTTCCAGATGTCGAAGTGGACCAGGACGGATCTGGCGACCGGCGCCGAGACCCACGGCTTCCGCTTCACCGCCATGAACGACAATGTGCTGGACATCGCGGCGGACGGCACCTTGACGCGCGGCACGTTCAAGCTGGACCACGGCAACACCCTCACCGTCGGCGACTCCGTCACGCTGCCCGCGGGCGTCGCCCCCGTCGCCCACCGGATGCCGTGGACCGAGGGGGCGGGGAAGCTCTCCGGCTACCGGATCGAGACGCCCGGCGCGCCCGGCGGCCGGATCTGGGAGGACCACTTCAAGGTCGACCACAACGGGGCCTTCAGCGGCGGCGACTGGTACGGCGCGGACGCCGCCCCGACCCGGGTGGCGCGCGCGGGCTACGCGGACGGCACCGTCGTGGAGTTCCAGCCGGTCCCGGCGGCCGGGACCGTCCTGGACGGCGGCCCGGGCGTGCGGGCGGGCGCCTTCGAGGGCAACGGCGGCCCGGCCCTGACCAAGAACGTGCACGGCGCGCCCATCGGCGACGTACGGACCTGGCCCGGCGCCGATCTGCGGCCCGGCCACGGACACGGCCCGACGACCGTCACCACCACCGCGCCGCGCTCCCGGCACTGGGACTGGTCGGGCTACAACGGCCGCACCGACAGCCGCCATTGGGCCTGGGACGGACTCGACGGCGCGGGCAACCGCACCACCGGATTCACCGAGTTCGGCCGCGGCTTCAACGGCGCCACACCGTTCGACGACTCCTTCCGCGCGTATCTCCGCACCGACAACGGCCCGGTGGCGATCCGCGGCCGGGACATGCTCGGCGGCGGCGAGCACGTGGACTCCTGGCGCGTCACCAACCCCGACGGCAGCCACCAGTGGCGCTGGGCGAAGTACGACGCGTTCGGCAACGCCGTGGACTTCCACGGCGCCGGCACCCGCCAGTGGTGGAATCCGCGCGCGGGCGGCGGGGCCGGCGCGTACGTGGACGACTGGTTCACCGGCGCCCGGTCCTTCCGCGACCGGGTCGACCTCGGCGGCGGCGCCGCGCCGATCACCGTCCGCGAGGTGCCCACCACCAGCACCACGGGACGCGTGCGCGAGTACCTGCCCGACGGCGCCCGCCTCGGCCCCGGCGCCCCCAACCCCGTGAACCTGAACGTCTGGAAGGAGTTCGACCACAACGCGGCCGTCGTGGAGAGCAAGGTCGTCGGCACCAACCAGATCCTGACCACCGACGCCTGGCGCGGCCAGTGGGTACGGCACGACGGCAACGGCGTCATCCACGCCCAGGGCTCCGACAGCGGCTACATCTTCGAGGCGGACACCTTCGGACGCCTCCAACTCACCGGACGCGGCGTCGACTTCCGCGGCCCGGCGGCCGAACTGCGCGGCTGGGGACGACGGCTGCGCGAGCCCAACCGCATGCAGTGGAAGACCGACCTCAGCGGCCTGGACATCTCCCGGATCGGCGACGGCCTCTACCAGCCGCAGTGGAAGCTGGTCATGGAGAAGGCCGCCATCGAACTCTTCCAGGAATTCGTCCTGGAGTTCACCGCGAATCTCGCTGTCAACGCGATCGTCGCGGACATCCAGAACAGGCCGTTCTCCGGGAAGGACGCGCTCAAGGCGTTCGCGAACGCGAGCGTCAGCGCGGGCATCAAGACCGCCGTCGGCAGCCTCGTCCACGACAACAAGATCAGCGGGTTGCAGCGCACCGGCGACTGGCGCAACGGCCTGGCCAACACCGACAGCGGCAAGCCCTGGTACCGCAAGCCGATGAACCACGACAAGCACTGGTCCAACGAGTGGGCGGGCAACGAGGCCCCCACCCGCTGGCGCGGCGGCATGTACGACTTCGGCTACAACGCGGGCACCTCCACGCTCGCCGCCTGGGTCAACGGCAGCATGAACGCCTCGGTGTTCGGCATCACCGACGCCAATGGCGACACCGTCTACCTCAGCGGCGGAGCCGCGGCCCTGGACGGTCTGATCAACGCCGTCTCCGGCATGACCGGCGCGGTCAGCGTCGGCGCCATGAAGAACCTGTTCATCATGGGCGGCGGCAGCCGGCTCTTCCACCGGCAGGGCTTCGCCGAGTTCTTCCTCCAGTTCGGCTGGAAGCTCCCCGAGAAGGTCTTCACCTCCCAGCTCACCAACTGGTACCGCGCCGGCATCAACCCCTGGTGGTACCAGGGCGGTTACGGCGACACCGCCACCGCCGAGACCGGCACCGGCACCTCCGACACCAGCGGGGAGCCGCAGCCGTGACCACCGAGCGTACGACCGCCCACACCGTCCACGTCGCCGCCAAGGGACGCGGCGCCCACCGTACGATCGCCGCCGCCGTACGCGCCGCCCGGCCCGGCGCGACCGTCCTGGTGGAGCCCGGCGAGTACCGGGAGTCGCTGACCGTGGACCGGCCGGTGGTGCTGCGCGCCGAACACGGCGCGGGCAGCGTCACGCTGTACCCGGCGGCCGAGGGAACGCCCGCGCTGACCGTGGCCGACGCGCACTGCGCGGTCCACGGATTCACCCTGCGCGGCGCCGGCCCCGGAGAGGCGGCGGTCCGGGTGACCGACGATTCGACGCTGGCGCTGCACGACTGCGTGGTCCTCGGCGGCCGGGTCGAGGTGACGGGCACGGACGCCGACGACGGCTCCCAAGGGATGCACGGAACAAGGGAGTTGGCTGTCCCCGACCCCGACGGCCTGGACTTCGACGCCGACCCCGACCCCGATCTGGCCCCGACCCGCGAACCGGGACCCGCGCTGCTCCTGCTGCGCTGCCGGATCGCGGGCGCGGTCGGCGCGGGCCTGCACCTGTCGGGCACCGCCCGCGCCCGCGCCGACGACCTGCGGATCGAGGCCGTCGACGGCACCGCGGTCGTCCTGTCCGGCACCGCCCGGCTCTCCGCCGAGCGGCTGCGCGTACGCGACTGCACCGGCACGGGCCTGCGGATCCGGGGCCGGGCCGCCGCCGCACTGGTGGACTGCGCGCTGGAAGGGACCGGCGGCAGCGGACTGCTCGTCGAGGACGAGGCGGCGCTCGTCGCGGGCGACACCCGCGTCACCGGCGCGGGCGCGGTCGGCATCCGCCTCACCGGCTCCGCCACCGCCGAGATCGCCGACTGCCGGATCACCGGCTCCGTCACCAGCGGTCTCGTCGCCCAGGACGCCGCGCGGCTGGCCGCCACCGGCTGCGCGGTCACCGACTCCCGCGCCAACGGCCTGCTGGTCCTCGGCGCCGCCACGGCCCGCCTCGCCGACTGCGCGATCTCCGGCACCGGCTACAGCGCCGTCCACCTCGCCGACGCCGCCCAAGCCGCCCTGCTCGACTGCCGGATACGCGACAGCGCCGAGCACGGCCTGCACGCCGTCGGCACCGCGCACGCCGACCTCACCGAATGCGGCCTGTCCCGTATCGCCATGACCGGCCTGCACACCGCGGAGACCGCGACCCTCACCGCCCGCGGCTGCCGCCTCACCGACACCGCGACCGGAGTGCACGCCGTCTCCGCCGCGGGCACCGAGTTGGAGCACTGCACGGTGCTGCGCGCCGCGAAGACCGGTGTCGAGGTCGGCGCGGGCGGCGGCGTACGGCTCTCCCACGTGCGGGTCGTCGCCGCGGGAGCGGCCGGGATCGTGGTCGACTCCGGCGGCACCGCGCGGGTCGACGGCGGCTCCGTCGAAGGCAGCGCCGGCTCCGCGATCGTCGTGTGGACCGGAGCTTTCCCCGAGGTCAGCGGGGTCTTCATCGACGCGCCCGCGAAGAACGGCATCTACCTCGCCGAGGACGCGGGCGGCACCTTCACCTCCTGCGAGGTCGCGGGCGCGGGCTTCCCCGCCCTCCATGTGGCACGCGGCGCCGCCCCGGTCTTCCGCCGCTGCCGGGTCCGCGACTGCGCCGAGGATCTGGGCCAGGACGAGGGAGCGCGGCCCGCCTTCGAGGACTGCGTCTCCTACGACGTACGGCGGCCGACGATTCCGCAGCTTGGCGGGGGAGCGGCGGGCCGGGCCGCGGGCCTGCCCGCGTCGCCGTCCGGGACGGCCCCGCCCGGCGCACCCGGTGACGACGGACCGGACCCGGACGCGCCGGAGGAGGATCTGGACGACCTGCTCGCCGAACTCCACTCGCTGGTCGGCCTCGACGGCGTCAAGGGCGATGTCGGCTCCCTGGTCAAGCTGATGCGGACGGTACGGCGACGGCAGGAGGCCGGGCTGCCCGCGCCGCCGCTCAGCCGCCACCTGGTCTTCGCGGGCAACCCCGGCACCGGCAAGACCACCGTCGCCCGGCTCTACGGCCGTCTGCTCAAGGCGCTCGGCCTGCTGCGCCGCGGCCACCTGATCGAGGTCGACCGCAGCGCGCTGGTCGGCGAGTACGTCGGCCACACCGGGCCGCGTACCACCGCAGCCTTCCAACAGGCCCTGGGCGGCGTGCTGTTCATCGACGAGGCGTACGCGCTGTCGCCGCTGCACAGCGGCAACGACTTCGGCACCGAGGCCGTCTCGACGCTCGTCAAGCTCATGGAGGACCACCGCGACGACATCGTGGTGATCGCCGCGGGCTACCCCACCGAGATGGACCGCTTCGTCTCCTCCAACCCGGGCCTGTCCTCCCGCTTCAGCCGCACCCTGCACTTCGTGGACTACGACGCGGCGGAACTCGTCTCGATCGTGGAGCACCAGGCGGCCGAGCACCGCTACGAACTCACCGAGAAGGCCCGCGCGGAACTGAGCGGCTTCTTCGACCGGATGCCGCGCGGCGAGGGCTTCGGCAACGGCCGCTCCGCGCGCCAGGTGTTCCAGGAGATGACGGAACGTCAGGCGCAACGCGTCGCGGAACTGGCCGATCCGCGCGCCGAGGACCTGGTCGCCCTCGAAGCCGACGACTTGCCGCCGCAGTCCGTGGCCCTGTCCGCGGCACCCGCCGTCGCCCGCCCCGTCCTCAGACTCTGAGGAGACGCCGAGGCCCCGGCCCCGAGCGAACACCCCGGCCCCGAGCGAACACCCCGCCCCCGCGCCCGACATCCCCCCGGAGACCCCCCGTGCCGACGCCCGACCTCCCGCCGCCCGCCCTGGACAAGCCCGCGTCCGCGCCGCCGCCCGCCGCCTCGGACTTCTCCGCCACCTTCGCCGAGCACGCCTCCGTGCCCCGCCGCGGCCTGGTGCCCGGCGTGCGCGTGTGGGGCACGATCGGCGGCGCGGCGGCGGTGACGGCCGTCTGCGTGCTCGTCGTCCCGCTGCTCGGCGCTCTCGGCGGCGACAACGGCGGGGACGGCGGCCGTACGTCGGACACGGTGGTCGCCGCCGCGCGGACCCAGTCGCCGAGCGCGACGCCGTCGAGCACCGCCACCACCCCCGAGGCGGCGGTGACCACGACGAGCCCGCCGCCGACGACCAGGCCGCCCGCGGCCAAGCACGCCGCCGCCCCGCCCGCCGGGAACTCCAGCGGTTCCGGCGGTTCGGGGGGCTCGGCCGGATCAGGGGGCGGAGCCCCGCGCACCCGGGCCACGAAGAAGGCCACGAGCCCGGCGACCAGGCAGACCGCCAAGCCGCCGGCGAAGGCGACCAAGGCCGCCGCGCCGCCCGCTCCGGCCAGGGTCGGCGACTTCCTGGTCAGCGGCGGGTCGGGCAAGTGCCTGAACGCCTCGGCCGGTTCGGACGGCACCCACCTGCAACTGTGGACCTGCAACGGCAACGTCAACGAGCAGTGGACCTTCGCCTCCGACGGCACGATCCGCAGCAAGGGCCTGTGCATGGACGCCGCTTGGGGCAGCACGGACGACGGGACGATCGTCCAGATCGCCTATTGCAGCGGCAATCCGGCGCAGCAGTTCACGCTGAGCGGCGGCGTGATCCGCGGCGACCAGTCGGGCCTGTGCGTCGACGTATGGATGGCCGCGACCTCCGACGGCACTCCGATCAAGCTCCACCCGTGCAACGGCGGCAGCAACCAGGCGTGGAAACGCAAGGGTTGACGGTCGACGGCCCCGAACTCCGGTCCCGTGCGGGCGTGCGGTGTCGGCGCTGCGGCAGCGGCGGCCGCGGCGCGACAGGGTGATACACCGTTAGATCACCCTGCCGTGCCGGAGCTCCCGCTGCCGCCGGTGCCGGAGGGCGTCCAGCGGTTCCGGCGCCTGCGACGACGGATGGTGGGCCTCCTTGACCAGGAAGTGCGGGCGGCGCTTGGTCTCGTAGGAGATCCGGCCGATGTACTCGCCGATCAGGCCGAGCATCACCATCTGGACGCCGCCCAGGCCCACGATGATGGCGACCAGGGTGACACAACCGGGCGCGTCGACCCCGGTGACCAGCGCGTCCGCCGTGACCCCGGCCGCGGAGAGCCCGCCGAGCCCGGCACGGGTCCGCGCGTCGAAGCGGTCGATGACCGCCTCCTCGTCGTAACAGGGCACGACGACCGAGAGCTTCGTCATGCGCGCCTCCCGAGGCGACGGAGACCGAGGGCGGGTCCGCGGAGCGCGGACCCGGCCAAGAGCCCGTCGCGCATGAGGCGTTGGGGGAAGAGCCGTCGCGCGAGGGCGCGTCCGGCGGTACCCGAGGAGCCGTCGCGCCCCGAGCGGTCGCGGAACCGGCCGCCGACGCCGACCGCGAGCAGCACGGCCAGGGCGAGGCCGGAGGCCGGGAGCCCGGCGTTCAGACCGGGTGTGCGGAACGAGCAGGAGACCCGCGAACCGCCGCCCAGATCCACGGCGATGAGGCCGCCGAGGGTGCGGGGGGCCGTCGACGCGCCGCCGTCGACCGAACAGCGCCAGCCGGTCACGGCGGGCACGGCGAGGACCGCGGTGCCGTGGCCGCCCCGACGGAAGGCGGCCGTGATCGTGTGGCCGCCCGCCGTGACCTCGGCCGGGCCGGTGGCCCGCAGCTTCGTGACCGCGCGCCGCAGCACGTCCTGGTCGAGGCAGCCGACCGGGAACCGCGGGATGTCCTGGGCGGTGGTGGTGCCCAGCGCCAGCCGGATCCGGCCGCTCGCGGGCACGGCGCCGAGCGGCATGATCCCGTTGGCGGCCAGGTCGTGGACGCCGACCGCCCGGTACTCGGCGCCGTTCGCACGGACCGGGCCGGAGAACCAAGGCGCGTACAGATACGCGAGGGTGCCCGGCGCGCAGGTCGCGGTGAACGACGTCCAGGCCGCGCCCTTGGCGTTGCCCGGCAGCCGCCAGGTGCCGTTCGGCTCGGGGACGGGCCGTGGCCCGGAGGCGGGGGCGAGCAGCGGCACGCCGTAGACCCGGGCGCCGAGCACGCGCTGCTGCCGGGCGAAGACCGAGGTGTCGCGGACGGCGCCGTCGAAGGCCGCGCCGGGCCTGAGGGTGACGATCGGGGGAGCGGGCGCGGTGTGCTGGGCGACGGCGCTCGGCGCGCCGGGCACAATGCCGAGGGAACTGCTCACTCCCATGATCGCCCGGCCCACCGGGTCGTCGAGGCCGTAGATGTGACGGCCCCTCATGGTCCAGGCGGAGCCGAGGGCCTGGAGGGTGGCCGCGGTCCGCGCGGGCAGATAGCTGCTGTAGTACGAGCCGCCCTCACCGCCGAGCAGCAGCGGGTCGTTGGCGGTGTACTGGTGCGGACCGGGGTCGGTGCGGGTCGCGGGCCAGTCGTCCCGCGCGCCGACCGCCGCGTGCGCGGTGAGCGACGCGGCGCTGATCGTCTCCCTCGGCGTCCACCGGGGGTTGTCGTCCCTGATCACGCTGACGGAGAAGACGCTGTAGGCGGTGGCGAGGAAGACCGAGCAGGTCAGCGCGGCGAACACGCCGATACGTACCCGGCGGTCGGTCCGGTGGCGGGCGAGCAGCAGCAGAAGGCCGAGGACGAGGGCGCTGTCGGCGAGGATCAGGATCCACTCGCCGCGCGTGAAGTAGTGGCCGCCGCTCACCACGGCGAGCAGGACCGCCAACGCGGCCCCGCCCGCGAGCAGTTCACGTGGGCGTGGCCTGCGGGAGAGCGCCAGCCAGGCGACCGCCACCAGCATGGACGTCAGCGCGATGGCGGCGCGGTAGGGGCTGCCGTTGGGCATGGCCAGGCCGTGCCACAGCAGGACCGTCGGCTTCCAGACGTACGACAGGGCCACCAGGACCAGCAGCCCGGTCCAGACCGCGCGTTCCCTGCCAGGCACCCGCCGCATGAAGGGGAAGGCGAGCACGAGCAGCAGCGGCAGCAGTCCGACGGAGATCCGCGGGGCGGACGGGTAGAGGCCGCCGGGCAGCAGGTGCGCGAGGTAGTCGAGGGCGGCGGGCGGCGTGTAGTCCTGGGGCTCGGCGGGCTGGGACGCCTTGCTGGCGGTGTAACTCACCGTCAGCACGGGCGCGGCCAGCAGCAGGCCGGTCGCGGTCGCCGCCGCGGCGCGCAGCAGTGCGCGCCAACGGTCCCGCACCGGACGGGAGTCGAGCAGCAGGCGGGCGCCGAGGACCAGACCCATGCCGAGGGTCGCCATGGCCGCGGTGTAGAAGTTCGCCGCCCAGCACAGGGTGATCACCAGCGTCGCGGGCACCCAACGGCGGTTGTGCAGACACCAGTCGTAGGCGATGCCGAGCAGCGGGAAGGACGACAGGCCCCACATCCACATGGGGTCGCCGAAGCCGTCCGAGACCGTCCAGGTGCTCACCGCGTAGCCGACCGCGAGCAGCGCGCGCAGCCACGGCGAGCCCGGCCGCAGCCTGCCGAGGTAGACCGTCATCAGGGCCGCGCCGAGTCCGATGCTCAGCACCGTGGCCGTGAAGACGGCCGCGTTGACGGCGTCGCGCGGGAAGAGCCCGACCAGCCAGGAGAACGGGTTCATCAGATAGGTGAAGAAGTCGGCGAGGAAGGGGACGCCGTATCCGCTGCCCCAGTTGACGATTAGGTCGCCGGTGGCGCGGCCGTGCATCAGGTCCCACAAGTGGGCGTGGTACGGCACGAATTGGTTGCCGAGGTCGTTGACGGCCCGCGATCTCGGTCCGAACGGGTACGTCCCGTGCACGGCCAGCGCCAGGCAGTAGGCACCCATGGAGACGGCCGCCGCGAGCAGCGCCGCCAGCGGTGTCGCGGCGGCCCGGAGCGCCGGGCGGCGCGGCGGACCGGCGGGCGGCGCCGCTGGGGGTGTGTCGATGGCCGCGGAGGAGGAGGTCAGCACCGTGTCCCGCTTGCTCGTATGCCTCAGATCGTCTCCCGGCGCATCCTACTACGTTCTCTGTAGTAGTTTTCGGCATCTCGTCGCTCCGTCGTCCTCCGGCGCCGACCGCCGGGGTTCATACCGCGGACGCCGTCGTACGCGACCGGCTCCGCAGCCGTCTCAGGGCCACGTCGAAGGCCCCGCGCGCGCCGGGTGCCAGGCGCAGTGCCAGCGAACCGCCCGCCGTCCGGTACGCCTGGATCAGCGCGACGCCGTACCGCCCGCAGGGGGTGACCGTGCGCCGCAGCCCCGAGTCCTGGGCGCGCGGCGCGAGCGGGGCCGTCACCGTGCCGTCGGCGTACCGCAGCCGCACCCGTACGTCCCAGGTCTGGGTGCCGCGACAGCCCGCGGCGGCGAGCCGGCCCACGTCGAGCGGGACGCTGGCGCGCCAGCGACCGCACTCGTCGTACGCCGTGGCCGTGGTGGTGACGGCGGGTTCCGCGCCGTCCCGCGCGATGACGTCGACCTCCACGGAGACCGGGCCGCCGACCGCGGCGAGGCGGCCGTACAGATCGCGGATTCGCAGCCGCAGTCGCCCGTGACGGCCGGTGAACAGCGTGCCGTCCACCGTCAACGGCAGTGCGTCGAGCGGGAGTTGGCCGAGCCCGTCGAGCCTGACGTCGCGCAGGCCGTCCGACCAGACGGGACCGGCCGACGTCCGCGCGTACGGCGGGGCCAGTCTGGCCGGGTCCGCCGCGAGCTGCGCGAGCCGGGCCAGGTCGCGCGGGGCGTCACCGGCCAGCACCACCGCGGCGATCCAGCGGGCGGGGGCCGCCGCCGCGGCCCGCTCGGCGTCGGTGAAGGAGGCCAGGTAGGCGCGGGCCAGTCTCCACCACGCGCGCTGGTACGCGGGGTCGCGGCCGGGCAGTTCGCGGACGTACAGGCACAGGTCGTCGTCGAGGAATTTGGTGCGGCAGGCGGCGGCGAGCAGGGGGCGGCGGGCGGCGGTGAAGACGTCGACGGCCTGGCGGTGGGCGGCGACGCGGGCGGCCCAGTCGCCGATGTCCCGGCGGGCGGGCGCGACCGGCTCCCCGGCCTCGCGGCGCGCCCGCCGGACGCAGACGGTGTCGGGCACGACGGCGATCGGCGGTCCCGCCGCCAGCACGCGGGCGGTGAAGACGAAGTCCTCGTAGGCGAAGGTGCCTTCGGGGCAGCGGAGCCGGTGCCGGTCGAGGAAGGCGCGCCGGTAGAGCTTGTTGACGCACAGGGTGTCGCGCAGGAGCTCCGGATGGTCCTCGGGGGACGCGAGGACGGCGGCCTCGCGGTAGAGCGCGGGCTGCCAGCGCACCTCACGGCCGCCGGGCAGTTCGCGGCGGACGGCGACGCCGACGGTGACCGGCGTGCCGTGGGTCTCCGCGGCGGTCAGCAGCGCGCGTACGGCGCCGTCCGGCAGCACGCCGTCGCTGTCGAGGAACATCACGTACTCGGCGGTGGCGACCGCGACGCCGTCGTTGCGGGGCGTGCCGCGACCGCCGCTGTTCTCGGCGCGGTGCACGACGCGCAGTCGGGGCTCGCGGGCGGCCAGCGCGTCCAGGACGTCGGGCGTCCGGTCGCGGGAGGCGTCGTCCACCGCGACGACCTCGGTGACGGCCAGGCCCTGCGCGAGCGCGGACCGTACGGCGGCGCCGACGGTTTCCGCGTCGTCGCGGGCGATGACGACGACGCACACGCCCGGCCCTGTCATCCGCATGGCGAACCGTCCATGGCGGCCACTCCCTGTCGGCCCTCTCCCGGTCGGCGGCCCGGTGCTCCGGGACGCCGTGATGCCGGTGGTTACTACACTCCTTGTAGTAACCACCCGGAACCGGAAGCTACTACAGACCTTGTAGTAGCGTAATAAGGGGAGACGAGATCACCGATGGCCCCTCAGCGCCGGAGCCGCGGCAGTCTGGCACGCGACATCCAGGCCGTGCTCGCCGCGGGCACAGGACCGATGACCCCCGCGCAGGTCCGCGACGCGCTCGGCGGGGAGCTGGCCTACACGACGGTGATGACGGTGCTCACCCGGCTGCACGCCAAGGGCGAGGTCACCCGGCGGCAGGAGGGCCGCGGCTACGCGTACACCGCGCCCGCGCACCCGGCCGAGGTCACCGCGCAGCGCATGCAGCGACTGCTCGACGCCGACGACGACCGCGCCGGTGTGCTGGTCCGCTTCGTCGGCACGCTCAAGGCCGCCGACGAACACCTCCTGCGCAGCCTCCTCGACCCGCCGGGCCCCGAAAGTCGCCGGGACGGCGAGGCAACCGACGGCGCGGCCGATCCGTCTGACGGACCGGAGCCGGACGGAGAGCGGTGAAGGTGCTGACAGCGGTGGACGCGACGAACGGGCGGCACGCGACGGGCGCGACCGCCGTGCGCGGGCCGATGCCCAGGGACCCGACCGCGTCACGCCGTTCGGCGTCCCCGGACCCGACCGCTGTGCGCGGGCCGACGCCTCAAGACCCGACCGCCGTGCCCGGATCGGCGTCCCCGGACCCGACCGACTCGACCGCGTCGCGCGGATCGCCGCCCCCGGACCCGACCTGCTCGACCGCGTCGCGCCGTCCGGCACCCCCGGACCGGCGGCGGGCGGCCGACACCGGGGAGGCGGCGTGACCGGAGCCGTCTGCGCGACTACCCTCGTCTGCCTGCTGTTCGCGCTCACCGCGCCCCGGCTCGGAAAGCTGCTGCCGCCCGCCACGGCCACCCGGCTGCTCGTGCCCGCCGCGCTCGCGGTGGCCGCCTCGACCCTGTTCGTCCTCGGTGAGCTGGGCTTCACCTGGCTCGGACAGGTGCCCGCGATCGCCGCGCTCGGACCGTGGTCGCCCAAGCGCCTCGACGCCCTCGACCCCGTGCCCGACCCGCTGGCCGCGGCCAGCCTCGTCCTGCTGGCCGCGGCCGTCGCGCACGCCTCGCTCACCGTCGTCCGCCGACTGCGCGCGCTGGCCGCCGTCTACCGGATCGCCCGCGGCCCCCGCACCGCCGACCCCGTGCTCGTCGTCGACAACGCGTGGCCCGACGCCTTCACCACCCCCGCCCCCGCCGCGCGCATCGTCATCACCACCGGCCTGCTCAGGGCGCTCACCCCGCAGGAGCGGCAGGTCGTCCTCGCCCACGAGCACTCCCACCTCAACCACCGGCACGTCTGGTGGATCCTCGCCGCCGAACTGGCCGCGGGCGTCAACCCGTTGCTGCGCCGTACCGCCAAGGCGGCCGGTCAGGCCGTCGAGCGCTGGGCGGACGAGGACGCCGCCCGCAGCGTCGGCGACCGGCAGCTCGTCGCCAGGACCATCGCCCGCGCGGCGCTGCTCCAGCACGACGCGCCGCACCCGGCCGCCGGAGCCGCGCCCGTCGCGGCGGCCACCGGCAGCGACGTCCCCGCGCGGGTGCACGCCCTGCTCGGCCGCCCGCCGCGCCGCCGTCCGCTGGCCCTCACGACACTGGCCGCGCTGCTGGTCGCCAGTACGGTCGCCACCGTCGCCGTCGAACGCACCGGCGAGCACCTCTTCGACCGCGCGGCCCAGCCGCCGCCCGCCACCGTGCGCGACCACGTCCATGTGCACGCGCGCGTCCCCGCGCCCCACCGCGCGCACACCCCCGCACCGGGCCGGGTCACCCGCCACCTCCACTCGTCGCTGGTGCCCGCCCTCGCACGGGACCGGGCCGACCGCGACACGGGCGGCGACCGCCTCCCGGGGTGAGCGCGGCTCGCACCGCCCTTGGCGCGCCCTGTTCCGCGCCGGTACGGACCGGCGTAGGTTCTGGGGCGGAGACCGCGGCCGCAACGGCCGCCGGGGGAGGGCTGCATGACCGTGCTCAAGGGCAAGACCGCTGTGGTCACCGGCGGTTCGCGGGGCATCGGCCGGGCGATCGTGGAACGGCTCGCACGCGACGGCGCGGACGTCGTGTTCGGCTACGCGCGCGACGCCGAGGCCGCGGCCGATGTCGTACGCACCGTCGAGGAGGCGGGCGGGACCGCGCGGGCGCTCCGGGCCGACCTCGTGGAACCCGGCGCCGCCGAGCGGCTGATGGCCACCGCCGACCGTCACCTCGGCGGCCTGGACATCCTGGTCAACAACGCCGCGCTGAGCATCACCCCCGTGCCCCTGGCCGACACCGACGAGGAGATGTACGACCGCGTGATGGCGGGCAACGCCAAGTCCACGTTCCTGACCATGCGTTACGCGGCCAGGCACCTGCGCGACGACGGCCGTGTCATCAACATCTCCACCCTCAACACGCTCCGCCCGGCGCCCGGGAACGCGCCCTACGCGGCCAGCAAGGGCGCGATCGAGCAACTGACCCGCGTGGCCTCCCGCGAGCTCGGCGCGCGCGGCATCACCGTCAACACGGTCTCGCCCGGCGCCACCGACACCGACCTCCTGCGCGAGGCCAACCCGGGTGCGGACTTCCAGCCGCTCATCGACCTCACCCCGCTCGGCCGCCTGGGCCGCCCCGCCGACATCGCGGACGTCGTCGCCTTCCTCGCCGGCCCCGCCGCCCGCTGGCTCACCGGCCAGAATCTCCGCGCGGACGGCGGCCTCAGCTAGTGGGGACCTGCGGTCTCCCCGCCGTGTCCCCACGGTGGCCCCGCGACAGACCATCGGATTCCGGCTCCGAACGAGACCGCCGGACGACTCGCCAGACGAACACGGAGAAGACGTCATGACAGCATCCATCCTGGTCACCGGCGGTACGGGCACCCTCGGGCGGCACGTAATCCCGCTCCTGCCGGAGGCGGGCACCAAACCCCGGGTGCTGAGCCGTACGGCCCACGCGTCCGGCGACGGCGTCGAGTACGTCACCGGCGACCTGCTCACGGGCGAGGGAATCGACGCGGCGGTGGACGGCATCGAGACCGTCCTGCACCTCGCGGGCGACGCGAAGAGCGACGACAAGTCCACCCGCGCCCTGCTGACCGCCGCGTCGGCCGCGGGCGTACGGCACTTCGTCTACATCTCGGTCGTCGCGGCGGACAAGGTCCCGCTCGGCTACTTCAAGGTGAAACTGGCCGCCGAGCGGATGGTGGCCGAGTCCGGGCTGCCGTGGACGACGCTGCGCGCCGCGCAGTTCCACGAGTTCGCCTTCACCGTGATCGGGAAGATGGCCAAGCTGCCGGTGCTGCCGATCCCCGGCGTGATGCGGCTCCAGCCGGTCGACTCACGCGAAGTCGCCGCCCGCATGGTGGAGTTGGCCCTCGCCGAGCCCGCGGGGCGGGTCCCCGACATGGTGGGTCCCACCGTCTACACGCTGGCCGAGGCGGCCCGCGGCTACCTCCAGGCGGTCGGCAAGCGCCGCCCGATCATGCCGGTCCCGATGCCGGGCAAGGCCGGGCGCGTGTACCGGGACGGGGAGAATCTGACGACTGAGGGCGCCACCGTCGGCGAGCGCACCTGGGAGGCGTTCCTGGCCGAACGGGCGGTCTGACCAAGGTACGTGGGCACACCGCGGGCCGCCGTCCGCTCCGCGTACGAGGGGGCGGCCCTCACGTACGCGGAGGTTCGCCCCTGCCCCGGACCGGATGCTCCGGCTGCCCGGACGCGTCCCCCGGCGGGCGCGGCTCGGGTACGGGGGCGGGGGCCGCGCCGCCCGCGACCCGTGTGCTCGACCGGCGGGTACCGGTCGTCGCGTAGGCCGAATAGCGCGGCACCCAGCGCAGCAGCGCGCCCGCCGCCGCGAGGCCGACCGCGCCCATGAGGGCGATCCCGGCCGCGAGGCTGCCGAGGGCGGCGGCGGCCGAGACGACCAGCGGACCGCCCGCCGCGCCGGAGTCCGCGCACAGCCGCCACACACCGAGGAACTGCGAGCGGGCGCGCGGCGGCGCGACATCGGCGCCGAGGGTCATGAGGATGCCGCTGCCGATCCCGTTGCCGAAGCCCATCAGCATGGCGACGACGGTCAGCGACGCCAGGCTGTGGGTCAGCGGCAGCGCGGCCTGCGCGCAGCCCAGCACCACCATGGACGGCACGGCGATCCACAGCCGGCCCGCCCGGTCCATCACCTGCCCCGACGGATAGAAGGTCAGGGTGTCGACCAGCCCCGCGATCCCGAAGACCACACTGGTGGACGAAGGGCTCAGACCCAGATGGTCGGCCCACAGCGGCAGCACCGTCTGCCGGGTCGCGCGGACCGAGGCCACCAGCAGGACGGCCAGGCCCAGCGTCAGGAAGACCCGGCGGTGGCCGCGCAGCACCGACCGTACCGAGGCGGTCTCCCGCACGGCCCCCGCCGCCGGGTCCGCGACGTCGCGCACGGTCAGCAGCACCACGACCGTCACCGCCGTGCACAGCAGCGCCAGCCAGTAGATGTCGTGCACCGGGAACCTGGTGAGCACGGCCGCGCCGAGGAACGGCCCGACGAAGGCGCCGACGCGCGACATACCGCCGAGTGTGGACATCGCCCGCGCGCGCAGCCCGGTGGGCACGACCTCGGTGAGATACGACTGTCTGGCCAGGATGAAGACGGCGTTGGAGGCGCCGGTGACGGTCACCGCCACCGCGAGCTGCCACACGCTGCGGGCCAGCGCGCAGCCGGACAGCGTCACCGCCGTGACCCCGGAGGCGACCAGCATCGCCTTGCGGTCGCCGAGCCGCGCCGCCAGCGCGCCGGCCGGCACGTCGCCGAGGATCTGCCCGACGCCGAGCAGCGCCAGCACCAGCCCGGCGCTCCCGACGCTCGCGCCGAGCGCTCTGCCGCTGAGCGCGAGCACCGGAGCGAGGGCGCCCATGCCCGTCTCGAAGATCAGGACCGGCAGGAAGACCGCCGGTATCAGACTCCTCAGGGACACGGGACGCGCACTCACCTGTTGATTGCCTCACCTCGGGCCGGACCTCACCGGGCACGCCCTCGGTCGGCGGCGGGCCGTCCACCATTCAACAACAGCCGAGATGTCGATCCGGGCCCGACCCGTTCGTATGGACAGTGAGAGCCGGTCGGCGCACCGGCCGCAGGAGCCGGGCAGGAGCCCGGTACGGACCCGGGAGGCACCCCATGCCGCAGTATCTGCTCAGCGTCTACCAGCCCGACACCGACGAGCCGCCGTCCGCCGAATTCCTCGCCCCGATCCGGCGCGACCTCGACACGCTCAACGCCGAGATGAAGGCCGCCGGGGCCTGGGTCTTCGCCGCGGGCCTGTTCCCCGCGGGCACGGCCACCGTGCTGCGGCACAAGGGCGACGACATCCTGACCACGGACGGCCCGTACGTCGAGGGCAAGGAGCACCTCGGCGGCTTCACGATCGTCGAGGCGCCCGACCTGGACGCCGCCCTCGCGTGGGGCCGCGCGCTCGCCCGCGCGACGACCCTCCCGATCGAGGTCAGGCCCCTCCGGTACGGGCCGTCCGAGTGACGTCGGCATGACGCGCGAGCCGGAGCGACGGCCGCCGTACGAGGGGCCGGAGCCGGGGCCGGAGCCACGGGCGGCGTACGGGCCGGGAAAGGGGGCGGCACCCGAGCCGGAGGCCGCCCGCGTCTTCCGCGAGCAGTACGGCCGCGCTGTCGCCGTCCTCGTCCGCTCCTTCGGCGACATCGACGTCGCCGAGGAGGCGGTCCAGGACGCGTTCACCACGGCGGTAC
Organism: Streptomyces sp. NPDC024632; assembly: GCF_055559175.1. Classification (NCBI taxonomy): domain Bacteria; kingdom Bacillati; phylum Actinomycetota; class Actinomycetes; order Kitasatosporales; family Streptomycetaceae; genus Streptomyces; species Streptomyces sp. NPDC024632. The sequence goes on from NZ_JBVHLD010000004.1 coordinate 276,857, forward strand.
GGCGCTGGCCGGCCGACGGGGTGCCGCCGAGCCCGGCGGGCTGGATCATCACCACGGCGCGCAACCGCGCGATCGACCGGCTGCGCCGCGAGTCCTCCCGCGCGGACCACCAGGCCCAGGCCGCGCTGCTGCGGGCCGACCGGGAACCGGCGCGAGAGGAGGGCCCCGTGCACGACGACCGGCTGCGGCTGATCTTCACCTGCTGCCACCCGGCCCTCTCGCCGGCGGCCAGGACCGCCCTGACGCTGCGGCTGCTCGGCGGGCTGACCACGGCCGAGATCGCGCGGGCCTTCCTGGTGCCCGAGCCGACCATGGCGCAGCGGCTGGTGCGGGCCAAGGGCAAGATCCGCGACGCGCGCATCCCGTACCGCGTCCCGTCCGACGCCGACCTGCCCGACCGGCTCCGCGCGGTGCTCGCCGTCGTCTATCTGATCTTCAACGAGGGCCACACGGCCGGTTCGGGCGACCGGCTGGTCCGCGCCGACCTGTGCGCCGAGGCGGTACGGCTCGGCCGCCTGCTGCACGCGCTGATGCCCGACGAGCCCGAAGTGCCCGGCCTGCTGGCGCTGATGCTGCTCACCCGGTCGCGGGAGGCGGCGCGCACCGCCGGGGACGGCGGCCTCGTCCTCCTCGCCGACCAGGACCGGAGCCGGTGGGACCGCGCCCTGATCGCGGAGGGCCAGGATCTCGTACGGCAGTGCCTGCGGCGGGGGCAGCCGGGTCCGTACCAGATCCAGGCGGCGATCAACGCCGTGCACTGCGACGCGCCGACGGCGGCGGCCACGGACTGGCCGCAGATCGTGACGCTGTACGACCAGTTGCTCGCCGTCGCCCCCGGCCCGGTCGTCGCCCTCAACCGCGCGGTCGCGGTGGCCGAGGTCCAGGGACCGGCGGCGGCGCTCGCCCTCGTCGACCGCCTCGACCTGGACGGCTACCACGTCCTGCACGCCGTCCGCGCCGACCTGTTGCGCCGCCTGGGCCGTACGCGGGAGGCCGCGGCGGCCTACGACGCGGCGCTCGGGCGGACCGACAACGCGGCCGAGCGGGCCTTTCTGCGCGGCAGGCGGCGGTCGCTCGACGGGCCGACGCCGTAGGGCCGGTGGTGGCGGTCCCGTATGCCCCTCGTCAACCGGCGCGCAGCGCGGCCAGGCGGTCGAGGAAGACGCGCTGCCCCTCCACGATCTTCTCGTGGGCCTGCGGCAGACCGAGCCAGGCCACCCGGTCGATCTCCGGGAACTCCTGGAGGCGGCCCGACCCCTTCGGCCACTCCATCGTGAAGGTGCCGGGCACGGCGAGGGCCGGGTCGAAGTCGGCGTGCAGCGCCCAGGCCGTGACGACCTTGCCGCCGGACTGCTCGGTCTCGCCGAGCGGGAGGAGTTCGCCGTCGGGCAGCGGCAGGCCGACCTCCTCCCGGAACTCGCGCCGGGCGGCGTCCACCGCGGCTTCGTCCGGCTCGTACTCGCCCTTGACGATCGACCACGCGCCCGCGTCGCGCCGGGCCCAGAAGGGCCCGCCCATGTGCCCGAGAAGGACCTCGATCCCGCCGTCCCGGTCCGCGCCGCCGACCTCGCGGAAGAGCAGGACCCCGGCGCTGCGCTTGTTCACCACACCGCCAAGTCTGGCCTCCCGGCCGAGGTTTACGGGAGAGGCACACCAGACAGACGCCTGCCGGACCGGGCCCGCGCAGGGCCGCGTCCCCCCGCGCCCCGGTCGGCACCCTCGCACGGCGCCGCTTTGGCCGCAGCCGTCGCCGTCCGCGCGGCGGGGGGATCTCCATGGCGACGTCGACCGGGTGCCACCAGGCGTCCTGGGCGGCGCGGGGCGCCGATCGGGCGCGTGGCACGATGATCGGACCGCGAAGAGCGGCCCTGACCTCAAGCCTCTGACCCCCAGCCGTGACCTGAAGCGCTTCACCTGAAGCACCTGACCTGAAGCCCTTCAACCGTCCCCCGAACCCCCGGAGCAGCGCGTGCGCCACCTCGACTATGACGACATCCGGCAGGCGGCCGACCGCATCGACGGCCACATCAGGCCGGTGGCCGTCACCAGGGCCGACCCCGGCCTCGTCGGCGGCGGCCGGGGCGGCAAGCCCTACGAGCTGTGGTTCGCCCTGGAATACCTCCAGTTCACGGGCTCCTTCAAAGCGCGCGGCGCGCGGAATTTCCTGCTCGCGCACAGCGCCGCCGGCACCCTCCCGGCCGCGGGCGTCACCATCGCGTCCGGCGGCAACGCCGGGCTCGCCTGCGCGTGGGCGGCCAAGGCGCTCGGCGTCCCCGCCACCGTCTTCGTGCCCGAGACGGCCCCCGCGGTGAAGGTCGCGCGCCTGCGGGCGTACGGCGCGGACGTACGCCTGGTGGGCAAGGAGTACGCCGAAGCGCTCGCCGCCTGCGAGGAGTTCACCGCCACCGCGGGCGCGCTGGGCAGCCACGCCTACGACCACCCGTACATCGCTGCGGGGGCGGGCACCGTACTGGACGAGATCCGTACCGCGATTCCCGGCCTGGACACCGTCCTTGTGGCGGTCGGCGGCGGCGGACTGTTCGCCGGGGTCGCCACCGCCGCGCGCGAGCACGGCATCCGCGCCGTCGCCGTGGAGCCGGAGAACGCCCGTACGCTGCACGCGGCCGTCGAGGCCGGCCACCCGGTCGACGTGACCGTGGACTCCGTCGCGGGCGACTCGCTCGGCGCGCGCCGCGCCACCGAGATGGCGGTCCACGCGGGCCGTCAGGACAACGCGCGGTCCGTCCTGGTGCCCGACCGGGCCATCATCGCCGCCCGCCAGACGCTCTGGGACGAGCTGAGGATCGTCACCGAGGTGGGCGGGGCCACCGCCTTCGCGCCGCTGCTGCCGACCGGGGGAGAGGACGGCGGGGGGCGGCCGTACGAGCCGCGCCCCGGCGAGAAGGTGGCGGTCCTGCTGTGCGGGGCCAACACCGACCCCGGCGATCTGGTGTCCCGCGCGGAAGGCTGAGCCGCGGCCGTTCGAGGGCGTCCCGCTGCGGCGGGGCGTTCCGAGCGGCGGGGCGTTCCGAGCGGCGCCGCTCAGCGCAGGACGGCCGCAAGCGCCGAGCGGTGCCGCTCAGCGCAGGACGGCCGCCAGCAGATCGGAGCCGAGCGACGTCAGATCGGGTGCGTTGAGGGTGTACCGGACGTAACGGCCGTGGCGTTGGCTCGTGAGCAGGCCCGCGCGGCGCAGGACGGCGAGGTGGCGGGAGACCTCGGGGGGCGACAGCTCCCAGGCGTGGGCCAGTTCGACGGTGGTGTGCGGGCCGCGCGCGAGGGTGCGCAGCAGCCGCAGCCGTACCGGATGCGCGAGCGCCTCCAGCCGGAGCGTGACCGTCTCCATCGGCACCTGCTCGGACGGGCCCGGCTCGGCCACCGGGTACTGCACCACCGGCCGCCACCCGGGCGCGTGCACCGCCACTAGGTGCGGGCGGCCGAAGACGCTCGGGATGAAGGTGACCCCGTCGTCGCGGGCGGCGGTCGCGCTGTCCTGGAGCTTGTCCACGACGATCCGGTCACCGCCCGGCGCCAGGGCGACCGCGCCGGAGACCGAGGCGAGCGCCGCACCGAGACCCTGCCGCTTGAGCAGGTCGTGCTTCAGGCGCAGGTCGGAGGCGATGCGTACGGCGGCCCCCGCCCAGGCGGCGTCGAAGAACGCCCCGGCGCACTGTTCGAGGGTGTCGCGCACCCGCGCCCGCACGGCGGCCGGGTCCGCGAGCAGCCGTTCCGCGAACGCCTCCTGCAACGCGCCGCGCGCCTGGGCGAGGTCCAGGGCCCGTTCGCGCGCGGTCGCGTCGGCGAGCGGCGACGGGGAGCCGAAGTGGATCCGGTTGCTGCCGCAGGTGGTGACCAGCGCGGCGGTCACGTACCGGGCGTCGTCGATCCGGTCCACATCGTCCAGTTCCTCGGCGAGGGTCGGCCGGGGCCGGGCGGGCACCAGGAAGTCGGCGCGCGAGGACCGCCACAGGAACTCCGCCTCCCGCAGCCGCTCGGCCAGCTCGGGCCGCAGCGCGGCCCACACGTCCGCGGCCCACCCGGCGAGCCGCGGATGGTGTCCGGGTTCCGCCAGGACGTGCAGCATCGCCGTCAGCTCCGCCAGCGGGGAGGCGGCGAACCGCAGCCGCTCGGGCGGCAGGCCGCCGATGTCGATCCGCAAGGTCACCCACCCATTATGAGCAGCGCAAAAGCCCCTGGCCGGGGGGGGGGGGGGGGGGGGGGGGGGGGGGGGGGGGGGGGGGGGGGGGGGGGGGGGGGGGGGGGGTGGCGTGCGCGAGACGCACCAAGACCCAC